>NZ_JBLXHT010000001.1:0-661932 GCF_048259265.1 Kiloniella sp. | reverse complement strand
GCAAGCAGACCGCCAACATCATTATCATCACTGTCGTTATCTGTCTCGTCCAGACGGATCTCGGCATCTTGCTTAGAGGATAGATCCGCCGTAGGACCATCATCTTCAAACTTGATCAAACTACCAAGTTCAACTGACTCGCTATCTGTATCATCGTCACCATCCGTTAGCGTGACTGTTAGTTTGATAGCACCAGCCGCAATTTCCAACGGATCAGTCGCTTCATCGTGATCATCTGTATCACTATGTTTCAACGCACGGAATTGTTCGACAGTCACCCCGCCTGTGGCAGGATCAACAGTAATAGTGAAGACAGCCGCCCCGCCATTACCAGCAGTACCTGTAATGACATTGCCGTTTTGTATTAAAACAACGGCTTCACCTGAAGCAGTATCAAACAGTCCAGAAGCACTGTTATCAAGAGTTAACGAGAATACAGACGATTTCTCACCATCTGTTCCAGCATCGTATTCGTAGGTAATCAGGCTTGAAGCATCAATCGTGGCAAAGCCAATTGCTCCGGCTGTTGGTGCAGATGTTTCATCATCTGCATTGCTATCGCCATCATCAGTACCAACTGATTCGTCAAGACGTATATCAGCGCCATCATTGGTTTCAAACTTCGTGATAACAGGGCCGTCATCTTCGATGTTGATCGTGGCTGTTGCAGTAACGCTATCGCCTTCATCGTCAGTTAATCTGATTGGAAGATCAAAAGAGGCATTTTCGTCGTGCGATCCCTCACCGCCATCACCCGGCTGATTATGATCAATCGGACCATACTGAACAAAGGTAAGATTACCCGTGTTACCGTCATTGTTAAGGGTTCCATCGATATGAACCGCAAAAATAACATTGCCGGATTCATCAATACCCCAGACCACTTGTGGCTGATCAGAATCCTGATGAAGTGTAATAACAGACCCACCAGAAGTTAACAGGCTATCGACGTCACCAGACAGATCGAAAGTAATAGCTTCCAGATCATCTGGAGTAGATGGGTTTGTGTTCAGAGGTGCATCAGTATCTGTTGGACCATCAGAACCATCCGTTTCGTCATTAGAACCATCGGTCTTCAGATCATAGGTAAAGGTGTTCTGAGCTTGACCGACGGCATCGCCCAACTCAGCCCCATCATCACCTTTTAAAGCTTTATATCTTGCGTCTAAAACAGCTTGTACAGGCGCGGGAACATCAGGAATATCATTTGAATCAGGGTCAACACCAGCACCTTCAACACTAACCGTACGTTGCGTCTCATCGTGGATCAACGTAATTGAAGACGTGAACTCTGGAATATCTTCATTAATAGAAATATCAACAGACACGGGACCAGCTACAGACTGATTATTCTCGTCAACCGGCGTTCCATCAGCGTCTGTCAATTCTGAACCAGAACCTTCCGGTACGGTTTCAGTTGCAACAGCATGGACCGTAATTGTCGCAGGCCCCTCATCACCCTCGGCACCTTCACCGCCACGTGGCGTACCATCAGGTAAACGATCATTCGTCCAGTCATTAGGATTAAAGGAAATATTCGTGGTCAGGCTTCCCGACCCATCGTCAGATGTATCGGCTGTATTACCGCCGTTTGCGTCATCAACATTTTCTGAAACATCGATGAAATAGCGGACATAGCCATCATCTGCGACTTCGTCGCCGATTGTATTTTCAAGCGTGCTTAAAGCATCTGGAGAAGGAGTCACTCCAGCTGCCAAGGCAATCTGGTGCTGAAGAGAGGCAGGAAGATCAGAAGTATCGGTAACGAGAGTAAGTACAGGCTTACCATCAGTACCAAACGTTACCTGATAAACGTTATCTCCGTCCATTTGCCAGATTTCTGCACCAGGAACTGGACGAATATCCCATCCCTCTGGAACGCCATCAATCACAAGTTCATGTGCTTCTGAATCATCTGCAAAATCAGAGAATTCGACAGTTACAGGGATCGTAACGACGTCTTCTTCATCACCAGAATTAACAACACCACCACTCGGTGAAACGGCCCTTGCCGTTTCACTAAATGTTGCCGTTTGCAGTCCATTTTGACCACCATCATCACCAATATTTAGGCCATCAGGAAGATCAGCAACAGCGTCAATTACAGCAACAGTTGTGTAACCAAGCGTCGCGCTCTCACCAGAATCTGGATCGGAAATCGTTGCTGAACCTGTAATCGTGATATCAGCGTCAGAATGTTGCGGAGGCAGCACATAGATGTCTTCAAAGTCAGAAGGAGAAACCGTTACAGGGAATCCGCCTGTATATTCATCGCCTTCTTCACTTCCGCCGATAAACAGGCGTACGCCTTCTGGCAGCTCGTTAATAACAACGGTATCAAGTGTCTCATTATCAGATGGAACAAAGGTCAACACCATACGCATCGGCGCTGAAAAGGCTTCCCGCGAACCATCCCCTAAGAATGGGCTGCTATCTTCACCAGCATCACCATCTGTTAAATGATGATTAGGTAGCCAGTCTTCAAAACCACCACCGAAGGAACCCGTAATACCACCATCAGGACCTTCTTCAACTTCCGTAATAGTCGTCAGGAAGCTGATCAATAGAGTTCCCTGCGCCGGATCTGTAATTTCATCCAAGCTGCTAAGTAAACCAAACTGAAGTTCTGTTGGGTCAATAACGCCCTGCGCATTTAGGAGATCAATCGCACTACCGAGATCATCACTATACGTGCTTCCGCCGCCGCCAGTTGGGCCGGCACCCGCACCGGCTGCTGTTTCAAGCGTTTCACCTTCGGCAAGAGCCTGTGCCTGACCAATAAGAAGCCCAGCAGAAAGTTCAATACCACCAATAACAAGAACAGGCGCATCAGCACCCTGTGATTCTTCGACTAGGTTCTGGAAAACAATTCGGCTATCTGCGTCCCCATCACCATTAGTATCGAACGTTAGAACAAAATCATTGCCCTCAACGATTGGCGTTGCAGCAGTCGCATCAAAGGTAAGATTGGCAGTCTGCCCCTTAACGAGAGTAACATTAACGGTTTCACCTGCGGCTGGCGCCGAAACATCAACTGCCCCCGCAGCCTGCCCGACAAGGGTCTCACGCCCAGTTTCCCCAACGACATTCACATCATTTGTATCAACCATTGCTTCACCACCGTTTTGTTTTACATCATCAGTCATTTGGAATCCCCCTTAAGGTTCCTATGTCTTTGTGCCCCTGTATGTACAATATTGTACGGCACATATTTTTGGCAGGCGTACGACGCCCATTAAACTTTGGGTTAATATTACTATAGACTATTTTCAACTCAAGTGATTCATTTCAAAAACCTACATCAATATATATGAGTTTTAATTGTTAATTTTATTTTAACCTTTTTTTGAGGTTGAAAACACTACGTAATAACCCGTACAGACAAACTTATAGGACACTTGAGCTAACAAAGAGCTAAAGAATCCTTTCCAAAATATTACCAACTTAATGCGTCTGGATTATTTCATAAAAAAAAAGCCCTACCGAATCGGCAGGGCTTTTAAATGGCCATAAGGCCAAATTTTAGTATTGTCAGATCAGATTATTGAACCAGATCGATCTCCACAACGCGGTTACCTGGCTCACGTACACCATCTTCGGTTGGAACAAGAGACTGTGTCTCACCAACAGCATCCGGAACGATACGTCCCACATCAACACCTGCACGCGCCATTGCTTCCATCACTACTGAAAGACGACGTTGAGAAAGTGCCTGGTTGTAATCAACAGCACCAGAACGGTCAGCGTGCGCAACCATACGTACTGTTGACGCATCGTTACCCTGCGCAGCTGAAAGAGCTTCTTCCAGAGACTGACGACCAGCATCTGTAGCTACTGTGCTATCAAAGTTGAAGTAAACAAGGAATGAGCTAGCCAACGGAGCCTCGTCTGCTGCTGGCGCAGGAGAAATATAAGGCTGGAAGTCTGTAAGTTTGAAAGTTGCAAGAGCATCAAGGCCGTTCATCGCAGCATCGAAAGCTTCTTTACACTCGGCACCACGGGTTGAAGGTTGATACTGAACAGAACGTCCAGCTTCAGTTGCTTCAATCCAGCAGTCATAATTAACTTGAGCTTTAGCAGCAAGCTGAGGAGCAATAACACGACCACCACGGTCAAATGCCTTGCGCATACGCAAAAGAGCATCAGCAAATTCAGGTTTTTGGTCATCTCTCAACCAGCGATCATCTGGCGCATCTGGCACAACAGAAGAACGACGTGCAGCAGTACGCGCTTTGTGATTGAAGTGCTCGGCATCAACCAAGTCCCAATTGTCATCACGCTCAGCAGAAAGCGCAAGATACCCGTCGTACAAAGCATTACTGAACTGAACGCCTTCTACTTCAAGCCCTTGAGCAGTATCAGTATCAAATAACCCACCGAACATTGCGTCCAGCGGTCCAGCATTTGCCGGTGCAGCAGCGATCACAGCCGCAACAGCCCCGAACAGAAAACTTTTTGTTTTCATTGTCCACCCCTTAATGAGTGCTGCAACCCACAGCAGAAATAAATTCAGAGATATCTATACCGTTTCATACGATTAAGAGCAAGCCATTGTGTACATTTTTCTCTACTTCCACGTTTGAACACGCTCAAATTACGTAATTATAAGGAAAAAATACCTTTTTCTACTTACAACTATACCTCCATAGAGGATTGAAATTATTAAGAATCGGTTAAAAAAAGAATCCCAAAATGGTCACACCCTTTTAATAGCCGACTTGCTACCTTCATTTTCAACGCTGCGTTTTCTCACAGCTTCTCTCGTAGATTAGTTAAAGAGTTTTATATTTTGCTTGCTGTTATATCCAAGTCTGCCGCCCTTGCATCAAAATCTCTTGCCTTGGGAATGTCCTCTTTGTTCGTATCCGTTGTAATTCTATCAACACTAGCTCATCCATCAGGAGCTCAGGCATCCTCCCTCTATGCAAAAGAAAGTACAATGCCTTTGCACCGGAAACCGGATAACAACGGCACTGTTGATGCACAGACTTACCCCTGGAGCACCATTGGTCGCCTTAATATTGGGGGCAAAAGCCACTGTACTGGCGTCATGATTGGCAAAAGGCACCTCATTACTCAGGCAAACTGTCTTTACAACAAAGCAGAAAAGAGATGGTGGAACAAAAATGAGCTCCACTATCGCGCAGCCTATCAACACGACAAGCACATGGCATCATCAAATATTGCCCGTGTAGAAATTTCAGATAACTATAACCCGAAATCGCCAGACAGCTTGGCCAGCATTGCTGGTGATTGGGCACTTGTTACTTTAAAAAGACCTTTAGGCCAGCATACTGGCTGGTTAGGCTTAAAAAGCCTCAACAAAAATATGCGTCACCAATTAAGAACCGGGACAGCAAAAATGTTTAATGCTGGCTATCACAACGGTTGGGAGCATGCTGTTCGCCTTTCCAGCGGATGCGTGCAACGGCTCTCTAAACAACGAATTCCAAACGTCGGAGCCATACCCTGCCGAGGCACGAATGTGGCACAAAGGTCATTACCAACCTTCATCTACCAAAATGGATCATACCACCTTGTTTCTTCAGCGGCTTTTAGTAAAAATGATTCCCCAAGAAAGAATGATAGCTGGGTATTTGCAAGCCTGAAAACCGCAGGCTCAAAATGGGGCAATAGTCATCGCCCTTAATTTTCCAGAAACGAGAAAGAATAGAGCACTAAATAAAGTCTTCCATCCCATTCTATTAGCCCCTCTAAAGGGATTGTATTTCAGGAGGGCTATAAACAGTTACCTCAGGGACAGGACCGACGAACTTCTCGACTTCAACCAACGTTGAATGAGCTGTTGGCCCCTGCCCCAGTTCTGACGTTCCTTCGTCTCTGGTTAGAACATTAGGGTTCCCGGCTTTATCCAGACTTCCAATAACCCCAGGCTCAAGCGGATCGTACCACGCCCCTGTGGGTAGCTGGACAACACCGGGCTGCACCGTTGCACTGATAATCAATCCGGCAAGAGTAGCGCCACGATCATTATAAACCCGAACCACATCACCAACTTTTAGATTTCTCGCTTGCGCATCATCAGGGTGCATCGTTATAGCTTCCCGGCCCGACACCTTGCTTTGCTGGCTGGTTTTCCCATGGTCAAGCTGGCTATGTAGGCGCGTTGCCGGTTGATTTGAGATGAGATGCAAAGAGTATTGCTGCGCAGATGGTGACCGTAACCACTCTTTGGGCTCCAGCCACATTGGATGCCCCTTGCAGCTTTCCAACTCAAAAGAGGCAACGGTCTTGGAATAAATCTCAATCAATCCAGATGGTGTTCTGAGCTTATGCCCCTCAGGATCTTTGCGAAAATCTTCCATCAAGACTAGATCCTTACTCGCGGGCAATGAATATTCACCAGCCTCCCAAAAACTGTCAAAATCCGGCATATCAATACCAAAACTGGCCGCTCGCTGGCGATTTTTAGCATGAAACAGCCTGAACCAATCCATTTCATTCCGGTCTTCGCTGAAGCGGTCCAGAACGCCAATAGATCGAGCGATACCGCAAAAAATATCATAATCGTTTTTAGCCTGACCAACTGGTTCAACAACTTGTTTTACCGCAAAAATATCATCATCGCGCTTTGCACAAACGATATCATTGCGCTCGGCTGTCATTGTTGCGGGCAAAACGATGTCTGCGTGACGGGATAGTGCATTCCACGTCTGCTCGTGCACAATGATGCTGTCCGGTTTTTGCCATGCCTTCAGCAGACGGTTCAAATCCTGGTGGTGATGGAACGGGTTGCCCCCTGCCCAATACACCACCTTTGTATCTGGGTAAGTATAGCTCTGTCCATTATAGGTAAAGCGGCCACCAGGATTTAACAGCAGGTCACTGATCCGCGCGACTGGAATAAAGTCCCGCACTTTATTAACGCCTTGGTCCAGCGACGCCCACGTAAAGTTATTGAATTGATGCCCCACACCATTTACACCAGCATAGCCAAGGCCAAAGCCGCCGCCGGGCAAGCCGATTTGCCCCAGCATTGCCGCCAGAACAATCGTCATCCAATGCGTTTGCTCACCGTGGTCAGCACGTTGCAGGGACCAACTGGCCGTAATCATCGTCCGCTTTCTTGCCATTTCCTTTGCAAGACTGCGGATGACCGACGCGTCAACCCCGGAAATCTTCTCGGCCCAGACAGCGTCCTTTGGCTGCCCGTCACTTTCCCCGAGTAAATATGGCTTAAACTGCTCAAACCCAACGCAGTATTTATTCAAGAAACCTTGATCGTGCAGCCCGCCATCATAAAGCTGGTATGCCAACGCAAGCATAACAGCAACATCACTATTCGGCAGCAATTGGTGATGAACCGCGTCTAAAGCATCATCGACATCATCCCGGATCGGGCCAAAATTAACAAACTTTGTTCCAGCCTTTTTACAAGCGAGCAGGCCTTTCTTTGCCGAATGGCGCCCAACTCCGCCTGCGTTTATCTGCCCATTTTTGAGGGCAACCCCTCCAAACATCACGATTAATTGGCAATGTTTTTCCAATACAGGCCAAGATGTATGTTGTGACAACAGCCAGGCCATAGAGCCAACAACATGAGGCAGAATCACTTCAGATGCAGCATAGCTGTAGGTATTCACAGATTTGGTGTAACCACCAATAGAATTCATGAAACGATGAATTTGACTAGGCGCATGGTGAAAGCGCCCAGCACTGGCCCACCCATAGGACCCTGCAAAGATAGATTGATTGCCAAAATCATTTCGAACACGATCCAGCTCTTTGGCGACCAGATCGAAAGCCGTATCCCATTCAACCTCAATAAAAGGTTCCGCGCCACGTTTATCCGTTGCCGCACCGGGCCCCTTTTCTAGGTAACTTTTACGAATGGCAGGGCGTTTCACCCGACAAGGGTGTTGTATGCCATCAACAAATGATTGTCCGATTGCAGATGGATCCGGATCCATTTCATGAGGGGCAACATCCGTTATTTTTCCCTGATCAACAGAAAGATAATATGCCCCCCAATGGGACGCCGTTAATCTCTTTTCCATCTTACAACACTCTTGCTTTACTTAATACCGTATGAAGCACATCCAAAACTTCTAGGGCCGGCATCTAAACAAATTATCTTGGTGCCTGTAACCTGGGATCGGCGATCGCTTCTTCGACCAAAGATGCATCTGATCGCATTGCCATATGCCGATTGGCAATAATGTCATCAATCAAAAGGATAAAGGCATTCCACTGAAATTCCTGCAACGCATCCCCTTGAAGATTTTCTGCTCCTTTTTTCAAGCCAGCAGAGAATTTCTTCACGGTTGACCGCAAAATCGCTTTTCGATGCGATCCTTTGATCGAAATTTGGTCTTCAATTTCCTGCTTAATTACAGAAGCCTTAAGCGGTATAACAATTTCGCTGCCACGTAAGGTAACAGTTGTATCCCAAGAAAACTCATCGTCTTTGGTTTCAGTATCGCTCATATATTTATCTTCTCAGCTATCAACTTGTCACTTAGGTTCTAATTGGGTCGGTTATTTTTTGGGCTTATTTTCGCGACGATAAGCTTTCACATAATCCTCCAAAAGATCGGCAACAAGCTCTGGGTCACCAAGAGAATCCCAAATAGACAGATCAATTTCGTCGTCATCGGTATAGCGCAAACCAAAAACGATCAGGTCTTCAGCACCGAATTCGACCAATTCGTCTCTCAGTCCATCAAGGAGCTCATCGCTCTCTGTATTTTTTTCGCTCACGTCAATATCCTCATCTATTATCCCGATTGTAAAAAAGCAGCCATAAACAGGCGCCTTATTCTTGTTTCCCTTATGTCAGAGCCATAAGGTTCATAAAAGAAAATTCGACCACTCTGGATCACTAAATAAATGCGTTTAACGAAATTTTACTTCCAAGAATAGCTTTAGGACTTATGAGGGGAATATTCTATTCAGGAAACACTCGTTTTTTTTTAACACAAGCACATCACAAGGCCCTTTGTCAGGAGACTACAGCCTCCAAACTAAAGATCAGAAGCAACCATTTACCAGAGACCACACTCATGAAATCCTAGACTCAATTAGTCCATGATAACCATCTAGTGATCACGAAGTATTTACAGACAATTTACGGGCTATTTGCTGGGAAAATCCCGGTTACGAACATCATTGGCATAGTTCTGAACAGCCTTTGTGATGTCTTCGTGGACCTGCGCATAGCGCTTAACAAAAGAAGGAACATACCCCGTACCTTGACCAATCATATCTTCGGTCACCAGAATCTGACCATCACAATCAGCTCCTGCACCAATGCCGATTGTCGGGATTGTAATCTCTTCACTAATCCGGCGTGAAATTTCGGGTTCGGTACATTCGATAACCGTCGCAAACGCCCCCGCCTTAGTAACCGCGTGGGCATCAGCGAGGATTTTTTCTTCATCGCGCTGTGTCAGAAAACCACCAACTTGATTGGCATGTTGTGGCAACAGCCCCACATGAGCCAAAACGGGTACTCCGCGTTCAACAAGAAACGCGATGGTTTCGGCCATTTCCTGACCACCTTCAAGTTTAATTCCAGCACAGCCAGTCTCTGACATTATACGTGCCGCATTTTCAAAAGCCTGTGACGGTGATGCTTGGTAGCTACCAAAGGGCATATCCACAATCACGCATGCTTTCTTGCTGCCACGGACAACCGCGGCACCATGCGCAATCATCATATCCAACGTGACACTCAGGGTATTTGGCATTCCATAGATAACCATACCCATACTATCGCCAACCAACAGAAAATCGACATGCTCGTCCAGCAAATTAGCCAATGAGGCCGTATAAGCCGTCAGACTCACAATAGGGCGTTGCCCCTTAAGGCGCATAATCTGTGGGATTGTCGTGCGTTTAGCCATTATCTTGGTCTCTGTAATACTTTGGGTAATACTTTGGGTAATACTTTGGATAATCGTCTGGGTAATACTTAAGATAAAACGCAGCCATACTCGGACTTCGTTTTACGAATCAAAGGTACTATAGCCAGATCAATTGTGCACCGCAACAAAGCTAGTCAAATTATTCTAACATGCCTTTATTGTGACAGTACAATTAACTCAACAACCCCCGTTCTTGAGCGGACTCTTTTAATTCATCGCGAAAATCCGGGTGGGCAATCGCGATCAGAGACTCTGCTCTTTGAGAGAGTGACAACCCCTTCAAATCAACCATGCCATATTCTGTCACTACATGGTGCGTATCCATACGGGGGTCCGTAGCCGGGCCATCCAGTTGAGATACAATTCGAGAGACAGTATCCGCCTTTGCCGTTGAGTGCAGGGCAACAAATGACTTCCCCCCGCGAGACGCATAAGCCCCGCGAACGAAATCAAGCTGTCCACCCGGACCACTAAATTCTCGGCCCCTTAGATACTCGGCATTAATTTGCCCCGTTAAATCAACTTGTAACGCTGAATTAACCGAAATCATATTCTCGTTTTGAGCAATAATTGTCGGGTCATTAATATAGGACGCAGGATATCCCGCAAGTGATGGGTTATCGTCCATAAAGTCATAAAGTTCTTTATTACCCAAAGCCAGAGTGAACAGGTGTTTCAATCTGTGTAACGTTTTGCGTCGACCATTGATAACACCGCTTTTTATCAAGTCCATGATGCCCGGTGACAACAACTCGCTATGCAGGCCCAAATCGTTGTGTCCTACCAGATAACTGGCCACAGCATTCGGCACGCCCCCAACCCCCATTTGGATTGTCGCACCATCAGGAATTAACTCGACTATTTGTTTGGCAATAACCTCATCCACCTGTTGCGGTGCTGACGGTAAAACCTCTTGAAGCGGCGCATTATTTTCAACGATGGCATCAACTTCTGATATATGAATGAGGGCTTCGCCAAAAACCCTTGGCATTTCCTCATTAACCTCGACAATCAGCTTTCCACAATTGCGAGCAACCGTGGTGCCATAATCACTGTTGGTTCCCAGACTAAAATATCCGTGTCGATCCATGGGGGAAACGGTTGCAATAAAACAATCAGCACCCAATGTTTCACTCATGAGGCGCCCAACTTGATGAAAAGTACTGGGAATGTATTCCAACCAGCGTTTACCTTGTTCCAGCCCCAGTTTTTCAATTAAACGATCATGACTACTCATAAAAAGTGAATGTGGCTTGATAACAGACATAACTTTGGGATTGAGAATTGTTGTTCCGGCATGCGAACTGGCGTGCATATAATAGGTTTTCAGACAGGTAAGATCTCCGCCCAATGCACGATCCGCAACCGCCTGCATCAAAGCCGGGGGCATTGAGACCCCCATGGAAATCATAAGATTACTATTGTCTTTGATTTGTTGTGCTGCTTTTGAGGCAGACATTAATTTTTCTAAGTAAAGTTCCTGTGACGAGGTCATCATTCCCCCAAAAAACGTGTCATCAAAATATTTTAAGTCAGAGAGTATTCGATAAAAATCACAAATCGCAGACAATCAAATGAAATTAAAAATATACTGTTAGGGCAAGAATCATATTCACATCAGAACCATTTTCTGCAAGCGGTAACATTATCCGTTCAATCGTTTTATAGTTCGGAATGTGATACGAAGCGGGGCCTTTGCGATAGTCGGGCATTTTTGTTTCGACAATATTCACATAATCTTCGTCAAAGCCGGAACGGGTAAAATCCGGAAAGGCTTCGTCAATCCACATCCCCGTGCAATCCCGATTCATAGCCGCATAATGTGCTGTTCCAAACAGACGAAACCGGAACCTTATGGGGTTTTGTTTTACATCAACCAGCCAGATGTTTGGTAAGAGCAAAGGAATATCCATCGGATCAAGATGTTGCCGACCGGGAAGCGTATTCTGATCAGGATGAATAGATAACCAATATTCGTACAGAGCCCGGTTTTTCTTGCCCCATAACTGACGCTCTTGTTCCGAGTATAATTTCAATCCAATAACCTGCGAAGCTAAAATGTCGAGAGAATCTTCCCCAAGGGAAAAACATCATACACGATAGCTTCCAGACTTAAAATCCGTTAGATTTTCTCTCTCATTTCAACCAAATGATTTCCTTCCACTCCATGATAAAAACCGTTAGAAAACGGAGCAAACTTGACAAGATCTGATAATATTTCCTGTGCTGCCCTTTCCTCTAAACTTCCATCTAGCCGCTCTCTGAAAGTTTGAATCACTTTCACCATATCCAGATCTTGTGGCCACAACCTGAAATGTGTTGCCCCGAACTGCACAAGATCATCAAGTTCATGCAATAAATTAGTGACTGTATACGACATTGTCTGTGTTCCGTTCACGGCAAGGAATGGTTCCCCGTCCAACGTCTCCACATTCATACCGTCGGGATCTTGTTCACACACATACAAACAGCCATCCTTACTCAACCCGTGCGACCTTGCATGATAACAACGTGCAGACAACGCCAAGGGCACCCGACCAAACGCCTGAATTTCAATTTCTCGATCCTTATTGGACGCTAAAAGCCGTTCGATAGCCTTTCCTGATAGCTCACACGGCAAAACAATTCGCCGGGCACCGTTTTGATAAAAATAGCCCAACGTATCTTCGTTATAAACATTCACAAAAGGGCCAACGATATGTTCCCTCCCCTCAAGTAATCCAATGGCTGAAAGATCATTCGCCTCTAAAATCCAAGGACTATCCTGAACAACTTCATGCAGTTCCTTTCTTTCGCGCTTTGACATCACAAGCGAAAGAGTTGAGATCACAACTTCTTTGCCGGCCTGTTCGAGACGATCACAAATTTCAGGGATAAAAGGTGTTAAAAACGGTGTTCTCTTGGAACAGGTGACCTCTCCGATATAAACAACATCAACAGGGGCTTCATCTGCGATCTTGAAGTAGAAATCCCGCCTTTGTTCTGCAGGCCAATTATAAAGAACAGGGCCAAGCGTAAGTTTCGCCTGTGAACTGATTACCTGTGAACTCATTAAACCTTATCTCCAATTCTTTTCGTAAGCACCCGCGGTAGACCGAGTTCCTTCGGTAATATTTCCCATATCCATAAATGGAACCGGTTCCCCCTTCATTGCTGCATCAATGGCATGCCGATAACCAGAGACTACCTGATGAACATAAGCCTTTCCCCGTTGGCGTCCTTCTATTTTCAGTGCTTTCACGCCTGCCTGAATGAGTTCAGGCAACATCATCATGACATTCAACGAGGTCGGTTCTTCAAAAAGATACGACGGATCGCCCGTATGTCCGATAAACCTTCCCTTGCATAAAGTGGGATAACCAGCCGCCTCTTCGTTTGGAAAAGAATTGATCGTGAATTCCCCTAGCCTGGAAACAAGTTTTCCGCGACGGTGTTCATATTCAACATGACTGGCCGGCGAACACACACCATTCATGTTGGGGGATTTTCCAGTAGCATAGGAAGAAAGAGAACACCGTCCTTCTGCCATGACACACATCCCGCCAAAGGCAAAAACCTCGGTCTCAACATCAATCTCTGTTATCAGCTCTGCAATCTCACGAACCGTTAAAACGCGGGGGAGAACAACACGCTGAACATCAAAAGCAGAGCGATAAAAGTTAATTGCTTCAGGATTGGATGCCGAGGCCTGCACAGATAAATGACGTCGCAAGCTAGGGTGATGCCTTTTGGCATAGTCCAACAAGCCAACATCTGCGAGAATAACAGCATCAACGCCTATTCTGGCAGCGGCATCAACAGCTCTATACCATGGCTCCAAATTTCCGGCCTGAGGATAGGTATTGATCGCAACATATACCTGTCTTCCCATGTCATGGGCTTTTTTCACCCCTTCCTCAAGCTCTTCAGGACTAAAATTCAAGCCCGGAAAATTACGCGCATTAGTCTCATCCCTAAAGCCGACATAAACGACATCGGCCCCGGCATCCAAAGCTGCACGTAAAGAAGCTGGCGTTCCAGCAGGACAAACAAGCTCCATTACCTTACCCCTCCGGCAGGCTGTTGTAATTTTTTCAAAGACGTTTTGATTCTGACGAGTTCCTTATCCATTTTCCTCATCCGATCCTCGGACCTGTCCATCTCTTTATCTATTTCACTTACATGTCGCATAATTGGAAGCAGGATAGACCGTTGCGCAGTCCGAAAGTCTTTCTCAAGGCTTTCACCAAGGGAATTCACCTTTGAAAAAAACTTCGTAAAATCTGGTTTTATAAAGGGAATCGGACCACCTAATACATCGACAAGCCTGACATCCGCGCTATCAACAGCATTACGAAGGGTAAGGACGGCTTCGGTATCTCCCTCGATATTCAAGGTTCTTGAAAAAAAGAGAGCATCCCCGTCGACACGACCTTCCATCAGCTTCAACAAATCAACCATCGGGCCAGAAATTGCAGCCTGAGCCTCTGGGTGCTCTGCATCGTTGTCCAGAATATCAATATGGGTTTCTCTTTCTTTAACAGACAGATAAAACCGGTAATGCAGGTCTGTTGGATTGATAAGAAAGCTGACGTTTTCCAAGATAGCCAGACGAGAGAAAATTTCCGGATATAATTTTTTCATTCTTGCCAGAACATACTTGGCAACAGGATTGAGAGAGAATGCAGGAACGGGCCGCATTATAAACCCGGCAAACAGCATTGGTGTAAAAGGCGGCACACTGGAGGGTGCATTTTTGTCATGCATCTGGAAAATCTCTGAAATAAATCTCGTAATTATTCCATGGATAATGCTGAGCCCAAGCCAACAGTGCCTTGATCTTCATCAAATACACCACATGTTTAATTTACTATTCAGATATCAGAACGGTTCCCCTATAACGTTGACCTCATCGTCAGAAAAATCACGCACTCGAAAGAGATACAACACGACGCCCTCAGGAGCACTTTATGAGTATCGCCACAACGTCATCACCTATTGCCCAATCCGTTATTGCGAAAATCGGTATTGTCACCGTTTCTGATCGCGCCAGTCGTGGTGAATACGAAGATCTTGGCGGGCCAGCAATACACAAGGAACTATCGCAAATTCTCTCATCCCCTTGGAAACCTGTCACGCGGATCATAGAGGATAATCAGGATCTTATCAAACAGACCTTAATTGAACTGGCCGATACAGAAAAATGCGCCTTGATCGTGACGACTGGCGGTACAGGCCCTGCGCCCAGAGATGTCACCCCCGAAGCAACAGAAGCTGTGAGTGAAAAACTCATGCCCGGTTTTGGCGAATTGATGCGACAGGTAAGCCTGAATTTTGTGCCAACTGCTATTCTCTCTCGCCAAACCGCAGGTATTCGGGGAAAGACCCTGATGGTTAACCTTCCCGGAAAACCATCCGCAATTAAAGACTGTCTGGACGCTGTTTTCCCCGCTATCCCCTATTGCATTGATCTTATCGGCGGGCCGTTTTTAGAAACGAACAACAGCTATTGCAAAGCCTTCCGCCCCAAAAACAAATAATCATCCGCGGCGAAAACAACACAGTAAGTCAGTGCTGTAATTATAGTGCTGAGTTAAAATAAGATAAAAAAAGGCGGTCTATTCGCCGATCAGATGGGCAACAACCTGACGTTCATGTGCCATCGCACGGTGCTCAAAAAGATAAATTCCTTGCCAGGTACCCAGCGCCAATGCCCCATGAACGATAGGAATACTAAGCTGTACGTCAGTCAGGGCAGAGCGAATGTGGGCAGGCATATCATCTGGCCCCTCGCAAGTATGACGATAAAGGGATGGATTTTCCTCAACGAATCGACGAAAAAAATTATTCAGATCAAACTGTACATCGGGATCAGCATTCTCTTGAATCGTCAAAGAAGCCGAAGTATGCCGAATAAAAAGGGTTAAGAGCCCACAAACAAAATGCTGTTGCTCTGCCCAAAGAGAAACTTCGTGGGTAAAATCATAAAGGCCTTGCCCTTCTGTACGAATATCAAATATCGTCTGCACCTGTTTCATTCAATACCTCGGCAGTTTCAGCCCCTACCAGCCTTCAAAAGTGTGAAAATTATCATTAGACAGATAATAACCATATTTTTGCCGGATATTAACCCATGTTAGAATGAAACGTGTTAAATACGGTGGCCTTGCCGCGATCGAGTCTTAACAAAAGAGTATTGAACAGTACTGTAACCATGGCAAAAACGTTTGATATAGTTAAAGTTTTGGAAGTGAGCGAACAGAATTTAAAATCTGTCGCTCAAACCAATCTCTATCGCTATTGGCTAGAATTGAAAGCTGATAAAATACTGCCCGTCTGGTCTGATTTCAATCCTGGTATTGTACGTGAAGCCCTCCCCGATATTATGCTCTTCGATGCTCTGAAAGAAACCAGTTTCTTTGTGTCTATTACAGGTGATCACTGCCGGGAAAACTTTGGCATAAAAGCCAGTCGATCTCCCATAGAAGAAGCATTACCAGAAAATGCCGTTGCAGATGCCAAATCTCGTTTGGCCCATGTCTATAACACCAAAAAGCCACACCTAGTTACCAAACAGATGACATGGGAATCAGCAGTAAAAAGAGAGCTACAACAACAGTCTTACACTGTACTGTTTCTCCCTTTTAATGTTGAGCATGACACAATCAAATTGAAGATACTGAATTCAATCTACTTCTCTTAAGTCTCTCTGTTAGTTCTTTCTGCCCTCCAGCATTTTATGCCTTTGTCATTAATGCGTGATCTCAATACATTTCTTCTTGTGTCGACGGAAGAACAGTAGCTACTTTGCCAATTCTTTTTGACACTTAAGGAACCTGAATATGAAAACACGTGTAAAATGGATCGAGAACGTCGCCTTCATAGCTGAAAGTGGCTCTGGGCACGCCGTTGTCATGGATGGTGCCGTCGAAGGTGGAGGACGAAATTTGGGACCTCGCCCAATGGAAATGCTTCTGATGGGAATGGGGGGCTGTTCGGCTTACGATGTTGTTTACATATTAAAACGCGGGCGCGAAAACGTAGAAGATGTCGATGTTGATGTTGAAGCTGAACGCGCAGACACGGACCCTAAAGTTTTCACAAAAATCCATATGCACTTTCGGGTCAAAGGTGAAGGCCTTAATGAGCAAAAGGTAGAACGCGCCGTTGAACTTTCAGCCGATAAATACTGCTCTGCGTCTATCATGCTTGGTAAAGCAGCTGAAATCACTCACAGCTTTGAGCTTATTGAATAAATCTAGCCCCAAAAATTCAGGAAACCAGCAATGAGAGCAGTTCTACAACGGGTAAGTGAAGCGTCTGTCACCGTCGATGGTAATATCGCTGGTGCCATTGAACAAGGACTGCTCGTCCTCTTTTGCGCAGAGCATGGCGACATCAATGATGAGGCAGTTTATTTCGCCAGGAAAATCAGTAAGATGCGGATTTTTACAGATGATGAAGGGAAGATGAACCGCTCTATTCTAGATATAGATGGTTCAGTCTTGGTTGTTAGCCAGTTTACTCTTGCCGCGAACTGGAAAAAAGGAAATCGACCAGGCTTCTCTGCAGCCGCCACACCTGCGGAAGGCGAGCGACTTTATAAATTCTTCTGTCATGCCCTAAAAAATGAAGGCCTTACCGTAGAAAAGGGAATTTTTGGCGCGCATATGGATGTCAGGCTACTTAACGACGGTCCTGTGACAATTGTTATGGACTCAAAAGACAGCGCCTGAATTAAAAAGTCTTACTCCAAGGCTGAGGAAAGGTCTTTCGCAAACAGCTTCCCGGGCGCAGTACCTTGTCCTTTAACGCCAGCGAGCCTCAACATATGCCAAACAAGAGCAAGATTACTTGAAAAAACAGGTTTACCGAGTATTTGTTCTGCTTCTTCCAATATCCCGAATGTACGTAGATTGGTGCAGGAAACAAAAACGCCCTCACATTCAGGCTTTTCCCCAAGCCGCACAATAGCATCCAACGTAGACACTTCAGATATTTTAGAAACAACCTTCTCCTGATCCTGTTCGAAGGACCCAAAACTTACAATTTCAAGCCCGTATTCCTCTAACAATGCCCTCATCGCATTCGATACTTCGGGAACATAAGGCGTTAAAAAACCGACTCTCTTTATCTCCAGCGCCCGGCAAGCCGCTACAGCTGCCGTAATAGGTTCCGTTACAGGTACTCCCGGATGTTGTGTATGTATTTTAGCTGCCACCTGTTCTGGCCCAATAATTGTTGTCCCGGATGTACAAGCATAGGCCATTGCGTCAAACCTTGTACTCTGGGGAAGCAACCCCGCTGCAGTAGGCATATCCTCTGCCATTTTAATCAAGGTGTCTTTGGTTACTGAAGGATGGCTCGGTATACGAGAATGGAGCAGGAAAACATCGAAATCTCGAATAGCATGCCGGAACTCATTCTCAAGTGTTTCATCTGCCTGCAGAACGATCAGACCAAGGCAAGCTTTGGCTTCATTCCCTTGATCTAGCGTAAAATCCAGTTTCATTATTCAATCCTAAACCTCTTTTTCCAGATATTTATGTTTTAAATATCCTGAAAAATGTAGCCTACTTCCTTAGATAATAGGCAACTCAGGAGCGGCACGTTGCGTTAACAACACAGGCGCATCTTCAGTAATCAGAATATTTTCTTCATGAACCATAATTTTTCCATCCGAAACTTCCAGACTAGGTTCTAATGTCATGACCATTCCGGGCTTCAGAACTGTATGATCATGAGCATAAATAGACGGCCACTCTGTCAGCTGCAAACCAAGTCCATGACCATAACGCCCGACATCAGAAGAACCTCCGCCCATAGATTGGTGCATCACGTTAAACAAATCAGAACAACGTGTTCCTGACCTGGCATATTTTAGTCCCGCTTCTGTTGCGTGCCACAGCTTCTCATAGCTACGCTTTGCCCGATCATCAGCACGGGTAATGGCAAAATTTCGATCAAAATCACAGAAATACCCCTTTAATGTTGCCCCCGTATCCAACATTAGAACGTCACCGTCTCTCAACTGTGTATTGGTTGGCGGAGAGATAACATCACCATACCCACCTTGACTTGCCGCACCGACAAGATAGGGAACATCCTCGGCCCCTTCTTGTAAAAGGGCTATTTTAAATTGTCGAAAAGCATCATCAAGCGCCTGTCCCGGAGAGAAAAGCGCCCCTGCTCTGGCGAAAGCAGAGCTACCAATTTCACAGATCTCCTGAATAATCTTAAGTTCAGCCTTTGATTTCACCATTCGCAAAGCTTTAAGAAGATCGGTGCAGTCAATAAATTCTGCCCCACAGGATGAACGTAGCTCATCAAAATCACGGACAGGCATACGCAAACTGGTCTCAGACCCCATCGGCCAGCCAATACGAGAATAATTGCTCAGGGCTTTCGTCAAAAGACTAATGCCATCATCCGTGGGATGGGGTGAAGACCATGTTCGAATATCTTTCACCCATGTCTTTTGCATCAAGTCCGCCCCAATTGCGGGGATAACAGCAATTGGTTCACCCTTTTGAGGTAGCACGAGGAACCAAGGTCGCGTTGGGCTTTGCCAGAAAAGCGTTCGGAATCCTGAGAAATATCGAATCTCTGCTTCTGTACAAAAAACCAGTGCATCAAGCTTATTTTCAGACATTGCCTTTTGAGCAAGAGACAGGCGTGTCTGGTACTCAACTAAATCAAAATCACTCATGTAGATTTCCTGAAACGAGAGGTCTTTTGAATATGTTCTTAAGCAAAGAAACAATTCAGAAATCACAGTTTAGTAATTGCTCAGATACTAATTTACTCATCTTTGAACAAAATTATGAAGAATATAATACTATTACACATACTAATGCCTGAATTTAATCACCCCTCATATTTCAGGACAAACACAAAGCTGATAACTGAGCC
This sequence comes from Kiloniella sp., assembly GCF_048259265.1. Taxonomy (NCBI): domain Bacteria; kingdom Pseudomonadati; phylum Pseudomonadota; class Alphaproteobacteria; order Rhodospirillales; family Kiloniellaceae; genus Kiloniella; species Kiloniella sp. The sequence goes on along the minus strand of NZ_JBLXHT010000001.1, from coordinate 642,154 downwards.
TGACATAGACAGCCTCTCAAATGCGACATTCAGGCCCTTTGACTTCCCGTTCGTATGGGATTACTGCTTAATTGATATTAATTCCTATTCACATACCATCTCTTTTAAAGATTTAAGAATACAATGCTGAACAGAAGACATTTTTTAAAAGCTGGTTTAGCCACAGGTTCCGCGGTCATTGGCGGCGGATCATTTGGAGTGTTAACATCACAGGCAAACGCGACACCCGATCTCGTTTTAAAACCGAGAATAATCGAACAGAATATTCTGGGACACCATCCAACAAAAAATGTGTTTTCATATAATGCATCCGGTCCTGCCCCCATACTTCGCGCGAAACAGGGCCAACCTTTCCATGTACGTCTTGAAAATAAATTACCGGAACCGACAACAATTCACTGGCATGGTTTGCGATTACCCAATGCCATGGACGGCGTGCCTTTTGTGACCCAGCCTTACGTTTATGAAAATGAAACATTTGACTATATCTTCACGCCACCTGATGCAGGAACCTATTGGTATCACCCTCATTGTAACACCTTGGAACAAATGAGCTATGGGCTAACAGGGATATTGATCGTTGATGAAAAAGAGACACCCAATTTTGACGCTGATGTAACCCTAAACTTGCGAGATTGGCGTCTGGGGTCAGATGGTCAGTTCATTAACCTTTACAAAGCCAGAAAAAGTGCCCGGGCCGGTACCTTCGGGACAGTAAAAACCACCAACTGGGAAGAAAACCCGGTTTACAATGTTCCCAGCGGCGGGATTATCCGCTTACGGGCAGTGGTCAGCGATGTAACCCGGATATTCAAACTAAAAACAGAGGGCGCAGATGCCACAGTTATTGCTCTTGATGGTTATCCTATACCAAAACATTTCCCACTAGATCATCAGGCTGTTGGTCCGGGGCAGCGCATTGATATCGCCATTAGAATGCCCGACGAAGAAGGTAAAGAAGTCAAGCTTATCAATGCCTCTTCATCAAAAGCTTGGACGGTTGCGACTTTACGGTCACAGGGATCATCCTTGAAACGCGATATACGTGACCTCAAGTCGCTGCCACGCAACCCTGTGCCAACTCCTGATCTTAAAAATGCAGAGCACATTCCTTTCGAGTTTACGGCAACTGCAGAATCAGCCCCGAAAAATGGATTTTGTGGCACAATCGGCTTTTCCTTTTGGGCCATCAACCGAAAAGCATGGCTGGGTGTTTCCCCTGATCCAATGGAACCATTGGCCGATTTAAAACTGGGGAAAAGTTATATCTTTAGCTTTAGAAACAGAACACCCCATACACATCCGATCCATCTGCATGGACTTTCCTTCACCCTGCTCAATTCCAACAAACGACAAATTGATCCCTTTGTCACGGATACAGCCCTCGTCCTACCCGATGAACGTATGGACGTCGCTTTTGTCGCCGACAATCTAGGTGACTGGCTTCTGCACTGCCATATTATCGAACATCAAAAGACAGGAATGAGTAGTTTTATCCGAATAACTTAAATCGAAACAAGAAATTAACCCTCAGGGAACAGCATGAGAAATAAGCCGACAGACTTCTTCAACATCAGCTCTCATTTGCCCTACTTCCTTTCTAACAAGCCAGTTTCCACTGGGCATCGCAAGTTCTATGGGGGACAAGCGAACCACTTCGCCTCGGGATAAAGCCCCCTCACTTAACGGGAGTGATGCCAGTAACACACCAACACCTGCTTTTGCCGCATCCAATGCAGTAATAAAGCTATCAAACCGAATGGCTGTTTTCCGAGGCGGAGAAATTTTTGCTTCAATCGCCCATTCAGACCAACCACTCCGACGCCCCGCCAGCCGGATGCATGGCAAACTCTGCCACGCATCATTCGTGGAGCTTTCTAACAGTTGGGGTGCGCATATTGGGGACAAGACCTCGGAAAAAAGGTGCGTTGCAACTTTCCCATCCCAGTTCCCAGCCCCAAACCGTATCTCAATATCAGCATTGATTGCTTCATAGTCTGCAGGTCTATGAATAGACGCAATGGAAAGAGTAACATTGGGTCGCGCTTCTCTGATCCAGGGCAAGCGAGGCACCAACCACAAAGACGCGATTGATGCTGGGCAAGCAATTGTAATAACTTTCGCGCCCTTTTGACCAAACAGATCTTCAGTCGATCTCGCCAGTGCGTGGAGTGATGATCGAACGGATGGAAGGTAGGCATCTCCCTCTGCCGTCAATTCAACGCCCCTTGCCAAACGATGAAACAAAATCACGCCAAGATGAGCTTCGAGCTTTCTGATCTGTTGGCTAACGGCTGCTTGTGTCAAGCCGAGTTCAACACCAGCTTCTGTGAAATTTTCATGACGGGCCGAGGTTTCGAATGTTCGCAACCAATCCAAAGGAGGCAATGATGCCAATAGCTTACTCCATAGCCATAAAAATAATTAGGTCATAGGGTCGTATTATATTGATTGTTTTTATTCCTTATAACTGGACTAATCCAGTCAATTATAAAAATTCTGTCTTGGAGAGATAAAATGAAATTGGATACCACAGTCATTCTGAATGACGGCAAGGTCTTGCAAGCAATCTGGCATGACGGATCGTCTGCCCGTTTTCATGCGCTCTGGCTCAGGGATAATGCCCTGGATGCCGCCACACGATCAGAAGGGAACGGCCAAAGGCTAATCACCATTCTGGATCTGCCTATTGAAACCTATGTTTCTGACGCATCGATAGATGACCAAGGCTCTCTTGAGATCACTTTTCACCCCGAGAACAAAACCGTTGTTTTCCCTGGGGATTGGTTAAAAGAACATGCCTACGACCGTACTCATTCCACAAATAAGGGGTGGGTCAGCAACCGCGTTAAAACATGGAATTCCAGTCTCACCAATTCTTTCGGAATTCCAACTGTTGATTATACCACAGCCCAACAGAAGGGAACTGAATTTGGCAATTGGCTCGAAGCTGTGGAAGCCTATGGATTTGCCATTATGACTGATCTGCCGCTTGAAAGTGGCACCCTTTGCGATGTTGCAGAGCTTTTTGGCTACGTAAGAGAAACAAATTATGGTCGTTTCTTTGAAGTCAGATCAGAAGTGAACCCTGTGAACCTTGCCTACACAGGATTGGGATTGCAGGCCCATACCGACAACCCCTATCGCGATCCGGTTCCAACACTTCAATTACTCTCTTGTATGGAAAACTCCGCTGATGGAGGAGATTCTATTGTCGTTGACGGCTTCAAAGCTGCTGAAGTCCTGCGCCAGGAATCACCTGAAAGCTTTGAGCTACTCGCCAGTTTTCCTGTACGCTTTGAATACGCCGGAAGTGACGATGTAAAACTGCAATCAAAGCGCCCGACAATTGAGCTTGGCCCGGACGGAGAAATGCTGTCGATCCGCTTCAATAACCGCTCTTCTGCCCCCTTTACCGATATTCCGTTTGAACAGATGGATGCGTTCTACACTGCCTATCGTAAATATGCTGAGATAATCGAACGCCCAGAAATGGAAGTCAGCTTTATGATGAAACCGGGGGATCTTTTCATCGTAGATAACACCCGTGTTATGCATGCAAGAAAAGGCTTTTCAGGCGCAGGGACCCGATGGCTGCAAGGATGCTACGCAGACAAAGATGGTCTGTTATCAACACGCGCATCGATAAAAGCCAAAATAAAAACGCAGGAGGCCGCCCAATGAGTGCCGATAAATTCCAGACACTGACGAATGAAAACATTGTTGATTTTATCGGTGACATTTTCCATCGCCGTGGCGCAGACTCCTATCTAGGTGAAGATGTGACAATGTCCGAACACATGCTTCAAGGTGCGCAGCTCGCAGAAAAAGCAGGGGCGAACGATGCTTTGATAGCCGCCGCGCTGTTGCATGATATCGGACATTACACCAACGAGTTTCCTGACGATGCCCTCGAAAAAGGTATCAACAATCATCACGACGAAGCCGGTGCTGCCGTATTGGAAAAATTCTTTCCAGCCGTGATCACTGAATGTGTTCGCCAACACGTGGCGGCCAAAAGGTACCTCTGTGCAAAAGACGAAGCTTATTTTTCACGCCTGTCAGACGCCTCTATCCACACTCTTAATCTTCAGGGAGGACCAATGAGTGAGGCTGAGATGCAAGAGCTTGAGAAAAATCCACATCTGAAAGAAATCATTCAAGTGCGCTATTGGGATGATGAGGGTAAAAACCCTGCCGTCACAACACCGCCCTATGAACACTACGCACCTATTCTTCAGCGCGTTGTTGATAGCTTTTGTGCTGCTGCAAAGTGACGAAGCCCCAAACAGGTTAAAACGATATGTCCAATAAGGTAATTCTTGTCATCATGGACGGTGTTAGTTACGACACCTCCCTTTCCCAGTGTGGTTATCTGGAGGGAATGGTTGAATTGGGTAGAGCGCATCGCTGGAAAATGCACACAGCTTTACCAACTATTTCAGCAGCCATGTATGAAACTATTCACACCGGCCTGTCGCCGCTTGATCATGGCGTCAGCGGTAACGAAGCTCTACGACGTTCAATCGTTCCAAATGTCTTTGACCAATTACATCAGGCCGGACATAGCACAGCTGCTGTTGCCCATTCCTATTTCCATACACTCTATAACGGACCTTATGATCCTATTGAGCATGTTGAAGTGGAGGATCAGACAAAGGCAATCCAGTATGGGCGCTTCTATTCAATGGAAGGTTATTCTGCCGCAAACATCTGTGCCCCCGCAGAAATTGATCTCTGTGCACAGGCAACCCGCCTCGTTCGCTGTCATACGCCGGATTATGTCCTGTTACATAGCTCATCGGTTGACAGTCTTGGTCATAAATATACCGCGGACTCTGCGCAATACCGCATTCAAACTTGGCATATTGATAACGCGCTGGCCCGGACAATACCGATCTGGTTAGAAGCAGGATACGATATTTTCGTTACAGCCGATCATGGTATGAATGCTGATGGTCATCACGGCGGTAACGAGGAAATCATGCGCCATGTTCCCTTTTACTATTTTGGTGCCGCAAAGGTTCCAGAAAAAGATCAGCTATTCGATCAGTTGGCCATAGCCCCGAGTATTCTTTCACGGATTGGTGCCGATATTCCCGATAGTATGAAGCACAGACCTCTCCTACAGGGATAACGAATTTTATAAAGAAGATGCTTATTCAAGATTAATGGTCCCAATTAATAGCTAGTATTAATGACCAGATTTAATGAGTATTCAAACCGTAAGGACCACCATCCAGATAACCAAGATAAGCATCTTCTTCGTACCAATACTCCTGATCCAGCTTTTCTCCATCACTGTTCGTATAAACACCAGAATAAAACGGCAGATCATAATACCAGTATTTAACACGTTCCGATTTTGGATAGTTCACAGCCAGCGTTTCAAACCAGTTCTGAAATTGCTTCTTGGGGATGCCCTTCCAGCGTAAACAATAGCTAACGTTGTTTGCACCCTTGGCACAGAATATCATGATCCGAAGTAACCGGGCTTGCTCAGTAATCGTTTCTTTTTCCTTACCATAGAGATCAAGGGCCTCTGTAAACATTTCAATTGGTGCTCTTGGCTGATCAGTCGTTTTATTTTCCGCCCAGACACCTTCCCCAGCTAAGTGCACATAAACAGGTTGGCAGTTTTCAAGATAACGATTGATCAGCTTGCTACGTGCATAGCTACAGCGCGGCGCGATATGATTCTTATATAGAAAATAGGCAACGTCAGACAACGCTTTGGCCCGCTCCTGCCCTCTATCCTGTCCCAAAGAAAGTGTTTCCAAGTCTTGTTCAAGATCGGCATAGAGCTGTACTTCGTCCCGTAGCTTGCTTGATTTATCCAGTGCTCCAGCCTTTAAAACAGCTTCCCAATCCAATCTTTTGGAAAGCAGGGCTGCCCCTTGCCAATCTTCTTGAATCATTGCCTCGTCCAAATGTGGACGGATCAGAGCAAACTTCAACAAGGGATTATCTGTACCTGATAGAGCAGAGATAAAATCATTTGTACTTAGGAAATAACGGGATATCTGCTCATAAAGGACAGTGTCCAATATGGTAAGTTCCGAAAACTGCCCATCATCATTAAAGTTATCATTCTGAATGGCATCCTCCAGAATAAAAGCCAGCGGTGTTTTGTCCTTTAGCCGCACTTCAAGCTGTTTACTTCGTAGAGCAAAAAGATCTTCAAGCGAGGTCGCGTTACCTGCGGCGATATCGTTGATTTGCATTCCAGCGCTCTCAAACTTTCCTCCTTCCAAGTTAACCACAGCCTCAAAGGCTTGAGCATGACTGTAAAGTGGTGTGTTTTTATACGCATTACTCGAAGGTTCTTTTCCTTTGAGTAAATAATCGCAAACCATCTCGCTATAGGTTTCAATTTCATCATACTCACCAGAAGTAACCATCTCTATCTGAGAACACAGTCCCTCCAGTTCTTCTGATTTGGAAGCATCTTGCGACTTTGAAAGAAGTGAAGCTAAAAGCGTGATACCATTACGGTGTTTCAGTGGCCGTATTGCGATTTCATCAATATTGGAGCGCAAGGCATTTATCGCGAGATGATCAAGTTGATCTGTTTGATCCTCATCACTTGTCAGTAACTGCTTGCCCGCAATTTCGTCCAGAAATTTTGTGTAATAACGATCCCGATCTCCGTAATGTAACCAAATGCCAATTTCCATATCTTCGACATGACGTCGGTATTCTGATTGAGGAAAATCGGTCAGGAACGCTTCGGTAAAACTATTGAAGATCGCAGGTAAGAAAACCTTTTCCTGCCCCTCTCTGCCATTGTGAAACAGGGCCAGAACTTCCATATAGCGCGCGGTTTCAATTAACCATCCGGTCTCACGACCTCTGTTCTTTTCCTCTAGCGCGATCATTGCAAAAAGCTCTGCTGCTTCTGGAAAAAAGCCATCGTGATAAAAAGCGGCGGCTTCGATGTATTGGGCCCAGTTTTTATATAAGCCCTGTTCTTTTCTTATATGCCCCAGAAATGTCTGAGAGGTTTTCAAGTAGTCATCAAGATTGAAAAGGCAATCTTGTACAAGGGCCAGACGCATCATAGCGAGATGTCTGATTTCATCTTGATCCAGATCGCTACTTTTCAAGCCCATATAATAGCTATGAAGGTTTGAGAAATTGCCCCCGCTGTAACAATAAGCCTGGGTAAGATAGTCCCCTTTGGCAAAAAGCTCTTCATTCTCTTTACGAACAAAGGCACCCAGTTCTTTCGATGTAAGTTCCTCAATACGATAAATTTTGTGGAAATCTCGAATACCCTTGGAAATTTCAAGTTCGTCATCAGACCCGTCAATACTCTCAAGTAACTCAGGGCGATAGCCCCGGATCAGTTGTTCCAGAAATACCTTCGCACGGCCTTCTTGAGGGACAAGCATATCAAGTTGTGTTGATGAACAATAACGCGATGCTATGGGCTGCTGACAAGGAGGACCACCACCAGCCTCAAGTTCACGAGGGAGCAAGATCGCGATCAACATAACACTCAGCAGTAATGAAAATTGCCATGCGAAACGTCCCATATTTCTTTTGCTCCTTATAAAGACTTAGCCATCTGTTATCATCACAGAGAAAACCGTATCTGATGTTATTAACTTTTTTTATGGCATCAAGAAGATGACCTGTTATCGGTGTTTGTTTTTGACGATAAAACATCAAAGAAATTTCCGATACTGCCGTTGCCAACGTTCTTGCACCTTGTCGATTATCTTCAAACCAGGTGGGTAAACCTGTTATCCGAACGGATATATCAGCAGGAATTCTTTTTTTAATATCCAATAACCAAATCCGATATTCATCAAGTTTGGAAGATGGGCTGTCATAGTCAATTTCAACCCCGATAATGTTTCGACCTGCACGTTTCCAAATATTCACATCACGATTTATAAAAGCGGACACTTCCCTGCTATTCACATGGTTTTCCATACGATATGTCAGAATTAGCTTTTCAGTGTCCTGAAAGTATTTTGGGCTTTGATGTAGCGTTGATTTTTGATCAGCGTCATGCCCCCAGGAACGAACAAGAACCCTGGCCCCGCCTGCTTCGCAAGATAGCCTCAACATCGCACAATCGCTTATAAATTTTTGTTGATGCTTATCTCTATCGCTCAGCGACTGACCTGCCCAAACCCAGTGATCGACAATCAAATTTTGTGCGTGTACAGGCGATAAAGCCAAGAAGACCCAAAGGAGGAATATACCTGACTGTATTCCCCTTGTTTTGCCCCAACCTATCAGCCCCATAAAACTATCAGCCTATCACTTGCTATTCACCACTCCATGCCAGATTAACACAAAAGGCATATGGCTAGACAAGCTTATGAAACGACCTGGGCCGTCACCTCACAAAGAAAACACAAAATAAATACAATTATTTTCATGTCATCCGACAACATTTTTATAGTAAAAGAACGAAGGCCCCTTTAGCTCTAATTTTTTTCTCGTCAATTGATTAATTTGGCAGGTGCCCCTTTAGGGCGCTTTTGGAAGATCCAGTTCAAGATCATCCTTGTCACTGGTAATTTCAGCATGCATCAGAATTTTCGATGTAAAAGCCATCGACGTATCAATGACCCATCGCACCTGCTTTTCGCCGACTTCATTCTGAGCAGCAACAACTTCTGGCAAAATTTGTTTCTGAAGAAATCCAGCAACCCCCGCCAAAGCACGAGATCCCAAACGGAGATCCTGCGCCTTGAGTTTAAAAGCCGATGTTACTTCAACTTGGGTAGCGATATCATCCAGAATATCCATCATCCTGCTGACCTCTTCATTCACTCGTCCGGTCCGATTGGCAATAAAACGTAAATGACCTACATAAAAAGTATAATCAGACATCCATCTACACTCAACAACAGACCATTGTATCAGGCCTTCTTAAAATTCACCCGACAGAATTGCTTCCACCTTTTCCTGAACTGAAAGAGCATCAGCAAAGCTTGCCATTGAATACTGTCTGTCTTCTTTCCATGCAACAAGATTATCCAGTCCACGCATATAACCGTGTTGTCTTGCGTCATCGATTTCAGAAAGCTCTCGTTTCCATTCGTCGCCCGTTGTTGAATAGAGCTGATCCCACATCGTCAATCGATAGGATTTTTTCTCTGCCCAAACAGTAAACTCGACAACATCGGGGCCAACCCCGCCTGCACTGGCGTGAAAGGAAACAGGTACGTTATCGCAGGCCAGTTGGGCCTGTACATTTGTCTCGCAAGAAATATCATCTTCTGGATAGATTGCACAGGTATTCAATAACTCAGCAGTCCCCAAAAGACGTTCGGTTAAATAAATAAAATGCGATCCTACTTCCCTAACAAAACCACCTTCTGTTCGTTGCGACAACCAGGTTGCATCCTGCTGCCATTCACGTGGCCAAGGAGCAAAATGCAGACGAATATCGACAGACGTAATCGTCCCTAACTTACCAGCGTCAATATCAGCCTTGATCAAATCAGTGGCCGGAGAGTTCGCCAGTGGGTAATTAACAGCATTTAAAACAGCCTTTTCTTCAAAAGCCGCAACCATTTCCTGTGACTGTTCCACGTCGATCCCAAGTGGCTTTTCACAGAAAACCGCTTTTCCAGCCGCCGCCGCAGCCAAAGCATAATCCCGGTGGGATGCAGGTGGACTGGCAATATAAACCACATCAACATCTCTGTGTTTGATAACTTCTTCGACAGTTCCAACAACATCCAGAGAAGGATAATTTTTCTGAGCATCAGAGCGTGCAGATTCATTAGGATCCCAAGCAGCTGCCAAGTTAAATTCACCATGCACCGACATATTTGTCAGCATGCGGTTTCCCATAATGCCCAAACCAATAAAACCAATACCCAACGCCATCTCTATATCCCGCTGTAATCCGAAACCAAGTGTTAATCTGAACCCCTAGAGCTCATGTTTGAAAGAAGATAGATAATGCGCCACAAAAATTGGTTTGACCAGTTTTAAGTTTGTTAAATTAAAAGACATACACCACCGGTTAATAGTTACAGCCAAACTTTTGAGATCAATGATATTGCTCAGCCTACTACTCTTCTTATAACTTTAGATCTCACTAGATTTTAAACTTACAGAAAGTAATTTATTCTTGAAAAAAATACTGAACGAGTACTTTGACAAAATTGCGCTTATTATCGGTAATGGTATTAACCGATATGGGCCTGAGAACAACAATTCATCTTGGGAGAGTTTGCTTGAAGAGCTTGCTCTAGGATATAGGCTCTTCCCAAATAAAAATAATAAGTTGAAATTCTCTGAGCTTATTAAGGGATTATCCCTCACAGAGTTTTATGACATTGTTGACATGAAAGCCAATCAACTTAATAGATCAACAAGTTTCCAACAGGAATTTTGTTCATTAATGAAGGATTGGCCACCAAAAAATCATCATTTCTCAATTGCGAATTGGGCACAACATAACAGTAGCCCTATCCTTACGACAAACTTTGAAAATACATTGGGAAAGTCAACAGCATGTAAGCTCTCGAAAATTGACTCTATACCCGGAATAGCACGTAAGAATTTTACTGATTATTATCCTTGGAGTAGTTATTACGGAACAGGCAAACTATCCAACCCGATCGATGGGTTTGGTATCTGGCACATGAATGGAATGGAATACTATCCTCGCAGTATACGCTTGGGGTTAACGCATTATATGGGATCAGTTGAGCGAGCGAGAGCTTGGTTTCATAAAGGCAAAAATTCAAGGCTATTTAGTGGAAAAAGTATGAGCACTTGGAAAGGTTCTCAAACATGGCTAAATATCATATTTAATAAACCTCTCCTCATATTTGGCCTTGCACTTGAAGAAAACGAAGTTTTTCTACGATGGTTACTACTTGAAAGAGCACGATATTTTAATAAGTTTCCCAATCAATCTAAAAAAGCATGGTATGTTTATCCATCTAATGAAAAACTCACTAATGGAAAGCGCATGTTTTTAGAAGGGGTTGGAATCACACCCTATGAGGTTCATGATTATGACAGTATTTATAGTGACCAAACATGGGGACGAGCCTGAGAATAATAATAAGCTGATAATTAGAGAAACAGGATTCGAAAATAATTTGTTATAAAAACAAAAAAGCCCCAGCGTTTGCTGAGGCTTTTTGAATTGGTAGCGGAGGAGGGACTTGAACCCCCGACACGCGGATTATGATTCCGCTGCTCTAACCAGCTGAGCTACTCCGCCATAAGGCTTTTACAGTGCTGTAACGAATAACTGATTCGTCAACCATCCACGCTGTAAGAGGGGTGATAATGCCATGACACAAAACTGTCAATAGCGGAGTCATCCGCTTTTTCTTTTTTTTGAAAATTCATCTCCCCTTCCCCACTCTCAATCTGTGTTGAACCTAAAAGATAACGGATGAAAGTCGGTATAATATTGGCTTGTATCAGGCTTCACAGCCCACTAATCTCACCTATCGCCCTTTCTGAGATAAAGAATAAAGCCATAGCTGAGCCATACCATGCGAAACATCTTTAAAATGTCGCAAAATACCTGGGAACACCACGCTCATCCGATGTCAGGGTGGACGCGTGTTGCTACAGGGTGGCTGATATTTCCGGCAATATGGTCTCATGAAGCATGGGGGTGGCCCGTGGCCGGCTTTCTTTTATTTCTCTTCGCCTTTTGGATGTATCTCAACCCCCGTATATTTCCCAAACCCCGGCACACTGATTTTTGGGCATCGCAAGTCACCTTTGGCGAACGTATATGGCTAAAGGAAGTACCCTTTGATGGGCTGGACGAGTTACTCGACATGCACAGATCGCAAACACGCGCGTTAAGCATCATGGCAGGGGTTGGATTTTTCGGCGGCCTTATCACCGCCTACTTGAATTTATTCTGGCCAACCATGTTTTTTGGCTTTGCCATGACCATTGGAAAAATGTGGCTCTGTGATCGTATGGTCTGGCTTTTTAATGACGCCATAGAAATAAACCCAAAGCTTGCAGAATGGATTCATTAAAACAGTTTGTTCGTCCTCAATTATAACCCACTATCCTGACTACAGGTAATCATCTGCAAAAACCAAACTCTCGCAGCCAACAAAGCGTTTGATCCGCTCCAGTTCAGATGTTAGCGCGTTGAGGCGTCCTTTGCTGGCTCGCACTTTGGGCTCAAACCATAGGCCTTTGATAAACAGTTCCGTTCCCTGTCGTTTCATATCAATACGCCCAATAAGGTTTTCACCTTCAAGCAAAGGGAAAACATAGTATCCATATTGACGTTTTGCTTCGGGGACAAAAACCTCGATACGATAATGGAAATCGAAAAGACGTTCGGTGCGTTTTCTATCGCGGATCAACGGATCAAAAGGACTAAGTACTCTCACACGTTTTGGGACTGTCGGCAAATCATCTAGCTGGCCTAAGATGCCCTCAAAAGCATAGACTTTACGTGGTTTACTACCATCAGCAGATAATACCTCAACCTCGACAAGTTCCTTACCAAGCTTCTCTTCGCACCAGACTTTGGCTTCGGCTGGTTTTATCCCATCCCAAAAAGCAGCGAGTTCACCCGGCGTCGCAAAACCAAGTTTTTCCATTGCTGAACGGCACGACCAGTCGACAAAGCTTTCATGGTCAATATCTTGGCAAAGAACTTCTGATGGAATAACTCTATCTGTAACGTCATAAACCTTTTGAAATCCATCACGACGATCAACAGATAATGCCCCCGTACGCCACAGGAATTCTAAAGCAGTCTTGGATGGATGCCAGTCCCACCAACCCTGATTTTTCTTTTTCGCATCTCCCTTACCCGGACCGCTATCCGGTTTCTTCATATCCCGGGAACGCGTCGGCCCGTGCTCGCGAATATGTTCCAGAACCGCCCTGAAATTTTCTTCAAAGCCTTCCCGTCGCCACTTGCGCCATCTTTCCAACAAGTAAGCCTCTGTAAGGCGAAAGCGATACTTCCAATAGGGATAATAAAGCATTGGAATTACCGATGCATCGTGTGTCCAGTTTTCAAACAGGGAACGGTCATTTTCCAAGAGCAGATCAAAATACTTTTTCTGATAGGTCTGATTTCGGGAAAAGAGGATCATATGATGCGCACGCTCAACGGTATTGATACTGTCGATCTGCACAAACCCCATACGCTCTATCAGGTCGAGTAACTGAGTTTTCGTTTGTTTCGTGGCAGGGTTATCGCATAAACCCTGCTGCTTCATAAACAACCGTCGGGCTTGAGAATTACTTATCTGAGGGACCATGCGCTGCTATTTCTGTGAAATGTGAAAAGAAACACCTCACAGAACGTAACAGGAACAAAATCGCAATTCCAGAAAGAAATAAACTTACCGGATTTTGGCCTTATGCTGCACCCTGCGCTTCTTCGTCCATAATCTGCTTTTCGGTAGAAACGATCCAGCCACCGCCCAGAACACGATCACCATCATAAAAAACAGCAGCCTGTCCCGGCGAAATACCATAAAGCGGATCATGCAATACAACACGGGCCCCGCCCATACCTAGCCCCTGCCCTTCCGGGTAAACCGTAGCAGAGGTTGGCTTTGATGCCGACCGAAGCTTAACAGTGACTTCGCGCCCCCGGTCGTTCAGAGGTTCTGCCAACCAGTTTAGCTCATTCACAAGAACAACATCACGGGAAAGCGCTTCTTTGGGGCCAACGATAACCTGCTTCTTCTCAGCGTCCAGACGAATAACATAAATTGGATCACTGGTACCACCAACACCGATACCGCGACGTTGCCCGACCGTATAGTTGATAATTCCGTCATGCTGCCCCAGAACAGTGCCATCAAGGTGAACGATATCCCCCTTGTCCAAAGCACCGGGACGCAGACGTTCTACCACACGGGCATAAGATCCATCCGGCACAAAGCAAATATCCTGACTATCGGGCTTATCGGCAACGGATAGCCCCATACGTTCTGCAATTTTCCGGGTTTCCGTTTTCGGTAAGCCCCCCAAAGGGAACCTGAGGAAATCCAGCTGATCTTCGGTTGTTGTGAACAGGAAATAGGTTTGGTCTTTTGTATCGTCAAAAGCCCGATGAAGTTCAGGACCATTGGGACCTTCGATCCGCTGAACATAATGGCCCGTTGCCATCACATCCGCGCCGAGGTCCTTGGCCATCGCCAGCATGTCTTTAAACTTGACTTTCTGATTACAACGCACACAGGGAATGGGCGTTTCGCCGCGCATATAGCTGTCGGCGAAATCTTCCATTACATCCTGTTTAAAACGTGATTCGTAATCGAGAATATAGTGTGGGAAGCCATAACGATCAGCCACCGTACGGGCATCATAGATATCTTGCCCGGCACAACAGGCACCGCTTTTTTCCAACGCAATTCCATGGTCATAGAGTTGAAGGGTAACGCCGATAACGTCATAACCTTCTTCTTTCAATATACACGCAACAACAGAACTATCGACACCACCAGACATGGCAACGACTACGCGTGTATCTTTAGGTTCTTTATCTATACCAAGAGAATTCATGGGTTCGCTTATCTCGTATAACTTACTTCAGTAAACTTACTTTGACGCCAGCCGCCAAAGCCTGTTTGTTTAATGGCTATGTAAGACCATCCCGGAAGGTAATCAAGCCTGAATTAGTCAGTACTTATTACCCGCAACCATCATCGATAAAATTTGAAAAGTTCAACTACAGTACAAATTTCAGGCAACATAACAGATAACAATGAATTTGTTAATGCCCCGCCTCACAGACCACCTGTGTCGGAATTGCATGTGTAATTGAACCACAAATTAAGCCGATCCACGCGTTAACTACGACGTGACTTCACACAAACGCCTCAAGACAATAGGATCGCGAATAAGGTCTATCAACAGGGAAAAATGGCCCTTATCACTTCTGAGAAATCTGTTTTCCGGAGGAACCCGCCAGCGGTTGGCAAGATCCAGCCCCCCTTTATAAGGGGTTAGTTTATCTGCCTGCCCAAGCATAAAGATTACTTTTTCCGGCGGAACAACCGAGTGACCTGTTGGCTGCACAAATGGCAAGCATTTCACATAGTCAGATTCACGCCAACCAAGTTCATGAAGTTTTTTGGGTATGCCCAGCGCCTGTGTCAAACATCCCTTGAGAAATACATCCAGAACATTTCCACTGGTGCCAATTAAGAGTAATGCATCAGGTTTCAAATCATTATGCCAATTCCAGGCAACACTTGAATAAAGCTGTGCTGTCAACGCCCCCAGACTTACGCCACCCAGAACAACTGGCCCGCCGAGTTGCTGGCGCACCCAGTTCATTAACACAGAAATATCTGAGATCCATTGCCTGTAGAGCTTGATCAGCCCCATAGGGCCTTCACTGAAAATCTGTTCTCCGGCATAAAATCCGGGTGTTTTGCGAAACCCATGACCGGGTTGTTGAATACGTAAAACGCGAAACCCTGCCTCTGTCAGCGCACAAACAGGATCTTCCCGATCTTGAAAGCAATCCTGCTCGACACCCAAACCTTGCAAAAAAATAATCGTCGGTGCCGACGGATTTAACCCCCTTAGAGGTTCATAGCACCGCACCCAGTTTTCAGCACCAAATTCTGAATCATAACGCAACCAGTATTCACGACCATAAACACCATGAATAGAATGTGAAGAGCGAACAGCAGGTAATTTTTGGGGCGGCCGATAAAAATGTTCTAAATCATCGAGATAATCTCCAAAGGCCCCAAAGAACTCTTTTGGGGTTGGCAGTTGCCATCGTACAGGCGCAACTTCTTTGCGAATTTCCTTAAAAAACAGGGATGCCTCTAACAACCTTTGTTGTGTTTCCTGTCGTCGCCGTTCTGCAAAAACACGCCCTGCGATACTCAGGCCATCGCCAAACATAACAATTTTCCATCGTTCAAACGCTGAATTGGCGACGTGATGACGAATGCATACTTCGGTTAGCGCCCTGTCACAGTCATCAGGTAATGCCTGCTTTAAGTCCAGTTCATCGACCAGCCTGCTGGCATCCCCATCGCTTGTGATCGCGGTTTGTAAAACACGGGTAAGAGGGAAAAGGTATTTAACAATCAAGCGAAGCGCCAAAGCGTCGAACCAAGGACGAGCAAGGTATCGACCGATAGTCCCTCTGATCATCGGGTAAGTCTGGGGTGGGGGCAAACACTGAGCAGAACTATGAAAACGTTCTCTGTTTATTTGCACTTAGTACATTCCTCTCGAGC
This sequence comes from Kiloniella sp., assembly GCF_048259265.1. NCBI lineage: Bacteria > Pseudomonadati > Pseudomonadota > Alphaproteobacteria > Rhodospirillales > Kiloniellaceae > Kiloniella > Kiloniella sp. The sequence goes on along the minus strand of NZ_JBLXHT010000001.1, from coordinate 625,952 downwards.
TTGTGGCTTTGGTAAGCACACATCCCCCTCAGAAGCATAATAACACAGTTTTACCTTCTATTCAGAACTTAAACCCTACTCACTCAGTATTGATCAATGAGATGGATATAAGATCCCATAACAGATCCGCTTACACAGCCAACCTGCCCCTTTTTTTGACCCGCCGCATCCCTGACATCAAACAAGGGGGTATCACCTTCATCCCCAACAACAGTAGAATAGTGAAACTCATGGGCCTTAAAGGTTGAACCTTTATCACCAAGAGCTGTGTTTTTGAGGGTTGTAACATCTCGATATCCCAGCGACCGTCGCCGTACAGCAAAAGACGTCTCGACAGGCAAAAGTCCCGCAAGTTCGTGATGATCCCCACGGTTATCAATAAGTCCCATGCCGAGAACCATGTAACCGCCACATTCCCCATAAATCGTTTTGCTATTATTTGCAGCCTGACGAAGACTTTTTAAGAAAATCTGGTTTGCGCCCAGCTGACCCACATGTAGTTCGGGGTACCCACCGGGTAGATAAATCGCATCAGCTTCAGTAGATGGTTTTTCATCAGCCAAGGGGGAGAAAAAGCTCAGCTCAGCACCTACTTTTTTCCAACCTTCCAGAAGAGCCGGATAGATAAAAGAAAAAGCAACATCCTGTGCGATTGCGATTCTTTGCCCTATAGGTGGTACAAAACTGTGTAGATCATTATGTGAAAGTATTGATGGGCGAGCCTGCTTTAGTAGCTCTTCACAACGCACATCCCATCCAACCTGCTCTGCCGCTTTGTCAAGATAGCCATCAAGCTTGCTATGCTCAATTGCCTGCACCAAGCCAAGATGCCTGTTTGGCAAAACCAGATCATCCTGCCGCTTCAAATATCCGAGGACCGGAATTCCAAGCGGCTCACAAGCTTCTTTCAACAACTCTGCATGTCGCGGCGAACCGACTCTGTTAAAAATGACCCCGCCAACAGTGATCTCAGGGTCAAAAGAGGCAAACCCATGCAAAATGGCTGCCGCCGAAGCAGACATTCCCTTCACATCAATCACGAGAATAACAGGCCATCCGGTTTTCTTTGCCAGTTCGGCGGTTGATCCTGCCCCACCGGCCGCTCCGTCAAAAAGCCCCATCACACCTTCGGTCAGGATCACATCAGCATCTTGACCGCTATGGGTAATGATAGCGGCAAGACTCTCTTGCCTCATCGCCCAGGGGTCAAGATTGAAACAGGGGTGTCCCGCTGCTGCCGTGTGATAAGCTGGGTCGATATAATCCGGCCCAACCTTTGCCGGGCTAACACGTATATTGTTATTCTTGAAATAACGCAACAAGGCCAAGGTTAGAGTTGTCTTGCCACTTCCAGAAGAAGGGGCCGCAATAATCAAGCCTCTAGGTTCCTCTGAATTTAGAGAGGCACCCGGCTGCTCCAGACTTTCTGCGCTGTCTTTGGATATCAAGCGTTCGCAACCTTATCGACATTTGCAGACAAATTAAGAGGATCAGATGTCAGAACTCTACCGTTCATTGCCCCCATCCAATCAAGGCCTGAACGTAAACGCACAACTTCACCAATCACGACAAGGGCTGGCGGTTCAATGCCACTTTTGGCGACATCTTCCACACAACTTCCCAGACTCGTTTCCAAAACTTCCTGTGACGGGGTCGACGCTCGGCTGACGATACCAACGGGTTCATCGGGGGATCGGCCATGAGCCATTAATTTTTGTGCAATATCACCCAGATGTTTAATGGCCATATAGATCACAATAACGGGTGATCCCTTCGCGAGCCCTTCCCAATTAATGTTATCCGGCACAATACCGCTTGCATTATGTCCAGTTAGAAAAGTAACCGCAGAATTGCAATCGCGGTGAGTAACAGGAATCCCAGCATAAGCCAGACCGCCAATACCGCTAGATATACCCGGAACAACACGAAAAGGAACATTTGCTTCTACCAGCGCCAGAGCTTCCTCGCCCCCTCTGCCGAATACGAATGGATCGCCACCTTTCAGGCGCAGAACTCTTTTACCTTCTTTTGCCAACTGGATAAGACGTTGCGAAATGTCAGCCTGTTTTGATGATGGTTTACCGCCCCGTTTACCAGCATATTCAAGCTCACAGCCTTCACGAGCCATCTTCAGGATATCTTCGCCGACCAGCGCATCATATATCAGAACATCGGCAGATCGCAGGGCATGCAACCCATAAAGTGTCAAAAGGCCAGCATCACCCGGTCCACCACCAACAAGCCAAACCCAGCCGGGTTCAAAATTTGGAAGGTCTAGAGGCAGTTTATCCATTTATCACACTGTCCTTCTCGTGTAGCTTCACTTTGCAGGTATCTCAATTTGGAAAGATACCCCAAACTGGTGTTACTTTCTGTTTCTCTTTCAGAAGTAAAACCGAACGATCAATAGAATAACGGTTTAGCATTATACTGTCATGGCACGAAAACCCGAAGGAAAATTGAAAAGAGGCTGGACCACCGGTGCCTGTGCCACTGCGGCAACCAAAGCGGCTTATACAGCTCTTCTAACAAATCAATTTCCTGATCCCGTTACTATAACTCTCCCAAAAGGAGAGCAACCCGCTTTTGCTCTTTGCAGAGAAGAAAAAGACGATTGCTCGGCCATGGCAGCAATTATAAAGGATGCGGGCGACGATCCGGATGTCACCCATCATGCCACGATAATCTCTCGAGTGCGCCATGGCCTGCCTGGAAGCGGCATAGTCTTTCACGCTGGCGAAGGGGTCGGTATGGTTACAAAGCCCGGCTTGCCTATTCCCGCAGGTGAACCCGCGATTAACCCGGTTCCCAGAAAGATGATGACCGAGGTCATCACGGAAATTGCCAACGAGCACAATCTGCCCGGCGATGCTGAAATTGAAATATCCATTCCTAATGGCAAAGAGCTTGCCCAGAAAACATGGAATCCACGACTGGGCATTCTTGGTGGTTTGTCCATCCTTGGCACCACAGGCGTTGTTATTCCCTTTTCCTGTTCATCCTGGATCCATTCCATACATCGCGGTATCGACGTTGCTATAGCAACCAGCCGTCCGCATGTCGCGGGTTGCACTGGATCTACATCGGAAAAAGCGGTCATGGATCTTTATGGTCTTGAAGATACAGATATGCTTGATATGGGGGATTTTGCTGGGGGTATGCTCAAATATCTGCGTGGTCACCCCGTTCCCAAACTCACCATTGGCGGCGGCTTTGGTAAGCTGACAAAACTAGCGATGGGCCATATGGATCTCCACTCTGGGCGTAGTCAGGTTGATATGTTCTGGCTGGCCGATAGACTACGAGAAATATCTGCCCCCAAAGATATCATTGAGGAAGCACAAATAGCGAATACAGCCAATCAGGTTCTTGTGCGTTGTCTTGCCGAGGGTATTCCTCTGGCTGAAAAAATTGCTTTTCTCGCCCAAGCAGAAGCCTTGAAAATTTTAAAGGGAACTTCCCGAGATAATATCACCGAAGTAGAGATCATCATCATTGATCGTCCCGGAACTATTGTGGCTAAAACCGGCTTTTTAAAATGACTTCTAGAGAACTAGGCGAAATAAATCATCACCTGGATCAAGCACGCATTTTGATTCTGGGTGGCACCACCGAAGCCAATCAACTTGCAGAACAACTGTCGAAAAACCCGACCTTTGATGTCACGACGTCACGCGCAGGCGTCACAACAAACCGTAAACAAGTATCCGGCAACGAAAGACTTGGTGGCTTTGGTGGTATCGACGGGCTCGTGGATTATCTGGAAACAAACGCAATAGACATCGTTATAGATGCCACACACCCCTTTGCTACAACAATTAGCGATCATGCCTGGACAGCCTGTCAAAAACTTGAAATTCCTCATCTTGTTCTCCAGCGTCCGGCTTGGAAAAAAGAAGAAAATGATGAATGGGTTGATGTACCTGATATGCAGGCTGCACAAGATTATTTGCAGTCTCAGGACACTTCTTTAACCATTTTCTTAACAACTGGCCAAAAAGAACTCGACGGCTTCACCTCCATAATAAAACATCGTTTCGTCGCACGAATGATTGAACCGCCCGCCCCAGAAGTAGAAAAGCAAAATTTAAAAATTATACTGCAACGTGGCCCCTTCTCGCTTAATGAAGAAATCCAGCTTATAAAAGAAGAAAAGATTGACCTGCTGATCAGCAAAAACTCAGGGGGCACCGCAACCAGTGCCAAGCTTATTGCCGCCAGAAAACATCATATTCCTGTTTTGATGATAGCCCGCCCGCCCCAGCCATCAGCTATGGTAATCTCCACTGTGGAAGGTTGTCTCGAATGGTTAGATAATCGCTATTCAGTCGAGTAACTTTTACCTTCTCGACAGTAAGCTTAAGCGTCCATAAAAAATCTATCCCAATTTTTTAACACCACCTGATAATGAAAGCGCTGACATCATGCGGATCAAACTTGAAGATGAACGAAGAACCGGCATTATCGAAGCTTTGATCAATTTTCACTTCTCAGAGTTTGATGAAAATATCAGTGAGTTCCGTGCTGCAGAAATCGTGGATTTCCTTCTGAAGAAAATTGGCCCGTCACAATACAATCAAGGTATCGCCGACGCCCGAAAATATTTTGCCGAGAAACTTGATGATCTTGATACAGAGTTTTACGAACCAGAAGAATAACCCGAGTTGGGATCACTCAATACAAATTCCGTTTTCTCTTAATCGCGGCCACGTTCTGCTGGTAAAGAGAAGTAAAAATTTGATCCATTACCAGGGGTGCTATCCACCCATATCCGGCCTTTGTTACGACTGAGTAGATCCTTACATAAAGGCAATCCTAATCCAGTCCCGTGTTCTCCCCCTGTACCGATTGTCGATGCCTTTTCACCCAAAGCAAAAATCTTCTTAACTTGTTCTTCAGACATACCAACACCATGATCAGAGACCTTAACCTCAATCATATCGGCAATTTTTTGTGCAGAAACAGAAACGCTATCTCCTTTCGCCGAAAACTTCAAAGCATTGGCGAGTAAGTTACGCAGCACCGTCGAAACCATATTGCGATCGCAGAAAGCCTCAATGTTCTCTACTTCATTTATAAGGAGTATCCCTTTTTCTCCTGCAATAGGATCCAGAACATCCAGATTTTCCTGCGTAACTTGTCTCAGATCCACGGATTGCTTTTCCAGAGTATCTTCCATCATCTGAAGACGCGACCAGTCCAACAGATTTTGTAGAAGATCAAACACGCGGTTACCTGTTTCATTTACATCGCGAGCATAGTCGACCAGCTTCTCTTTGCTCATCTTATCTGCCATTTGAGACATCATTTGGGTCATCCCCAATAGCGAAGTAAAAGGGCTTCTTAAATCATGAGCAATAATGGAAAAGAACTTGTTTTTAATCCCAACCTCGTACTTAAGCTGCTCATTCAAAACAGCTTCTTGTTCAGCCAAAGCCGCGAGTTCGCTCGATTGCACTTCTTGTTGTCTACGGGCCATCTTGGCCTCAATCAACATCATTTCCAGACGAGAGTGAAATGCATTGGTAGCGTAGAAAACAATAATCAAAGTCAGCACAATAACTGCCAGACCAATCAACGAGTTGGTCAAAAGGCCATCCTTAATAGCGCTTAAAGCCAGAGCCTCTTCCTGTTCCACAATAACATGCCATCCCAGCTGTGGAATGAAGCGCGTATTTAACAACATGGCTTCTCCGGCTTTTTCATACTCAAAGAACCCACTATCAGCTGCCATTATATCCTTTGCAACGACAGATACCCCATCAGCAGAGTATATATTATCGTCTTCGATCGTTGCCCCTTCAGACCGAATCAGGATATTCCCCGCATCATCGACAAAATAAACATGACGGCCATAAACTTTTTCGTAATACCCGACGATTTCCGCCACAGTATCCAGCTTGAGTCCTACACCAACAGCTGCCAGAAAATTGTCATTATAATCAAAAATTTTATGATTAATAAAAATAGTTGTCGTATTATTTTGAGCTTCGTTCAAATCAACGTTTAGTTCGTATTCTAATGCTCCATCTTTTACCCGAAAGAACCAAGTATCATTCTGATCATCTTTAGAGATTGATTGCGTTAAGCCTTTGAAATGATAATAATTACGGGTTTTCTCAGAAACTAAGAAGCTTGTAAAAAGACCATATTCTGTTCTGATTTCATCCAGATACTGGGCAATTTTATCAACGTCTTTCTCCCCCTCAATCAACCAGTCTTTAACAAAAATATCGTTCGCCATAAGAGAGGCCACAAAGACAGGCTGCAACAAATCCTGCTGAATTTCTGAATAAATATTATTACTCGTCAGGGGGAGTTCATTATTAATCAGGGCTTCACGTAAGCTGTTTCGTGAAATTTGATAGTTGAGGAAGTTGGTGATCAAAAAACCCGCCATCAATACGAAACCGATCGTCAGGATAAGCGGGGCACGAACCGAGTGAGGGTTATTCCACCAGCGCATATTGAAGTCGTTCCTGTAAAAAGAGCTATATTAGGAGATTCTTTGAAAACTTATTTTTTCAGCTTTTACCCCCTTATATCCGGCAAAACAAGATTGGTTTGACCAGAAGCTTGCTTTTTTATTTTTACACTTTATGGTTTTCACACTTAAAACTGAATATGATTAAATGTTTATAAAATATTCATATCCCAGTTTATATTATTGCCCACCTCGTGCACTTGCTCATCAATTCTGAGTACCAAAATGACAATTAAAGCAGTTCTTCAAAGCGGAGATGAAATTCAGGTTAATGGTCCCTTGATACTGATGGCCGATGACGGCCATATTGCTGTAAGCTCTGAATTATTTTCTTGTGCCCAGAACGGACAGTTTATCAAAGTTCATATTGATAAACTCAGAAGTGCAAATTTTTCGGAAGAAAGCCTTCAAAAGGTGAGAGAAATCATGTCGTCCGAGCTTCCCAGCGTCAAGGCCATATGGCAAGAACTTCATACTCATCTGACACTGAAATAAATCGCTATCGACAGATCAACTCTTCCACAATACATATAGAAAGACTGTGTCTATAAGACTTTCAGCACACAAACACTCTCAAAAGTAGAAAAAATAATTATAAATACAAATTATATGATATGCTGCCAGTATATATTGGTCCACATTTAAGATTATAACCCCCAAAGGTTATAACCATGCTCGTTAATCTTAATAGAACATCACGTACAAGTATTTATTTCCTAGTCCTACTGACCTGCACGTTCGTCTCAATTCTTTCTCTAAAAGTTACATGTGCAGCAGAGTATGAAATTTATAGTTATCATAACGTCCCTCCCTTCATTACAAGTGAGAACGAAGGTCTTAGTTACGATCTAGTTCGCTATTTGAACAAGCACGGTGATAACAAGTTTCAGTTTAAACTTAACATTATACCTCGCAAACGTTTGGGCAAGTTACTCGGCGCCAACAGCGACCTTATTGTTCCCTGGGTCTCACCAGAATGGTTTGGCATAAACGCCAGATCACGCTTCCTTTGGACAGAGCCATTGCTATCGGACGGTAATATCTATTTTTCCCGAAAAAACAATCCTATTGATATTAAAGCAATTCCCGATTTAAAGAATCTAATGCTCGGCGGTGTTCTTGGGCATCGTTATGCAACTATTGAACAAGAAGTCGCCAAAGGAAGGCTTGCTAGAATCAACGCCCCACACAAACGGAACCTGATTAAAATGCTACTTGGTGAACGTGCCGACATTGCAATAATGGTAGAAAGTTCCGCACGGTATCTGGTTTGGGAAGGAAAACTGGATCAATATATATATATCAGTCCCTATAAACACAGTGCCTTTCTCCGACGTTTGCCCATAAGTGGTTATCTGCCACAGGTACATCTATTTCTTGATGATATGATACTGAAAATGAACACCGATCCGGAATGGATCGCGATTAAATCGCGCTATAAGGCCCCCGTTGAAACCAACTAATCTTCTTTTACTGTCAAAATTTTTCCCAAGTCTCGTCATCACCTTGGCATAAACATTGAATGTACTTTAAGCATAGGAAGGATCGTTCCCATGTTTAAAATTACATTTTTCCTCGTATCGTTGTTGAGTGGGCAACAGGAAATGACTATTGGGGGATCAGAAACCTACACCACTTACGAAAGCTGCAAAGCCTCTGCCGAGTTTGTGGCGCAAAACTCGCCCGAAGGTTATCAAACGATTTGGGAATGCAAAGAAACAAGTTGATATATTTGACATCTGCGTTCGAAGATATACGGTCGAGGTTCCAAAGATAAATATGAGCTCTGCACTAAACGACTCCCATAGCAAAAGAGAGAGGCAAACAGCCTCTCTCTTTTGCTTTAAATTCATTCTCGATTCTTAGTTTGATGGAGCCGTCATTTTTAACTGTAGAACTGGTTTGGGCTGAGGCTCAGGTTCAACAGGGAGTGCTTTGATCTTATCTATTTTAATTTTCTTCCCCGAATTTTGTTTCAAATTTGTTGGCGAACCAAACTTGGGTTCAGGTTTACATTTCCAAGTATAAAAACTCTCATTAGAGCTACTGCTAACCGGCTCAATAACTTCGACTCGCCAAGATCCATTCTTTTTATCACTTGGTGTATTCTGTATATTATTAATATTACCATTTTGTTGAGGGTTCTTAATCGCAAACTTATTAATCTTACCATCAGATGCCTCACCAATATGACGAGTAAAGTCTTTAATCTTCAGGCCATCATTATTAAACTCAATATTGTTAATTGGCCCTTTGGCCCCTAACTCATTAACCAACCGATATTTAACAGTTCCTGTACCCTGTGCTTTAAAGCTAAGACGAAAACCAAGATCAGCAGGGCATTGACCATAATAATCTTTGATATGCGGTGAAACTTTTACTTCAGTTAATGCAAACTTTGCTACCAGATCATTCTTGGTCATTTTAGCTGGCGATGATTTCACGAGATTTGGATCACCTTTAAATTTGATACTAATTGGTAACATTGACGTCTCATACCCGCCTTTACGATCAGCACCTTTATTACAATACCCTGCGAGAGAGACTGGGCGTAAAATCGTCAGGTATTGATCTTGCTTGAGAAACTCAAGTTCATCACCACCACCGTTCACATGATCTTCAAGTTTTTTATTGAATTCCTCAACAGGATCAACACGAACAGACGGATGCCCATTTTTGATATTAGAAAGCGGCACTTTAAAAGGTTCATAATTTCCTGCCTCGGCAATCCATCCCCCCAAATAACCTGTCCAAACCTTGAAAGTAGGATGGTAACCATCTTCATAAAGCGCATTAACGGGAAGAATTGTATCACCCTGTCTTTGTACAGAGCCAAAATACATTGTGGCTTTATCAAAATCGACCTTCTTGCTTTTACTACACTGCACAAACCCTTTTAGCGGGATGTTCATGACAGAGTTAACAGGCTGGATATCCACTTTGCTCACCAATTTTGAGCCAGACATGTTTTTCAGCTCAATCATGTTGAGATTGATCCCGTCCATAGAAAGAGTGACGTCTTTGACGTAATCAGAATTATTACGAGCTGAGTTTGCGTAAACAACAGGATTCAATGCCGTCGCAGTCAGGGCCAAAAGGCTTGTCGTTAAAATAAGCTTTTTCATTACCATCTCCTCAAATTATTTCATCAATAGTTACCTACTGCACTTGAGGGATAGGCCGTTGTGAAAGCTTGAAAGGTTCAAAAAAAATTATACTCTTCACATACAAACAAAAAAAGAGGGGCTCCAAAGCCCCTCTCCTACTCATTCTTCCAATAATATTCGAGTAATCGCTAGCCCAAACCACCTGGCACATTGGCTTCACGTTCGACTTCTGCGGCTTTTTTCTTGTTTTTACCAAGGCGCAGGACGTGGACAAAGTCTGGGTCATAGAGTTTGCTGTCAATGAAGTCTTTGTCATCTGCAAGCACGTGACCGACAAGGATCAGCGCCGTGCGAGTGATTTTGGCTTCACGTGCTTTTTCGCGCACGTCTTTGAGCGTACAGCGAATAATCAATTCATCCGGCCAAGTAACTCGGTAAGCAATCACTACTGGGCAGTCTTCGCCGTAATGCGGGATCAGTGTTTCCTGCAGATGTTTCAAATTACGCACGGACAAGTGGATGGCAAGTGTAGCCCCTGATTTACCAAAGGTATCCAGATCTTCGTTATTGGGCATTGCCGAAGATTTCATGGCTGTCCGGGTCAAAATAATAGACTGACTGACTTCCGGTAGCGTCAATTCCTTTTGGATAACCGCAGAAGCCGCCGCATAGGCTGAAACACCGGGGACAACTTCGTAATCAATATCCAGTTGATCGAGGCGGCGCATCTGCTCAGCAACAGACCCATAAAGACAGGGGTCACCAGAATGCACCCGGGCAACATCTTTGCCGTCTTTATGCGCCGTGTTGATGTCTTCGATGATCTCATCAAGGTTCATAGGGGCGGTGTCTTTAATCAAGGCACCTTCTGGAGCAAAGGCAATAACACCTTCCGGAACCAGTGACCCTGCATAGAGACACACGGGACACTTGGCAATCAGGTCACGTCCCCGAATAGTAATAAGATCAGGCGCACCCGGACCAGCACCAATGAAATAAACCGTCATGCTGCTGATCCTTCTGTGATCGTTTTCACTTCACCCGTCTCGTCAAAGTTTTCATAGAGATGGGCTTTCTTCTCATAGCCACGTGGTGTGTATACCCAGCATGAACCATCGGATTTTTCAATCTTGCGCGAGGTAGATGACCCGACAAGGACAACTGTCAACATATCGACCTGATCGGGGGTCAACTCATCAAGGCGGAGAACAGTCATGCTCTCGCCTTCGCGACCAAGGTTACGGCCCAGCATAACCGGCGTGTCTGCCGGGCGATGCTTGAGAAGAATTTCAACCGCTGTTGCAAGCTGTTTGGTACGACGTCTGGAAACAGGATTATAGAAGGCAATGACAAAGTCGCCCTGCGCTGCGGCGTTCAAACGCTTTTCAATGGCTTCCCATGGGGTCAAAAGATCAGAGAGAGAAATCGTGCAGAAGTCATGACCCAATGGTGCTCCAATACGTGCAGAAGCTCCTTGCAGGGCCGAAATACCCGGGGTGACCTGAATATCAACCCGGTTCCAGTCGGCGCGTTCACCACGATCAAGAAGCTCAAATGTCAACGCAGCCATCGCATAGATACCGGGGTCACCAGAACAGACCAGCGCCACAGAGCGACCTTCTGCGGCAAGGTTCAACGCGATACGAACCCGCATTTCTTCTTCACCGAGTTCATACCCGTGACGGTCTTTACCTTCGGCCAAGGGGCCAAGCAGATCGAGATAGAGATGGTAGCCAACCAGATCGGTTACACCACGCACAACGCGATCAACTTCTGGCGCACGCCAGCTTTGATCGCCCGGGCCAAGCCCCACAACAAAGAGCTTTCCGCGTGCCTGTCCAAGCGTAGATGTTTCAATCACATCTGATGCTTGGCCAACAGCACAGGTTGCCCGTTTGGATTTGTTTTTCGCGACTAGAAGTTGGCCTTCAGAACCAACAGCTGCCAAGGCAGACCCTTCGGAAACACCATGGCACCCCACTTCAGCGAAGACGATATCGGAGGGTGTTTTCAAACGCGGGGTTTGCTTTTCGAGTTCTTCAGCCGGGAAGAAACGTGCAGGAACATCGAGTTCAGCAGCCAAAGCCTGTACCGCGGTTTCGTCGGCTTTAACATCGATGGAGAACACACCAGCAACAGCTTTAGGCGACAATCCTTCAGCTTTCAGAGTTTCATGTACCAATCCGGACAGTTCTTCTGCGTCGGCATTACGCTCACAACCAACACCAAGAGAGAGCGTCGCAGGGTGGAGAACAAGTTCAGTCTCGGAACCAGCAACAGCTTTCTCTGTGACGGTAATTGTTAGATCACCATCGTCAGAAATCGGCAGACTACCCGCTCTCACCCAATCCGCTTCGCCATTCAGCTTCACAGATGCTCCTGCCAGTACGGCCGCGATAAAGGCTTTGTAATCACCGGGGTTGCCAAGTTTCCATCCCGCAGGTGGGTTATCAAGTGCAATGCCAAAACGATTGTCAGAGGCCGTTGTAATCGAAGCTGAAACCTGAAGCTTGTCACTCAAAGTCTTTGCAAGATCATTGGCCCCGTGATGTCCGCCCAAAAGTGGTACAACAGCAGAGCCATTTTCAGCAACAGCAATGACGGGCGGTTCTGCACGTTTATCAGCCAATAGCGGTGACAAACCGCGGATCAAAACACCGGCAGCACAGATACCCACAATCGCGCGCCCTTCACGAAACAGGGATTGCAGGTGCGCAATGGTTTCATCAAAAGAAACATCAGCGCCTTCTACACGACCTGTACGGCCGTGAACTTCACCCGCGCCAAAGGCATCGCGTAATCTAGTGGCTAGTTTGGCTCCTTCGCCAGTAAGCGCCACAAAAGCAGGAGAGTGATCAAATTTTTGAGTCATTACAGTGTCCAGGCCTCACCACGTTTGTGGACCAATATCATTGAGAAATAAGGGGCTTTAGCTTCACCAACTTCGCTGAGTGGCATAATTTTCTGATTTTCCATGGTCGCGCGTTCCACATAGCGAGCACAATCAAGCAAATTGAGTTCTTCTAAGATGTTGCGAATTTTTTCAAAGTGACGACCGACCTTGATAATCGCGGCAGCCTGCACATTACGTAGACGCTGTTTCATGATATCTTCGTCAACAGGTCCGGGAATGATCGTCATCACATCATTGCGTGCGGCCAAGGGGGCGCCAACCATCGCCGAACAAGCCATGAGAGAAGAAACACCGGGCACAACTTCAACCTCGAAACGCTCCATCATACGTCCGAAGAGATACATGAAAGAGCCATAAAAGAAGGGATCGCCCTCACATAGCACCACGACGTCCTGACCAGCATCAAGAAACTCGGCTATATCTTTAGCCGCTTTGTCATAGACATCCTGTGCCGGAAAACGTTCCGTCACCATCGGTATCCGGATCGGGTATTCTGTCTGTCCACCGGGTAGATGTTCCCCCACGATTGTTCGCGCCAGACTATCGCCCACATCAGGTGCCGGATAGGCCAACACCTTAGTCTTCTGGATCAAGCGCAAGGCTTTTAATGTTAAAAGCTCTGGATCGCCGGGCCCAATGCCGACGCCATAAAGTTTACCCGTCATATCTTTTCGTCACTGCAAACTGGGTTACAGGCATCGCTGCCCGCCAGCCATGATAAGGTCCAATGGGGGATGCCTGACTAATCGAAATACGATTGAGCTCTCCCCCTACTTTTTTATGCCATTCAAAGAGTTTCATTTCGCCTTCCAGCGTCACAACATTAGCAACAAAGCGACCGCCGGGTTTTAAAGCTTTCCAGCAAATATCAAACAGTCCTTCGGATGTGGCTCCTCCGCCAACAAAAATGGCATCAGGGCGTTGCTCTTCTTTCATCAAATCACCAAGAACAGAAAGCAGTTCACCTTCTTTGATAGACAAAAAAGGCGTTCCCAAAGCCTGTGCATTCGCTGCAATACTTGAAAGACGATCTTGATCGCGTTCGATCGCAACAGCTTTCGTTCCACGTGCGGCACGCATCCATTCGATGGAGATGGATCCACAACCAGCGCCCAGATCCCAAAGAACTTGCCCCGCCATCGGCATCAGGGCTGATAGGGTCGATGAGCGCACAATCTTTTTCGTCAACTGCCCATCGTGCACAAAGGCATCATCAGGCAATCCCGGAACAGTTGGCAAAACTTCGGCACGATGTGTTGCAATACACTCGACAGCAATCGTGTTTAGATCAGCACAGGCCGGATAGGACCAGCAGTGCGCAACACCGTCCAGTACCTGTTCTTTCTCTCCACCCATATGCTCAAGAACGGTAATCTTACTATCGCCAAAACCACGGTCTGTCAGCAAAGAGGCAACTTCGGCTGGCGTGGTTCCATTTTCACTCAGCATGAGCAACTGTGCACCGGGCTGAACGTGAGGATGAAGCAGGCTCAAAGGGCGACCATGCAACGTCAGCATATCAACATCCATCATAGCCCAACCAAGTCTGGAGCAGGCAAGTGAGTAGGATGAGATACCGGGAACGACCCGCATTTCATCAACAGGAATGCGTTTGGAGAAAGTAGCACCGACACCGAAGCACATCGGATCACCCGACGCGAGGATACAAATATCTTCGCCTCTGCGATCGAGTATTTTCTCAACCATTGTTGAAAAAGGCGATCCCCACACTATTTGTTCTCGCGGATCTTCGCCCAACATTGCCAAATGACGCTCTCCGCCAACCAGCACCTTTGCCTGATCAAGCAAACGACGTGCGACAGGCGTCAGGCTATCCAAGCCTTCCTCCCCGATGCCCAATACTGTGAGCCAAGCACCCGTGTTTGTTTTTGAGATCATTTGTTGTCCTTTGCTACTGCGTTCAATGCAGCAGATGCGATAGCGCTTCCGCCGCGACGACCACGTAAAGTCATGTAAGGTACGTCAATCTTGGCAGCAATCAAGGCATCCTTCGATTCAGCAGCCCCGACGAACCCAACAGGAAATCCAAGTATCGCAGCGGGCTTTGGCGCACCATCTTGCAAAACTTCCAATAACCGGAACAGCGCAGTTGGTGCATTTCCGATGACGACAACAGCACCTTCAAGATGTTCTTTCCATAACTCGACAGCCGCAGCGGATCGCGTGTTACCGATCTCTTTCGCAATTTGTGGCACACGTTCATCAATCAAGGGGCATAAGATCTGGTTGTCCGCCGGAAGCCTGCTTTGAATAATACCGTCCCGGGCCATGCGGCAATCAACAATGATGGGCGCACCCGCTTTCAAAGCAGCACGTCCTTTTGCCGCAACATCATCGCTCCAGGCCAGATCGTCAATTACTTCCGGCATGCCACAGGCATGAATAATACGCACAGCCACATCAGCAACATCCGTAGGAATTCCACCAAAATCAGCAGCAACTTCTATCTGGGCAAATGACTCACGATAGATTTCTTGTGGGTCCCGGATATAGTCATATTCAATCGGCATACTTTAAAACCTTGATCCTAAAAACCTTAATTCCCCAAATATTCCTTTAAATCAGGAGTTCTTTTCATCTTTCGTCATGGTCACAGGGCCAAGAGGATGATCCGCATGTGGATAAGGATGGTGGTGGTGATCATGATCATGCCCATGGTCGTGACTATGACCGTGTCCATGAGAATGACTGTGGTCGTGATCGTGGGAATGCCCGTGAGAGTGGTCATGATCATGTGAATGATCGTCGGCTGTGCCTGTACCGATACCTTCAACATGATGATGATGGCTTTCTTGCGGCAGGCCAATTTCGGCTTCAAAGCCCAGAACCTGTTCTCTGTATTTGCAGAGTTTGCAGTTCATCACATTAGCACCGTCCAGAATTTCCTGAACGCGATCAGCAAAGGCATCAAGAACCTGCGGGTGGTCAGACAGATAAGGCGCTTTCACAAAATCAATATCCGGATGTGCTACAGCCACTGTATCTGTGTAATCGTAAATGCGTTTAACCAAAATGCCTGTGAAGAGGAAGTAAGGGAAAACAATAATACGTTTGTATCCAAGCTTTGCTGCATGTTCCAGACCCGGCTGAACCAACGGAAAAGTCACGCCGGAATAACAAACTTCGCCCCAACCAAAGCCAAACCCTTCCCAGAGAAGGCGCATTACTTTGTTGACGTTGGAATTTGCATCCGGGTCTGATGCTCCGCGGCCAACAACCATCAGCATGGTCTCGCTGATCGGCATTTCGCCGTTTTCTTTGTTCGCTTGATCAACGGCTTCTTGAATGCGGTCAGCAGCAGCTTTGATCAATTTGGTATCAATGCCCAACTCGCGCCCATATTCAATTTTCATTTCAGGGTTCTGTGCTTCGTAAGTCCGCAACACAGACGGGATGTCGTTCTTGGCATGACCAGCGGCAAAGAGCATGCCCGGAATAGCCAAGACCAGATCATGTCCGGCTTCGCGCAAATTATCTAACCCAGTGCGAATAATTGGCGTCGCGAATTCCAAAAACCCACTATCGACTTCGTATTGAGGCAAGCGTTCACGAATTCCACGGGCAACGGATTCAAACTCACGGACGGCGCCTTCATCACGGCTGCCATGTCCGCAAACCATTACACCAATTTTAGGACCGTTTTCGGTCATTATACTCACCTCATCCATTATTTTTTAGCAACAAGGGGGCGTTGCTGCGATACACTTTTATCAAATTATGACACACGACTACTTGACCTGTAACAAGACTGCTAACATTCTCGCGCCATGTTAATGTCGTATTTGGTCCAAGAACCACTTTTTTTACCAATCCTGATCCTGATTACAGCTATTTTCATAGATATCTTAATCGGTGATCCTGCTTGGTTGTATCGCTATGTTCCTCACCCCGTTGTTATTACCGGAAAGGCCATAGAAATCAGTGAACACCGAATGAATCACCCCAAGAACAGCCGGATCACCGGCATCCTTCTTGGCACCTTACTCTCTATCGGAATCATTGCTCTGACCATTGCTATCGGTCTTATACTCTCCCGTACGTTGGGGCAAGTATCTCATGGCTGGATTATCGAATCCATCCTTGCGTCCAGCCTTATTGCCTATAGAGGTCTGGGAACAGCCGTTCACAATGTCGCGACGGCACTTTCACAAGACGTGGACGAAGGTAGAAAAGCCATCAGCCATCTGGTCGGACGAGATCCCAAGAGCCTGAATGAGGCGGGGATTAGCCGCGCCGCCATCGAAAGCATGGCTGAAAATTTTTCTGACGGCGTTGTTGCCCCCGTTTTCTGGTTCGCGCTTTTTGGCCTTCCCGGACTTTGCGCCTACAAGGCAATCAATACTCTGGATAGTATGATTGGACATAAGAACGAACGCTTTGAAGCCTTTGGGAAATTTGCCGCCCGTTTAGACGATTTGGTGAACTTAATTCCAGCAAGACTGGCTGGATTATTCTATGTACTTGCAGGGATTTTTATTCATAAAGCATCTGCGATCAGAGGCTTTAAGGTGATGATCCGTGACGCGGGAAAGCACAGATCCCCAAATGCAGGATGGCAGGAAGCAGCCGTTGCCGGTGCACTTGGCTTTGCCCTTGCTGGCCCTCGGAAGTATCCGGGCTATGTTGTTGACGATCCCTGGATGGGGGACGGTGGACGAAGTGACCTTACAGCAGCAGACATAAAGCTAGCCCTGAAACTCTACATCGGCGCGGGCTTTTGGATGATATTCTCTTTGGGCATTTGTTTGGGAATTCTGCTCTTCTAATTCTGTTTATCAAGAAATCAAATGAAAGATTTGATCAGTCCAGAAATGGACAGCGCCATCAACAGCACTAAAAC
This sequence comes from Kiloniella sp., assembly GCF_048259265.1. NCBI lineage: Bacteria > Pseudomonadati > Pseudomonadota > Alphaproteobacteria > Rhodospirillales > Kiloniellaceae > Kiloniella > Kiloniella sp. Next base: position 608,586 of record NZ_JBLXHT010000001.1, on the reverse strand, counting down.
CACATAACGATAATGAGTTGCTGAACTCCGTTGGAATATATAATTGCCAAGGTAAATACCCAGCGTGACAGGAACGACAAGAAGAAGCGCCCGTGCAATGGTGACTTGATCTAAAAGCCCTGCGAAGAACAAAGTACCTGTTCCATAAGCATCAAGTATCAGAAAATACAAATTCAGCGTCGCTCGGACAGCCTCAGCAGGAATTGCTGCAGCCATCATATAGATAGCGACAGGTAATCCCCCTAGAGAAGCCGCACCATTAGCAAACCCTGAAATTAAGCCAACGGATAGATTTTTAGCACCGCTTTCTTTCACTTTAAAGCGCGCGCCCAAAAACAATAAAAAACTTGCGATCAAAACGCCTAATGAAATCGCAATACGCAACGGATCAGCAGGTATTATTTTTAACAAAAAAACACCTGCAGGCACCCCAATCGCAGCCCCAACACAAAGCCACCGCAACAGCCCCCAATGGATGGCAGTCCACGTCATCCGAGCCATCACCAGACTTGAGATCATCTCAAGCAACAACGCAATCGGCACGACCTCAACAGGCAAGAGCACAAGGGTCAAGGACGTAACCACCAACGCTGATAAGCCAAAACCTGCAAATCCACGACAAAGTCCAGCAATAGAACCACAAATCAGTACATACAACAGATCAAGAGCATCTAACTGAACTTGTGCTAATAAAAACGCCATCACCCTACCCTGCCTATATTTGAACTCGTCTCGCGATTACGATGATGCCCAGCGATTACAGGCTAAACCTACGCAGAAGGGCGCACCAACTGCACAACTTCATTTACCACTGAATAATCCTGATACCCCAACCGAGCCAAAGGCTTCATTTTGGCCGCATCAACCAGACCATCCGTGAGATAAGCTTCATCGATGTGCATTCCGACCACTTCCCCAAGCACCAAAGTATAGTGCTTACCACCATCGTCTTTCGGCAAGTCCATAGTCTTGAACAACTTACACTCAAAATGAACTGGTGCGCCTTTCACACGAGGAGGCTTGATCACCTGAGAAGGAAGCTTCTCAAGACCTGCCGCTTCAAACTCATCCACATCTGCTGGGGCAGGTTTTGAGCTTTCGTTCATTGCTGTCCGCTGCTCCCAGGAAACAAGATTAAAAACAAATTCTTCCGTTTCGATGATATTCCGCAGCGTATCCTTTATGCCTTCTTCCCGATTATCCGGCGCTATGCCCACACCAATAATTGGCGGCGCGTCAGCAAAAGCATTGAAGAAGCTATAGGGAGCAAGATTACAAACACCCGCGGCTGACTGCGTTGAGAGCCAGGCAATTGGACGCGGTAGGACACAAGCTTTAAAAGGATTATAAGGCAAACCATGGTCTTTATGTTTGCCGGGAACAAAAAACATCTATGTCTCCGAATGAATAGCAGCGATTAAAAGCTGTAATAAAGAAAGTAACGGAGCTTAGGACGTTCCTATAAAAATCTAAAGTCCATAAAATTTAAAATCCAGAAAATCTAAAGACGGGTTTTGTGAAAAATCCAATCCGGAACAAAGCGTATAATCAACATAATGACACCCCAAAACCAAGGTGTGTAAACAACGGACTTTTCCCGATCCAATGCCTTGATAATTAGCTTGGCGATCTGTTCAGGTTGCGCCCATAACGCCCCTTTGTCGAAAGCGGCTGTCATCGGGGTATCAACAAAGCCCGGTTTAATCGTCAAAACCTGAACCCCAGACTTGGCAAGACGATGACGTAGACCTTGCAAGAAGATTGAGACCGCACCCTTTGCAGCACCATAGACATAATTTGACTGTCGCCCCCGATCCCCTGCAACAGAAGAGATAACAGCAATTGAACCTTTTTTTTGGGCTTCAAAAACATTGGCAAAGTACGTCAATATTGCCACAACACTGGTCGCATTGACCTCAAAAGCCTTCAGCGTGTCTCCCACAGAAATTTCACAGGCCTTTTGATCAGGAAGAATGCCATGTGCGACGAGAAGTATATCAATCCCATCAAGTTGCTTTATGGCTTTATCAAAGATGTCTTCACTGCTTTGCTGCCCGGTAGCATCATACACACCCGTGTGAATATTCTGCGCACCCCGAACCTTCAGATCATCGGCAATAACGGACAGTTTTTTCTGATCACGAGCCAATAAAAACAGCTGATCACCACGTTTTGCAAAAAGCCTTGCCGTTGCCTCTGCAATTGCTGACGTCGCGCCAATTATAAGTACTTTTTTCATATACGTCTCAATATCTTATATGTCCTGATCCTAATGCCCGGATACTAACGTCCGGCATCCAAACCCAACCGCCTTGATTGTAATGAGGCAAAGGTACCTATAGCACCGTACTTTTCCCTGACAGACTGAAATGCTTCCCACTGGGGATATCCTGCTTTGAATACCTGGTCACTCATGCGGGCATCTTTTGTCAGATATACCCTGCCCCCATAGTCATGAACAATTGCATCCAACTGATCCAGCAATTCAAATGTTTGTGCGCTAACTTTGAAATCCAACGCCAGCGTATACCCTTCAAAAGGGAAAGAAAGAAGGTTATCATTTCCTTTGCCAAAAACCTTCAGGACCGACAAGAAAGACCCTGCACCGGATTTCGCGATTTTATCGAGAACACGTGTCATACCCTCTAGACCAGCATCCTTTGGAATAACAAACTGATACTGCACAAAACCTTTAGCGCCATAAAGCCGCGTCCAGTTTCCTATACCGTCCAAGGGATAAAAATAGGGACCATAATGTACATGGTGTTCCTGAATTGGTTTTCGAACTCGCCCATAATACAGGGCATTAAAGGCTCCCACCGTCAATTTGTTCAGACAAACTTCCGGCAGGTTAAAGGGAATGGAAAGTGCTGTCTTTTTCAGATCATCATATCCACCTTGTCCACTATGCCTTCCCAGCATCAGCAAAGAGCGACCAAGATCTTTCCCCTGTTTAAGGCAATCGATCCAAGCGACCGAATAAGGGGTGGAGTTATGTGCATCAAAAAGCTCTAGACATTCTTTCAGGTTCCTTGCTTTACAGGTCGTTTCTTCAATAAAGCTACTCTCAACCTTTAATAGTTTTATCGTTGCGTCGGTAATCAGGCCTGTTAATCCCATCCCGCCACAAGTTGCCAAAAACAAATCTCTGTTTTCAGATGGTGAACAATTGAGAATATCCCCGTTGGCGATCAAAATTCGAAATGACAGAACATGGTCGCAAAAAGCCCCCACAGTATGATGGTTCTTGCCATGAACATCACTGGCGATTGCCCCACCAATAGTTACAAACCGTGTACCCGGCGTTACAGATGGAAACCAACCTCTGTGCACAAAGGTATCCAGAACTTCATCAAGGCTAACACCAGCATCGCAGGTAAGAACGCCTGTTTTTTCATTAAAGGAATGAAACCTATTTAAATATCTGGTCGAGATAATTGTTGAAGAAAGAGAACTATCTCCGTAACTACGCCCAAGCCCCCGGGCGATATAGGCCTTATCTTCTCTTGTTTTTATTGTTCGCTGTAAATCATCCCCAGACAAGGGACTTGATACTTTTGCCTCAACAAGTGGATATTGCCCCCAACCACCGATCAGCATTTTATTCCCTTTATGATAAACACATACTTCTTGTCCAACTGGTATTTAATCCAATACCCGATAGCCAAACCGATTATACCGCCGAGATAGCGCATCATTTTATCATCAAAAATAAAATGAAACCCAAACTCAAATGCCCAAAATACAGATGTCGTGAAAACACCCATCACCGCATAAAGCATAAAAATTTTACTTTCATGCCCGATACCACTCGTTCGGTAACGAAATATATACCTTTTATCTAGCAAATACTTAGTGACGAGACCAATCGCCGTCCCCACACCAACAGACATGATCAGGGCAAAGGGGCCGGAATAAAATCTCAAAGTCACATCCTGAGAGACGATGTTAGCGATCGTCGCAAAAACAGCAAAAAGACAATAACTCAACAAAAGGTTCATCGAAGACTTCGGTTTTGAAAATTAGATATGAACAATAAGAACCAAGAACAAAACAAAAGTCACCCCTATATCGGATTAAGCATTGCAAAATTAATGCGACCCAAGCACTGGGTTAAAAACGGCTTTGTTTTGGCTCCGTTAATGTTTACGGGGTTATTCACCAACCCCAATGCCGTAACCAACACACTCATTATCACGTTCTTATTCTGCATTGCATCGTCTGCTGTCTATGTTCTTAATGATATAAAAGATATTGATAATGATCGAAAACATCCTAAGAAATCGCAAACACGCCCCTTGGCATCTGGCGCGATTTCTATTCCACAGGCTTTTATCCTGCTTGTCTGCCTATATAGCATTCTAATCGCCGGTTATTTCTATTTACCCGGGGCAACACTTGTTCTCTGTGGCTATATCATTCTGAATATTGGATATAGTTTTTACCTTAAACACCAACCCGTACTGGATATCTTTACCATCGCCATAGGTTTTGTGCTCCGCGTTTTTGCCGGGGCCACCGTATTGAATGTTCCTGTTTCAGCTTGGATGTTTGTCACTACTCTTTGCCTCGCGCTTTTTCTCGCGGCGATCAAAAGACGACAGGAACTACAGGACAGCGGAACTTCTGGTCGGGAAGTTTTGGAATCGTATTCAATATCGCTCGTTAATCGTTTTGCAGAAATGGCAGCTACCGGCGCGTTGGTATTCTATAGCCTTTTTGTTGTCACCACACGTCCGGAACTCGCAATCACAATTCCCATCGTTCTGTTTGGCATTTACCGATATTGGTACATTGTCGAAATAACGAATGCAGGGGAGTCCCCCACAGAAGCTCTCTTTTCTGATCCTCAGCTTATGATTACAATCGCCATATGGGTCGGGGCTTCGGCCTACACGATCATTACTGGGCAGGCACCTTTATAAAAAAAGAGGCCATAATCGGGCCTCTTTATTACAACAAAAAGATTGAATAAATCTCTTAGAATTCGATACCACGTTGGGCTTTGATGTTTTGATCTCTAAAGGGGTGTTTCACCAAAGTCATTTCAGTAACCAGATCAGCGATTTCGATCATCTCTTCCTTGGCATTACGTCCTGTAATGACAACGTGTAAATTTTCTGGTTTGTTTTCGAGAAAATCAATAACCTCTTCCAGAACAAGATGATCATAACGCAGCGTTATATTCAGTTCGTCCAAAACAATCATGTCGTATTTCGGGTTATCACCGCGGCAAGCATCAATCATTTCTTTGGACTTAGCCCATGCTTTTTCAGCTGCGGCAATATCACGTTCTCTATCTTGCGTGTCCCAAGTAAACCCCTCGCCAAGTGCATACATTTCAACTTGATCAGGGAATTTTTCCAGAACGTATTTTTCGCCCGTTTCCCACTTCCCTTTTACAAACTGCACAACACCTATTTTCATACCATTACCAACGGCACGTGTCGCCAACCCAAAAGCAGCGGTCGATTTACCCTTACCCTTACCAGTATGAACAATAATCAAGCCCTTTTCGTTGACCTTGTTCGACAGCATTTTGTCCCGGGCGGCCTTACGTTTTTTAGACTTCTCATTCGCGCGGTCAAAATCTTCCACACTCTGTTTATTTTCTGTATCACTCATTTAATCTTCTCCCCAATATCTTCTCTCATTATACAATCCAAAAACCAGTTTATTTAATTCTACTTGTTCAGCTGGTAACGATTTTTTCCAAAAGAGCGCGTGCTGAGTTAGATCGCGCTTTCCACAAATTTCTATCCTGCGCTTCGATCATACGCTCGGCCATTTCCCGTAAAGCTGCGGGGTTATTTTGCTCCAAAAACTCGCGGACATCCGCATCATCCAAATAAGCATCAAAAACAGCATCAAAATGATGATCTTCAACCACTTTTGCTGTCGCAGCAAAGGCAAAAAGATAATCAACCGTCGCCGCCATTTCAAAAGCGCCCTTGTAGCCATGGCGCCTAACACCATCAATCCACTTGGGATTAACAACACGCGCTCTGACGACCCGTCCGATTTCTTCTTGGAGTGTTCTAATCTGCGGACTTTCCGGGCGCGAGTGATCATTGTGGTATACTGTTGGCTGCTCGCCTGAAAGATGGCGAATGGCCGCAGTTATGCCACCTTCAAACTGGTAATAATCGTCGGAATCCAGCAAGTCATGCTCTCGATTATCCTGATTATGAATAACCGCTTCCACATCTCGCAGGCGACTTTCGAACAGACCATGCTCCGCCTCTCCTGCGCCACCGCTACCATAGGCATAACCACCCCATCCGATATAGGCTTTAGCAAGATCCGCTTCGGTTTCCCAACCACGTTCATCTATCAATGCCTGTAATCCAGCGCCATAAGCACCGGGCTTAGAACCAAAAACACGATATCCCGCACGTTTAATCGCTGTCTTTTCGTCTAGCCCCTTAGCAATCAGATCTGCTGATTCAGCAGATACTCGCGCTGCCAGAGGATTCATTTTCTCGGTTTCTTCATCCAAGGCTGCTACCGCGCGACAAGCTGAATCAAACAGGTCAATCTGCGCAGGGAAAGCATCACGGAAAAAGCCAGAAACACGCAAGGTTACATCAACACGTGGGCGATCAAGAACCGACAAAGGTAAAATGTCAAACCCAACAACACGCCGAGAGGTTGGTTCCCACTTTGGTTGTACCCCCATCAGAGCGAGGCCTTGCGCGATATCATCCCCACCAGTTCGCATGTTAGACGTTCCCCAGGCCGAAAGCGCCATTCGTTTAGGCCAAGATCCATTTTCCTGACGATAGCGTTCAATCATCAGATTTGCCGACTTCCAACCCAAGTGCCAAGCTGCGGGAGTTGGCACAACACGGGAATCTACAGAATAAAAATTACGTCCTGTTGGCAAAACATCCGGTCGGCCCCGTGTCGGCGCACCGGAAGGACCGGGCTCAACAAACTGTCCGTTTAGCCCCCTAAGAGTCCCCTTGATTTCTTCGACACCACAAGATGTTACAATCGGTCCGATTGAGTTTTTGATCTCCACAAGAACGGGACGCGTATTCTCCCACTCATCAAAAGCGCTTACTTCTCCCGACACCAGCTTTTGTGCCAAGATTTCCAAGCGCTCAACGGTATCTCCATTGGTGCGCCAACTGCCTTCTGCTGTTAGAATATCAGGTTTTGGCCCAGACCAAAGATCACCGAAACGGCAATCCAAAGGATCAAATTCAATCGGAAAGTTGAAGTCTTTTGCCAAGGAGCGAATCAAAGAGGCATCGCCCTCTTTCCCTTCCCCCCGCGGCAAACGAGTCAAAGCAACCAGCAAATCATCCAGAAGACGCCCTTCCGGGGCCAGACCAAAGATATGCAAGCCATCTCGGATCTGCATTTCTTTCAATTCGCAAAGATAATTATCCAGCTTTGAAAGCGCAGCATCTTCATCATCAGACTGATCAATACCACAATCCTTGTCCAGACCGATCCGCTGTGTGATTTTGAGAATCTCGTCTCGCAAAACTTTCAGACGGCGAGGATCAACCCCTGCGGCTTCGTAGTATTCATCACAAAGCTGCTCTAGGTCAGCCAAGGGACCGTAAGATTCAGCCCGCGTTAACGGAGGTGTCAGATGGTCAATAATTACCGCTTGGGCACGTCGTTTTGCTTGTGTGCCTTCCCCGGGGTCATTCACGATAAAGGGATACAGATGCGGCGTTGGCCCAAACACAGCTTCCGGAAAACACTCCTCAGAAAGCGCCAACGACTTCCCGGGCAACCACTCCATATTTCCGTGTTTGCCCATATGGATGATGGCATCAACCTTTTCTTCCTGTCGCAGCCACGCATAAAAAGCCAGATACCCATGAGGCGGGACCAAATCGGGATCATGATAGGTTTCTACCGGATTGATATTATATCCACGCGCGGGTTGAAGACAGATAATGATCTCGCCACAATGAAATGCAGAGACAGCAAAAGCATCAGCATCCGGCATAAAAAAAGGATCGTTTTCAAAAGCGCCCCATCTTTCTTCGATGGCTGTTTTTACGGCAGTGGGTAGCGTGTCCCAAAACTGTTTATAAGAGGTCAATGAAATCTTTGATCGAATGACACGACCATCAATTGCCGCATTGGTTGGCCCCTCTGCCATCCGTTCAACCAACGCATTCCCATCCGCAGGAATATCAGAAACATTATAACCAGCATCAAGCATTGCCTGTAGAAGCTGTATTGTGCCCGCAGGTGTATCAAGACCAACACCGTTCCCCATACGGCCATCTCTGTTGGGGTAATTGGCCATAATCACCGCAACTTTGCGTTCAGAAACCTCTTTGTTCCTGAGCAGCAACCATGCCCCAGCTAAATCAGCAACAAAACCAATACGGTCCGTTACTTCCTGATAGCTGACAACAGAGCTTTGAGTGACCTCGTCATAACGGGCTTCTGACTTGAATGAAACAGCACGGGAAAGGATACGTCCATCAACCTCTGGCAATGCAACATTCATTGCGATGTCTCGAGCAGAAAGGCCACTTAAGCCTTCTCGCCACCCTGCCTCGTTCCCACCAGAGAAAATCACCTGCAAAATAGGGGCATCAACAACATCGAAAGGCGTCTCTTTTCGAGCCGCGCCGGGGGTTGAAATCGCAAAACCCGTCGCATTCAGAATGAGCCCAGTATCTGCATCTTTTAACAGTGTACTGACGATACCAGCCGAAATCGGTTCTTTTAGCGAGGCGCAATAGATGGGTAAGGGATTAATGCCCTTTTCCCGTAAAGATTTGATCAAGGCATCAACCGGCGTCAGATTTGCGGCCTGTAAAAGCGCGCGATAAAAAACAATCGCTGCGACAGGTGCATCCGCTATCCAATCATTTCGCAAATTATCCAATTCAGGATTGTCACGTCCGGGCCAGTAAATACCGGATCGCAATAATGGCTTGGGCTCCACCCAATCAAAATCGAGATCAATCAACCCCGCAAGATAGCACAAAAGATTACGAGAATTATCCGGCCCACCGTGAATGAGGTATTGCCAAACGCGGTGATAAACATCCCGCGATACTGTTGAATGAGCAGCAAGTTCTGCATCGGGTTGATCATCACCCGGTAACAACACAAGCGGAATTTTCTTTTGCTTACAAATTACCCTGAGCTGCTCAACACCATACGGCCAATACCCCGCACCGCCAAGTATCCGCGCCACAACAACCTTGGCATTGGCTATAATATCATCAACATACAGATCGACTGACATGTTATGAGATAACTGCATCAAATTTGCCAACCGAAGAGACGGGTAAGTATCGCCAATTACCTGCCTCGCCTGAACCAGACTAGCCAGTTCGGTATCTGCCGCAGATACAATAACAATATCTCCCGGCGTTTGCCCCAGGTCGATTGCTTCGGATCCATCAGCGATTGCCCCGGGTTGGGCTTGTAACAGATGCATAGAGTATTTCTCTTGGTTCGGGTTCTCGTAATCCTGACTTATCTCTAAGTTTTGGATTGATACTTATGTTATGCAACACCGGAACCGGAAGAGTTATATCCCGCCCCGGTGTTATATTATTTAGGCCGCGATCTCAGCACGAATAGCCGCTTCATCCATATCATGATCACCAATGATCACTAAACGAGAACGGCGCTCAACGCCTTCTGACCATTCCTGATCAAAATAATGCTGGAAACGACTGCCCACGCCCTGAATGACAAGGCGCATATCTTTATCAGCCACAGCAGCAAAACCCTTCACACGAAGAATGTCGTGCTCTGCCACAATCGGAAGCAGCTTTTCAATCAAGGCTTCAGGATTTGCAATCTCGCCCAACTCAACCGCAAAGCTTTCGAAATCATCATGGTCATGTTCGTGCCCATCATCATGATGTGAAGGCCGAGAATCCAAATCATCCTCAGCTGCAGCTTCCAGACCAAGCAGAACAGACGCATTAATCTCACCATGAGATATTTTCACGATCTTAACTTCAGGGCGAATTTCTTTCCGGATTGCCGCAAGGACGGTATCCATATCATCTTCGTTGAGCAGATCTAGCTTGTTCACAACAACCATGTCAGCACAGGCGAGCTGTTCTTCGAAAAGTTCTTCCAAAGGGCTTTCGTGATCAAGATTTTCATCCGCTTCACGCTGCTGCGCAATTGCTTCAGGGTTCGTTGCAAACAGACCATCGGCGACAGCTCGACCATCAACCAACGTAATGACACCATCAACGGTTACGCGGGTACGAATTTCCGGCCAGTTAAAAGCTTTGACCAATGGCTTGGGCAAGGCAAGCCCTGATGTTTCAATAATAATATGATCCGGGGGTGTTTCGCGATTTAAAAGCTTTTCAATCGTAGGAATAAAATCGTCCGCAACGGTACAACAAATACATCCATTAGCAAGTTCGAGAACATCATCATCATTGCACCCTTCGATGCCACAACCTTTAACAATGTCGCTATCAACACCAAGGTCACCAAATTCATTAATAATAAGCGCAATTCGTTTACCACCAGCCGTCTTCAAAAGATGCTGTATTGTCGAAGTTTTACCAGCACCCAAAAAACCTGTAATAACAGTGGCTGGAATTTTTGCTGCTTGAGACATACTTTAAAATCCTGCTTTAAAATTTAGTCAACACATACCGCAGATGGTTTCACCTGCATTGGCAATCCTGACACCATAAATGTTACGGAAGGAACTATTGCGGCAAGACGCTGATGTAAACGTCCCGCATAGTCCCTGAAATCTCTGGACATCTTGTCCATGGGAACAATTCCTAACCCGACTTCATTTGAAACTAACACAACAGGGCAAGACAACTCGGCCAAAGACGCGACCAATTGTGCACCTTCTACGTCAGGATCACGACCTTCCATCATCAGGTTTGTCACCCAAAGAGTTAGGCAATCGACGAGAATAGTTGCATCTGGCCTCTGTATACGTTTCAGGCATTGCACTAAATCCAGTGGCTCTTCAAAGGTCGTCCACTGTTCGCCTCGACGCTCTTTATGTTCATCAATCCGGTCCCCCATCTCATCATCCCAGACCCTCGCAGTCGCAACGTAAAGACAGGGGCCACCCTGCCCCTCAACCATCTGTTCGGCATAGCTGCTCTTTCCTGAACGGGCCCCGCCCAAAATCAACGAATGAGCAGGTGCAGTATTTTTTTCTACCATCACTTGGAACTCTCAATCTTTACAGGAAACATACCGCTTTCTAAAAATTATCATCTATTCTTTTCTCTTGGACATAAAGTTGTTGCAAGGCAAATATCAAAAACGGTTAATATGAATAAAACCATCGACAGTTCCCGACATTCCATGCATTTTCTATCAGCAACATCCAGTGACGATTGGCTTTAAGTGCAATGAACAAACCAGATTTCAACGATAATTTTTGCAACAAATTAACCGAGCTGCTCGAATGGCGCAGGGATGTGCGCCAATTTAAAACTGATCCGCTACCTGACGGCACACTGGATGAGCTACTGGATCTCGCCTGTCTTGCTCCATCGGTGGGAAACAGCCAACCCTGGCGCTATGTCTTGGTCGAAAGCGACGCTAAGAAAAAAGAAATCAAAGAAAACTTTGAACGCACCAATGCACAGGCTCTTGAAGGTTATGACGGAGAAAAAGCACAGTTATACGCCAGCCTTAAATTATCAGGCATGGATCGCGCCCCAATACAGCTGGCAGTTTTCGCTCATGAAGAAACCGACCAAGGCCATGGGCTTGGACACCAGTCCATGCCTGAGATGTTACGATACTCAGCTGTTTTATCGGTCCACACTCTCTGGCTTGCTGCACGCGCAAAAGGCATCGGCCTTGGTTGGGTCTCGATCATAGATCCAGATGCCGTAAATAAAACACTGGAAGTACCCGACAAATGGGTACTAGTAGCCTATTGCTGCATAGGCTACCCAACCGAAGAAAAAGATACGCCCGAGCTGGTAACTCTTGGTTGGCAGGACAGATTAGGTGATTGCCGGAAACTTCTTATCAAATAAAAAATGCCCGCTTAAGCAGGCATTTTTACTATTCGAAACCGAAACACTATCTAAATCTAGGAAAGAGATTTGGACACAATCTCATAAACATCATTAGAGAGATTTTCTGTATCCAGAATGCGCTGCAGCTCCATTTTCATCATTTTTTGGTGTGTCGCATTCATCCGTCGCCAGCTTCCCAATGGTGCCAGAATTTTTGAGGCAACCTGTGGATTGATGCTATTGAGGCGAACAATGCTATCGGCCAAGAAACGGTAACCTTCACCATCTTCAGCATGAAAACGAGCAGGGTTTGCACCAGAAAATGCTCCGATAAGGGCTCTGACTTTATTCGGGTTCTTATAAGAGAAGGCTGAATGCGAGAGCAGTTTCTTCACTTCGTCCAAGGCGCTTGGTATTGTTGATGTAGCCTGAACAGCAAACCATTTGTCCATCACCAGAGTATTATCAGCATAACGCCCCTCAAACGCGCTTAGTGCCCTTTCTCTTTCCTGACCAGGGATATCTGCAAGTAAGGATAATGCAGCCATTCGGTCCGTCATATTGTCAGAGGCATCAAATTGCTCGACAACAAGCTTTAAACACTCGGGATCGTCAATAACTGACAAGTACCCAAGGGCTGCATTACGAAGTGCACGACGCCCCGCAGATATGGAATCCGGGCTATAAGGTATGCTGTCATTAGCAACCAAATACAGGCCTTTAAACTGTTCAAGCAAAGCCTGTGCTATACCCACTTTGAAAACAGACTTGGCTTTCTCTACTGCGGCGAAATCAGCGACTTCCATTTGTTCAGTAACATAATCCACAGAGGGTAAGGTTAACATCTGAGCCAAAAACGCAGGGTCAAGAGACTTATCAGCAATATTCAACGCAACTTTTTCGGCGTACTGAACATCAAATTCCGGGCTTCCACCTTCTTGAATGGTTTGCACCATCTTAAGAATTAATCTTGAAGCATATGTTTGTGCCGCATCCCATCGACTGAATGCATCTTTATCATGGCCCATTAAAAAGCCAAGATCTTCAGTTGTATATTTTGTCGATAGCTTAATTGGTGCCGAAAAATTTCTATTCAAAGAAGGGGTTGGACATTGATGAACATCAATAAACTTAAAGGTTTGGCGTTCCTGGTCAAAGCGGAGTGTACGGCGGTTGGTTACCGGACCTTCATCGCTCTCGCCTTGAAGTTTTAAGGGCAGCTCTTCACCATTCTCACCAATAAGACCAACAGTAAATGGAATCAGCAAAGGATGTTTTGTTTTCTGGCCCGGAGTTGGTGCCGTAAGCTGATCTAACGTCAACGTAAAACTTTTTTCTTCTACGTCATAGGACCAACTGGCTTCCACTTCTGGCGTTCCAGCTTGACTATACCACAAACGGAAATGATTAAGATCGACCCTGTTCGCATCCTCCATTGCTGCAACGAAATCATCACAGGTTACAGCCTGATTATCATGTCGTTTAAAGTAAAGATCGAGCCCCTTTCGGAATCCATCTTTCCCAAGAAGCTCAGCCATCATACGAATAACTTCGCCACCTTTTTCGTACACAGTAGAAGTATAGAAATTATTTATCTCGATATAAGATTCCGGTCTGATCGGGTGAGAAAGAGGCCCAGAGTCTTCGGGAAATTGTCGCGCACGTAATGTACGCACATCCTGAATTCGTTTTACAGGGGCAGACCGCATGTCTGCTGTAAATTCCTGATCACGATAAACCGTCAAACCTTCTTTCAAGCTCAACTGAAACCAATCACGACAGGTGACACGATTTCCTGTCCAGTTGTGAAAATATTCATGGGCAACAATGGCTTCAATACGCTCAAATTCCATATCAGTCGCAGTATCAGGGCTTGCAAGTATGCATTTGGAGTTAAAAATATTAAGACTTTTGTTCTCCATCGCCCCCATATTAAAATCACTAACCGCAACAATGTTGAATATATCCAGATCGTATTCCAATCCAAACCGATCTTCATCCCATTTCATTGAACGAATAAGGGAATCCATAGCATAGGCACACTTATCTTCGTTCCCATGCTCAACGAAAATTTTCAGGGTTACATCTTGACCAGAGCGTGTTTTGAAAACGTCTTCGTGACAAGCCAAATCCCCTGCTACGAGGGCGAATAGATAGCTCGGCTTAGGAAAGGGATCATCCCAACGGGCCCAATGACTTCCATCTTCATTGACACCTTGATCAATCAGGTTCCCATTTGAAAGCAGGATAGGATAACTTGCTTTGTCTGCATGCACTGTCACCGTATATGTTGCCATAACATCGGGACGATCGGGATAAAATGTTATACGACGGAAACCCTCGGCCTCGCATTGCGTGCAGAAATTCCCTCCTGACAGGTAGAGCCCTTCAAGCTTTGTATTCTGGACTGGATTAATAAAGGTAACGATCTCCAGTTCACCCTCCGCCGGAAAGTCAGGAACTGTAAGAGAAAACTCATTAAGCTGATATTCATCAGTGCTTAACACGCGTCCATCAATAGCAACAGAATCCAAACGCAATTCATCCCCATCCAAAACCAGAGGCTTTTTGCTCTTTGAATTTTGTTTAATTTTTAATTTTGAGTGAACTTTCGTTGCTTCAGGCTTAAGGAAAAACGCCAAGTCTACATGGTCTACTAAGAAAGCTGGGGCTACATAATCTTTTAACTGCGTAGCTTTCACCTGTGCGTTTTTCATAATCCCTCACCAAAAAACAACTTTAATTTATACAATATAATCTTTTGCCTAACACTATTAGGCAAAAGAAGAAACAGCAACGTTAAAACCACTGTTCCAAATTGTTAGATAGCATATTTGATTATTGGAATCATTTAATAATGGGTTGTTCAGACCCAAAAAAAACCAAAGAAAAATCTCTTAGTGTTTCCTTTTCTCAAAAACTTATAAGAAATGTGCATATCGGAAAATCTAGTGAAAACACGGTATAAGCCGCACGAACGCACTAAGAAGAAACTGAGATGAAATCTTTTTTGGTATTGCTGATTTATTCAGCCGCGAGATGTTTCATTTTTGCAAACTGTGCATTAAACGATTTCTCTTCATCAAGCATATCTTTGATGTCACAACCGCACTTTCCGCACTGCGGTGAACAATCCATTGCTTTATATACGCCCGCAACAGAAGACGCACCTAAACCTACCGCGTTTTTTACATCTTTTTCTGTAAAACCATTACATATACAAACGTACATTTTTTTCTCGCCATTGAGAATGATTTTCATCCACGCCTCATACATAATGTAAATGAGAATTGATTGCAAATATATTAATGATGTATTTTGAATAAAAAAATCCTTCCTATCTTCTTATGAAGAAAAATAAAAAGAGGGTGTAAATGTTAAAATTATCATTTATTTAGAGAAATACAGCTTATTAGGAGAACACCTTGTCATTTCTTTTATCTCGAAAATCCATCGTCACCCAGTGGATGGTAGACCCGGCCCCAAGCAAAGAAGACATCAACTACATGCTTCGTGCTGCCGTCACCGCACCAGATCATGGATGGCTTCGCCCATGGCGTTTTATCGTTATAGAAGATGACGCAAGAAATAAACTATCTGATCTGTTTGTTGAATCACTCAGAAAAAGAAATCCAGACGCAACAGCAGAACAACTGGAAAAAGAAGGCAGCCGTCCCAAACTAGCTCCATTAGTTATTGTTGTCTGTTCTGTAATGACGGATGAAAAACCAGGAGTTCCCAAAAACGAACGCGTTCTCTCTGCTGGCGCCGCAGCACAGAACATTATGCTTGCCGCCCATGAACGGAATTATGGAGCAATCTGGTTAACCGGAAATGCCGCGTATGATCCAAATGTCAAAGCCGGACTAGGTTTAGAAGACAATATGGATATTATCGGATTCTTATATGTCGGCAGCGTCGAGAGAGAAGTAAAAGAGCGTAAACGCCCAGATCCGGAAGATTTCACCACTTACTGGAAATAACAAATCTAAAATCATTCCAGACAAATCCCTCGATAAATTCCGAGGGATTCATACATAAAGAAGGCTATAGGCTTTTCACATAAACCAGAAGCCCGAGGCCACCGGCCGAGATTATTGCTAAAAGAAGAAGCAACACCCAAAGACTGGGGCCACTTTTCTTAACGGGCTTCTGTTCTGTTTTTTTACGGGGTCGTTTTTTTAGAGACTGACGCTCTGATCTGTCAACTTTCGTCGCTGGTTGACGTACTTTAGCAGCTCGATTATCCCGATCAGCAACAGTCGTTTCAAAAATAACCCGTTCGCGGCTAGAATTACTATTTTCATCATAAGTTTCCTGCACAACCCTCACAGCAGAGAAACGTTTGGAATCATACAGCCTTTTTGCTGTAGACAGCGCCATATCTTTATCATCAAGGACACACTCCAGTACCCACCGATTATTCTGATATGTATCAACTTCAAAAGAAACAGCCTGAGACATCGTGGCTTTAATCCCTATTTGTTCATCACTTTTCGGCAATTGGCACCGCCAAAGAGCGCATCAACAAATTCATCATCAGAAGACAAAGGCATTAAGGTACTTCGATAAAGAAGCTTATCACCTCCATCAGTGCACTCACCTCCAACACTGACAGGCACCCCCAACTCTAGAACTCTGGGCATAAAACGTGTCGCTTGCTTAACTAAACTTTCATCAGGGCTCGCGCTCACTTCTTTTCCCACTAAAGGCGTGCGATCATTCGGCCAGATCAAAGATCCAATATGATGAAAAGTTGCACTTTCTTCTTCATCGCCCAGCAAAATTAAAAAGCACCAATCCCAGTCATCTCCCAATTCAGAAGCCTTAATATCATCCAAACTCGGCATTTTCCGACCGTCTTTCTTCTTCTCCCAATAATCAAGCAGACGAAAAACCAAACGCCGTTCGATACCTTTATATTCTGCCATTTAAGACAACCTTTTGATTTCATGACATATTCGCACTACTTTAAGTAACACCAAAATGGTAAACAAATAGTCAAGCATCAATCTTTTGCTATTAAACTTTTGGAATGTTCCGCAGAAATTTATCGCAAACAACTCCTGCCTCTCTTGAATTCATATTGCCTAGGTATGCATGATCACTTACAACGGACACAGATTAGATTTGACATATTCAAGCTGGAATTATGACAGAAAATCCAACAATTAGTATTATTGGCCTAGGCTATGTTGGCCTTCCGCTAGCAGTCCATTTATCAAAACACTATAAAGTTACTGGCTTTGATATAAACCAAAGTCGCATAAATGAACTATGTGTAGGCTTTGATCGTACTGGCGAAATCGAAACATCCGATTTACGAAACTCTACGCTTCATCTAACAAGTGACAAAGCTGAACTCAGTGGACACAACGTTCATATCGTAACTGTGCCAACACCCGTAGATAAGAATAATACGCCAGACCTTACCCCAGTAGAAAAAGCATCTGAAACCGTGAGCCGTTTCTTAAAAAAAGGGGATATTGTTGTTTATGAAAGTACAGTGTACCCCGGCGTAACAGAAGACATTTGCGGCCCAATTCTCGCCAATGGATCGGGCTTGGAATGTGGTAAAGATTTCTTTCTTGGGTATTCTCCAGAGAGAATCAACCCCGGGGATAAGGTACATACCGTAGATAACATCACAAAAGTTGTTGCCGGTCAGACCCCGGAAGTCGCACAAGTACTGAAAAGTATTTACGGCACAATGAACGGCGATAAAATCTTTTTAGCAAAGAATATTAAAACAGCCGAAGCAGCAAAAGTAATTGAAAACGCTCAAAGGGATATCAATATCGCCTTCGTAAATGAAATCGCGGTTATTTTCCAGAAGCTTGGTATTTCAGTTTATGATGTTTTAGAGGCTGCGGGCACAAAGTGGAATTTCTTGAACTTCCAACCTGGTCTTGTTGGCGGACATTGTATCGGTGTGGACCCTTACTATCTCGCTCATTGTGCAACAACAACAGGACATGACCCAAAGGTCATATTATCAGGCCGTTCAACAAATGAAGCAATGAGCAAAGCTGTAAGTAATGCCATTCACAACACAATACTCGCCAGAGATCCAAGTACGCATCAGCCGCGTACTCTTATTCTCGGGTTAACGTTCAAAGAAGACGTACCAGACTTAAGAAACACAAAAATAATAGATATTGTTCAGGACTTAAAAGAACTGGGACACAGAGTAGATGTCCACGATTCAATGGCCGATCCTCTGGAAGCTAAAGAGTTCTTTGACATTGAACTGAAATCGTCTCTTGAAACAGATAAACCTTATGACTGCGTCATTGGTGCGGTTCCTCATAGTGGTTACAAAGAACTAACAAACCTTAATATCCAGCAAATCATAAAGCCAGCAGGCTTAATTGCTGACATGAAGGGAATGTGGAGAGACCGTCGCTTCGATAACGGCTATGGCTACTGGTGTCTCTAAGTTAGATATTAGAAACACCAGTAGAGCAAACATTCAGCACAGAGACATAAAGCTATTGATCATACGCGCCACAGCGCGCTATGACGGGAAGCTATTCATCATGTACGCCATGACGGGAAATCTTTATGTCTCTATGTAACCACACTGACATTACAAGACCAAGCCCTACCATAACCGTTAACATGACTGTTCCACCATATGATATTAAGGGTAATGGAACACCAACGACTGGTACCAGTCCCATAATCATAGCTATGTTGATGAAAACGTATAGGAAGAGGTTAAAGGTTAGGCCAATCGCCAACAGCCGACCAAACTGATTTCTCGCACGCAGTGAAATCGCCAGACCATAAACCATCAAAAGAACGTATAAGCCTAACAGAACAAGCCCGCCCACCAGACCAAACTCTTCCGCAAGCATGGTAAAGATAAAGTCGGTTTGCTTTTCTGGTAAGAAATTTAGATGGCTTTGTGATCCTTGAAGAAAGCCCTTACCAAACACACCACCAGATCCAAAAGCGATCTTGGATTGATGAATATGGTATCCAGTTCCAAGAGGATCCTGTTCGGGATTAAGAAAGATCAAAACCCGGTTTTTTTGATAGGTGTGTAAAAATTGCCACCCAATCGGGATCGCAGCAAGTCCCGATAAGACAACTATTGCAAACTTCCAAAGACGAACGCCAGCACAAAAGAAAACCGCCCCTGATGCCATCACCAGCATACCTGTAGTCCCCAAATCGGGTTGCCGCAGCACAAGGACAGAAGGGGCAATAACCATCGCTAAAGGAATAATCAAGAAGGAAATTCGTCCGATATCTTCTTGTGATACACCATGGAAATATCGGGCAAGAGCAAAGACAATAGCGACCTTCATCAACTCTGATGGTTGTAACTGAATAAACTTCAGATCAATCCATCTCTGAGCTCCCATTCCGACGCTCCCCATGATCTCAACACCGACGAGAAGTATCAAAGCGCCAAAATAAAAAAGATAACTAACGCGAAACCAAAACCTTATATCCACGAGAGCAACGATAATCATAAAAACAAAGCCTACCGCGAAACGGATCGCCTGCCGTGACGCCCACGGATCAAAGCTTGCGTTAGCAGCAGAATAGAGCATCCCCAAGCCAATAGAGGCAATCATACAGATAAGAATAATCATCCCCCAATTTAATTGCCATAATTTCTGACCAAGAGTTATTTCAGGATTATGTCGGCCAAGGTAATGTGGTTGCTGTCCCATAGTTACACCTCATCAGCCATATTGGTCGCTTCAGCCGTATACTGCAAAGGAACAGCCGGTGTATTTGCTGGATCACGCCTTTGTGTCTCCCGCAAGATATCTCTGGCAATCGGAGCAGCACTTTTCGATCCGCTTCCATGCTCGACAACAACGGCACAGGCATAACGAGGATTATCAACTGGCGCATAAGCAACAAACAGCCCATGATCTCGACGTCGCCAAGGTAAATCTTCGTTTTTGAAAACACCTGCTTGTCGTTCCGCCAGTGTAATCCTGCGTACTTGCGCAGTTCCGGTTTTACCAGCCAATTCCCAGCCTTCATCTTTAATACGATATTTATAAGCCGTACCACGAGGATTGTTAGAAACGGCATCCATCCCTTGAAAAATCATCTTCATGTGCTCTGAGGGAATACCCAAGTCCTCAAACTCAGGAACAGGATAAGCAACAGTTTTCTCGCCTTCTCTATAACCTCGTGCGAGACGGGGAATTACTTTTTTACCGCCTGCAGCGATCCGAGCGACCATAACCCCTAATTGAAGGGGTGTTGCCAGAACAAACCCCTGCCCAATAGAAGTTACAAGCGTTTCTCCACCCTGCCATGGCTCGCCGATATTTGCCTCTTTCCAAGCTTTGGTCGGAATAACGCCCGAGCGTTCACCAGGGAGATCAATACCTACCTTTTCTCCTAGACCAAATTTGTTTGCCATTTCTGCGATCTTATCAACGCCAATACGGCGGGCAACATCGTAAAAATATACATCGCAGGAATGTTGTAATCCTTCGATCATATTAACATTGCCGTGACCACCACGCTTCCAACAATGGAACCTTGCATTCCCTAGCTTCATAAAGCCAGGACAATAGGCCGTATGACTTAAAGCACCGATACCTTCTTTCATTGCAGCTAAGGCCACAATCATTTTAAAGGTTGATCCCGGAGCATAGGTGCCTGAAATCGCTTTATTTGACAGCGGCGTATACGGATTGTTAATTAGCCCATTCCACTGTTTACTACTAAGGCCAAGATTAAAAGCACTTGGATCGTACCCCGGCACAGAGCCCATAGCGAGTACATCCCCATTTTGAATATCAATCACAACACTTGCTGCAGACAACTCACTCATTAGTCGCTGCTGAACAAAAGTTTGCAGCCCAGCATCAACAGTCAGGATCATCTCACGACCACTACCGCCTTCATTTCTGGCGAGCTCTCGTATTACGCGACCATAAGCGTTCACCTCAAATTCACTGGTACCTGCCTGCCCACGCATATCGTTATCATGATATTTTTCAATACCGCTTTTACCAATTCTAAAGCCAGGCAACTCGAGCAACGGATCTCCTGTTAGCTCTTTTTCAGAGACTGCCGCCACATATCCGAGAATATGAGACATATCTGCTCCATATGGATAGAAACGAGTTTCTCCAACTTCAATGCTAGCCCCAGGTAAATCGGCAGAATTCACTTCGATACTACTGACCTGATCCCAACTCAGATTATCTTTTACAGTAACAGGCACAAAGCCTCTTTTACGTTTCACATCCCTTAGAATACGTTTGTAATCATGTTCAGAAAGTTTGATTAGCTTGGAGAGAGCATCCAAGGTTGCCATAAGATCAGGCGTTTGCTCTTTGACGACAACAACCCTGAAATTTTGCTGATTGTTTGCAACTTCAACACCAAAACGATCAAGGATATTACCGCGTCTTGGGGGAAGTAAGCGTAAATTTACACGATTATCTTCAGCTAGAGTTTTATACTTTTCGGCCTCAATAACCTGTAAATAATACATACGGCCAACAAGAGCAGATAATAATGCAGCCTTTCCGCAAGAAAGCATCAGTATTCTGCGCGTAAAACCTTTATGACGGTCCTGGTCTTCGTGAACCATCGGCATAAATTAATTCCTAATCCTTGAGTAACGTTCGCTGAATCAAGGCAAAAATCCATGAAAAAGCAGGGTATACAGCAACTGTTGTCAGGTTTTGAAAAATAACTGGCCTGTAATCAGGAATACCCGGTTCCAATAAGTATATTAAGACCCACTGAAATAGAAAAGCCAAACTGGAGAGAATAAAGAAATTAATCCAAAGCGCAGAAAAGGATGCACCGACAAGAAACTTACGCTGCCCATTTAATGCCAAACAAAACAACAAAAGAATTAAAGCTCCAACCCCCAACAAAATACCGGATAACAGGTCGTGAATAAAAGCCAGACCGAAAACAGCCCATATCGGCATCAAATCTGGTCGGTATAATGTCCAATAGAATACTGATATCAGTAAGACAGAGGGAACCACCTCTGCCAAGTTTGGAATGCGTAAGGGAACTAGGAATAAAACTGTGAGTAAAAGCGTAATCGTGAAAGGACAGGCAGATCGAGCAAGTCCATCAATACGTTGCCAAAAGGTTGGGTTCACTTTTGTCTCTCGGCCCCGCTATCCGAGTACAGAATATCCAGGTTTTGCTTCAGCCCATAATCTTCAAGACGAAGAAACTCCAAATGCCCCCAATCGGCATAAGGCCTCACTTTGATCGAAACATCTGTCAAAGAGTGAACGACCCCAACTGGCAAGCCCACAACAAAACCGCCACCTTGGCCAGAGGTGTATATCGCATCCCCAACTTTAACTTCTGTTCCTTCATCCAAGTATAATAAGGATGGAGAAGGAGAGTTATCTCCAGCTAAAATGGCCCGGGATCTGGAAGATCCAACAAAAACCGGAATACGGCTGCTCAAATCAGTTAACAGAATAACACGTGAAGAATGACGACCGACCTCTGCCACACGTCCAGCAAGACCGAGACCTGTCATCGCTGCTTGGCCTTTGGTTATGCCATCTAGGCTGCCAGCATTAACAATGACAGAACGGACAAAAGATCCACCCTGATCAGCAACAACCATCGCCGTCGTTATATTTGGCGCTCGTCTCGGTGCAAGATTTAACATGCCCCGTAGAGATGCGTTTTCACCCTGCAATTTAGCTGCTGTAATTTGCCAACGTCGTAAATTTTCATTCTGACGACGTAGTTCTTCATTTTCGGATTTTAGCGCCACATAATTTTGGGCAGTTTCAATCGTATCACTTATCATAACAACAGGACGATTGGCGATTTCCATCAAGGGAGATACGCCGTCAACAACCGCTGTACGGACGCGTTCAACACCAACATTTCCTGTTTTAGCCAGAATTATCAATGCGATAGCAACAACAATCAAAACAGCATAGGCAGAACCGTGAAGCCACGCCTGAACAGGCGTCGTCACATGACTAATGGCTCCGATCCTCTTATTCAAGTCCTGCTCCTGTTACATTCAACATGAGATAATTGCCACAAACCTTTGAAACTATTCTATATACTATACACTAAAAAGTTAAAAAATAACTTTTAAAATGATGAAAGCATCAAATAGTTTCAAATTTTATTTTAATACATCTGAATGAGAACGTGCTGAAGTGTTTTCCAATCTTCGAGGCAGCGCCCCGTTCCCATAGCAACACAGCTAAGGGGATCGTCTGCAATGGACACAGGCAGACCAGTAGAGGCACGCAGAACATAATCAAGATTACGTAACAATCCGCCGCCACCTGTCAAGACAATGCCCTTATCCACGATATCAGCAGCAAGTTCCGGCGCTGTATGCTCAAGAGCAACCTTAACAGCCTCAACAATGCCACCTACAGGCTCGGCAAGAGACTCAGCAATCTGACGTTCTGAAATGATCAACTCTTTAGGAACGCCGTTCATAAGATCACGGCCTTTGATTTCCATTGTCATGCCTTCGCCATCTTCTGGCGGGCAAGCTGATCCAATTTCCTTTTTGATACGTTCGGCTGATGCTTCACCAACAAGAAGGTTATGGTTACGACGGATATAAGCAATAATAGCTTCATCCATTTTGTCGCCACCAACGCGAACAGATCTTGAATAAACAATTCCGCCGAGAGAGAGAACAGCAACTTCCGTTGTCCCACCACCAATATCAACGACCATAGAACCCGTTGGCTCTGTCACAGGCAATCCAGCACCAATCGCAGCAGCCATTGGCTCTTCGACAAGGTGGACCTCACGAGCACCAGCAGATTCAGCAGATTCCTGAATGGCACGACGCTCAACCGCTGTAGAACCAAAAGGAACACAGACAACAATTCTTGGGCGGGCAAATGAACGGCGGCCATGCACTTTGTGTATAAAGTGCTTAATCATTTCTTCTGCGACATCAAAGTCAGCAATAACACCATCTCGCAATGGTCTAATAGCTTGGATGTTACCTGGTGTACGACCAAGCATTAACTTGGCTTCATCACCAACAGCAAGAACTTGTTTCTTGCCTTTTTTCTCACCAATTGCAACCACTGAAGGTTCGTTGAGGACAATGCCCCGTCCCTTCACATATACCAAGGTGTTGGCGGTACCGAGGTCAATGGCCATATCGGTAGAAAACATGCCAAACAAAGAGACCATGAATTAGCTATCCCTAATTTACAAACGTCATACACAATAATGCGAGGGATACTCTTGCAAAACCTATCTTGCAAGGTACGACCCCGTAATGTTTGGAGAAAGTCACAAAATTCCCCCCGAAACAGAATGTCCCGATGGTCGGGTACAATAACACTTTTCACGTTTTGTGAAAGGTCGAAAATCGCAGTTTAGTTACTCTTTCACGATTTCCTTGTTATCAACCCGTATTTACACCTATTCCCCCACCGACACATCGTGCAGAGAAAGAGCTTTAAAGATGGTTAACAAACGCTATCAAACACAAAAAAAGGCGGGAAAACCCGCCTTTTTCTTTAAAAGAATAAAGAAAATTAGTTCTTTTCTTTATCCACAAGCTTGTTTGCACCAATCCACGGCATCATCGCACGCAGGCGAGAGCCAACTTCCTCGATTGGATGTTCAGCGTTCAAACCGCGTGTGGCTTTCAGCTCTGGCTGGCCTGCTTGGTAGTCCAAAACAAATTTCTGTACAAAACGGCCAGACTGAATGTCAGCAAGAACACGCTTCATTTCAGCTTTCGTTTCGTCAGTGATGATGCGAGGACCAGTTACATAGTCACCAAATTCCGCTGTATTAGAGATGGAATAACGCATGTTCGCCATACCACCTTCGTACATCAAATCCACAATCAGCTTCACTTCGTGCAAGCACTCAAAGTAAGCCATTTCAGGTGCATAACCCGCTTCGGTCAATGTCTCGAAACCAGCTTTAATCAGATCACAAAGACCGCCACAAAGAACAACCTGCTCACCAAAAAGATCAGTTTCACATTCTTCACGGAAAGTTGTTTCGATAACACCAGAACGACCACCACCGATAGCAGAAGCATAAGAAAGCGCGATTTCCTGTGCGTTACCAGAAGCGTTCTGATGAACAGCAATCAAACATGGAACACCGCCGCCTTTGAGGTATTCGCTACGTACAGTGTGCCCCGGACCTTTAGGTGCGATCATGAAAACATCAAGATCAGCACGTGGTTCAATCAGCTTGAAGTGAACATTCAAACCGTGAGCAAAGACGATTGCGGCACCTTCTTTGAGGTTTGCAACAAGATCAGCATTATAAAGAGCTGCCTGATTTTCATCAGGAGTCAGGATCATAACGACATCTGCCCAAGCAGCTGCATCAGCAGGTGCCATAACTTCAAAGCCAGCCGCTTCAGCTTTTGCAACTGAGCTTGAGCTTGGACGAAGTGCTACACGCACATCTTTAACGCCGCTGTCTTTGAGGTTGTTAGCATGGGCATGACCCTGGCTACCGTAACCAACGATTACAACCTTCTTACCTTTAATCAGATTTACATCCGCATCACGGTCATAATAGACACGCATCGCTTATTCCTTCCTTACTGTAGCTATTCATAGCTAAATCAAATAGAAAATCTCGTGGGTTGTATCGCCTAGAGCGCCTTCGCCCCGCGGGAAATGGCTACAACACCTGTCCGACTGACATCAATCAATCCTAAGGGCTGCATTAGATCAACAAAGACATCCAACTTGTCACTTTGCCCGGTCATTTCAAAAACAAAGTGATCATGGCTGGAATCAACAACACGGGCACGGAAAATATCCGCAATCCGCAATGCCTCAACACGCTTTTCACCAGCGCCAGCAACTTTGATCAAAGCAAGCTCTCTTTCAACAGAAGTCCCTTCCTTTGTCAAATCACGGACGCGGTGAACAGGAACAAGACGCCCCAATTGGGCTTTAATTTGCTCCAAAATCTGGGCCGTACCAGATGTTACAACCGTAATTCGTGAGAACCCGTGTGCGACGTCAACTTCAGTCACAGTCAAGCTTTCAATGTTATATCCGCGGCCTGAAAACAGGCCAATAACTCTGGCCAGAACGCCAGGTTCGTTATCAACAAGAACCGCTATCGTGCGGCTTTCAATATTTGTATCCATCGGCGCCATGGGACGCATATCCTACTAATAGTTTTTGTCACAATCTATTCCGCAGAGCTATCATCCAAAGCAATGCGGAAAACGAATCAATCCAGAATTAGACGAGGACCATTCCCTCTTCGGAAATTGGCTTCGCAGCTGAATCTTCAGGACCAAGTAACATTTCGTAATGCGCTGCGCCTGATGGAATCATCGGATAACAATTCTCTTCTTTTGCAACCTGACAATCAAAGATAACCGGCTCGGGCGAATCAATCATCTCTTGAAGCATTTGATCCAAATCTTCCGCTTTTTCACAACGCATCCCTTTCAATCCAAAGGATTCAGCCAGTTTCACGAAATCTGGTAATGCATCAGAATAACTTTCAGAATGTCGGTTACCATGCAGCAGCTGTTGCCACTGACGCACCATGCCCATCCATTGATTATTCACAATAAAAATCTTAACAGGCAGCCTGTACTGAGCAATTGTTCCCAGCTCTTGCATGTTCATCATGAAAGAAGCTTCACCCGAAATATCAATCACCAGATCTTCGCGATGCGCAAGTTGCGCTCCGACTGCAGCTGGAAGGCCATAACCCATTGTGCCCAGACCACCAGACGTCATCCACTTTTTTGGTTCCTCAAAATGGAAATACTGAGCTGCCCACATCTGATGCTGGCCAACTTCTGTCGTAATATATGGCTTACGATCTTTCGTTAGTTCATAGAGACGCTTGATCGCATGTTGAGGCTTGATGATGGGGCCGTCCTGTACATAGCTAAGACAGTCTTTCGCACGCCATTCATCAATACGAGACCACCAGGCCTTTAGAGATTTGGCATCGAGGGAATGTTTCTTTTCTTTCCATATCCGAAGTATCTCTTCCACAACCCGCCCGGCATCACCAACAATTGGAAGATCAACCATGACATTCTTGTTGATAGAGCTGGCATCAATATCGATATGAATTTTTTTGGAATCCGGTGAGAATTCATCAATAACGCCGGTAATACGGTCATCAAACCGTGCACCGACATTGATCATAACATCACAGTTATACATGGCAAGATTAGCTTCGTACGTACCATGCATACCCAACATACCAAGGAACTGTTTGTCTGTTCCCGGATAAGCCCCAAGACCCATCAACGTCGTTGTACAAGGTGCGCCCGTCAAACGAACAAGCTCAGTCAAAACCGTGGATGCAGAAGATCCAGAGTTAATCACGCCGCCACCAACATAAAAAACAGGCCGCTTTGCATTCGCAATAAGTTCGACAGCTTCGTTAATGTGATCAGCTTCACCATTAACTTGCGGACGATAGCTTCTGTGTTTCACGTCTTCCGGCGCTAGATAAGTATCAATCTTCCCTTGTTGAACATCTTTAGGCAGATCAATCACAACTGGGCCGGGGCGTCCGTTCTGCGCAACATAAAAAGCTTCATGCATCGTACGAGACAATGTCTCAATATCACGAACAAGATAGTTATGTTTTGTACAAGGGCGTGTAATACCTGTGGTATCAGCTTCCTGAAACGCATCATTACCAATAAGATGCGTTGGAACCTGCCCAGTAAGGCAAATCAAAGGAATTGAATCCAAAAGAGCATCGGTCAGACCAGTAACAGCATTTGTGGCACCGGGACCAGATGTGACAAGGACGACACCGACTTTACCAGTAGATCGTGCATATCCTTCCGCTGCGTGCACCGCACCACCTTCTTGACGAACGAGAACATGCTTAATGTCGTTCTGTTTGAAGATAGCATCATAAATCGGTAGCACTGCACCGCCAGGATAGCCAAACACGGTGTCCACACCCTGATCTTTCAGGGCTTTGATCACTATTTCCGCGCCGGTAAACTGTTCGGTCGCCATTGGTTTCATTCCTCTCAAACAAACTGGCTTTCAATGATGTGCAATCCTAGCTCCAATGCCTGTAGCAAGAAAAGAAGCAAAAGGCCAAGATTCTCTAGCCTTCTTTTTTGGTTGCGAGCGCGAAAACTAGCCTCTTAGCAAGAAGGGGTCAAGCCGCTTTGGCGAATAAAATTAAAAAAATGACCCTGTAACCTTTCCGAATATTTCTCATTTACGATTTCAGCGTCATTATATTGTGTTCTGATCCACGTCATCTGCCTTTTCCCGTAACGACGGGTATTTTGCTGCGCACGCGAAATTGCGTCCTCCAGACTCATCTTCCCCTGGATATATTCAGCAAGTTCTGGAACGCCCAAGGCCTTCATAATCGGCAAAGAAGAATCAAGAGATAAAGCGAGCAAATTTTCCACTTCTTTTAAGCCGCCTTGATCCAACATGGTCTCAAATCGTTTGTTACAATTATCGTAGAGTTCTTCACGGGGCGGCACCAAAGCAAAACGGATAAAATCATAATCCGGCACTTTCCCCTCTGCTTCTCTTTGCCAATGCAAAAGCGATTTTCCAGTATGGGTGACCACTTCCCACGCTCGCGCTAATCTTTGACTATCACCTGGGTTGAGTTTTTCCCCCATTTCAGGATCGAGCAATGAAAGCTCTGCCTTAAAAGCTTCTCCCCCGATCTGCGCCAACCGCGTCCGCCCTCTTTCACGAATAACATCCGGAATATCAGGAACCTCTGCGATTCCTTTTTCCAGAGCCCGAATATACATCCCCGTCCCACCAACAAGAATGGGCATTTTATCGCGTTTATGGACCTTATCAATTTCCTGAATCGCAAGAGTTCGCCACTGTTCAACCGAACACCTGCTTGAACCGGGAATCGTGCCATATAAATGGTGAGGAACTTTTTCCAAATCCGCCTTATCTGGGCGGGCAGTGATCACATCCAGCTCTTTGTATATTTGCATAGAGTCCGCGTTGATAATTTCACCATCTAGAGCAAGGGCAGCATCTACACCAAGAGCTGATTTCCCACTGGCGGTCGGTCCCGTAATGACAATTACTTTAGGCTTATCGTTGATCACGTCTGACTTCTCTGCTTTAACAAGGTCTATCAGGTTCCTACTATAACCTGATCTGAAGAGCTACAAAAACAAATCAAAACCCACAAATCAGACCCGAGGTTACGTCCCAATGCGTTTTGTTGCCACCCTTGTTGCCCGTCCGAATAGCGCCCTGCTTGATCACGCAACTATTCAGTCAATTTCCACATGCCTCAAAGAACATGGCGCGTCACTGGAAGAACAGGACTGGCTCTCTGACGGAGAAGCATGTGACATCTTCTTCTTTGGCCTCGCAGCCAAAGAAGCCAAGGATCTAATAACACAGGAATTGCTCGGAAGCTCTTTTGACTTTGCTATTCAGGAAACAGTTAACCGACGCAAGAAGCTACTCGTAGCAGATATGGAATCCACCATCATTGCCCAAGAAATGATTGACGAATTGGCCCTTCGTCACGGAATCGGCGACAAGATAGCTAAAATTACCGAACGCTCTATGCACGGAGAGTTAAATTTTGAAGAGTCTCTCAGAGAAAGAGTTGCTCTGCTGAAGGATATTCCCGAGAGCGAACTCACAGAAATTTCCAGTCTTATGAAATTAAACCCCGGTGCAGATACACTGGTCAAAACGATGCGAAAACACGGGGCCTATACGGCACTGGTTTCTGGTGGATTTACCTTTTTCACAGCCCAGATTCGCGATCTCTGCCAGTTCAACGAAGACCGTGCAAACACCCTTAACATCGAAAACGGTAAACTGAACGGTACAGTAACAGAGCCTATTCTGGGAAGAGAAGCAAAACTGGAAGCAACCGAAGATCTTATTCAGAAATTGGGGATCACCCTGAACGATGTTTGTGCTGTCGGCGATGGCGCCAATGACCTCGCAATGCTATCCGCCGTTGGCATGGGGGTCGGCTATCACGCAAAGCCTATCGTACAGGACACTGCGGAATATCAGGTAAAACACACTGATCATCTCGCCCTGCTTTATTACCAAGGCTATAGCAAAGAAGACTTCGCTTAAAAGGCTACTCCCAGCAATTGATTGAAATAAAAAAAGGGCGTCACCGATAAAGAGACGCCCTTTATTAACAAGAATTTCTCTGATTACGAATCAAGCTTGATCGCAACCCAAGAATATTCACCCTGTTTAAAGACAAGTAGAGTAACAACTCTAAAACCAGCGTCTTTGGCTTTACTCACAAGTGATGCCACCTGCCCCGGGTCAGACACTTCTTCTTGATCCACTTCGACAATAACATCCCCAGGACGTAAGCTTTTCTCAGCAGCGCTACTGTTGGGAACCACATCAGTGATCACGACACCATTTACGCTGTCATTCAGCTTAAAGCGCTGTCTGGTCTCGCCATCCAGCTTCCCAAGGTAGAGACCAAGGTCATCAACTTTACTTGTTTTACGCTCATTTTTTTTCTCTGACTGTGAAGGCGCAACCGCGGCAACGACATCATCATCCAACTGACCAAGGTCAACCTGAACGGTTTTACGTTTTCCTTTACGCCACACCACCACATCAACTTCGCGGCCGATTGATGTTTCAGCAACCATTAATGGCAACTTGCGCATTTCAAGAACTTTGCGGCCATTAAATTCGAGAATAACATCGCCCTGCTTGATACCAGCTTTATCAGCAGGCCCCCCCTCGGCAACAGACGCAACCAACGCTCCACTAGCTTCATCCAGACGTAAACCTTCGGCCAATTCTTCCGTCACAGTCTGAATGTGTACCCCAAGCCAACCACGTCTGACTTCACCATGCGATTCAAGCTGTTCAATGATATTTTTTGCCATCGCCGAAGGAATAGAAAAACCAATTCCAACGGACCCGCCTGAGGGTGAATAGATTGCCGAGTTAACACCAATAACTTCGCCATCCATATTAAAGAGTGGCCCACCAGAGTTACCACGGTTGATCGCGGCATCAGTCTGAATGAAGTTATCATAAGGGCCAGAACGAATATCGCGTGAATGGGCAGAAATGATACCAGCAGAAACAGACCCACCAAGACCAAAAGGATTTCCAATAGCTAGAACCCAATCACCAATCCGGGATTTATTGGAATCGCCCCACTTGGTTTCCGGTAAATTGATTTTTGTAGCAACCTTTAACAAAGCCAGGTCAGTTTTTTGATCTGTACCAATAACCTCGGCATCAAGAACGGTTCCGTCCTGTAAACGAACAGCAACTTCGTCGGCCCCATCAATCACATGATGATTGGTTACGATCAGCCCTTCAGAATCAATAATAAACCCAGATCCTTGTGCACCACCGCGACGAGGTTGTTGAGGACCACGGCCCCCTCTTCTTTCGAAGAAGTCACGGAAAAATTCTTCAAAGTTTTCACCCTGAGGAATTTGTTGCTCACCCTCGGCCTGCTCACTTGGCTCAATGGTTTGCGTCGTAATGATATTCACAACCGAAGGCAACAATTCTTCTGCTAGATCAGCAAAGCTATCGGGCGCTGAACGGGCTTTCGCCGCAGCAGCCATAGAAAGCATACCAATAGCAACAGTCACCCCGACAAGCCATTTATGTAAATTCTGGTAACCTTGTGAATTTTGATTGGCGGTTACGGTCTTCGCCACCGCCACAGCGCGGTTACTTGTACGATCCGCTTCTTTTATCATTTACGATTTCTCCAACTATTCTTTCGCATTTAGCGAGTAACGAATACTTATGCTTAAACCAAGTAGATTCAAGCTATGTTACTTCTGACGATGGAGGAGGAAATGGGCGTAATTGTGACTTACGCGTGACATTTCGTCCTTTATTGTCTCATGGTACTCTATGTCAGAAAACACTGACTTAAACCGATCTGATAACCCAGATCAGAAAAACACCGATGACCGCACAGCTAAGCCCACCAGCACGCAATGCACTGGGTGACATTTCGTCCAATAGCTCTAGTAGTTGCCGTAATCGATGAGGGAAAAGTGACAGGAAAATCCCTTCTATAACAAGAACCATCGCCAAAGCCGTCAAAAATTCAGTCATTTTTACATCACTATTTATTCATCAAAAATCTGAATATCTATCACAAAAAAGCGGCGGCATCTTTTAGATACCGCCGCTTTCATAAGTATTAAATCAACTTATTTGGCTGATTTATCTGGTGCATCTACACTAGAGAAGTAATCAAAGAAATCACTATCCGGTGAAATCACCATATAGGTGCCGTTGGTGGCCAACGCCCCTTCATAAGCCTGCATAGAACGATAGAACTTGAAGAACTCCGGGTCCTGCCCATAAGCATCATTTAAGATCTTTGTAAGAGCGGCATCACCCTGACCACGAAGAATTTCAGATTCTTTGTTTGCTTCAGCAGCAAGAACCGTCACCTCACGATCAGCAGTTGCCCGGATCCTCTCCGCAAGTTCAAAGCCTTGCGCACGGTTTTCCGCAGCTTCTCTTTCACGTTCTGTTTTCATACGAGCAAACACAGCCTGACTCGTCTCTGAAGGAAGATCTGCACGGCGAATACGTATATCGAGAACATCGATACCAAAACGGCTAGCCTGTGCATTAACCTGAGCAAGGACTTTAGCCATAAATATTTCACGATCGTCAGAAAGAACAACATTCAAATCTACTGTACCCATTACTTTTAGAAGTTCTGAGATAACCATAGCTTGAAGTCGATCACGTGCCCCGGCTTCAGTACGAACTGTTTTAAAGAACGTAAGAGGGTCAGCAATTCGATATCTGGCAAAGCTGTCCACATTAAGAGGTTTTTTATCTGAAAGGATCATCCGTTTTACCGGAGGATCAAGATTCAGTACGCGTTTTTCATAACGGACAACATCTTCGAGGAAAGGCAGCTTAAAATGAAGTCCAGGTTCCTGGACAGTTCTTTTATGCTGCCCAAATTGTAGGACCATTACCTGCTCTGTAGGATTGATCGTATAAACACTACTGCTAGCCAAGACAGCCAAGACAGCAACGACGATACCCCCAATAAGAGTAATTTTGCTATTCATTGTAATTACCCCTTATCACTGGCTATTTCTACGAAGCTGATCAAGCGGCAAGTAAGGTACAACGCCTTCCTGATCAGATCCAAGAATGACTTTATCTGTTTTCCCAAGCACTTTCTGCATCGTTTCCAGATATATACGACGCTTCGTCACTTCTGGATTTTGCTTGTACTCACGATAAACAGAGAGAAAACGTTCGGCTTCACCAGTCGCTTTGTTTTCAAGGCTTTCTTTGTAAGCTTCGGCAGCCTGGACAACTTTCAGTGCATCACCCCTTGCACGAGGAATAGCATCATTTCTGTACTTTTCGGCCTCGTTACGGGCACGATCTTTATCTTGCAAAGAACGCTGTACGTCATCAAATGCATCGATAACAGCCTGAGGAGGCTGAATATTCTGCAACTGAACCTCTGTGATAAGGACACCTGCCTTATACTGATCCAACAGTTCTTGTAGCAGCGACAAAACCTTTATCTGAATTTCATCACGTCCTGTAGAAACTGCCTGATCAAAAAGAGTCCGCCCAACAATTTCACGTAAAGCCGATTCAGCTGCGATCTTTACCGTAGCTTCCTGATCTCGGATGTTGAATAGAAACTCTCCAGCGTCACGAACTTTCCACTGAACGGTTAAATTCACATCAATAATATTCTGATCACCCGTAAGCATCAGGCTTTCTGCTGCTATTGATTTAACCTGTCGCGAACCACCACTAAACCCAATACTGATTTGGTGAATAGTCGTGACCTCTGGCGTCATCACAGTCTCAATAGGGTACGGCAAATGCCAATGCAAACCAGGTTCAGTTGTTGCTGTCCATTCACCAAAAGTGAGGACAACGCCCTGCTCATTTGGCTGTACACGATAAAAACCGGATGCGATCCATAGAACCAAGACAACGCCAAGAATAAAGGCAAAGCCTTTAACACTGAATCCACCACCACCTGGGATCATTTCTTTAACCCGGTCCTGACTCTTGCGAATCATATCTTCGATATCAGGTGGTCGTTGTCCTCCACCACCACCGCTGCCGCCATTGCCGCCGCCCCAAGGGCCGCCGCCGCCAGAACCTTTATTTTCCCAAGGCATCTATTTTCCCTGTGTTAATTAATTAATAATGCAAACGAATTTGCTTGAAACTGTCACTAAATGCACCTGTTTTTCAAGCCCAGTGCAACAGAAAACTAAATATTTTCCACAGAGGGTGCGTCAATTCCCCCTTATCTTTGTCGTGGACCCCACTATATAATCAAGGCATAACACTTTAATCAACGTGTAAGAGACCAACAAAGAGTACCTGCACATATTGTTCAAGGCGCAAAGAATTCAAGGGGAATTCAGGGATGAGTATGGTTACAGAGCAACAAATTCTCGATATTTTGAGAACAATAGTAGAACCTCAGAGCAAAAAGGATATTGTCAGCCTTGGCATGATTTCCGGCCTCATCATAAAAGAAGGCAATGTCGGGTTTTCCATCGAAGTTGATCCCGCACAAGCTGCAGAAATGGAAACATTACGTAAATCCGCAGAAAAAGCAGTCCATGCCCTTGATGGTGTTTTATCCGTTAGCGCGATTCTTACCGCAGATAATGCCCCCGGCCAAGCCAAGCCCCAAGCATCTTCTCAGCCCCCAAAAGCAGCCTCATCGACACCCTCTCCGGGCCCCGGGAATAAGATCGAGCTTAAAGGCATTAAGAACATCATTGCCGTTGCCAGCGGAAAAGGCGGCGTTGGAAAATCAACAACAGCTATCAACCTTGCCTTATCACTTGCAAAACAAGGGTTAAAAATTGGCCTGATGGATGCGGATATCTACGGTCCATCCCAACCCCGCATGATGGGGATCACCGGGAAACCTTCCTCACCAGATGGGAAAACCCTGTTACCAATGGAAAGACACGGCATTAAATGTATGTCGGTCGGCTTTCTGGTTGCAGAAGACACCCCTATGATCTGGCGCGGGCCTATGGTCCAAAGTGCTTTAACCCAAATGTTACGCGACGTTGTTTGGGGTGAACTGGATCTCCTGATTGTCGATATGCCACCTGGGACAGGTGATGCACAATTGACCATGGCACAACAGGTCCCACTCAACGGTGCCGTCATTGTCTCAACCCCGCAAGACATCGCCCTGCTCGACGCACGTAAGGGCCTGAACATGTTCCGCAAAGTCGATGTACCTGTTCTTGGTATCATTGAAAATATGAGCGTATACATCTGCCCAGAGTGTGGTCATGAAGCCCACATCTTTGGAGAACACGGTGCCCGTGCCGAAGCTGAAAAAATGGAAACGCCTTTCCTTGGTGAAATGCCATTGCATATCGATATCAGAATGACATCCGACGAAGGCGAACCCATTGTGATTTCTTCGCCAGATGGTGAACATGCCAAACGTTATGCCTCTATCGCTGACAAAGTCTGGTCTAGCCTAGCCAGGTCAGAACGTAAAGCACCTTCGATCTCGATGGAATAATCTCGTTTCTCTCAACAAAAATATTTATTCCAGCAAAAAGCCTCGTGGATTTTTCACGGGGCTTTTTTTCATACCGTTATGAGAATTTAATTTTTTATGAGAGGATTCATATCTGATCAGATTGTCTGTGGAGCATTCCATGCTGTGGGTTATACCGAGGGTCATAATAAAAAATTTCAAAAGCCTTCGCGGCATCATTTCCCGATTGATGCAGGGATTGCTTTTGGGAAGCTATTTTTGCATTACCTCCGCCTATGGAGCCGATTATGGGACCGGGCAAGAACCTGTCGACTTGGAACTCGTCTTGGCGGTAGATGTTTCTTCGAGTGTTGATGAGTACGAAGCTAACCTCCAACGCAGAGGTTATATCGAAGCCTTAAAAGATCCCGAAGTTATTGATAGCATTCGATCTGGCCCTTTGGGCCGTATTGCGTTGACCTATATTGAATGGGCAGGCGAACAACATCAAATCAAAGTCGTTGAGTGGGCCATTCTTGATGACCTAGAAAGCGCAAATATCTTTTCGGACAAACTCACTCATAGCCCGATCAGCTCAGCCCCCTCAACATCCATTAGCAGAATGATTGATGTTGCCAGCTTTGAAATTGAGAACAATAACTTCATAGCCCCCAGATTGGTCATTGATATTTCCGGGGATGGACCAAATAGTGATGGGCGACATGTTCAGCTGGCCAGAAACGATGCCATTAAACGGGGTATAACCATTAATGGATTGCCCGTCTTGTCCTTTCGCCCTAACCCGAACGGCTTCGGCGCCCCCTCTGCATGGCTCGGCGACTATTATCTAAAAAATGTTATTGGCGGCGAAAACGCATTCCTGATTGAAGTTCTGGGCTTTGAAGCTTTCAGTGACATACTAAAAGAAAAACTCAAACGTGAAATTAGGGGAACATCAGAAATTGCTTTGACCATCCCGAACACGCAACAAAACTGAGCCTATTAACGTCACGATGCAATTCTATTTAAAATGACAAAAGCATATCCGGGTACACTTCCATCAGGCACATGTATCTCACGCGAACTCTCGGACCATTCCTGAGCTTTGGTTTCAGGAAAGAAAGCATCGGCTTCGGGTTCAAGATCAACTTCGGTAATGTAAAGTCGATCCGCTAAATCTATGGCTTGGCTATAGATTTGCGCGCCACCAATAACCATAAGCTCGTCCCCGCCCTGACGTTTAACTTCTTCGCGCGCCAAATCCAGTGCTTCTTCCAAACTTTTGCTTAGGTAAACACCTTCTGCAGCAAAGTTCCCGTCACGGGTGATCACAATATTAAGGCGACCCGGCAAAGGCCGGCCAATGGATTGAAATGTTTTACGCCCCATAACGACAGGCTTGCCCAGCGTCTGCGCTTTGAAAAACTTCAAATCACCCGGGATGTGCCAAGGCATAACGTTATCTTTCCCGATTGCTCGGTTTTTCCCATGGGCCACAATCAAGGAAATAGTCGTCATTAATTTACTCTTTTCCATCACGCATAACTACAAGATACCCAAAATCATGATAAGA
The DNA here is from genome assembly GCF_048259265.1 of Kiloniella sp. NCBI lineage: Bacteria > Pseudomonadati > Pseudomonadota > Alphaproteobacteria > Rhodospirillales > Kiloniellaceae > Kiloniella > Kiloniella sp. The sequence goes on along the minus strand of NZ_JBLXHT010000001.1, from coordinate 571,590 downwards.
CGATCATGTCTCTTAAGCTCGATTTCAGATTTATCTATGAAAGCTGCTGGTCAAAGGAGGATAAAATATCCTATTATGCCGCCCAGCCATCATTGGCAATGAAGGCATCATAATTAAGCAAATATAAAAACGGAAGCCCAAAACCGAATGCCCGATACCAATAATAAATCTGGCGGCTTTAAACGCCAAACAATCACCGAAGCGGTGGCCGAAGCTCTTAGAGAGGAAATACTTTCCGGACAGCAAAAAGAAGGTGCCCAATTAAGACAGGACGCCATTGCTTCACGCTTTAATGTCAGCAGAATTCCTGTTCGTGAAGCCTTGAGACAGCTGGAGGCAGAAGGTCTGGTTACCTTTTACGCCCACAAAGGTGCCGTTGTCTCGGCTCTATCCCGTGACGAAATCCGCGAACTTTTTGATGTCCGACGCTTACTTGAAGGCGACTTGATCTCTCGTGCAATCCCCAGAATGCCACCAGAACTTATTCAGGACGCAGAAAACATCCTCAACCGGTATGATGTCGCCCTTGAAAATGGTGAAATATCTCTCTGGGGAGAGCTAAACGCAGAATTCCACCACATTCTCTACATCGCCGCAGAACGCCCCAAAACTTTGGCAATTGTTCAAAATTTGCACAATAATATTGATCGCTACTTGCGGATTCAGCTGCACAGTGCTGGCGCACGCGCAAAAGCACGAGATGATCACTGGGATTTACTCAAATTCTGTAAAGCAGGTGACGTAGCATCTGCAACAGACCTACTTGATCGTCATATAGAAGCAGGGTGTGAGAATCTGATCGAATTTTTGGATGAACAATCAGTTGGTTAAGCCTTCTCTTACCGAACGAGTAAGGCCATAATCAAACATTAGGTTAACAGAAAAAAGCAGCTTTATTATTTGCTGCTTTTTTCTTGGCCCTGTATTATTGTATAAAATATTCAAAATTATTAATTCGAGAAAGACTATGACAGGCATCAAAATTAAAACAGTAGAAATGCATACTGGCGGGGAACCACTTCGTATTATCACCGATGGATACCCAACGATCAAAGGGGCCAGCATTCTCGAAAAACGTCGTTATGTCCGAGAAAACCTCGATCATCTGAGGCATCTCCTTATGTTTGAGCCACGCGGCCATTATGACATGTATGGCGCTCTTCTTGTTGAGCCATCACATCCCGAGGCTGATCTTGGCGTTCTTTTTCTGCACAACGAAGGTTACAGCACAATGTGTGGGCATGCGGTCATTGCGCTTGGACGGTATGCAGTTGATCAGGGCATCGTCAAAGCCGTAGAGCCGACAACAACAGTTAAAATTGAATGCCCCTGTGGTCTGGTTGTTGCCGATATCGATGTAAAGGATGGAAAAAGTGGCGCTGTTTCCTTTCTGTCTGTTCCTGCATTTGCCTTCCAGACAAACCTGAGTATTAACATTCCTGACTACGGCACTGTTAACTATGACATTGGATATGGTGGTGCCTTTTACGCCTTGGCTTCTACTAAACAACTGGGCCTAGATGTGCATAAATCATCAACACGTGATTTAGTTCAAGCCGCAGACGCCATTAGTACCGCAGTAAAGGCATCAGTGACCTTATCTCACCCGAAATCTGAAGATCTTGCGTTTCTTTACGGAACAATTTTAACAGATGGCGAAGAAGTCTTTTCATCAAAACCAACAGCAAATATCTGTGTCTTTGCAGACAAACAGGTCGATCGCAGTCCAACCGGTTCTGGTGTTACCGCCCGTATAGCCGTTCAAGTTGCCAAAGGACAGATCAACTCGGGTCAAACACGTCAATTTGAAAGCGTCACCAAGAGTATATTCAACGCAACAGCAGAAGACATCTTTAACTACGGCCCTCATCAAGCAGTTCGGGTTCGCGTCAAAGGTAAAGCAAATTACACTGGTGAATCCATTTTCACCATGGAAGACGATGATGTGATCGGTAAAGGATTTCTCTTAAAGTAGTTTAAATTCAACAAGATATATAGTTCCACCCATTAAATCTTCAACTTACATTAAAATATTGTATACAATATCCAATGAATACATATAATATCCGAAATGATTAACCAGATTTGACAAAAAACTCAGAAGTCTATCGTCTTTTCCGTCAAAACGACTGAACAAAAAAAAGACGATTACAAAGATTTCAAAACAGTCAGCCAGAACCCGAAAACATCGGGTTAATGATTAAAAATGATCGCCAGTCATCGAGATCCAATACAAAGGATCAAACGAATAGATGATGGTCCTGCCCAACCTAAGGGAGTAGAAATTTTGAAACAGAATTACATTAACGGTCAATATGTCGATGGCTCGACAGCCCGTGATAACATCAACCCATCAAACACATCAGAAATCGTTGGTGTTTACACCCAAGCCGATGCGGCACAAACCCGCGACGCAATTGATGTTGCCGATCTTGCGGCAAAAAGCTGGTCACAGTCGACACCACAACAACGCTTTGATGTGCTGGATGCAATCGGCACAGAACTCCTTGCGAGGAAAGCAGAGCTAGGTGAGCTGCTTTCGCGCGAAGAAGGAAAGACCCTTGCAGAAGGTATTGGTGAAACGGCACGTGCAGGCCAGATTTTCAAATTCTTTGCGGGCGAAACACTTCGTCTAAAAGGCGACAAACTTGCCTCTGTCCGTCCCGGTGTCGAAGTAGAAGTAAGCAGGGAAGCATTGGGCGTTGTTGGTATTATTACCCCTTGGAACTTCCCGATTGCCATTCCGGCTTGGAAAATCGCACCGGCAATTTGTTATGGCAACGCTATCGTCTTCAAACCTGCCGATCTTGTTCCAGGATGCGGTTGGGCTTTGGCTGATATTATCTCACGCTCTGGCCTGCCCGAGGGTGTCTTTAACCTTGTCATGGGTCGCGGTTCCGTTGTTGGTGAAGAAATTTTGACCAACCCTAAAGTAAATGGGGTCAGCTTCACCGGATCAGTCGCAACTGGTCGTCATGTCGCCGCCACCTGTGCCGGACGCATGGCTAAATTCCAGCTTGAAATGGGGGGCAAAAACCCGCTCGTAGTTCTTGATGACGCCAATCTTGATATAGCGGTCGAGACTGCTGTTCAGGGGGCCTATTTCTCAACCGGTCAACGTTGCACAGCATCTTCACGCCTAATCGTAACAGAAGGTGTGCACGATGAATTCGTCGCAAAAGTAATCACTCGGCTTGAACAACTCAAAATCGACAATGCGTTGTCTGATGGTGTGCACATCGGCCCGGTTGTTGATGAAAGCCAGCTAAAACAAGATATGGATTACATCCGTATCGGCCAGGACGAAGGGGCAAAACTTGCTTATGGTGGCGAACTTCTGGAACGTGCGACCAAAGGCTTCTACCTGTCTCCGGCGCTCTTTACCGAGACAGCTAATTCAATGCGCATCAATCGTGAAGAAGTTTTTGGACCTGTTGCTTCTGTCATCCGTGTTGCCGACTATGATCAGGCCCTCGCCGTTGCCAATGACACCGAGTTCGGCTTGTCATCCGGTATCTGCACTACGTCCTTGAAATACGCATCCGATTTCAAACGCAATGCCAAGGCAGGTATGGCAATGGTGAACTTGCCGACAGCAGGCGTTGATTACCATGTCCCATTTGGCGGCACCAAAGGATCAAGCTATGGCAGCAGAGAACAGGGCAGTTATGCTGCTGAATTCTTCACAACAGTAAAAACTGCCTATACGCTGCCATAAGGTAACGCAACACGACTCAGCCTTTGGAGATTATGGATGAGCGCAGGAACGAAAAAAAATATACTCGTTGTTGGATCAGGCATCATTGGTCTTTGCAGTGCGAGCTATCTTTTAAAAGATGGCCACGCTGTCACCCTTGTAGAACGTGATCCACTTGGCGATAGCGCATCGTGTGGTAATGCTGGTGCGATTGCTGCGACGGAAATTGTTCCCTTTGCTCTTCCCGGACTTTGGAAAGATGTGCCCGGCTGGTTACTGGACCCCTTGGGGCCTTTATCCCTTCGCCTGACATATCTACCAAAGTTCCTCCCTTGGCTGTATCTGTTCCTCAAATCCAGTAGCCATCAACAGGTAGAAAAAACTACTTCTGCGATGAGTGCCTATCTGAAGACAGCTTTTGATGACTACGCCCCCCTTCTTGGTGAAGCGGGTTTACAATCGCTTTTGAAAACAGAAGGGTCATTGACCGTTTATAAAAGCGAAAAGGGCAGAGAAAAAGATGCTTATTACTGGGATTTGATCCGCCGAAACGATATTGAGGCGCGTCATGTTTCACGATCGGAAATCCTGGAACACGAGCCTCAATTAGGTGAGTTAGCAAAATGCGGTGTTTACACACCAAGATGGGGACACTTTGCCAATCCCGCTGATTTAGTCAAAGGCCTCGCAGAACAGTTTACCCGTAATGGCGGTACCTACATCACAGATGAAATTGAACAGATTGAGCATCAGGATAATCAACCCTCGTCTGCGATAACCAAAGGCGGACAAAATATCACGTTTGATCAGTTGGTTATCTGTGCTGGTGCCTGGTCAGCACGTCTGGCAAAAAAACTTGGCGATCACTTTCCGCTGGATACCGAACGTGGATACAATACAACACTGCCAACACCCGGTGTTGATCTTAACAATATGGTTCTCTTTGCAGAGGACAAATTTGTCGCCACACCTATGAGCGTCGGCCTGCGTATCGGTGGGGCCGTTGAATTTGCCGGGATAGACGCAGATCCCAATTACAAACGATGCGACACACTCCTGACACTCGCAAAAAACTACATGCCAAACCTGAATGGGGCTGGAGGCACAAAATGGATGGGTCGCCGCCCGTCAACACCTGACAGCGTTCCCGTCATTAGCCAGTCAAGCCAGCATTCAAATGTCCACTATGCCTTTGGTCATGGTCATTTGGGAATCACTGGTGGCGCGGTAACGGGGCGAACAATTGCTGATATGGTTTCCGGTCGGCCAACTGATTTTGACCTTAAGCCATTTAGAATTGACCGCTTCAACTAATTCATCTCAACTTTATACATAATAACAAAGCCCCAGTTAGGCAGAAAGCCTTCATAAGGATAGACACACGTGGCAAACCATACTTTTTTCTGTGTTGATGCACATACTTGCGGAAACCCGGTCCGGGTTGTTGCAGGCGGCAGCCCTCTTCTTCAAGGAAATTCCATGCTGGAACGGCGTGCACATTTCCTTGCTGAATACGACTGGATCAGAACAGGATTAATGTTTGAGCCCCGCGGACACGACATCATGTCCGGCAGCATTCTTTACCCGCCAACCCGTGAAGATTGTGATATCGGTATCCTGTTCATTGAAACCAGTGGCTGCTTGCCCATGTGCGGCCATGGTACTATTGGCACCGTCACCATCATGATCGAACGTGGTCTGGTTACCCCAAGAGAAGAAGGCGTTTTGCGTCTGGATACACCAGCTGGCTTGGTAATCGCTGAGTATAAAAAGAACGGCGACTACGTTGATTCTGTGCGTATTCGCAATGTTGCTTCTTTCCTCCACTCAACCAACCTCAATGTTGATGTGCCAAACTTTGGTAATCTGAAATTTGATGTCGCCTACGGCGGTAATTTTTACGCTATCATTGAGGAACAAGAAAACTACCAGGATCTGAGCGATATCACGCCGGGGGATATCCAGCGTTTAAGCCCCATGATCCGTAACCTGATCAATGAAAAGTACGACTTTGTTCACCCGGAAGATGATCGAATTCGCGGCTGTTCGCATTTACAGTGGACAGGTACACCAGTACATCCGGACGCCAACGCCCGAAATGCCGTATTTTATGGTGACAAAGGCATTGATCGTTCCCCCTGTGGTACGGGAACCTCTGCCCGTATGGCACAGTTAGCAGCCCGCGGAAAACTCGACATCGGGGATGATTTTGTGCACGAGAGTATCATCGGTAGCCTGTTCAAAGGCCGCGTTGAAGATAGAACAAAAGTGGGTGACTACGATGCCATTATTCCATCCATAGAGGGCTGGGCACGCATCCACGGCCTAAACAATATCTTCATTGATGATCGCGACCCCTATGCAAAAGGCTTCTTACTGACATAATCCCTCTACACGTGCCTGCAGCTACCGAAGAAACTACTCAGAGATATTTTATTAAGAATATCTGGGTGGTTTTTGGGTGCGATAGGAAATGTAGGCAATCAATCCACCGGATAAGAAACCAAACAGATGTGCTTCAAACGAGACGCCTCTCATTGGGATAAAAAGTCCAGAGATTAATCCACTGTATAGCGCAAGAACAAATACCGCGATGATGATTGATCGAAAATCGCGACGCCACCAGGCAGATCCCAATAGATACCCAAGCAATCCATAGACAATACCGCTAGACCCGATATGAAGCGCTTCTCGGCCAAAGCACCACACCAAACCACCGGAAAAGAGAATAAGGGCCAGACAAATTGAACGAAACTGCCCTCGCCGTCCACCCCGGGTTTCAAGTGACACCAAACAGCCTAAAATCAAAAGAGGGACTGAATTCGATATCAGATGAACGTAACCCGCATGCAGAAAGGGCGAAACCAAAATACCCGGAAGTGCCCCTATATTCCTTGGCACAAGACCATATTGATAAAGGCCGCCGGACAGCATCCAGTTCAAGGCAAAAACAGCCCAAAGACTGCCAACAAAAACAAAGACATCTCGGAAACGATTCAGAAAACTCATGTCGGCCTCATAAAACTTTTATGCTGTTACCAACGATTAACCCGCTCCCATTTCCCCAAAAGCTCCCCTTCCGCGTTATGCACTTCATAGTGAGAAAACCCCGCACAGGTCATACAGGTGTGGATTGGCAAGATCCGAAGACGGCTTCCTACCGGGAATTTCTCGTAGGGAAGGTCACCGGAAATTGATGCAATAAGGCCGTGTTCCTGATGGACAGATTCGACGTATAACTCTTCGATTACTTCGCCATCCAATCCACATACAAGGCCATAACCTGTATGCGAAGAGAATTCGCTGGCACTTACATCTTTCGACAAAGCCAAGCCACCAGCGTCTATAAGAAGACGTTTTGCTGTTTTATTGTGTCCGATTACTGAGGCAAGAACCGTTGCCGCGATCTCGTTTTGTTTACAGGCACCGATAAACATCTGATCAACATCACCAAACATATAAACGCCCGGCCTGATTTCTGTAAGACCTTCGTAGCTTTTTGCAAAAACGGCTGTCGGCGTTGAACCAGCACTGACGACAGAACAGGAAAAACTTGCCTTCAAAAGTCGCGCAGAAGCACTAACAACGGCCTCCCGCTCCTGTTCTGCTATCTCGGCGATCTCTTCTGGTGTAGAGACGTGATAGGAATGGCCAGCATGGGTCATAACCCCTTCCAAACTCAGGCACTGTGATCCCGTAATAGCCTCGGCCAAACTCAAAAGCTCCTGAGAACCAGCAAGAACCCCGCCGCGTCGCCCGCCACTATCGACCTCAATCAACACAGGAAAGGTTGTCCCAAGTCTTTTCGCCTCATGATCCAACAAGGAAATGGCATCGGGATTATCGGTGATCAAAGTCAATTTAACACCTTTATCCTGTACCCTCTGCGCTTGGGATAACTTCGATGGAACAATCCCCACGGCATAGAGGATATCTGTGACACCTCCGTTAGCAAAGAAGTCAGCTTCCGCCAGAGTAGAAACCGTAATACCAGCAAAGCCGTCTTTTGTTGCACAGTGATAAGCCTCTAAAGCTTTCGCCGTTTTCATATGTGGGCGTAGCTTGACCCCAGCCTCTTGGGCGCGTTCTTGCATCACGCGGCAGCTTTCTTCAAATACATCTTTATCAAGTAAAAGCGCCGGCGTTGTCAGGGTATCGAAAGGCATTATAGTTTCTCGCAAACGATATTATTGTTGAAATATACTCGAACCGATTAGAACGCTGTTTTAGAATCAAACAGATACTTTACCAGCGATATGCGGGTGCGCTTCGTAGTCCAAGATATCAAAGTCATCAAACGTATAATCAAAGATACTGTCGGGCTTTTTGTTGATCCGCAGGCTTGGTAATTTGAGTGGTTCACGTTGTAATTGGGTTTTCACCTGCTCAAAGTGATTGGAATAGATATGGGCATCACCAAAGGTATGGACAAAGTCACCCGGCTCCAAATCTGCTTGCTGCGCGATCATATAAGTCAGAAGCGCATAGGACGCGATATTAAAGGGAACACCAAGGAAGATATCCGCGGATCGTTGATAAAGCTGACAAGAAAGACGACCGTCGGCAACATAGAACTGAAACAGACTATGGCACGGTGGTAAGGCCATATTATCCACTTCCGCCACATTCCAGGCAGAAACAATATGCCGCCGGGAATCAGGATTATTCTTGATTTGCGCCATCAAGTTGGTGATCTGATCCACAGTTGTGCCATCAGGCGTTGGCCATGAACGCCATTGATGCCCATAGACGGGACCAAGGTCACCATTTTCATCAGCCCATTCATCCCAGATCCGAACCCCATTTTCCTTAAGGTATTTAATATTCGTATCCCCGGATAAGAACCAAAGCAGTTCGTGAACGACAGATTTAAGGTGAAGCTTCTTTGTCGTCATCAAGGGGAACCCCTGAGAAAGATCAAACCGGATCTGACGTCCAAAAACGCTCCTTGTTCCTGTACCTGTCCGATCTCCTTTATCCGTTCCGTTCTCTAGGACATCTTTCATGAGATCGAGATACTGACGCATTAATTTTCCTTCAAAAGCTAAAGTAGGCAAAAAGTTAGGATGGGAAGAATCCGAAAATCTGAATGAGGGATCATATCACGTGTCCGAATTTAGTCATCACCTGTGAAGATATCCCTTTACAAAAAGATTAACCACTCAGTGCTTCCCTCATGTGATAGCTTATCACGCCCTAAATTCTGCACAGTTGCACCTAAAGTTATTCCGTTCCCACCAAACATAAATGCACGCATAAACAGTAAGCTTCTCTCTCCAGATTAGAACATGATGGCAATTTGATAAATAACACGCGTATCTTCACTCTTTTCCAAAACACAGAGCAGCGAGATCAGAACGAAACACCTTGTTGAGCAATATTCTTTACCAATAATCAACATCACCAACGGTGATTTTCCTCCCCCAAAAGCACCGAGATCTAATAAATCAGCCCTTTGTAGATAAGAAAAATACCCTTTTTGGACATATACCCTTGTGAAGTCCTACACATAGTCATTATATTCAAGGGGTCGGCTTCGGCCGTCTATGGTGCTAAACGGGCTTATGGAATAAGCGTTGTGGACCCGGGGGCGGTACCCGGCGCCTCCACCATTCCTTACATTCTTATGAATGTGAATTATGGGGGCGAAATAGGATCGACACGCGTGGTAAAGATTTGTTCGGTGCCCGGCATGGTTCCGCCGTTATCGGGCCGTTTTGAGTAATTGCAAATGACAATTCTCGTGGGGTAGCTCTCGCTGCTTAATTGCAGTCTGAGCAACCGCTTTTAAGTCCTAGGCTTTCACAAGCTTAGGCGGGGTTCGGGGGCACCTGGCAACAGAAGCTCCCACTTTTCATTTCTGGACTCTGGCTTTGTGTTAGAGTAGCAGGTAGAGGTATAGAATTAATCAGAGCGATAAAACGTTCAGATAAGCAGCGGCCGGGTAATATAGAAGTATGTCGGGAAACAACGAGATTTCAGAAAGCGAACTTCGCTACGACCATATGGTCGAAAAAGCTCTCTTGAACGTGGTTCGAGAATCTCTCGAATATGCTGCAGAACACGGTCTGCCCGGCGACCATCATTTTTACATCACCTTTAAAACGGCTCAGGAAGATGTCAGTATCCCTGATCATCTGAAAGCACGTTACCCCGGCGAAATGACCATCATCCTTCAATACCAATTCTGGGATCTTGAAGTTGGCAAAGATGGTTTCAGTGTAACGCTCAGTTTCTCGGATGTTCCAGAACGTATGAGTATTCCCTATTCGGCTATTGTTGCCTTCGCAGACCCATCTGTACGGTTTGGTCTGCAGTTCGATATCACAAATGGCGACAACGAAGATCTGGAAGAAGAGCTCGAAGATCTTCTGGAAGACTTTGAAGAAGACGGCTTTGAAAACAGTGATACTGCTGCCAATGCAGATGCAAGCCCGGAAGAGCAGAAGATCAAAGAAAAGCAGAGTGAATCTGGTGATAACATTGTCACACTAGATACCTTCAGAAAGAAGTAATCTCGGGTAGTTAAACCTAACCACGCACGGTATTTCCAATACTTAACCACCAGATTAAAGTCGTACAATAATGGCTGGGGCATCAAATTTCTGCCCCAGTAACAACTCTTGTGCTCCTATTTTCTAACTGAACCCTATAGCCTTTAGGTTCCCTAAGCCAATCCGTCGCAGCATAACACTTTGGATAAATGATCAGAGGCTGATGCGAGTGGCATTAAACTAAAAAATTCATCACACACATCTGTCCCCTTTAATTAAATACCCAAGGGGGGACCAAACGAACAACAGGGGCGGCCAAAATGACCACCCCTGCATAAATAAGCTAAAAACCGCTTTAGGCATTTAGAAATGGGCTGACTTTGTATTTCCCGGCTTTGTTAGTGGCGGGGCAAATTTTGTCAAATCGATACCTTCGACAGAGGCTTTATATTCTTCCATTGTCGGTGTTCGCCCCAAGATTGCGGAAAGAACCACAACTGGTGTTGAAGCCAATAGAGATTCGCCCTTTTTATCTTTGGAATCCTCGACAACCCGCCCTTCGAAAAGACGTGTAGAAGTGGCAAGAACCGTATCACCCTTGGCAGCCTTTTCCTGGTTCCCCATACAAAGACTACAGCCAGGTCTCTCAAGATAGAGAATATTTTCGTATTCTGTACGGGCCTCAACTTTCGGGGCTGCATCGTCAAATTCAAACCCAGAGTACTTCTGCAGAACAGTCCAGTCGCCTTCTTCCTTCAACTCATCAATGATGTTGTAGGTCGGGGCTGCAACAACCAGAGGCGCCTTGAATTCAACACTACCGTTTACTTTTTCAAGATTACGGAGCATCTGAGCTACGATTTTCACATCGCCTTTGTGAACCATACAGGAACCCACAAAGCCAAGATCTACTTTTTTCTCTGCCTGATAGTAAGAAATTGGTCTGATCGTATCGTGAGTGTACCGTTTGGAAACATCAGCATTGTTTACATCAGGATCGGCGATCATCGGCTCGTCAATTTCATCCAGATCAACAACGACTTCAGCAAAATATTTCGCGTTGGCGTCAGGTGTCAAAGCGGGTTTCTCGCCTGATTTAATCTCGGCAATACGCTTTTCAGCAATCGCGATCAGACCATGGAGCATTTTGTTATCGTTCTCCATGCCCTTGTCGATCATTATCTGAATACGTGATTTTGCAATCTCCAGAGATTCGATCAAGGTTTCATCTTCAGATACACAGATTGACGCTTTGGCTTTCATCTCAGCCGTCCAGTCTGTGAAGGTGAATGCCTGATCTGCCAGCAAGGTACCGATATGCACCTCAATAATGCGTCCTTGGAAGACGTTATCGCCAAATTGCTTGAGCATCTGTGCCTGTGTCGCATGGACCACATCGCGGAAGTCCATGTGATCAGCCATGGTACCTTTGAAGGTTACCTTTACAGACTCTGGGATCGGCATGGTCGCTTCACCTGTGGCCAAAGCCAAGGCAACAGTACCTGAATCGGCACCAAAAGCGACACCCTTTGACATACGCGTGTGGGAATCCCCACCAATAATAATAGCCCAGTCATCAACCGTAATATCATTCAGGACTTTATGAATCACGTCGGTCATAGAATGATAAACATCTTTTGGATCACGCGCAGTTATCAGACCAAACTTGTGCATAAAGGCCATCAGCTTGGGCGTGTTTTCCTGCGCCTTAAAATCCCAGACCGACGCAGTATGACAACCTGACTGATAAGCTCCATCGATCGTTGGGGACAGAACTGTTGCAGCCATAGCTTCGAGCTCTTGCGAGGTCATTAGGCCAGTCGTGTCTTGAGAACCGACAATATTAACCTTCACACGCACATCGGATCCGGCATGCAGAACAACACCGGGACGAACACCAACAGCATTTGCATTGAAGATTTTTTCAACAGCAGTCAGGCCCTGACCTTCATGGTGAATTTCTTTTGATTGTGCAAAAGCAGACTTCAGTTCAACGCCCAGTGTTTCACAAGCAAAAGTCTGGAGCTTTTTACCGAAGACGATAGCATAAGAACCACCCGCCTTCATAAACTCAACTTTCTGTGGGCTAAAAGAAGACGCCACATCAGCAAGATTTTCATCACCAGCCTCATTGAGAAGCTTTTTGTCTTTTGTGTTGATAGTGAGAACGGTACCTGTTTCTACAGAATATTTTTGTTCAAGGATCGGATTACCGTCATTGTTCAGAATTGGCTTGCCTTCGGAATCCAGCTTTTTGACCCAATTTTTCAGATCAATACCAATACCACCAGTTACCCCAACAGTTGTCAGGAAGATCGGAGAAATACCGTTTGTACCTGCAACAATCGGTGCAAAATTAACAAAGGGAACGTAGGGACTAGCTTGTTTACCTGTCCACAAAGCGACATTGTTCACTCCGGACATACGGGAAGACCCAACTCCCATGGTGCCTTTTTCAGCAATCAGCATGACCCGCTTATCAGGGTGCTGCCTCTGCAATTCCTGAATTTCTGCTTGCGCTTCTTCAGAAATAAAACACTTACCGTGTAGTTCACGATCTGAACGAGAATGCGCCTGATTACCCGGTGACAATAGATCGGTGGAAATATCACCTTCGGCAGCAATGTAGGTAACAACTTTAATCTCTTCGTCTACATCGGGGAGTTTAGTAAAAAACTCTGCCTTGGCATAGCTTTCGAGGACATCACGAGCCACGATGTTTCCGGCATCAAATGCTGCCTTCAAACGCGCCATATCTGCATCATAAAGGAAAAATTGAGTTTTCAGTACATCCGCGGCTTGTTTCGCAATCGATTGATCATCACCAAGGGCGAGATCAAGAAGAACCTCAATCGAAGGCCCGCCCTTCATATGCGAAAGTAGCTCAAAGGCAAAGGAGGGCGTAATCTCTTCAACGCTCGCTTCACCAAGAATAATATCTTTCAGGAATTTCGCCTTTTCCCCTGCCGCGCTGGTCGTACCAGGCAAGGTGTTATAGATGAAATACTTTAGAGAATCTTCTCTGTGTTCATTATTCGGATCTTTGATTTGAGAAATAACTTCTCTTGTAAGCGCATCATCTTCTATAGGCTTAGGGTTTAATCCCTGTTTTTTGCGCGTTTCAATTTCTTTTAGATAATCTGTATACAGGCTCATGGTTATCCCGACGTCTGACGTTAGATACATTTATTGAGCATCGGATTTTTGTAAGGGACTATGTAGAACCCGAAATACTCTTTGTATGTCGTGGTATAGCAAATTGATGCCGCGTTGCAATATATTCTGCGGTATGGGCACAAGCTTGTCTTGGCCTTTCCCCCACTAATACAGTGCCTTTCGCGTTCTACTTCTTCTCAGCGCGGCCCATCGTTTTGGGGTCCCACTTAACAACTTTTTTGGGTTTCTCGGGTGTGGCGAGAATAGAGTCATTATTCTGACCGACCTGGCTGGCAAATTCTTCAAAACGCCGACGCATTTCTTTCTTCTCTTCAGAATTCATGTCCTGAACAGACTTGTCAGATAAATCTTTCTGGCGAATATCACTCATGCTCTATACCGTAGATCTGTGCATCAAAAGTCATAACCTGTTCTAAATATACATGAAAGCATCATGACAAGCATCCATTTTTTACAGAACGGCCCAGAAGCAACTCTCAATACGAATAAGGTAACTATCCTTTTTACCCACGGATCGGGCGCCCCTATGGATACCGATTTTATGAATTACTTCGCTGAAAAGTTAGGGAATCAAGGCCACAATATTATCCGGTTTGAATTTCCCTTTATGGCAGAGCGTCGAACAACCGGGAAGAAGCGCCCACCGGATCGAGCCCCTAAATTATTAGAATTCTGGCAACAGGTAATAGATCAACACCCTCAGCGCCCTCTTTATATAATGGGGAAATCCCTTGGCGGGCGCATGGCCAGTATGATTGCGGATGAAATGAATGTTACTGGTACTATCTGTCTCGGCTATCCCTTTCACCCCCCTAACAAACCAGAAAACACCAGAACCGCACATCTTGAAAATGCCAAAACACCCTGTCTAATCATACAGGGCACACGTGATCCGTTTGGAAGACCAGACGAGGTTGAGCATTATAGTTTATCAGATAAAATAAGAGTCTACTGGTCAGAAAACGGGAATCATAACTTAAGTCCGCGGAAAAAATCAGGTCGAACAGATGAGCAAAACTGGTCAGAGGCTCTTGCCGTTATAAACGCATTTATCAACGAGACAAATTCATGAGTAAGACTTTACCTAGCTGTGTCGAAGAAACAATAAATCTCTGCCTTCCACTGGGTGAAATCAGAGTTAAATCAATGTTTGGCGGACATGGTCTTTATTTTGAAGACATCATGTTTGCTCTAGAGGCCTTTGGCAGCATCTATTTGAAAGCGGATAAAAAAAGCGAAGTCCTTTTTATTGAAGCTGGGAGTGAACCTTTCACGTATGGAGGCAAAAACAAACCAATAAAAATGTCATACTGGCTTGTCCCGGAAACAGTACAAGAAGATCCAGAAGAATTCATTCATTGGGCCGAACTGGCTATTGCCGCATCAAAACGCGCTCATACGAAAAAGAAACCTAAAAAGATAAAACGATAAAACGATAAACTCTGTCTGCTACGACTCTGTTCTATAAACAATCAAGTAACCTTGGAAAAATAGAAGCAACTCGGGATAACAAAAATAAACAGAAATAAAGGAATAACCGTCATCGAAAATAATTAGTTCAGTTAGCCTGTTTTTCCGTGACGCAATCTGTGTATACTGCGGCGCAACATTACAACTGAACAGATAACAGACAAACCTGCTACTGCTCAATTATCAAATCAGCTGCCAGAGAAAGTTAGGGAGCCACCAGCATGTCCGATCAAGGCAACATTCGTATTGAAACAGATTCCATGGGCGAAATAGACGTCGCAGCAGACCGTTATTGGGGTGCTCAGACTCAACGCTCGCTTCAGAACTTCAAGATCGGTGGCGAAAAAATGCCACCTGCACTGATTAAGGCACTTGGTACACAAAAACTTGCTGCTGCACGCACGAACATTGAACTAGGTGTGTTGGATAAAAAGCTCGGCGAGACGATCTGCCAAGCCGCACAAGAAGTTATCGACGGAAAGCTGACGGATCACTTCCCGCTGGTTGTCTGGCAAACAGGCTCTGGTACGCAGAGCAACATGAATACTAATGAAGTCATTGCTGGTCGCGCAAATGAAATCCTGACTGGTGAGCGTGGTGGAAAATCCCCTGTGCATCCAAACGATCACTGCAACATGGGGCAGTCATCAAATGATACTTTCCCATCGGCAATGTCCATCGCGGGTGTAAGACAGTTAAGTGAGGAAACTATCCCTGCACTGGAACGGCTGCACGCTTCTCTTGATGCCAAAGCCAAAGCTTATGAAAAAATCATCAAAATCGGCCGCACACACCTAATGGATGCAACGCCCCTGACCCTGGGGCAGGAATTTTCCGGCTACGCCAAGCAGATCGAATATGGCATTGCCCGGATCAAAAATACACTTCCACGCCTTGCTGAACTTGCGCAGGGTGGCACCGCTGTTGGTACCGGTTTGAACTCTGTCGAAGGTTTTGCTGAAAAGTTCGCGGCTCAGGTTTCAGACATTACAAAGCTACCATTCACAACAGCACCAAATAAGTTTGAAGCACTTGCAGCACATGACGCCATTATTGAGGCATCAGGTGCGTTAAACGTTCTTTCAGCTTCCCTGATGAAGATTGCCAATGACATCCGCATGCTTGGTTCTGGTCCACGTTGTGGCCTAGGCGAGCTACTATTGCCTGCAAACGAGCCGGGTTCATCCATTATGCCCGGTAAGGTAAATCCAACCCAGGCCGAAGCGATGACAATGGTTTGTGCACAGGTTATGGGGAACCACACAACAATTACTGTAGCCGGATCAAACGGACACTTTGAACTCAACGTTTTCAAACCCGTGATGATTTACAACTTGCTGCAATCTGCCAAGCTGATTGGGGATGCCTGTGACTCATTCCGAGAAAATTGTGTTGATGGTATCGAAGCAAACGAAGAGCGCATCACAACCCTGATGCAACAATCCCTCATGCTGGTGACGGCCCTAAACCCGCATATCGGCTATGACAACGCAGCAAAGGTTGCAAAGAAGGCCTACGTCGAAAACAGCACACTTAAAGAAGCAGCTGTAGCACTCGGCCTTTTGACAGCAGAAGAGTTTGATGAAAAGGTCCGCCCTGAAAACATGGTCGGTCCCCGTAAAGCATAAGTAGATTTAAGGCGGGTAGTAGATCCATATCTGCCCGCCTTATTTTTCTTTTGTTGCATTAAGAGAACGACATGGTTCTGGACTTCAAATCAGAAGAAATCAAAAAACGTTCCGTAACTATATCCGGGCACCGAACCAGCTTTAGTCTGGAAGAAGGCTTTTGGCAGGAAATAAAGCTGCTCGCAAAGCGCGAAGGCTTATCGCTCAACCAGTTTGTTGAAAAAGTCGACGAAGCCAGAACAAGTAACCTTTCAAGCGCGCTTCGAATTCTTGTTCTCAATCACCTCAAAAAACGGCTTGAAGACAGTAATAAAGATACTGCGTCTGAACCTATCTCAGAAAAATAGAGCGCCTTTCCAACGGAAAAACACTCTATTTTTTTATGTTCGATTACCTTACCCAGTAATCACTTCAAACGAAAAGGCTAAGGCTTAGCCACCAAGTTCCTTAAAAAGTCCCTTCAGAAGTTCTTTGGCTTTCTTTTTCTTGGACTTCTTGTCCTCAACAACTGGCTCATTCTTTTGCTCAACAGGTTCCCCCGTTACTTCTGGTTGCGGTTCGGAAACGTCTTCACTTGGAACTTCGCCACCCAAGAGCTGATTGATTGTATTAGACTTGTTTGATTGCAGGAACTGACCTTTGACCCTTGGGTTCGGCTTATCTAAATCCCCCTTCAGATGAACGGTTAAATAAGGTTTAGTCGGGTCTTCACCTTCACGAAACAGGTCACTTTGACTTTCAATCAACCATGCTGGTAAATCCACTGTGGCTGCCGTAAAAACCGATGTTCGATTGCCATCAACTCGAAGGTCTTTGGTAACAAGAACACCATTATGAATCGTATACGTCCCCTTCAACTGAGCGGGATGTCCTGCGAACGATTGCAACAATGTTGTCGTTGCATCTCCAACGCCTTGAATTCCCTTTAGCTTCGAACCAAGGACGCCAAGCAGCGCTCCGCCAACAACTTCTTTGGTTTTAACTTTTGCGGTTAAAACACCATTAATCTGACCGTTACCATTCAATGCCTGAACAAGATCAGCTTCGGACCTGCCTTTTGTCGTAATCTTACCTTCAACGGAAACAGGGCCTGATACTCTTTTGAAATCAGCCATATCCCGAAGCAACGAACCACTATCAATATTGTCACCCTTGATATCCATATCCACAAGAATCTGATCCCGGCCATCAACAGTGCCTGTTGCTGTAATTCCACCACCATAGGCAACGCCTGAAAACTGGGAAAGTGTCAAAACACCATCCAGCAACGTCGCTTTTGCCTGCACATCTGAGATACTTAAAGCATCCTTCTGAACGGTATCAGATATAAGCGAGATCTCGGCATCCAAAGAAGACAATCCGGACAGATCCATTCTTTCCTGTGACCAGCGCCGGTTCAATCCAGCAGAAACCGAGCTACCACCACCGCTTGCGCCACCTGATGCTCCGCCCTGCCCTGGTTGAGGCCAAAGGCTATTCAGATTCAGTTGACCTGTCATCAGGTTAGCTGTCACCTTCGGTTTCGCACCTTTTAAGTTTGCGACGACACTCCCTTGAATACGAGTATTGGCAATGGTTCCATCAAGTTCTGACAGTTCGACTTCCCCCGGTCCCGCCTTGACGACAGATTTAACAGAAACCCGCCCCCATTGTGGATTTGCCGAAGCTTCAGGATTAAGTCTTTTCACAAGCTGTGCAGCATCAGGGTGATCAATAACCACCAAACCTTGATACAACGAGTTGGTCCCTGGCTGAATCACACCTTTAGCCTGATAGGACCCACCTATTGCTGCCCCAAGCAGGTCAAGCGCTAGATTGTCTTTAGTCCCTTGAACATTACCACTAATCTCTAAAGAGCCCAGCTGGGGCATTCCCTTAATTTTATCTTGCCCGGCAAGCGTCAAAAGCTTTGGAAGGTCAGCAACCTTGGCGATTATTGTCGTATCGAAAGAAGGCGTTTCCGTCTCAATCTGTTTGATCGCACCTGATAAAGCGAGAGATGACCCCTCAATATCATCCAAAGACGCATTTCTTATTTGAAGATTACCTTGTTGCAAAGTGGCATCCAGCTTCACCCCGCGAAGCGGAATACCTTGGTACACGGCTTCCCCCAGAGTAATATCCAGGTTAGCATCCAACCGCCCTAACAACGATTCCGATTTATTTCCGTTAGCTGATGCTTTCTGAGTTGATGAATTGCTATTATCAGCCAAAGAAGAATCGTTAGACAACTCAGCATTCTCGTTTGTTTTATCGGATGATGCCTTTGTTTCACCTATCTTGTAGGCATCCAGATCTATTCGATCAATAACAACACGTGCCCCAATGCCTAAACGATCACGAAGCGCAATTGTAGCCGCCCCATCCAGATGAGTAACATCTAACGTAATGGAGACCGGATTTAGAACGATCTGTTCGGGCCTCAAGCTAAAGCGCAGCTTACCATCCAACCGTCGCAACCTGTCATTGGGGACATCAGGAACATCTAATTCAAGCCATGTCAAAAGTCCACGCAGATCCTCTGTCCGCGCGTTCAATTGCCCATTAACTGTTTGATTTTGATAATTGGCAGCAAGAGCTATTTGGCTTCCACTTGGAAGTTGAGCGCTTAAATTCTGAATCTCGAACACACCATTCCCGAGGCTGGACTGCAAAACCAAACCACGCACAATTCTTTGATTGTAAATAATATCATCAATACTGATTTGCGCCTGAAGAGAAATTTCAGGGGAAAACGTTGGCCACGAAGATTTAGAAAGCTGTTTCGTACCTTGGTCAACTTCTGACGTTGAATGTCCTGTTACCGCATTGTTCTCATCGGAAGTACTTTTTGTGGCCGAGATCTTGTTCTTTTGGATCGCATCTTGAACAGTGAGAATATCATCCAGGTTCACTCTTGGGCTTGCCAGATTCATCGAGATATCGAAACCGCCTTTCAGACCAGCACTAACCGTGCCAGTCACTTTTTGCGCCCCAACCCGAAAGGTAAGATCATTCACAGAAAGCTTGTTAAGGTCACCCTCCAGCTCAGCAGATATTTCAAAATGACTGTCCGCACTTGTTTTGACATCAACCTTAAACAACTCTGAAATCAACGACCCCAGATCACTTCCATCCCCGTCAAATTTTCCGCGATAGGAAGTACTGTTGACATGACGAGAAACCAGGCCATTAAACTTTAGCTTTGCTTCGGAATCAGGTAGGCGGATACCTGCATTAATTGCGGTTGCTCCTTCGTCGGCAAACTGGCCCAAATCCAATTCAATCTCTGTACGCTGCCCTCTCAACAACAAATCACCACCCAGAGTAAAAGGACCTGTGAGACTTTTTGCAGCTACCTCAACATTAATCCCTTCAAAAGTCTCCTGAACATTGCCATCTCTATAATGGACGGTACCGTCAATAATTCGAAAATGATCAAGCACAACACCGGAAAAGAAGGTGCTATCAGCTTCGTCTTCATCACTATCTAAAGCGTTATTTGGGTTTAGTGCAAGCCCGCCATCTGCTTTCTCTTGAGTAATATCCACAGGCGAGAAAACCCAGTTTCCCGAACCATCTGCAAACTTCTCAACATGTATGATAGGTTTTCTTAAAATAACCTCATCAACCCGAAGTCGACCACTCAACAATGGGAAAACAGCAATTTTCACCCCCAATTCATCAAGGGAAATCATTGTGTTTTCGTTGGATCTTGGGTCGTTTTCCAATCGGACATTCGCCGCAGAAAAACTTGGCACAGGGAGTATTCTAAGGTGAAGATCCCCCTCAATATCCAAAGTTCGTCCCGTATGAGCATAAACTTGCTCTGTTATGTCGCCTTTATACTGGTTCCAGTTAATAAAACCTGGCCCAAATAGCACGCCACCAATGACGAGAAGTAATATTATGGATATTGAAATCGTAAATTTGCGCACGATCCAACCTTTTATGATGTTTTATGTTTATGGTTTTGTGTAAAAAATCACACTCTATAATTGTTAAGATCTAAACTACTCATAAGCTTCTGTTTAATCAATCGTTTGCAAGAGAGACCTTTATTTAAATTGCGTTATTTCAGATAAATCTGCACATTCCCCGCAAAAATAAACCATCGCGTGCAATTCCGTGATAAACTCGGCTTTCAACACTTTTATAACCAGGTACGACATTTTGCTTAGAACATTCATTATTAGTTTTTTTACCCTCGTTTCCACCAATGCTTTTGCAACCCAACAACTTACGAATAAAGAGCTTGCCCAGCTATGTAATTCCGAAGACCGATGGTTTGGCGGTCTGTGTAACGGATATATTACAGGTACGGTTGAGAGCCTGTTGGAAATGAGAGAACAAGGACTGATTGCAGAGGCATTTTGTTTTCCAGCGAACACACAACGCGGTCAATTCATTGACGTCATTAGGCTGTCTCTTACAAAAAAAATCGATACCCAGCCAGCATTTGAAAGCATCGTATTAACATTAAGGGAAAAATATCCGTGTGAATAAAGCCACAAAGGAACAAGAACTAACTTCTAAACGCCCCCGCAACTTCAAAGATTTGATCGCAGTTATTTCCTGCGTATCTATTGCTGGAATTAGTATGGGGTTTACGCTTCCTTTGATGACGATTTTACTTGATCGCGATGGGAGTAGCGGATCATTTATTGGTCTTATCGGTTCCATGCTTGGAATCGCTATTGTACTTTTTTCCCCTTTTGTCCCTACCTGTATTTCCTATCTCGGCATGAGAAAATTTGTCATCATTTGTATGCTTGGCGAAACACTCATGTTTGTTTGCCTGCTTCTCTTTCCAACACCAGTTTCCTGGGTTCTCATCCGCTTTGTTATGGGCATGGCTGTTGCCGGGATTTTCATTGGCAGTGAAAGCTGGATTAATCACCTGGCCATCTCATCTCACCGTGGACGCATACTCGCCCTTTTCAATATTTCCTTAGGCCTGGGCTTTGCTTCCGGCCCTTTACTTCTCGTTATCACGGGAACTGATAGCTGGCTTCCCTTTATAAGTGGTGCCTGTATTTGTTTCCTCGCAACAATTCCTTTACTGCTGGCACAAGATCCAGAGATGGATTTGAAAACCCCGAGCAGCTTTAATCAATTTTCATTTATATTGATCGCCCCTGCATATTGTGCTGCGGTTGTTCTTGCTTCGGGAACAGAAACCCTAATGGGAACTTTTTTTCATTACTACGGTTCCAGAGTAGGATATGCACAGCCTGATATGCATGTCATGCTAACCTTGTTTTTTCTTGGTGGCCTTGTCTTCCAATACCCAATCGGCTGGCTTGCCGATCACATAAACATTCCGCGCCTACTGCTTATTCTAGGAATGATTTGCATGTTATGCATCATCCTGACATTCCAATTTTCCCATATGATTTTCGTGTTTAAATTCCTTCTATTTTGTTGGGGGGGAATTTTAACATCTATCTACAACACGGTTCTTACGGCTGTTGGGCACGAATATAAGGGAGCTGATTTGATTGCGGCAAATGCATCATTCGGATTTCTATGGGGGATAGGCGGATTAATGCCTCTTGTTGGCGGGCAAGCAACACAAGCCTATCAAGGAGAAGCTTTGATATACGTTTCACTGGCACTAACGATGCTCTTTATCATTTTGATGGTTGGTACGTTGATAAACCCGAAAGCAAAGAAGAAAAACTATAACTAGGGTGTTTTCTTCGCCAATTCTTTCCACTGGGCCTTCTTACGATAGATTGTCGAAGGATTGATATCCAGCAAACTTGCTGCTTTTACGATATTACCATCACACTTTTCTATGGCACCTTCGATTGCGTCTTTTTCAATCATCCAAAGCGGTAAAACTTCTGCTAAATCTGTCGCTGGTGTCGCCTGATCGGTTACGAAAAAATCGGTGGCGTCAGGGATTGAGCTTCCAAGATTTCCATCATCACTTGCGGTAACACTTTCCTTATATTGCACAACACTCGAATTTTGACTACTTAACGACGGCAGCATATCAGCGGTTAAAACCTTGCCTTCGTTCAAGACAATTGAGTTTCTTATGACATTCTGCAGTTGGCGAATATTCCCAGGCCAATTGTAATTATTAATCACTTCCGCTGCTTCAGAAGAGAAGATGGAAAACTCTTTGCCTTCTTCTTTTGCATACTCAACTAAAAAAGACTTGGCAATTTCCAGAATATCCTCGTCACGATCTCTTAACGGCGGAAGATGAATAGGAATAACATGAAGGCGATAGTATAAATCTTCACGAAACCGTCCCGCTTGGACTTCTTGCAAAGGACTACGGTTGGTCGCACAAACAATTCGAATATTTACTTTCTCCAATCGAGTACTACCGACTTTGTGAAAAGTGCCACTTTGGATAAAGCGTAAGAGCTTTGTCTGCAGATCAAGATCCATTTCGCAGATTTCGTCCAGAAACAAAGTCCCGCCATCCGCCTGTGTCGCAGCACCGTCCCTGTTCCCGATTGCCCCCGTAAAGGCCCCCTTCACATGACCAAAGATCTCTGATTCCATTAAGTCCTTTGGTATTGCCCCGCAATTAAGGGGGATAAATGGCTTTTCTGCACGGGGGCTACACTTATGAATTGCTTCTGCACAAACTTCTTTTCCTGTACCGCTTTCCCCTGTGATGAAGACCGTTGCCTTGGAAGCCGCCGCAGAATCAATTGTACGATAAATGGACTGCATCGCAAAGGAAGAGCCAATAAACCCATAAAAATGCGTTCGCTCTTTAATGGCTTCAACCATCTCGGATAGCTGCATATGCTTCAAGGCATTTCGCACCGTGACGATTAGTCGATCGGCAGAAAACGGTTTCTCAAGGAAATCATAAGCCCCCAAACGCATTGATTCGACGGCGATGTTCACAGATGCATTTGATGTGATAATAACCACAGCGATCGGTAATTTTCGCTCCTGCACCATACGCAAGATTTCAATACCATCCATGTCAGGCAATTGCAGGTCTAGCAGAATAACTCTGTATCCGCCGCCCTCCAGCTCATGAAGAGCTTCTTTACCAGACATCACCTGAGTAGATTCATAGCCAGAACGCTTTAAATAACTTGTATAAACAGCAACAAGCGATGCCGTATCTTCTACAAGCAAAATAGAGGGTGTGTCTGTCATCAAATATCGTACCAATCGGATGATTATTCAGCTAAACAAGAAAACATTGATGATACGAGGGAACATACGCCTTGCCAAGCTTACAAGAGGCCCAAGCAGTACAAGACAAGGCGCACATTCTTCTATTTATCCTTATAGGCTTCCATTGTTAAGGCCCCGATGGCATCAACACCTATAACAAGCTCAATCGCGTGCTCATGATTCCCACGTCGACAAGATTCATTAATAAGCCGCATACGTTCCTGTAGCCGAAGAGCCCCAAAAGTTCCACTGACACTTTTTAAAGTATGACTTTCCCTTTCTAACTCTGTGCTATCATGTACTCGTGCTGCATTAAGAACACCTGCGAGATGCGTCCTTAAATCGGCAAGAAACTGTTCGATAAGAAAGGGAATCGTTTCTTCCCCAACTTCATTTGACAAGGACTGAATAACCACCTCATCACGTATAGGATAAGTTTTATCCAATTCTTGCGTATCTATTTCATTAATCGAGCTAATTGTCCTGTGCTCCCCTCTGAAATCGGTGTGGCAAACACCGATATTTCAAGATGATTAATCCTGACAGTTAAGTTTTGAACACGTGTTGCTAATGAAACTTGTTTCCAAATATAGGCAACAAAAACAAGCGTCTTCAACGACTCATCAAGAATAACAGCTAGCAAATAATTAAACAGTATAAAAGTTGGGCTTTATACATATCCTCTGCGCGCCCCTGACGCCCCTTGGAAAACCAAGTTTCAACAAGCGGTAACATCATAAGTCGCGAGAATTTTTCCTGTAAGGGCATCCTCGCAATAAAGACTAACATCATAGCCCCACAATTGCGCTATTCTACGCATCACCTGTTCAGCTTCTTTGCCATCAATTGGTACATCGTCGTGCACCATGTGGCGTAAGGTAATCGCACGATCTCCCTCAAATTCAACATCAGCAACCTGTATATCCAATGTCATCGCTGAAACAGTATGGGATTTAGCCAAAGCACTCCGAACTTTTTTGTATCCACGGCTATCATGAATGGCTTCGACTTTTAAGTGTGGAAGGGACGAATTGTCGTGTATCTGGAACAATCTAAAATCCCGGATCAGCTTCGGGCTTAAAAACTGCAAGATAAAACTCTCATCCCGATAGTTTGCCCAGGCATCTTTAAGAACTTCAATACCATTGTTGGATCCTGCTATGTCGGGGAACCATTGTTTATCTTCATCTGTTGGTTCATGACATATGCGGTAAATATCCTGCATCATCGCAAAACCCAAAGCATATGGGTTTATCCCGCTCCATCTCTGATCATCAAAATCTGGCTGGGCCACGACCCTAGTATGATAATCAATGAATTCCAGCATTGCGCCTTCGGTGATTAGGCCTTTATCAAATAGTCTGTTCATAATGTAGTAATGACAAAAACAGGCACAGCCCTCGTTCATAACTTTGGTTTGCCTTTGCGGGTAAAAATACTGGGCGATATTTCGAACAATACGCAATATTTCTCGCTGCCAATCTTCCAGTACGGGGCTATGTTTTTCAAAAAAATAAAGAAGGTTGGCTTCAGGCAACCCAAATTTAGCCATGTTGGCTTCCTGACGTTGGCTTTTCACTTCACCATCCTCAACGTCCGCTTCATTATGCGGCAATGTACGCCAGATATCTCTATAATCACCGCGTTTATGCTCTTCACGATCGTCTATGCGCTGTTTCGCCATCTCACGAGACATAGGAACAGGCCTTGAATAGTGATCAACCGCGTTCTCGCGAAGAGCATGTGCCGCATCCAACAATTCTTCCACGGCTTCGACACCATGTCGCTCTTCACACTTATTGATGTATTCACGGGCAAAATGCATATAGTCCAGAATAGCTTCTGCATCTGTCCATTGTTTGAATAGATGGTTATTTTTGAAGAAATGATTATGCCCAAACGCAGCGTGGGCGACGACCAGTGCCTGCATCGTCATGGTGTTTTCTTCCATGACGTAGCTGATACAAGGGCTAGAATTTATAACAATCTCATAGGCAAGGCCCCGCATACCTTTGCGGTAGTAAAATTCGTCCTGAACAAAGCTTTTACCAAATGACCAATGATTGTACATTAATGGCATACCAATACCTGAATAGGCATCCAACATTTGTTCAGAGGTAATAACCTCTATTTGATTCGGATAAACATTCAACCCCAACTCAGTATTTGCGATTTCTTCTATGGCATCATAGACACAATCGAGCTTCTCAAAGCTCCATTCCCCACCTTCATACAGCGGCTTCTGTACCTCTTGTGCCTTTGCCATAAGAACTCCTTTCTAATACTGTCCTGACCATCAACCGCACAAAAATACCAACTCATCGGGCTTTTTGTTTCACGAGATATTCAGCTTTCTTTCGTATTAATTTTCCCCGGCATCCTCTTTTGAAAATAAATCCCTAAAAACAGGAAAAATATCATTCGGTTTGACAACTCTTCGCATGGCAAATTGTTCAAAACCCCCGGTTAGTTGAGCATAAATCCGCCAAAGATCGGTCATGTTTTGTTCGTCTTTGAAGATCTCAAGCTCTTGCTCATCCATAACCTCAATATAAGCAAAGTACTGACAGGCCGGCAGGATCACATCGCCCATTATGGCGAGGCATTTTTCCCGATCACTTGCAAAGTTGTCGCCATCAGACGCTTGGGCCGCATAGACATTCCAGTCGCCAAGGGGATAGCGATCTTTTAGAACTTTCTGCATTTCTTCCAGTGCAGAAGAAACAATGGTTCCCCCTGTCTCTCTGGAATAAAAAAAAGTCTCTTCATCAACCTCTTTTGCCATGTGTGTATGGCGAATAAAAACCAGCTCAACCCGTTCGTATTGGGTCGAAAGAAACAGATGCAAAAGCATAAAGAACCTTTTTGCCAGATCTTTCATGCTTTCACTCATTGACCCGGAAACATCCATCAAGCAAAACATCACAGCGCGTGTATTCGGTTTTGGAATTTTTGTGAACGATTTGTAGCGAACGTCCAAGGGGTCAATGTAGGGAACAAATCGACGACGATGCTCTAGCAATTCAAGTTGCTCGTGGAGCTCTTTTAGTCTTTTGGTTTTCCGCCCCCTCGCCTCAAGGTCCAGTATCTCTTCACGAAGTGAGTTAAGTTCCTCACTTCCTGGCCGTTTCATCGAAATTCGACGGGCAAGGCTATGCCGCATCGTTCGCTTCAAATCAAGATTACTAGGTGATCCGACGCGTACATATCCAACTCGCTGCTTCTCAAACTCAACTTCTTCTTTCAGTGACGTTTTCACCAGATCTGGTAGCTCCAGATCTTCAAAGAAAACATCCAGAAACTCCTCTCTGGACAAAGAGAACTGAAAGCTATCTTCTCCCTCTCCATCCTCACTGGCTTTTTTACCGCCCTGTCCCTCACCACCTTTTGGCGGACGCTTTATCTGATCCCCGGTAGAGAACTCTTTATTGCCCGGCAAAACACGATCATGCTTGCCTTTAGAATAGTCATACTTGAAACGCGGTTCGTTTAACCCCTTAGAGGGAATGGTTATCCGGCCATTATGACCTATATCGGTCACTTTCCCGCCATTAACAGCCTCTTTTACGGCTTTGCGTATCTGACTTTGAGCACGACGAATAAACCTCTGCCGATTGGGTAAACTCTTGCCCTTTGGATTTAGTCGCCTATCAATAAAATGCATCATGCTGTTAGTCCACCTATCCATTGCCTCGCAAGATCATCTGACTAACCCGCTTTATTCACACGCATATACCAATCAACCAAACGATGAACCTGTCGCTTGCTATAGCCACGGTCAACCATCCGATCGACAAATTCATTGTGCTTGGATTCAGTCTTTTTATCTTTTTTCGATCCGAAAGAAATCACTGGCAACAGGTCTTCCACCTGACTGAACATCCGTTTTTCTATTACTTCTCGTAATTTTTCATAGGATGTCCAACGGGGATTGTGCCCTTTGTTGTTAGCCCGGGCACGTAGCGTAAATTTCACAACCTCGTTCCTAAAGTCTTTCGGGTTTGAAATTCCCGCCGGCTTCTCAATCTTAGACAGTTCCTGATCCAAGATTCGAGGATCAAGCAATTGTCCCGTATCAGGATCTTTGAAATCATGCCCTTCAATCCACGCATCAGCATAGGATATGTACCGGTCAAAAAGATTTTGCCCAAAATCTGAATAGGATTCCAAATAGGCCTTTTGAATTTCATTCCCGATAAATTCGGCGTAGCGGACAGATAAATAGCCTTTGATGAATTCAAGATAGCGTTTCTCTATTTCATCAGGGAATTGTTCACGCTGTATTGCCTGTTCCAACACGTACATAAGGTGCACTGGATCGGCGGCAACTTCATTCGGATCATAGTTAAATGTCTCGGCCAAAACCTTGAAGGCAAAACGAGTAGAAACACCATTCATACCTTCGTTCTGTCCAGCAGCTTCCCGGTATTCCTGAATCGGTTTTGCATTCGGATCGACATCTTTTAGATTATCGCCATTATAGACCCGCATCTTTGAGAAAATATTGGAATTTTCATGTTCTTTTAAACGCGTCATCACACTGAACTGTGACATCATTTCCAATGTTGACGGTGCACAGTGGGTATCATTAAGGTCGCTATCTCTCAGCAGCTTATGATAAATATCAGCCTCTTCATTAGCACGTAAGCTATAGGGAACCTTGATCACGCAAACACGATCAATAAAGGCTTCATTGTTTTTATTGTTCTTAAAATTTTGCCATTCAGATTCATTTGAATGCGCCAGAATAATACCCTGGAAAGGTATCGCCCCCAGGTTTTCCGTCCCCACATAATTACCTTCCTGCGTCGCAGTCAGTAACGGGTGCAGCATTTTAATCGGCGCTTTAAACATTTCAACAAATTCAAGCAGACCCTGCGTCGCCATGTTCAAGCCACCGCTATAGGAATAAGCATCTGAATCGTTTTGGCTATAATATTCCAGTTTGCGAATATCAACCTTCCCGACAAGGGTAGAAATATCCTGATTATTTTCATCACCAGGTTCTGTTTTGGAAATACAAATTTGACGGAGTTTTGATGGATACATCTTCACTACCGTAAACTTGGAAATGTCACCTTCAAATTCTTCTAAACGTTTAAGTGCCCATGGAGATATCAGCCCTGTCAGGCGATGTTTGGGAATGTGATACTTGTCCTCAAGAAGATCCCCCATTGTCTCTGGATTAAACAAGCCAAGAGGAGATTCAAAAATAGGGCTAATATGATCACCCGCTTTCAAGACATAAACCGGACAATTCTCCATTAAAATCTTTAATCGCTCAGCAATTGAAGATTTACCGCCACCAACTGGTCCCAATAAATAAAGGATCTGTTTTTTTTCTTCGAGGCCTTGAGAAGCGTGTTTAAAGAAACCAACAATGCGTTCTATGGTTTCCTCCATACCATAGAACTCGCTAAAACTTGGGTAGCGCTTGATCGTCCGGTTCATAAAGATCCGGCCCATACGCTCATCCTGACTTGTGTCAAAAATCTCAGGCGTACCAATAGCATCCAGCATTCGTTCTGCTGTTGAGGCATACATAACCCTGTCTTCCCTACACCCAGACAAGTAGTCCCTCAACGACATTTCGCTTTCTTGCCGGCTACCGTATAGCTCGGAATAGGCGTCGAAAATATCGGTCTTGGGCATTATGACCTCCTCTATATATTGGCTTAACCTGAAATGCGTTCCTTCATAAAAACAGCCTTCTATCGCTTCTTTACACAACAATGAGATTTTAGGAGGCTGAACTAAAACTCATAAAGGCGGGTATCAAAAAAACACAAAACGAATGCACGATACTCTAATCTTTTGATACTACTCTTATATTTTTTACGTTCTAACCTGCGAGCTGGATTAACTATTTTCTCTTTTATTCTAAAAAATAAAAAACCCCGGCTAAACCAATAGGCTAAACCGGGGCTATTTTTCACTATTTAGTTATTATAAAAGCAGGAGCCTTAAAGGATTTGTCCCCGCGCGATTTCAACGAACCGATCAACATCAGCTTGGCTCGAGTTAAAGGACATGACCAAACGAACCAAAGACCTTTTTTCTCCTGGTATCATTTCATAAAATTCAAAACCTGCTTCCTTCAAGGCACTGACCATCACCCTTGGCATTGTCAGAAAAAGTATATTTGCTTCGACAGGATGTACGAATTCAATTGAGGTGATACCAGACAGTCCCATCGCCATACGCTTCGCCATACCATTGGCTTGCATGGCATTTCTTTGCCATAAATTATTGTCCAGATAAGCAGTCAGTTGAGCAGACAGAAAACGCATTTTTGAAATAAAATGTCCGCCGCGTACGCGCCTGTTTTCAAGTTCCTTTACATTTGGCTTTCCGAAAAACACAACTAGCTCAGCGCCCATTGCTCCGTTTTTTGTCGCCCCGAAAGAAAGGACATCGACCCCGGAACGCCACGTAAGATCAGCGGGCGAGCAATTGGTTCCAACGACAGCATTTGCAAACCGGGCACCATCCATATGAACCTTGAGATTATTCTCTTTGGCAACTTCTGCAATCGCCATAATTTCATCTGGCCGATAAAGCGTTCCAGCCTCAGTTGTTTGGGTCAGGCTAACCAAGCTGGGTTGCGTATGACGAGGGACACCGCGGCCAAAAATTGCGTCTTTCAGCGACAATCCCGTAAACTTACCATGATCACCGGGTAAAGGAATGAGCTTTGCGCCACCCGAATAAAATTCAGAAGCCCCGCATTCATCAGTATTGATATGTGCTTCTTTATGACAATAAACCGTGCCGTAGGCTGGGGTTAAATAAGAGATAGGTAAAACATTGGCCGCAGTTCCACTAATAACAGGGAACACTGTCACATCTGTCTCGAAGATTTCAGCAACTTTATCTGATAAGCCATCTGTCCACTTATCCGCGCCATAGCTCATCACAGCATGATCATCATTTGCTCTGATCATCGCATCCATGATTTCAGGCGAAACACCCGTGACGTTATCTGAGGCAAAGTTCGTCATACTGCCTGTTCCATCTATTCTTTAATCAACATTTTAAAATACATCTAGTTATCTTATTAAGGATATCAGTTGCCCGAAATATCAATCTGCCACCCCCCTATTCTAGTGCCATTGCTACTGTCATAAATATCCACACGCTGACAATCGCGTGTTAGTTCGCCATCAAAACGGAAAAGAACCGTATTCCCTCGTAATTGCGCATCAGCCAAGCGGCACCCTGCGGGAATTTTTACCTCGATAGAGCCAAAGCTCTGACCCGAAACTTTCAAGTCCTTGCCGATAACCTGCGATTCAGAAATCAGTTCAGCATCATTGGGCTTTTTTGATAGAGTCCCATCACTTAACCTTGTCGAAATTGTATAAATAACAACAGCAAAACCAACAACCAGCAGAATAGTCATTATCGCAACGGCTATCTTAATAGCTTTCATCTTAATCAACCCACGAGTAAAAGGAAGTCATGTAATAAGCGAGCAAAGCCTGTTCGGCAAGCCAGAGCAGTCTGTAAAGAGAAGCCAATACGAGGAAAACATGCCAGATAACGGCAATAACACTGATCATCCACAGATCTACAATTTAATCGTTTCAGATGCAGAAAAAAAACAACGCCTCGACCGCTTTCTCGTGAACCACCTTCCTGATCTGTCCAGAAGCCGGTTGCAAGCGCTTATTTCTGAAAGCTGCCTCGCCATTGACGAAGCCATAATTGAAACACCGAATTACCGTTTAAAGCCGGGTCAAAAATTAACACTGACCGTTCCCTTAGCAGCTGATCCAGAACCGATAGCACAAGATATCCCGCTCGATATTATATATGAAGATCCTTACCTTCTTATTGTAAATAAACCATCAGGCATGGTTGTTCATCCCGCCCCAGGAAACAGCGATGGAACATTGGTCAACGCCCTGCTCTATCATTGCGGAGATGATTTCAAAGGCATTGGGGGCGTACGTCGCCCCGGCATTGTGCACCGTATTGACAAGGACACCAGCGGTTTGATGGTTGTCGCCAAAACGGACGAATGCCATCAGGGTCTGGTACAACTTTTTGCCACACACGATATAGAACGCAGCTATAACGCAATTGTATGGGGGTTCCCCAAGCCCGCTGCGGGTCAAATTCAAGGAAATATTGGCCGTAGCCCAAAGAACAGAAAGAAGATGGCCGTTGTACCTAGGGGTGGGAAAACTGCTGTAACCCATTATAAAACCCTGGACGTACTTTCTAATGGCGCGGCAAGCTTAATAGAGTGTCGCTTGGAAACAGGGCGCACCCATCAAATTCGCGTACACATGACCCACATAGGCCACCCGCTTCTCGGCGACCCCCTTTACGGCAGTCAAAGCCAAAGCAGGATCAAGAACCTTCCCGAAGAAGCACAGGTGCTAATGAAAACTTTCAATAGACAGGCGTTACACGCCAAAACACTTGGATTTGTTCACCCCATAACAAAAGAAAACCTTTCTTTCTCCAGCGAACTATCAAGAGATTTGAAAGATTTGATTATTAGTTTATAATAATTAAAAATCGCATTTAGAATTAAGTTACCTCTTGTGCACCGCGGCATGACACACCATATCTAGCATCACGCAGAGAAATGTCGTTGTGAGCATCGCATCATAACTAGCTACTAAAAGGGGAACGCAAAATGGTATCATCAAAAATCCCAGCCCTGACACCAGAGGGAAACCTGTCGAGATATCTTCAGGATATTCGTAAGTTTCCTATGCTAGAGCAGAATCAGGAATACATGCTCGCCAAACGCTGGCGTGAACATGACGATACAGATGCCGCACACACACTTGTGACCAGTCATCTACGTCTCGTTGCAAAAATTGCAATGGGCTATCGCGGTTACGGGCTACCCGTATCGGAACTAATTTCCGAAGGCAACGTCGGTATGATGCAGGCCGTAAAACGCTTTGACCCGGAAAAAGGTTTCCGTCTCGCCACATATGCAATGTGGTGGATCAGAGCATCAATCCAAGAATACATTCTGCACTCTTGGTCTCTCGTCAAAATGGGGACGACTGCTGCGCAGAAAAAACTGTTTTTCAACTTGCGCAAACTGAAGGGGCAAATGTCAGCTATTGATGAAGGAGATCTGTCACCTGAACAGGTAACTCACATCGCCGACACCCTCAAAGTTTCAGAAAACGATGTCGTTCAGATGAACCGCCGCCTTGCTGGTCCGGATAACTCTTTGAATGCTCCCTTACGCATTGATGGCGACGGAGAGTGGCAGGACTGGTTGGTTGATGAAACAGAAAGCCAGGAAGTTCAATTTGCAGAGTCTGAAGAGCTCACAAAACGTCGGGCTTTACTTGAAGATGCATTGCAAACACTGAATGAGCGGGAAAGACATATCCTTCAAGAACGTCGTTTAAAAGACAACCCTACGACACTAGAAGATCTTTCTCATGTTTATGACATCAGTCGTGAACGCGTCAGACAAATCGAGGTCCGTGCGTTCGAAAAATTGCAAAAAGCGATCAAGAATGCTGCCATCGAACAAAAGTTAGCCATTTCATAGGTCAACATAAAACACAAAAAAGCCAGTTGGATACGTCTAACTGGCTTTTTTATTGTCCAGTAAGACAGTCTTTCCCAAACACCGCAATCTCCTTATAAAAATTTGCTGGAAAATAACGTTTTGAAAAGCTAATTTCCAAAATCAATTTATGAAAAGAAAAACAAGGCTCGTCATGACCTCTTCTGAAAAGACATTCGAAGACAATCTTCCCAAATGGATGTGGTTATGGCTACCTATCATTCTGGTATTAATTCTGTTGGTGACAGGACTTGTTCTACCAGGTCAGGTCTATAGTGACTGGATCGGTAACGAACGGACAGGAATACTGGAAACCTCTCATGCAATTATTCCAGCCATATCTTTCCTATTGGCTTTGCGTATCATTTTTCACCCAAAGGTGCCGACGTTTTCTTTCCTCTGGTTTTGGATTTTACTTGCTGCGTTGGGCAGCTTTTATATGTCCGGGGAAGAAGCGAGTTGGGGGCAGCACTGGTTCCAATGGGATACATCTGACGAATGGTCAAAAATTAATGACCAAGGAGAAACCAATTTCCATAACACCAGCTCTTGGCTGGATCAAAAACCACGCACAATTTTGGAAATTGGCATCATTTTAGGCGGTATTATTCTCCCCTTTATTTTTCTGCGCAAGCCAAGCCTGAGAAACCATCCCTACGCTATTATTGTGCCAACGCTAGTTTTACTACCCACTGCGATTATTGCTGAAACCACACGCATGACAGAACGGCTATTTGCCGCTTTGGATGTACCTTTTCGTTTTTTTCAAAGGGCAAGTGAAGTCCAAGAACTCTTTTTCGCCCTTTTTGTTCTTTATTATTTAATCATGATTTTAAAGAGAGTGAAAAGACTCAACTAACTTCTTGCTCTTGAGGTTCAGCATCTTGCTCAGGCGTAGTAGCACTCACCGATTGCTTAACGCCGTCCCCCCACGCTTCGACAAGATCATCCTGATAGCGGCGAATGGCTTTAATTTTACCATCTGTTGAGATGCTTAAATAGCTAGAAACAAAAATCGGTGTTCCGAGATAAAGAATCCAGCCCAAGCCCGCAGCACCATATGCAATCATCATATTCCATGGATCAGAAATTGCGCTGAAAGCACCATCAAAGGATTGTCCCCGCTCCCAAAGTTCCATTAAGGGAGGAAGAACTCCGCAAAAGTTTGGCAAACCTATCGTAACTGTAAAATATCGATGCGGGTTACGGTCAATTACATAAACGACCAAGCTCGGCACCATTAACACAGCAAGCAAAATTGCAGACGGCATTAATACCGCCGCAAGCACAAGCAAAACGAGAAGAAGAAGTACGCGACTCATTGTATCCCCTAAAAAACCCAGGCAATTGTCATACCAACCAATGCCAAACTGGAACATAAGCCGGAAATTACCGCCGAGGTCTTCTCACTTACAAGTTGGACATTTTCATTTGAAACAAGACCACCCTGCTCAAGCCAAGTTGCTTGCGCTTCCAAGTTAGAAAAAATCATCTGCGCCTGATCAAAACCTGTTTGATCCTGATCCTTGATTTGAGAATTATCCAAAATTGACTGTAATATTGTTAATTTTCCTTCGGCCGTCGCATTTTCAACTGCTTCACGAAGCTGTTTGCGAAAAGCCGTATTATGAAAATTCTCTACCGAATCTATCAATAAATTCGCCATATGAGCTGATAAAGCGGGTAAATTGGGTGGCCCGAATTGTTTTTGCATATCTGCCAAAATTCTTAACGAAGCCCCATTATAAACATCCCTGTCAAAAGGATCTTCAAACCGCTTTAACAGAGCATCAAAATTTCCACGCATATTGTTCATGGCAAAGGCAAGTATATGCCGGTCAACTGGTGCCCCCTCTATTCGACCAGAAGCAACCATATTCTCTAACGCTGGTAACAGATTTTTAATATCATCAACATAATGGTCCCCAACCAAAGGAGACATGCAAGGCCAGCCCTCGTTACCGGCATAGACCGCCCGCTCCATCCCATACCCCGGAACCATGCTTTTTACATTTTGGGCCAAGTGCTCAATCTGTTTAATAATGGCGATAAATTCAGGCTTGGTCCTAGTTTGTGAGGTCACCCATGCTTGGGACAGCTTCATCCTGATAACATCGAGAAACTGCTCTACCTTACCCGGCTCAAAAAATTCCAATGCAATAGCTTGCGCGATGGCGTCGACACGAACAGCAACATCTTTGTATATAATCGGTGCCGCTGGATCTAATGCCATGATAGAAGCTGAAACGGCCCTGTCATCCCCGCTTCCTGTTGACGCTAAGGCACTTGACGTCCGTTCAGCAAGAACGATTAAATCCCCCATATCTTCATTGGACAATGCGCGTCGAACCCAAGAATCAAGATGATCAGATGAAATCAATTTCTTACTCTCTGACCAATTTAACCTCATGGCATTGGCAAGCATTGGTGCCGTTAGATAGTCTTTTCCGGCAAAAGAGATTGATCTGACAGCCTTTGGAGGTAACGGAACCTGTTTAGGGCTCAAATGACGACCATTAGCCCACATTTCAATGTCTGGCATTGCCCAACGCTCATAAGGATCATCACTCAATAATCCGCGTAAAGGCTCCATCAATTTAAGAGGTACCCGGGTTTGCCCCACCAATGCACCATAAGACCCAAGCTTTATTTTCGCCTCAATAATTTCTTCGTCGGACTTCCCCTTGAGAAGAGAGCCCCCCATCGCGACTTCCGCCAAAAGAACACCAAAGGAGTAAAAATCATCAAGAACACCCCCTTCACCACGCCCCGAAGGTAATGCCATACCCGAATCAATTGGCTCATATAATACTGGTTGTGCATAGGCAGCAGGGGTTGAAAGGCATTCACCCAACATTGCTCTGCCATCAGATGCTACGAAAATATTTTCAGGGCGAATGGCCCGGTGCATTAGTGTTCGAGAAGAAAGCTCTCTCAAAGCGGGTAACAAATTATGTATAAACCCATTGATAATTGTTTCTTCGTCCATTTTCGGAACAAGCTGGCCCGCTTCAGGGATCAGACGATTTCCGGAAGGCCGTTCATATACAAGAACGAAACGACGAACATTATCTTCAGGGAAGATTACCGTCCCTGAACCAACAGGTGTCATCATCACCGGGCAGCTAACACGGCTCATCAACCGGATCATAGAAAACCTTGGTGCGGCTTCCTTCTGACAAATCAACGCAAAAAGAGAATTATTCCCCTTTAGACTGGTCGCTGCGATCGCCAAGGTTCCCGGTGACTGTAATTCAGGCAGACGTTCTGCAGGAAGAAGCCGAAACTTACCTTCGAATTCTACAGGTTGTTGTAAGTGTGCCAATTCGTTGGCAATTTCTTTGATATGAGTAGGCATTACTTCCTCAACCTGAGAACAGGCCCCCCGGCCTTCACAACACAAAAGATGAATACTGTTCTAGAGCTATAACAGAGAAAGGTAAAAAAGATAGTTAACAAAAAATATATAACGCCTACGAGAACGTAAAAAATAAAAGCACTCCCCCAGTGTCAGAGAAGTGCTTTTATTAAAAGACTTTATATAGTCCAAATTAGATTTTTATGGTTTAGGATGAAAAGGATCCTGAACCAAAATAGTATCATCACGTTCCGGACTTGTTGATAGCAAAGCCACAGGAACATCAATAAGCTCTTCGATACGACGGATGTATTTAATCGCTGTCGCAGGAAGATCAGCCCAGGAACGAGCACCATATGTGCTGTCATCCCAACCTTCGAGTGTTTCATAGATCGGCTCTACTTTAGCCTGCTTGCTCGCAAGTGATGGCAAGTGATCGTACTCTTCACCATCAATCCGGTAACCAACACAAACCTTAAGCTCTTTAAAGCCATCAAGAACGTCAAGTTTGGTCAGGGCAATACCTGTAATGCCACCAACTTTACATGCTTGACGAACCATGACAGCATCAAACCAGCCACAGCGACGTTGGCGACCTGTTACAGTACCAAACTCGCGCCCACGCTCACCCAAACGCTGCCCGACATCATCAAACAATTCTGTTGGAAAAGGACCAGAACCAACGCGCGTTGTATAAGCTTTGGTGATGCCCAGAACATAGCCAACAGAACTGGGTCCAACACCAGATCCAGCAGAGGCCTGACCAGAAATCGTATTCGATGATGTCACGAACGGATAGGTACCGTGATCAACGTCCAACATAGCGCCTTGAGCACCTTCGAAAAGAACGCGTTTATCTGTTTTGCGGCATTCTTCAAGACGTTGCCAAACAACATCAACAAAGGGCAGAATTTTTGGCGCAACCTCCAAAAGCTTCTCAACAACGCCAGCGCCATCAATTTCAGGCTGGTTTAAGCCTCTGAGCAGAGCATTGTGGTGCAGCAGTAGTGCATCAACACGTTCTTTCAGGAAATCGGCATCTGCCAAGTCACAAATACGAATAGCACGACGCCCAACTTTGTCTTCGTAAGCTGGGCCGATACCGCGGCCTGTCGTACCAATCTTGGCATCACCCTTTGCAGCAGCTTCACGCGCACGATCGACTTCACCATGCAGTGGTAAAATAAGAGCTGCATTTTCTGAAACTTTTAGATTCTCAGGCGTAAGTTCAACCCCCTGCTCGCGCAGACGATCCATCTCAGCTAAAAGAGCCCAGGGGTCAACAACAACGCCGTTCCCAATGATAGACATTTTACCTTTACGGACGATACCGGAAGGTAAAAGAGAAAGTTTATAAACTTCGCCATCAATAACGAGTGTATGACCAGCGTTGTGACCACCTTGGAAACGAACAACAACGTCCGCTCTTTCAGAAAGCCAATCAACAATTTTACCTTTACCTTCGTCTCCCCATTGGGAGCCAACAACAGCAACATTAGACATGTCAGTTATTTCCTAACTCATGTATGTGGTCATCCTCTAAGAGATGACTACAGGACAAACGCAGCGCTTCCGCGCGATCATTCTCGAAAGGTCCAAGACCCGAAATTGTTACCCAACCCTGCGCGCGCAATGCAGCACCTTCATCACGCCGTGTTCCATGAGGAAGGAAAATACGGCGTGCTATTTTTGGCTTTGGCAAGGCTCGTAAAACTGTATCCATAAAAAGAGTAAAACCCGTGGCAGGTTCAGTAATATTATCAACACTCACTGAATCATAACGTCCGCCACGTCCCAGTTCCCCCCGGACCCCTTTGGCAAAAAAGATAAAACTGGTTCCTGTGTGATATTCAAACCCACGGTGTTCAACGAGATCCAAGGTTACCGTTAACTCTGGGGCAGATTCCGCAACCAGCTCAACCACGTCAACAAGCTTGGAGAACTCATCAGCAGCCACACCAGAGAAGCCCAGTTTTTGAGCAGATTCAATAACGTGTTGAGCTGAACCCGCAGCACTTAAAAGCTGTCGGAAGAAACCCGCATTTTCACCCGCGATCTTCTCAACTTCGGCTGCATCTTTACGATCCAAAGCAATCCGTAGTTCCAGCGCCTGCTCGGCTTCATAGCCAAACTCTTTTGCAATAGCGGGAACGAGCGTTGGCAGATTGATATCAACACTTAGGTCTTTGACACCAATAGTTTCAAGCGCCGTGACAGCGGCCAAAATAACTTCAGCATCGGCCGTGTTGTCAGTAATACCAATCAGCTCCCCGCCAACTTGTGTAAACTGTCTTTCAGGACGAAGCTGGCTGCCCGTTACTTGCAGAACATCGCCGCCATAACAAAGGCGCAATGGTCTCGGTGCATTCTGCAGACGTGATGCTGCAATTCGGGCGACCTGAGGGGTGATATCTGCACGTACCCCCATCATGCGATGGCTTGACGGGTCCATAAGGCGAAAAATTTGGTCAGACAGGGTTTCTCCAGCGCCTGAAAGCAACGCATTTTCAAACTCCAATAACGGAGGTTTGATGCGGTCATAACCTTCAGATGAAAAACTATCTATAAGACGGCGCACTACTTCGGCTTCATGCGCGGCGGCAGGCATTAACAAATCCTGTAGGCCAGCTGGCAATAAAGCCTGGTTCCCATTCTTTTTCATGGTCTGCGTTCCGGGTCGTTTTTAAGCTCATACGATGCGAAAAAACCTGCCGTGACCGAGAAAAGGTCTAACCTTGGGCTCTTTCGGTGATTGACTACAGGTTTTACTCTCCAAGAGCAACCTGATTCCCTGATTCAAGGCTGAAAAGTTACTCTTTTCTGTCAATAATCAAAAAATATGTCGTAAATTCAGTATCCTGATAATTCCCCAAAAGAGTTCAAAAAGAAGGCTGTGGGAACGTCCCACAGCCTTCTTTTTATGCTTTATGCAAAATCAGATCTTAATTATAATAGCGTTTCAGCTTAGAAGTTAAGTTGCACAACCTGCTTGGTCTGCGGAAGTTGTTTGACCTTGTCTAACTGTGCCGCATCCAGAGGACTATCCAGCTCAACAAGAGCAATCGCATCCTGCCCAGGCGCTGTTCTGCCCAGATGGAACGTTGCAATATTCACACCTGCTTCGCCCAACTGCATACCCAATGCTCCGATATATCCGGGCGTATCTTCGTTGGTTAGATAAAGCATATGTTTGCCAAGTTCCGCCTCAATTTCGATACCTTTGATATTAACCAGACGCGGACGTTTGCCACCAAAGAGCGTCCCAGCAACAGAACGTTCACCTTTTTCGGTTGTTACCGTCAGGCGGATTAATGTTTGGAAGTCACAATCACGTTCATGTTTGGCTTCGCTGACATCAATATTACGTTCTCTCGCAATAATAGGAGCGCTAACCACATTCACTGAATCCATAATCGGAGCCAAAAGGCTGGCAACAATCGTCTGCGTCAACGGACGGCAATTAAAGGAAGCAACGGAGCCTTCATAGTCGATCTTGATCGCTTTCAGACCTGTCCGTGTAAGCTGCCCCGCAAAGCTACCCAACTGTTGCGACAGCGCCATATAAGGTTCCAGCTTATTAAACTCTTCTGCAGTCAGAGACGGCATGTTCAGCGCATTGGTTACCGCACCCGACAGCAAATAATCAGAAAGTTGCTCAGCAACCTGTAAGGCAACATTCTCCTGCGCTTCAGCAGTTGACGCCCCCAAATGTGGTGTCGCAACAAAGTTCGGTGCCCCAAAAAGAACAGAGTCCTTTGCTGGCTCAACCTCGAACACATCACTCGCTGCACCGGCAACATGGCCGCTTTCCAAGGCATCTTTAAGGTCAGCTTCAACAACCAGACCACCACGGGCGCAGTTAATAATACGAACGCCTTTTTTGGTTTTGGCCAATGCCTTGGCATCAATAATCCCCTTGGTTTGATCCGTCAGAGGAACGTGGAGCGTAATAAAATCGGCACGAGCCAAAAGCTCGTCCAGCTCAACTTTTTCAACGCCGAGGTCCTTGGCGCGTTCAGGTGAGAGGAAAGGATCAAAAGAAATCACTTTCATCTTCAATCCCTGTGCACGATCAACAACAATAGAACCGATATTTCCACAACCAATTACACCCAGGGTTTTGGCTGTTAGCTCTGATCCCATAAAACGGGATTTTTCCCATTTACCTGCTTGTGTTGATTCATTTGCTTCCGGAATTTGTCGGGCAGCAGCAAACATCATCGCAATCGCATGTTCAGCCGTGGTAATGGAGTTACCATGTGGTGTGTTCATAACAACAACACCTTTGGCAGAAGCCGCGTCAATATTGACGTTATCAACACCAATACCCGCACGTCCAACAACTTTCAAATTAGTCGCAGCTTCCAAAACCTTTGGCGTTACTTTTGTAGCGGACCGGATAGCCAGACCATCATAGTCACCAATTATGGCAATCAATTCTTCTTCGGAAAGACCAACTTTAGTATCAACTTCAACGCCACGATCGCGAAAGATATCTGCAGCTTTCGGGCTTAACTTATCACTTATGAGTACTTTAACCATTTTTCCAAC
Source organism: Kiloniella sp. (assembly GCF_048259265.1). NCBI lineage: Bacteria > Pseudomonadati > Pseudomonadota > Alphaproteobacteria > Rhodospirillales > Kiloniellaceae > Kiloniella > Kiloniella sp. The sequence continues at coordinate 530,522 of NZ_JBLXHT010000001.1, read as the reverse complement.
ACTCTATTCGAATTCTGTACGTACTTGCTCTATTGCCCAATCCAACCAGGGCAACAAAAGCTCGATGTCTGAGGTTTCAACTGTGGCACCACCCCAAATGCGTAAGCCCGCCGGTGCATCACGATAAGCACCGATATCAAGCGCGGCATTTTCTTCTTCCAACAATGCCGCAAGTCTTTTGGCCGCTTTGGCCTGCGCATCATCAGAAAGGGCTATGAACCAGTCAGCCGTTACCTTCAAGCAAACAGATGTTGTTGAGCTTGTCGATGTGTCTTCAGCAAGAAAGGCAGCCCAATCACTTTTGGAAACCCAATCCGAAATGACTGCAAAATTTGCATCGCAACGACCAACCAGGCCTTCTAGGCCACCCACACTTTCAGCCCAACCAAGAGAATCCAGTGCATCTTCGACGCATAACATCGAAGGCGTATTAATAGTGGCTCCAGTGAAGATCGATTCGTTTAATTTTCCACCTTTTGTTAAACGGAAAATCTTAGGCATCGGCCAAGATGGCTCGTGGTTCTCAAGCCGTTCAACAGCACGCGGACTGAGCGCGATCATGCCATGAGCACCTTCTCCCCCCAGAACTTTTTGCCACGACCACGTTGTGACATCCAGCTTATCCCAGGGTAAAGGCATCGCAAAAGCAGCTGATGTTGCATCGCAAATAGAAAGTCCCGCACGATCAGAACTGATCCACTCTCCATTAGGCACACGAACACCAGAGGTCGTACCGTTCCAGGTAAAAACCACATCACGATCCCAAGAAACCTGTAATAGATCAGGTAATTTCCCGTAATCGGCTTCAAAAGTACGTACATCATTGAGTTTCAGCTGTTTGATTACATCTGTAACCCAACCCTTGCCAAAACTTTCCCATGACAGCATATCTACTCCCCGTGGTCCGAGAAGAGACCACAGTGCCATTTCTACGGCACCAGTATCGGAGGCTGGGACAATTCCGACACGATAATCTTCGGGGATACCAAGGATTTTGCGTGACTTTTCGATCACTTCCGCGAGCTTGGCTTTTCCGCCTTTTGCGCGATGAGATCTTCCATGCCAGCAAGAGCCTAGTGAATCCAAAGACCAACCAGGACGCTTGGAACAAGGCCCGGATGAAAATCTTGGATTTAAGGGACGTTCACTAGGTTTTTCTTTCATTGGACATTTTACTCCAGTATGGCAGTTTTTTTTTAACTACACGAAACAAACCACCCTATAAGCTAGGGTCGCAAACCGACTTTTTCAGGTCGCGGACGCATCATAAACATATTGCACCGCAAAATGCTCCCTTTTATTTGCCTGATTTTCACAGAAATGAAATTTTTGCATAAGCACAGCATTGTAGTCAGTGCTATTCCAGAATATTTTCTATATACTTAGTAATTAACTTCGCAAAGTTAGGTGGCCAAAGCAGGGTGGGAATGAATACCGATCAATTTATCGTTTTTGCCATTATAGGTCTCGCATTAATTTTATTTATATGGGGCCGAATAAGGTACGATGTTGTTGCAATGATGGCACTTATTGGATCTGTGATCCTTGGTGTTGTCCCTGCGGATACAGCCTTTGAAGGATTCGGGCATCCTGCGGTAATTACCGTTGCCGCCGTTTTGATCATCTCACAGGCATTGCGTAATTCGGGTATCGTCGAGTTGGCAACTCGTTTTCTAGAGCCTGCTGCGGGACATCCCACACTTCACATACTGGCACTGACCACAGTTGTTGCCATTTGCTCCGCATTCATGAACAACGTCGGCGCCCTTGCCCTTATGCTTCCAATAGCGATCGGCAGCGCATACAACAGTAAAAGACCTACGAGCGAAGTCCTGATGCCCCTCAGCTTTGGCTCATTGCTTGGCGGCCTCACCACGCTCATTGGTACGCCACCTAACATCATTATCTCAAGTTTTCGACAGGCTGAAACCGGGCAAGGCTTTGCCATGTTCGATTTCTTACCCGTGGGGTTTGGTGTCGCCTTAACAGGCATTCTTTTTATCTCTGTCGTGGGCTGGCGCCTGTTGCCGAAAAGAGCTGTAAACAACAGTGAGAATGAAAGCCTTTTCCAGATTGAAGACTATATAGCCGAAGTCCGAATTCCGGAAAATTCACCTTATGTGGGACACCGTCTTGTCGATTTGGAAACACTGGCTCAGGGTAACGTCGCTGTCGTAGCCTTGGTTCGGCGCGAAGACCGTATGCTCGCCCCATCGGGTTATATGCGCCTCAAAGCAGAAGACATTCTTACCCTCGAATCAGATACCGATACACTCCAGCGGGTTGTTGATGAAGCCAATCTCGAGCTTGTTGGCTCTGCAGATGACAGCTCTGAAGATCTTCAGTCTGATCGAGTTGGTATATTAGAGGCTGTGGTTACACCAGGATCCAGGCTTGAAGGCCGGACTGCACATAACATGCAATTACATACACACCACGGCATTAATACCCTCGGCGTTGCCCGACAAGGTCAACCGGTCAACGAACGGATCGGACGGGTTCGTTTTATGCCCGGTGATGTTCTGCTCATTCAGGGCATCAGAGAGGAAATGCCTGAGACGTTAGCATCCCTAGGGCTTCTTCCTCTTGCGGAAAGAGAGCTTTCCCTAACCCCCAAACGGGGATCAATTGTTGCACCTCTTCTTTTCGCGATTGCAATTCTTCTGGTCGTCTTTGGTATTTTGCCCCCCCAAATTTCTTTTCTCGGTGCTGTTGGCACTATGGTTTTGTTGGGTGAGCTCAACCTCAAAGAACTGTACGAATCTGTGGACTGGTCAATTATCGTGCTCTTGGCAGCAATGATCCCTGTCGGGCTAGCCTTGGAAACATCGGGAGGTACAGCAATGATTGCCTCGCCGCTTGTATCATTGAGTGCACATATTCCTGTCTGGGCCATCATGGGATTATTGATTTTCATAACCATGATTTTATCTGATGTCATGAATAATGCTGCGACAGCGGTACTGATGGCCCCCATTGGTATTTCTATTGCGAATGGTTTAGGTGTGAATGTTGACACTTTCCTGATCGCAATCGCAATCGGAAGCTCATCGACCTACTTAACGCCTATCGGGCATCAATCCAATTTGCTTGTTATGGGACCGGGTGGATATAAATTTGGCGACTACTGGCGCATGGGGCTTCCACTTGATGTCATCATCCTTGTGGTGTCAGTGCCTCTTATCCTCTGGATATGGCCGCTCTAAAAGGTATAGGACATTTTCATAACATTAGTGATTTCATCAAATTCAGTCTGCAGAAAGCCTGAATTTTTGTAGAGCTTGATCGCGTGATCCATTTGCCCCCGGACAGTTTCAAGTAATATTGAGCGTGCCTTTTGTTCCGCGGCAAAATCCAAAACTCTATTGATAAGGGCCTGTCCTGTATTGTGCCCCCGCCCAGACGGTTCAATCCAAAGGCGCTTAAGCTCATAACAAGCCGTCTCTTTGAACTTTACACCAACAACACCGACAGCTTCCCCCTCAATAGATTTAACAATCCATAACCGACCATTAGGCAGCGAATAACGTTTATCGATTTCATGCAGTTCTTTCTCAAATCCTTCGAAACAAGGGCATGCTTGCGCCCACTTCTCATAGTTCTTGAAAAGCCGCACAACAGAAGAAAAATCCTCAGGTGATGTTACTATTTCGATATTCATGCCTATGATCTCTTTTTGAACCAACCGGATACACTATAGATAAATTACCCCCTTGAGATAAAGTATTGCCGTTCCCGTTAAAAGAATTCGATCTCCACAATCCTCTATCTCGAGTACACCACCTCGCTTAGAAACCTGCTTGGCAATCATTGTCGACTTACCAAGCACGTCTTTCCAATAAGGTGCACAAACAACATGCGCTGAGCCAGTTACAGGATCTTCCAGAATACCACAATGCGGGCCAAAGTATCTGGCAACGTAATCATAATCACGGCTAGTTGATGTGATGATCAAACCATCCCCAGGCAGTTCGGCAACTTTGTCAAAGTTTGGCTCAACAGCAAGAACACTTTCTTCGTCATCGAGCACAGCCATTAGCTTACTTGATATATAGGTTGCTTGCGGGCGCACACCAATCGCCTCTTCAACCATCGAAATGCCATCCAAAGGTGACGGTCTGCGAGACGGAAAATCAAGCGTGTATCGCCCATTGTGACAAGCAACCTTCAGCACCCCGCTTTTGGATTCAAATGAAATTTCTTTGGTTGTTTGATCCAGTTCAGTGGAAATCACATGTGCTGTTGCCAAAGTAGCATGACCACAAAGATCAACCTCGGTTGTCGGCGTGAACCAGCGCAAATGATACCCCTGTTGTGTCGGAACAAAGAAGGCCGTTTCAGACAGGTTGTTCTCTGCTGCGATTTCAGACAACAGATCATCCGGTAACCATTCGGTCAGGGGACAAACAGCTGCTGGATTCCCACTAAAAAGCTGCCCCGTAAATGCGTCTACTTGGTACAGTGGAATTTCCATTATTACTCAGACCTTCTCTTTCCTATTTTGCTGGCTCGATCTTATTCTCTGCCTCAATATTTTTCATGGCATCTTCAATCGCCTTCAAAGACTGATCAATATCTTGGTGCGTTATCTTCCAGGATGATACTGAAAGCCGAAACGCATTGTGACCTTTCCAGACCGTAGGACCAAACCAGCACGTGCCGTCTTGTTGAACCATTTCAATTAAGGCTTCTGTTTTCTCTACGCTATCCCAGGAAACCACGATTTGATTGAGAACAACATCGTTCAAAATGTTTAATCCCAAAGCTTCCAGACCTTTTGCAAAATACTGAGCTAAATCACAACAACCGGAAATCAGGTCATCGAGCCCTTCGCGCCCCAGAAACTTGAGTGCTGCCCATATATCAATACCCCGGGCACGTTTGGAAAACTCCGGAATATAACTTTGCGATGCCCCATCTCGTTCCCTCAAATAGGCAGCAGAAACAGACATGGCACCATGAAGGGCATCATCATCCCGGCAAATGACAAGACCTCCATCATAGGGCGTGTTTAACCATTTGTGCCCATCAACGGCCCAGGAATCAGCTTTTTCGATACCTTTAGTTAAATACGCCCGAGATACAGAAGACCTCGCCCAAAGACCAAAGGCTCCATCCACATGTACCCAGGCATCAACCGCTTTGGCACGATTACAAATCTCATCAATAGGATCAAAGGCACCGCTGTTCACATTCCCAGCTTGTGTGCAAACGATTGTTTGGCCGTCCAATACCGGTAACCTGCTGATATCAATGGCACCGTTAGCATCGGTTGCGATCTTAATAACCCGATTCTTTCCCAACCCCAGCATAGACAGCGCTTTAAGTACCGTGACATGGACTTCATCGCTCACAACAACCTTGATTTCAGGCGCTCCGAAAAGACCATCTTCTTCAACGTTCCATCCGTGTTTTTTCAGAATCTTATGCCGCGCAGCCGCCAAAGCGGTGAAAGTTGCCATTGTCGCCCCAGTCACAAAACCAACCGCAGATTGCTCTGGTAAAACCAAGACATCCAAAAGCCATTGTGTTGTTACTTTTTCAATTTTGTCGGCCACAGGCGATGTCACCGGAGAAGATGCAACCTGATCCCAAGCAGTTGCAATCCAGTTGGCACCAACCGTGACAGGTAAACTCCCCCCGACAACAAAACCGAAATACCTGCTCCCGGCAGATGCGACAGTCGCAGGCGAGCCCACCTCATCCAATTGCTTTAAGATATCATTGGGATCATGCCCCTTCTCTGGGAGTGGCTCTTCAAATTGGCTAAGCGCCTTAAGATCATGATCAGACGGAAAGACCCTTTGGCTATCAACCTCAGAAAGATATCTTTCACCTTTTTCATAAGCATTACGTAACAATTCACGAGACATTGTCTTCACCTTTCCCTGCGCATCACACAGCCAAGCATCACCTAAGCAATTGAAAATAAGTCAACTATTTAAAACAGAGCGAACAATTATATAAAAATCACACATTGTCTCATTTACACCTTGCTCAATTAGGGGGTCAATGACTACATTGTCACCATGACAAACTGGCTTCCAAAAGTAAAATTCGGCGCAGGTCCTCGCTATATGGCAATTGCTGACGCCCTTTCCGAAGATATTCGAAACGGCTTCTTGCAACAGGGTGATCGTCTTCCGACGCATCGTGACCTTTCCTGGCATCTTGGGGTCACCGTTGGAACGGTCAGTCGCGCCTATGCCGAAGCTGAACGTCGGGGACTTACATTTGGTGAAGTTGGACGTGGCACTTTTGTTCATGGACCATCCGCTGCTGAACGTCACATGCTCAATCAATCGAGATTTAAAGATCACAATTTAATCCAGATGGATTTTGCTTATCCGCCCCCAGGAGACATTGAAGAAAAGGAAATGTCATCAACGCTGCAAAGCATCTCTACCGACCCGGAAATTTCAACTCTGCTTAGCTATCAACCCCATTCCGGGCTCGCCCACCATCGTGAAGCTGGCGCTAAATGGTTTGATATGAACGGCCTCACCGTTGAGCCGGATAACGTAATTCTCACCGCAGGTGCGCACCACGCCATAGCCGTCGCAATGGCAGCACTGGCGCGCCCGGGTGATCGCGTCTTATGTGAAGAAATGACCTATCCCGGCATACAATCGGTATGCAGAATGCTTGGACTACGTCTTGATGGCCTTGAAATGGATGAACATGGTATTTTACCAAAAGCCTTTGAGGAATCCTGTAAAGCAGGTGATGTAAAGTTCTTATACTGCGTGCCTAATTTTCAGAATCCAACAACACGCCTACTCCCCATGGAACGTCGGCAAGCCATAGCCGACATTGCACGACGTTACAGAGTTTCAATCATCGAAGATGATGTTTTTGGTCTTGTTGCTGAAAACGCTTTGCCCCCTATTACAAACCTAGCCCCAGAGCGTTGCTATTACATCAGCTCCCTGGCGAAAACGATCGCCCCCGGCTTGCGTGTTGGTTTTCTGACAGGCCCTCAACACAGTATTTCCAGTCTAGTCGCAGCTGTTCGTGCTACATGCTGGATGGCTTCCCCTGTTACCGCTGAAATTGCAACAAGATGGATCATGAGTAGGTCTGCAGATAAAATTTTGGAAGGTAGAAAAAAGAGTGCACGACGCCGTGTTGAAATTGCCAGAGAAATCTTTGCTGACTACGAGATGGAAAGCGAAACATTAGGTATCTATGTCTGGCTTCACCTACCTGCACCTTGGAGGTCTAGCCAGTTTACCCATGCAGCCAACAGAGCTGGTGTTACCATCTCTGCCTCTGAAGCTTTTATCGTTGGTCGAAAAGCCCCGCCACATGCCGTCAGGATCTGTCTAGGCCAACCCGGTTCAGAAGAAAAATTGATCAGAGGATTGGAGATATTGGCAGAGATACTAAAAAAAGGTCCAGACGTCGGCACGTCTGTCTTTTAGACAAGTGGCGTATCGCCACCTGCCTAAAGCACCTTAGGTATATATATATTCAAAACGAGATAACCTGATTGGGAACCCAATTACGTTACGTTAGAGATTGTATCTGAAATCTCGGACACAACAGTACTCACAAGATCAGAGTCTTCGCCTTCAGCCATAACGCGGATAAGTGGCTCGGTTCCGGATTTACGGATCAAGACCCGCCCCGTGCCATTAAGCTGGGCTTCCCCGGCTTTTATGGCATCTTGTACCTTGCCCATACCTAACACATCATCCAACGGCACGCCGCTCGTGATGCGAACATTCTTCAGTAACTGCGGTAACGGGGTGAACCCGCGAACAACTTCACTTGCTGGACGATCAGCCCTGATAACCGCAGCCAACACCTGTAGTGCTGCAATCAGGCCATCCCCAGTCGTTGTGTGGTCGCTAATCACCATATGACCGGATTGCTCACCCCCAAGATTGTATCCCTGCTCACGCATAGTCTGAACCACGTAGCGATCTCCGACGGGGGTACGAATAAGCTCTAATCCAAGGTCATTCAGGTATGTTTCCAGCCCCATGTTGGACATAACCGTTGCAACAACACCGCCCCCCTTGAGAAGTTCACGTGCGTGAAGGGTCTTGGCAATGATTGCCATCACTTGATCGCCATCAACAATTTGACCGTGCTCATCAGCCAAAATCAAACGGTCGGCGTCTCCATCAAGAGCAATGCCAATATCCGCACCGTGCGCGACAACTGCTTCCTGCATCAAAGTGGTCGCCGTCGCACCACAATCCCTGTTGATATTAAAACCGTCCGGCGTCACCGCCACAGGGATAACGTCGGCACCCAGTTCATAGAGAACTGTTGGCGCAACCTTGTATGCAGCACCATTGGCGCAATCGATAACAACTTTCATACCATCCAGACGCAAATCTTTGGGGAAGGTATTTTTCACAAACTCAATATATCTCCCCGATGCATCATCCAGACGCCGTGCACGCCCCAGCTTGGTACTCGACGCGAGGGGAATTGATTTGTTGTCCTGTAGACGGGCTTCAATTCTGGCTTCGACATCATCGGACAGTTTAAAACCATCTGGGCCGAATAACTTGATCCCGTTGTCTTCAAAAGGGTTATGGGATGCCGAAATCATGACGCCCATATCCGCCCGCATAGAACGTGTCAGCATCCCCACAGCCGGTGTTGGCACTGGCCCCAAAAGGACGACGTCCATACCAACGGAAACAAAACCCGCTGTTAATGCTGGCTCCAGAAGATAGCCGGACAAACGTGTATCTTTGCCGATCACGACTGTATGGCGATGATTACCGCGTTGGAAATGTGCCCCAGCAGCTTTGGCAACAGCCAGTGCAATTTCAGCTGTTACAGGCTCTTCATTCGCTTTTCCACGAATACCATCTGTTCCAAAGTATTTACGGCTCATCTCTTTTTTATAACTCCAACACCAACACTAATATTTTTTAAATATGCTTTTACACAGCCTGTCTTATAGCCTGTCCAATTGCAAAGGCTTGGCTTGTCTCTGCCACATCATGAACCCGGTACATCTGAACACCACGATCCAAACCCGCTAACGCACAGGCAAGTGATCCCGCCACACGATCTTTTGGTTCTTCGCCTTGTGACAGCTTGCCTATGAAACTCTTGCGGCTAACGCCAAGTAAGACCGGGCATCCGATGCCATGCAAAAGAGATAAAGTATCCAATAATCTAAGATTATGATCCACAGTTTTCCCAAAGCCAATACCTGGATCAACTGCAATCATATCTTTTGGAATACCAGCATCCAGACACGCCTGAACACGTAATTGCAAATAATCATAAATATCCAGAGCAGCGTCCTGATAGAGCGGATTTGCCTGCATCGTTTCAGGGGTCCCCTGCATATGCATCAGAATAACAGGTACTTTTGCGTTTGCGGCAGCTTCCAGGCTTTCTGCATCACCTTCCAACGCCGTGACATCATTGATAATAGCGGCACCAGCCTGCACGGCCTCTGTCATCACCTTTGCATGTCTGGTATCAATTGAAACCAAGGCCCCTGCTTCGGCGAGTTTTTCGACAACAGGAATAACCCGCCTTAACTCTTCGTCCAACGAAACCGGATCGGCACCTGGTCGCGTTGATTCCCCACCAATATCAAGAATTGTCGCTCCCTTGTCGATCATCTGCAAACCATCACCAACGGCTGTACCAGCAGAATAACGATCCCCGCCATCAGAAAATGAGTCGGGCGTGACGTTAATAACAGCCATAACATGGGGCCTAGACATATCCAGACCCGCAAAAGAAGACCTTGGTTTCCCCAAAGTCGCCAAGAGATCAGATGCCGTAGAAGTTAAATCCGTATGGTTATTATCCGTTAACCACGGTAAAATCTCCGAAGTGGGCAGAACATGACGCTCTCGGATTTCTCCGGTTGACGTTCTGATCATCACTTCCGCAGCAGCAAAGCTGTTGCCATTCCCCATAAAGGGCAATGCCTTGCCAACAGAGCTTTGGGTAGAAGATATTCCAACCGGGCGAATATAGAGTTTATGTGACATAAGATACCTGTGGATATCTGTGTAAAACACCAAGGCCCCACAGAATGCGAGGCCTTGGTTTTATTAAATCATCATGACAGAAAAACGATCAGCTTTCAGGCTGAGGTTCTGGTGTTGCACCACCCTTGTCATCTTCTTCATCATCGCGATGAACTTTTCCACTCTTTGGAACTGAAGTACGAGGTACATCAGAGCCATGATCAGAATTACTATCATCACTACGGTCAATCTTGCCATCTTTCAGAAGCTGTTTAACATCTTCACCAGATAGAGATTCGTATTCCAAAAGTGCTTTGGTGATAAGTTCAAGTTGATCACGGTGTTTTGTCAAAACATCACGAGCCTGCATTTCAGCCGTTTCGATAATGCTTCGAACTTCGTCATCAATCATTTTCTGAGTTTCACTGGAAACCCCCATACCGTTATCACCGCCGCCGCCATAGCTAAATGGATCATCTTGGCGAGAAACATAACGCAAGCGGCCCAGCTTTTCGCTCATGCCGTAAACCATCACCATGGAACGGGCCATGTTTGTCGCCTGCTGAATATCATTGCCAGCACCGGTCGTAACGTTGTCTGCGCCATAGATAAGTTGTTCAGCTTCGCGACCACCAAACATCATCGCAAGGCGCGCCTTCATTTCCATGACCTTATAACCAAGGCGATCTCGCTCTGGCAGGTTCATGGTCACACCCAGTGACTGACCACGCGGAATAATTGTCACCTTATGAAGAGGATCATTGCCCTTAACATGAATACCGACAAGAGCATGTCCGGCTTCATGATAGGCAGTCATTTCCCGCTCTTCATCCGTCATGACCATTGAACGACGCTCAGCACCCATCATTACTTTGTCTTTTGCATCTTCAAAGTCAGACATCGTAACAACACGCTTACCTGAACGGGCAGCAAGCAAGGCAGCTTCGTTAACAAGGTTAGCCAAAGCAGCACCAGAGAAACCAGGTGTTCCCCGCGCAACAACACGCGCATCAACATCAGGCGCCAAAGGAACTTTACGCAAGTGAACCTTGAGAATTTTTTCACGCCCAAGAATATCTGGGTTTGTTACAGTAACCTGTCTGTCAAAACGCCCCGGACGCAGTAACGCAGCATCAAGAACATCAGGACGGTTCGTTGCCGCAATAATGATCACGCCTTCGTTTGATTCAAAACCATCCATCTCTACGAGAAGCTGGTTGAGTGTCTGTTCGCGTTCATCATTACCCCCGCCCATACCAGCGCCACGGTGACGACCGACAGCATCAATCTCGTCAATAAACAGAATACACGGCGCATTTTTTTTACCCTGTTCAAACATATCGCGGACACGGCTAGCACCAACACCAACAAACATTTCGACAAAGTCAGAACCGGAAATAGTAAAGAAAGGCACATTTGCTTCACCGGCAATCGCCCGCGCCAACAACGTCTTACCTGTACCCGGAGGGCCAACAAGCAAGCAACCTTTTGGAATTTTTCCGCCCAAGCGCTGAAATTTCTGAGGATCTTTCAGGAACTCAACAATCTCTTGAAGCTCTTCTTTGGCTTCATCAATACCGGCGACATCATCAAAGGTGACGCGCCCTTGCTTTTCCGTCAGCAGCTTAGCTTTGGATTTACCAAAGCCCATAGCCTTACCGCTATTCCCCTGCATTTGGCGGAAAAGGAAAATCCACACACCAATCAACAGGATCATAGGGAACCATGAAATCAGAATCTGTATCAGTGTAGATCCCTCTTCCTTTGGTATTGCTTTTACGATCACGCCAGCATCACGCAGCGTTTCAACGAGCTTTGGATCATCAGGCGCATAGCTAGAGAACTGACGTCCATCACTGGAAACACCTTTGATTTCACGCCCCTGAATAGTAACAGAGGTAACTTGCCCAGATTCGACCTGGGTTAGGAACTCAGAATAAGCTACCTGTTGTTGCCCGCTCTGAGACGACGGCCCCTGAAACAAATTGAACAGGGCAAACAAAAGCAGGGCCACTACAATCCATAGGGCTGCATTACGGCTGAAATTCAAGGTAACGACCTTCCAAAAAATCTGTGCTGCACCCAAACAGGTCCAGCGAAATGAATCACTTCTTCCTAGAAGATAATGCGCTTACGCTCCTAAGCAACCGTAAAGGGCAACTGAATCAGCATATTTTTTGGTTCGAATCGCATTTTCATCTGAATTTCATCGATCCAGTCCGGATTCAGGTACTCCAAATGGGGAACGGTTATGATTTTATCCCCATGATAAACTGCTGGCAGGCTATATCGGACAAACCGGGAAACACTGACACTTTTTACTCCCGGATGTAACGCGCACAGGTCCTGCCACCCTCTTTCCCCCAATGTTTGCAACATTAGGTTATCATTTTTGATTTCGTCATTAACCTGCACAAAGAACCTGTTGTCCCAAAGACATTCCTGTCCAGGGGTTAACAACAACTTTGGCACCAACCTGTTCTCTCGAACAATAAAGATAACATCATCTTTTTTGATAATTTCACAGCCAGCAAGCGTCAGCTTAACCGAATCTGAACTCGTCAAAGATTGAACCAAACGATCAAGCTTTATAGTTTTAGGAGAATAATCTCCTCCCCCAACGGTCAAAAGAGTACGCTGTAGAGCTCTTTGGAATATTTCCGTTTGAATTTCCTCCGATTCGCGAAAATCAATTTCAGCGTATCCGATTGGATTCAGACGTACTCTTTGATCAATAAAAGCATCTGTTCTTTTTTGCAGAGATCGACGAATTCGCCCCAGACTACGGGTGATCCGCTCTAAACTGTTTTTTCTTACTCCCTGTCGCTCTAACAAAGGAAGCTGTTGTCGAATACGGTTTCTTAAATAATCTGCCCGCTGATTACTGGGTTCTTCAATCCACCCCCAGCCATGATGCCTTAAGGTTTCAACCAAACGCTGTTTTGGAAAACCAAGTAAAGGACGGATAAGCGTCATTGCGCCGTCTTGCCGTTGCATAGAGATACCAGCCAAGCCATCAGATTTACTTTGCCTGACAAGGCGCATAAGGAACGTTTCAACCTGATCATCTAAATGATGTCCCAAGGCCAGAAAGAAAATTTCTTTCTCTCTACACCATTTGGAAATCAAATAATGCCGTGCTTTGCGCGCTCGAACCTGCGAGCTCCCCTTTTCTTCACTATCCGTTGCAAGAGAACGTGTAAGAATATCATGCTCAATTCCTTCAGCCGCAAGGCGTGCATGTACCCAGTCAGCCTCAATGCCAGATTCGGGGCGCAGACGGTGATCAACAGTCACCGCAAGAAGTTCGCCACCCTTAGCTTTCACCCAATTCCTGAGCAATAGACAAAGTGCCATACTGTCCGCACCGCCAGATACAGCAACCCCGATCCGAAAAGGATTTCGAGGAAGAGCAATCACAGACATCAGCTGTGCAAACTCTTCCTCGCTAATTGGCAGTGATTTGGAAGCAGGCTTTGATTGCAGCACCTTTTCCGTCGAAAGATCACTCACTGGAAACTCTTTGCATCGAAGCTTAAGAGCAGTTCAAGCGTTGAGATTCCTGACCTGCACGTTGTTTAACAATCGCACTTGCATTGGGATAACGGTTCAAAAGCTCCCCAAAAGTACCACAAGCATCTGATGTATTACCAAGCGAAGAAAGCGAAAGACCAAGCTTTAAAAGATTATCTGGTGCTTTAGAAGAATTGGGATAGCGCTGGAAAGAATCTGCAAAGGTAATGGCGGCTTGTTGGTAATCACCGCGGACATAATAAGTTTCACCCAACCAATAGGTCGCGTTGCCCGCAAGAGAATCTTCTGGATGATTTTCAACAAACTTAGAGAAAGCCTGTTCAGCCTCATCATAGCGGGCTTGACGAAGCAGACCAAAGGAATAGTCATACTGTTCTTTTGGTGTATCGCCGGGGAGTGTATAGCTTGCCACTTCGTCAGAGCGTAACCCGCCCTGGATTAAACTTTGCGGTGACGCACTATCTACTGCGGTATTTGGTGCCGTTGCTGCCTGTTGTTGAGTATTAAAATTATTCAAATCTTCTGCTGGAATTGTTCCCAACACACCAGGTTGCCCGGATGCTGATGGCTGTCCCGTCGTTTGCAGGGCCTGTGAAGCTGTGTTGTTTGCAGCAAGAGGTGTTCCCTGTTGCACAGCCCCTACTTGTCGGCCATTTTCCAAGTTCTGTAATCGTAAATCCGTATCGGCAACAAGCTTATCCAGCCTTTTACCAAGCTGATCCAGACGGAAATTTACTTCCTCAAATTGCCCGGTCAGACCTCTCATTTGGTTTTCAACTTGGGAAAGACGAAGCTCTAATCGTCCCGCATTAGCACCGCCACTATCCGAACCTACAGCAGCAAGCTCTTCGGCAGATGGCGTTTTACCCTGATAAACGTGTTGTTGTAGTGTCACCAGTTCACGTTGAAGGCGATCAATTTTATTAACCAACCCCTGTACTTGTGAATTTTGCGCCCAAGCACTCGCTTGCATTGCCATAACAACGAACGCAGCACCCGCGCCTAAACGAAACGTCTTCAAACTAACAGCCATCAATGACATTTTTTCTTGCACCCTTAAACGATAGTAGGTCCTGATTATATATAGCCTTATATTGGTGAGAATATGGCACACCAAATATCACACATATAAAAGCAGTAATTTAACAAAAAAATCCCGTTTGGTTTCATCAACCAAACGGGATTTTTAATAAGATCAGTCTATGCGCTTAGTTTACAACGAAGACTGCACGACGGTTCTGAGACCATGCTTCTTCGGTAGAGCCGAGAACAGCTGGACGTTCTTTACCGAAACTAACGACCTGAACACGATTCGGATTTACACCAAGAGCAACAAGGTAATCACGTACAGAGTTTGCACGACGCTCACCAAGAGCCAAGTTGTATTCACGTGTTCCACGCTCATCAGCATGACCTTCAACAGTCAGCGTCACAGCAGGATAGCTGTTCATCCAAACGGCAAGTGCTTCAGTAGTTTTCTGACCTTCGCCCTGAAGGTCGCTTTGGTCATAACCAAAGAAAACACGATCACCAACGTTTACAACGAGGTGTTCCAGAGAACCAGGCTGTGGCCCCTGAATGGATGAAGAACTTACAGAGGAGGACTGGTCAGTTGTACCAGTTGTTGCAGATGAACCATCGTTTGATCCGTCTGCATTGTTATCAGAATTGCTGGCACAAGCACTTAGGAACAGTGCGGCTGCAAACATTGTGAGCAACTTAAAGCGCATAATTTTTTCGCCCTCTCGAGTAATACCCGAATACTAAAATTGTTAGGTGATCTGTCTGAAACAACAGATCAACGAAGAAACTCAATAAACCCCCAGTTACACCGATTAAATCGGGAAACGTCCACGACTATAACGATATAACTGTTATTTATCAAGCATACAGCTTATTGCAATAGTGGAGACCAAGCCGGATCAACTCCATCAAGAGGCGTAACGACCTCTCTTTCGTTATATCCGGACAGATCAACCGTATAAACTTTGCTTTTCACCTTACCGCGACTATCCGACTTGCCTTGTTTGTAATAGGACAGAACACGACCATTCGGTGACCACGTTGGTCCCTCTGCATGGTAACCTTCCGCAAGCATACGTTCACCTGATCCATCAGGCTTCATTACGCCGATATAGAATTTTCTACCGGAAAGGCGTGTAAAAGCAATAAGATCGCCGCGCGGGGACCAAACAGGTGTCGCGTAACGTCCTTTGTTAAAAGAGATTCTCTTAACATTTCCGCCATTAATATCCATCACATAAAGTTGCTGACTACCACCACGATCAGAGTTGAATACAACCTTAGATCCATCCGGTGAATAAGACGGCGATGTATCAATAGCCGGGTGATTTGTCAGACGCGAAAACTTTCTGGTCCGTAGATCCATCGTGTAAATTTCTGTATTCCCACGATCAGCAAGGCTCATCACCACAGAATTTCCATCCGGAGAGAATCGCGGTGCGAAACTCATTCCCTTGAAGTTCCCAAGGGTTTCTTCACGACCAGTTTGTAGATCAAGTAGCTTTACCTTTGGAACATTCCCCTCGAATGACAAATATGTGATCTCTTGTGACGTTGGAGAAAAACGCGGTGTGAAAACATCAAATCTGCCATTCGTCAGGAATTTATGGTTGAATCCATCCTGATCCATAATTGCCAAACGTCTTTGACGCCGATTCTGTGGCCCTGTTTCAGAGACATAGACAACACGGGTATCAAAATACCCTTGTTCCCCTGTTAGACGCTTATAGATGGCATCAGAGATTTGATGTGCAATCCGTCTCCAGTTCGTACGAGTCGAGGTATAAGAAAAGCCCGTCATCATATTTTCGGCATAGACATCCCAAAGGCGGAATTCAATACGTACCTTGCCATCACCTTGGACCCGGGCAGAGCCTGTCACCAGTGCTTGGGCATTAATCAAACGCCAATCCCCAAAACGAACCCCAACCTGAAGAGAGTTTTGGTCTTGGATGAAGGCTTTATTATCGATAGGTTTGAACAAACCTGTACGCTCAAGGTTTGCAGAAATCACCTCGGCAATATCCCGCCCGATCAGCTGTGCTTCTGGCTGCCCGCCATTAAAGTCCGCAACAGCAACGGGTAAAGGTTCAACAAAACCTTCGGTAATATTTACGTTGATCTCAGCCTGCGCAGGCACACTACCAATCGCAATTCCTAACACACTGATCGCTGCAACCAGCAATCCGCGCGTTGCCTTTATTAACATCACTGTTCTTCTCCCGTTCATTGATCGAACATTTTTGATGGATCAATTCGAATATTAATCATTCTCCAGTCACCATAGAGATCACTAGGAAATTTATAAGGACCACACCCGACAAGTGTTTTACTAAGCTCATTCAATGCATTGTTAAAGACATTATCATGATCGAATCTCTCACGATCAACAACGATAACCTCTTCAACATGACCATCTCGAGATAACTTCATTGATAATTCAACAATAGTATCTAAAGAAGAATTAGGGCTAAAATTTGTTTTCCAGCATTTACCCGCTGTTTCTATAAAAGCAAAAGGCTCAGCAACCGCTATACTTTGTGAATACAAACATATTACCGAGACAAAACAATATAAGGCGCCTTTAGAACGAAGCCTTGAAATCATTGCCCAAACATCTTTGATGGATCAAATGTCATGTTCACTGTTTGCCAATCACCGTAGAGATCAACTGGAAGCTTGTAGGGCGCACAGCTGATAACAGCACGACGAGCATTCTCAGCGGCAGTTCTGAAATATGCGTCTTTGTTAAATCTGTTCTGATCAACAATTTGCACACCGCTAACGCTCCCATCTTGGCGCATTTGCACAGAGATTTCGACGATCATTTCCTCTGCCTGTAAGGCCCCGGCATCTACCCGCCAGCACTGTCGCATCTGCTGCTGAAGAGATCTTTGAATATCATTGATCTGCGCAGCGGAAGCGCGTTGACGTGTCGGCGTTGTTGGAGCCTTGCCCTTAGTCGTGGTTTTCTTTGGTGCTGACTTCAGTTTATCCACATTTTTCAAGATAGACGTAAGCGCATCAACCTTTGGCTTCGGCTCTTCCTCTTTCTTCACGACTTCCGGTTTGGGTTCCGGACGTTTAGGCGGTTTTGGACGCGTCTTCGGTTTTGGCGGCAAAGCCTTTTTCACCTCTTCAGGTTCAGGCTCAATATTTTCAATAAGCTCCGGCTCTGGCGCTTCAACCTTCAAAGGTTCTGGTTCGGGTACAGGTTCTGGTTCGGGGATTGGCTCCGGCGCAGGCTCTGGTTCTGGAGCCGGTTCAGGTTGAGGCTCAGGTTCTGGAGCTGGCTCGGGCTCAGGTTGTGGCTCCGGTGTTGGCTCTGGCTTAGGTTCTGGTTCCGGTTTAGGCTCTGGTTCAGGAATCTCTTCCGGCTCGGGTTCAGGGATGTCCTGTTCAGGAGCTGGTGGCTTTTCCAAATCAAGCTCGGCAAGCACAACAAACTCGACAGGCACGACCTGCTCAGCAAGAAAGGGCTTGTTAAAGCGTGGTAATCCGAAAATTACAAACGCCAACAACGCCATATGCATTAATAAAGAAACAGCAATGCCTGTACGCATATTCTTAGCGACTACTTATTTTCTTTGGGTAATTCAGCAATCAAAGCGACCCTGTCATAACCCGCACTGTTAACAAGACTCATGACTTGCATGACTCGCCCGTAATCAATGGCTTTATCGCCCCGCACATAAACCCGCGTATCTGGTTTATTCTCAGTGATTGCATTCAAGCGAGGAACCAGCTGTTCTTCTGTCAATTTGGTTTCTTGCAGAAAAAGTTCACCCGTGGCGTTTACAGAAATAACCAGCGGTTCTTCGGAAGCATTCAACGTTTTGGCCTGTGCTTTTGGTAAATCAACAGGCACCCCGACGGTCAAGAGAGGCGCCGTTACCATAAAGACAATCAGGAGCACAAGCATAACATCCACAAACGGCGTTACGTTGATATCACTCATAGGTTTGCGGCTGGAACGCTTCCAACGACCGCTGCCTTTGGCTGCCCCCCCACCAAGTGTCGGCGCAGCCATTCTAGTGCTCCTCTAACTGACGAGAGAGAATCGCACTGAATTCACCTGCAAAAACTTCCAACCGAGCACCATAACGCCCGATATCACTGGATAGCTTATTATAGGCAAGAACTGCTGGAATAGCCGCGACAAGACCAAGCGCCGTTGCAAACAGAGCTTCTGCAATCCCGGGGGCAACAACAGCAAGGCTGGTGTTCTTTGACGCTGCGATCGAGGTGAAGGCATTCATAATGCCCCATACTGTCCCGAAAAGACCGATAAAAGGTGCGGAAGATCCGACAGAAGCAAGGAACACCATACCCCTTTCCAAGATATCCATTTCCCGGTTCAGGCTGATATCCATCACACGATCAATGCGCTGTTGCAAACTGACACGGGCGTGATCACTTCGGCTACCGTTGCCACGACTACTCGCTCGACGCCATTCACGCATGGCAGAAATAAAAATACTTGAAACAGGATCAGAAGGCCGTTTTTCGATACGATCATAAAGATCATCCAACGAACCGCCTGACCAAAATGCTTCATCGAACTGATCAGCCCGGCGACGCAAGCTGCGCAGTTTGACAATTTTATCAATCATGATTGCCCAAGACCAGATAGAGGCAATAATGAGGATAAAAATAACGATTTTTACAATCAGATCGGCTTGAAGAAATAATCCCCACACACTGAGATCATGAACAGCTGATGCCCCACCCAATGCAACTGAATCAACGACATTGCTACCAAGACCGACTGTCTCGACTGTTTCTACAACTTCATTTGCCATCGGCTTTGACAGCTCCTTTTAGCACCCTAAACTCATTCCCCAAACTTATACCTCGGGCTTACACCCCGAACTTACTCAAAGTTTGACTTATTTCTGATGGGATCCTTGCGGGTCCCCCCTTTTCGTCCACACAAGCGATACGGATATCACAGTGAACTAATAGAACATCGTTCCGATAAATAATCTGTTCAAATGAGAAGCTAGCGCCTTTCATTTGGGTAATTCTGGACTTAACAACCAACAAGTCGTCAAGATACGCAGGCTGTGCGAACTTAAGAAAGCAATCTTTTACGGCAAAAAAAAGGCCAAAACACTTACTTAGATCTGTCTGTTCAAAATCAAGGAGTCTCAAGATCTCTGTTCGGGCTCGCTCTGCAAACTTCAAGTAATTGGCGTGATACACAATTTTGGCATTATCCGTGTCTTCGTAATAAACACGAACGGGATAATAATGACTGCCTTTTTCAAACACCCCAGTTAGGGGAAGGTCACAAATTTGTTTCATATCTGTCCCTGATCACCCGATTTCACTATTATCGTCTGAGCTATCTCCTGACGCTCCTGCACCGGATAGAAGATCCATTTGCGACGACCTTCGGGCCTTAATCTCAACAGGCTCGTTCAAACCAAGGTATTTATACCCTGTGGAACTGAGTAAACGTCCACGTGGTGTTCGCTGTAAAAAGCCCTGCTGAATTAAATAAGGTTCGATAACGTCTTCGATAACGTCTCGTTGTTCAGATAAAGCAGCTGCAAGGGTTTCTGCGCCGACAGGACCGCCACCATAGTTCTCTGCAATAACACGTAAGTATCGACGATCCATGGCATCAAGGCCTTTTTCGTCAACATCCAAACGGCGGAGGGCCACATCCGCATCAGCCGCTTCAATCAACTCAACGCCCGCGACCGCCGCAAAGTCCCTTACCCGACGGAGCAATCGACCAGATACCCTTGGCGTCCCCCTTGCCCGGCGTGCAATTTCGAAAGCTCCATCATCACTCATCGGTGCTTCAAGAATTTTGGCCCCACGAGAAACAATCTGCTGTAATTCCTCTGGCTCATAAAATTGAAGCCTGAGCGGAATACCAAACCTTTCGCGCAGAGGCGTAGAAATCAACCCAGAACGAGTCGTTGCCCCTATTAACGTAAAGGGCGGCAAGTCAATCTGTACTGATCTTGCGGCGGGTCCCTCCCCAATAATCAAATCCAGCTTGAAATCTTCCATCGCTGGATAAAGGATCTCTTCAACCACCGGCGACAAGCGATGTATTTCATCAATAAAAAGTACGTCGTGTGGCTGCAGGTTCGTCAAAATAGCCGCGAGATCCCCAGCCTTCGCAATGACGGGCCCTGACGTCGCCCGAAAGCCAACGCCGAGTTCGCGAGCAACCACTTGGGCCAAGGTCGTCTTCCCAAGACCTGGTGGACCGAAGAAAAGAACATGGTCCAATGCATCACCACGCTGTTTTGCAGCCTCAATAAAAATATGGAGGTTTTCGCGTAATTGGCGCTGTCCAATAAATTCACCGAGGCTCAGGGGACGTAAAGAATTTTCTACGCCATCTCCTTCGGAAAATTCATTGGATACTAATCTATCGTCGTTCACCGCATTAACTCCGCAAGACCACCACGAATAAGTTCTTCAAGGGCCGTATCAGCTCCCTTCTCGCTGGATATTTTCGCAACTGCACTGTACGCCTCTGAACGTCGGTACCCCAAATTGACTAGGGCAGAAATTGCGTCTTCTGAAATCGCCATCGGCGTTGATGCAGGCTTACCTTCTGCCGTCGAACTATCAACAATCTCGCCTGACGTTCCAAGTGACAGCTTGGCAATTTTGTCTTTGAGCTCATTCATTATACGGATGGCTAGCTTTGGTCCGACACCATTTGCCCGGGTTATTGTGGTTTTATCCTGAGCAGCAATGGCGACAGAAAGTTCATCGGGCGATATCGCCGACAAGATTGCAAGACCAACCTTTGCACCCACCCCTTGAACAGTACCAAGCAAGAGATACCACTCTTTTTCAGCAGCAGTCGCAAACCCAAACAAATGGATATGGTCTTCTCTGACGTGAGTTTCGATCAACAGGCTCGTTACTTCCCCTTCGCCGGGCAGAACAGAGAGCGTACGACTGGAACAAAAAACAATGTAGCCAACACCGCCAACATCGAGCATAACCCAGTCATCCCCTGTGGAATCAACCTTTCCGGTCAGCTTGCCGATCATCTAAACTTCTTCCCCCAGGTTTTGCCTGTTTTCTTCAAAGTTCTTGGGTCTTCAATCCCTGCTTTTTTCAAAGCGGCACTGATTGGATCTTCAGTTCCTTCTGCCCATTTTCTGCCCGTCGAAGCATTATGGGCATGACAAATGGCAATCGCCAAGGCATCAGCTGCATCAGAAGAGGTGATTTTACACCCCGGCAACAGCCGTTCAACCATCATTTGAACCTGATCTTTTGTTGCGTGACCTGTGCCAACGACTGACTTTTTAACAATCATTGGCAAGTATTCCCCCACAGGCAAACCAACCAGTGCCGGAGTAATGAGGGCAATACCCCGCGCCATACCAAGTTTAAGAGTAGAACTTGGGTTCTTGTTGGCCAGCGTTATTTCAACGGCCGCTTCATCAGGTTGATAGTCAGCAAGAACGGTTTGAATGCCGTCGTGGATTTCCACAAGGCGTTTGGGAAGATCGTTCGTCGACAGCGTTTTCACAACACCATTTGCAATATGGTGTAGGCTGCTGCCTTCTGATTCGATAATTCCCCACCCGGTAAAACGAAGGCCGGGATCGATTCCAATGATCCGCATTATCTCTGGACCCGGCCTCCTTTATGACTTAACCAGCTGTAAGCTTGTCCATGATTTCATCGTCGATTTCAAAATTCGCACTCACATTTTGAACATCGTCGTTATCATCAAGCGTATCAATCAACTTCAACATTGTTGATGCCTGATCTTCATTCAAGCTTATAGTGTTTTGTGGTTTCCACTGCAGACCAAGTTCAGTCGGCGGGCCAAATTTTTCAATCAAAGCATCACGAACATCCGCAAAATCACCCGGATCACAAATGATTTCGTGGTCATCTTCGGTGCTTTCAACGTTATCTGCCCCTGCTTCAACAGCGGCTTCGAACATTGCATCTGCATCAGCAACAGACGCGGGATAGGTCAAAGAACCAACACGGTCAAACATGAAAGAGACACTGCCTGTTTCCCCCAGGTTACCACCAAGCTTGGAAAAGGCAGTCCGAACTTCCGATGCTGTTCTGTTACGGTTATCAGTCGACGCATCAACAATCACTGCGACGCCAGCCGGACCATAACCCTCGTAACGAACGTCTTCGTAATTTGCGACATCTTCCCCACCAGCAACACGTTTGACAGCGCGATCAATGTTATCTTTTGGCATGTTCGCAGCACGTGCAGCCATAATGGCATTACGCAAGGTCGAGTTTTGCTCTGGATCCGGTAACCCAGCACGGGCTGCAACCATAATTTCGCGGGTGTGACGCGCAAAAATTTTTGCACGTTTTTTATCTTGGGCACCTTTGCGGTGCATAATGTTCTTAAATTGTGAATGGCCTGCCATGAGCAGAATTCCTAGCTCTTGTATTATTAAACGGTATTTTTAATTGCCTTCTAGCAGGATTTCGCTGCCAGAAGAAGCCCTAATAGAATTGTTTTCTTTTTTCGGCCACACCAACACTAAATGATCATCCGCTATTATGCCCTTGAAACTTGATAAGCTTAACCAAAACCATTAACTAAAGTTTAAGTTAAAATGCATAGAGTAGGCTATCATTAACTAAAGAACGTGATATCTGGATCGGGTACACATCATGGCTGAGAAATTTCACATCCTCGATTTCCCCGAGGACAATCAACTTGATGCAAAAGAATTTTCAAAACTTGCTGAACAAGCTGCTGACCTGACAGAGGATTACGCATTTTATTCAAATCTGGACGCTTTAAACACTCTTCTTGAAACGGCAAGCCCTTCGCCGGACCAACCACTGGAAGCAGCTTCACAAGTAGCCGCCATCGCCAAAGATACTCTTCAACAAACCAGCATGATGATTGATGAGGTTCAGCGCTTTAAATCCCTATCAAAAAAAATCGCTAAGCACTCTTAATTCAATAACGCTAATCAACCTGTGGAATCGTTTGAGACAAGCGCCCACCAACACGCACAGGCTCTACACGAGTAGCTAGCCCTGTGGCATCATCTGTTTCTACATACAACGCACACAAAGTCGCCTCGCCAACAGCCGGGCTCATGCGTTCTGTCGGCAATTTTTTGGTAAAGCGCGCGACGGGAACTTCTTTTTTCATGCCAATAACCGAATCATAATCCCCGGTCATCCCGACATCACTCTGATAGGCTGTGCCATTTGGCAACACTGTATGATCAGCGGTTGGTACGTGGGTATGCGTTCCAACAACAAGACTGACTTTGCCATCCAAAAAGTGTCCCATGGCCATTTTTTCACTGGTTGCTTCGCCGTGAAAATCAACCACAACCGCAGAAAGCCCCTGCTGCCCCATTTTATAACGATCCAGTATTTTGGAAATCGCCGCAAAGGGATCATCCAACGGATCCATAAACACTCGCCCCATGGCATTCATCACCATGATCTTACGCCCACCGGGCGCCTCATAGAGTGCAGCTCCACGCCCAGGCGCGCCTTCTGGATAATTCAAAGGGCGCAACAGTCGATTTTCCTTGTTAATGTAAACTATGCAATCCCGCTGATCCCAGCTATGATTACCACCAGAAACAACGTCAGCACCGTGATCAAAAAACTGCTTACAGATTTTTTCTGTGATTCCGAAACCCGATGCTGCATTTTCGCCGTTCACAATAACGAAATCCAGTTTCAGATCCCGGCGAAGTCCTGGCAAATGCGCAACAATTGCATCACGACCAGAGCGCCCGACAACATCACCACAGAACAATAATCTCATAACAGTCTCTTTAATTTACGGGTTATTGAGGAAAAACACCTTCTTTCAATACACCGCGTGTACTACCCCGTGAGGAAGAGCTTGGCAAAGAATTTACCCAATCCCCCCTAATCCCGATAATCTTTAAACTACCGAAACAGAGCATTTAGGTCAGAGTGATCAGGAAAGCTCGATAACTTCCTGCTCAGTCACAATATAATCCAAAGGTTGATCATAAGGTCCACGAATAACTGCGGGCATTTCCTGCCCAGCATAGGCTATACCAATCGCAATGACTGATTTTTTAGCCCGCAACTTATCCAGCGTCCGGTCATAAAACCCGCCACCATAGCCAAGCCGATATCCAGCACGATCAAAGGCCAAAAGAGGAACAAAAAGCACATTAGGCTCCAATTCGTCCTTGTCGGCACTCGGTTCTTTTGTCCCGAAGCCAGCATCATCAAGCGTATCGCCTGGTGCCCAACTTCTGAAAACCAAGGGCTTACTAGCACCCAACATAACAGGAAGCACCGGGGTGAAGTCTTTATGATGCAAGGTTTGTAATAATGGCATGGGATCAAGTTCATCCCCCAAAGGCCAATAGGCGGAAACAACTGAATGCGCAGGCAATGAAATCGTTTCAAACAGGCGTCTGCATAGCTGATCAGCCGCATTCGGATTGTGCTTATAAGCTTCAGCACGATTCGTCTTGGCTTCTTTACGGAGTAACTTTTTACGTTGATCTATCTCATCTATATTCGATGTATTCATCATCCCCTCCAAATTCGTCGCTATTTACCCTGACCAGGGCTGAATAAACCAGAGAGGAAAACGTGGTGCCGCGGTAGCCGTCGGCTCAAAGTCCTCTTGCGGCCTGCATAAGCAGGTGGGCGCCATATGCCAAGACCACGATCTTGACAGGGACAGCTCCCTAAAGAAGATTATTGGCCCCAGGGATTTTACCAGCCTAACGCACCCCGCAGCACCAGTGAGATCTTTTACTGATTTTCCAATCGGGCGGCAATAGATTCCAGACGATCCGCACAATTTTCCAGCGCGCTTGCGACTTTCTCTGCTTCAACCTCGTCAGCAGCGGCATCTTTTTTACCGTTTCCGGATTTACCATCATCGATTTGGATATAGGCTTCGTGTAACTCGTCTGCAAGAAGCAAACTTGCCATAAGCATTAAATGGGTTTCACTTACCTGCCCCATTGATCCTTTAAGTTCGTCAATCTTTTGATTGATATATTTAGCCAAGCCCAAAAGGTGATCTTCTTGTCCATCCTGACAACCAACTGAATAGCGGCGTCCGTTCACGGTCAGTGTTACTTGCGCCATATTCTTACTTCTCCAGTGAGGCCGAGAGTTGCCCGATCACTTTATCAAGACGATCACCAACTTCTTGTTTTGTGGTTTTAAGATCAGCATTCTCTTTCAGACTCTGATCAAGATTTTTTTGCATCTCTTGAAGTGTTCCATCGGATTCGTTTGATGTGGCCTCAAAGTTTTTCTCAATTGTATCCACTGCTAGAGCAAGACGCTCCAGAGCTTTTAATAATCTCGTCATATCAAGAAACAGCCATTTGCTGAAATTTTATCCCCAGATTCAGTAACCCAGCTCAATTACAGGGTAATATCAATATTAACCAGAATAAGATGCCCATCTTACATAGGTCAACCGCCTGTCTTACAAGTCTTTTCATTGTGTCCTTTATAGGGTCATTTTCCCGAACTTAACAGCCATTCCTCAGATCACTGTTGACCTTGGCGGTGCAAAGGGGCATTTTGCCGCCGTTAATGGCCCCCTGTCTTAAACATTCCAGACAGGATAATCTGAACCCAACTGGGGATCTTGAATATGACTGCACTGCGCCTTCCCGTATCTGCTGCGGACGCCGCGCCAGGTAGCAACCACACTGATATGGCAAATGCCATTCGTGCTCTTTCCATGGATGCCGTTCAACGCGCGAACTCTGGACATCCAGGAATGCCAATGGGCATGGCTGATGTAGCTACCGTACTTTACAGCCGTTTTCTTAAATTTGATCCATTACGCCCTGACTGGGCAGACCGCGACCGTTTTGTTTTGTCTGCTGGTCATGGATCAATGCTAATCTATTCCTTGCTTCACTTGACTGGTTATCCAGACATGACAATGGATCAGATTAAAAACTTCCGTCAACTGGACAGCATCACAGCTGGTCACCCTGAATTTGGTCATGCTCCTGGCATTGAAACAACGACCGGTCCCCTTGGACAGGGAATTGCGACAGCTGTCGGCATGGCCTTGGGCGAGCGCATGATGAACGCCCGTTATGGCGACGAAATTGTTGATCATCACACCTATGCAATTGCCGGTGATGGCTGCCTTATGGAAGGTATCAGCCACGAAGCAATTTCAATGGCAGGTCACCTGAAGCTCAACAAGCTGATCGTTCTTTTTGATGACAACGGCATCACCATTGATGGCTCAACGGATCTATCCGTTTCCGATAACCAGATCAAACGCTTTGAAGCCTGTGGCTGGGATGCGGTTGCTATCGACGGCCACGATCCAGAAGCAATTGCTGCGGCAATCGACGCAGCCCGTAACAGTGACAAGCCTTCTCTTATTGCCTGTAAAACAGTAATTGGTTTTGGCGCCCCGACAAAAGCGGGAACATCCAAAACTCACGGTGCGCCGCTTGGCGATGATGAAATTGCTGGTACAAGAGAAAAAATTGGCTGGCCACACGCCCCGTTTGAGATCCCAAAAAACATTCTCAAAGCGTGGAGAGCAGCTGGTGAACGCGGCGCAGAATTCTCTGCGGCATGGGATGCTGAACTTGCAAAAATCCCAGCGGACAAGCGGAAGCTTTTCGAAGACCAGATGGCTGGAAAACTACCAGATGGCTGGAAAGAAACTTTCCAAGCTTACAAAATCAAAGTCAGCGAAGAACTACCCAAACTAGCGACTCGTCAGTCTTCTCAAAACGCACTGGAAGAACTTACTGCGCTGATCCCACAAATGATTGGTGGCTCTGCAGATCTCACAGGTTCCAATAACACCAAATCAGGCGTTCAGGGCCCTGTAACTGCAGACAACTATGGTGGCAGTTACATTTATTACGGTGTACGTGAGCACGGCATGGCTGCCGCGATGAACGGACTTGCACTTCACGGCGGCTTTATTCCTTACGGTGGAACGTTCCTAGTATTTACCGATTACTGCCGCCCATCTATTCGTCTTTCTGCCTTAATGAAACAACGCGTCATCTACGTTATGACCCACGATTCTATCGGCTTAGGCGAAGATGGTCCGACGCACCAACCAGTTGAGCACATTGCCTCTCTTCGTGCGATCCCGAACCTTAATGTGTTCCGTCCTGCGGATGCGATTGAAGCTGCTGAGTGCTGGGAACTCGCACTTGAAAGTGAAGACACACCTTCTGTGATTGCGTTGACTCGTCAAGGACTTCCTGCACAGCGCAAGGATTTGTCTGTAAACTTCTCAGGTTATGGTGCTTATATTCTTAACCCATCTGTACTGGATCGTCAGGTCACCCTGTTGGCAACAGGATCAGAAGTTGAGATTGCAATTGCTGGTCAGAAACTTCTTGAAGAAATGGGTATTGGTACAGCCGTTGTTTCCATGCCATGCTGGGAACTGTTCAAGCAGCAGCCACAGCATTATCGTGACGAAGTCCTCTCCCCCGGCACACTAACCGTTGCCGTTGAAGCTGCTCTTCCATTTGGATGGCACGAGTGGATTGGATCACAAGGTGCATTTGTCGGGATGACTGATTTCGGAGCTTCGGCCCCAATTGATCAACTCTACAAGAAGTTTAAAATTACACCTGAAGCCATCGTAGATGCGGTTAAAGCTCGTCTATAAAGCTCGGGATCTGTTAAAGGATTTTAGATATGACTGAATCACTTGCAGATATTGCACAAGCTCTTGTAGCCAGCGGCAAGGGAATTCTTGCCGCTGATGAGAGCACAGGCACCATAAAAAAACGGTTTGATTCTATAAGCGTAGAATCAACCGAAGACTCTCGTCGCGATTACCGCGAGCTGTTGTTCCGAGCAAAAGGCGGGAATGATTTTATCAGCGGCGTCATTCTTTATGATGAAACCCTTCGTCAGAATGCAGCTGATGGCACGCCCCTTAGTAAAGTCCTTCAAGATCAAGGGATCATTCCCGGCATTAAAGTTGATCTTGGGGCCAAACCACTTGCCGGGCATGACACTGAGACGATCACCGAAGGCCTTGATGGCCTCAGGGATCGCTTGAAAGAGTATGCAAAACTTGGCGCCAAATTCACCAAGTGGCGTGGTGTTTATAAAATCACTGAAGAAACCCCCAGCTTTGCAGCGGTTAGCGCCAATGCACACGCCTTGGCACGCTACGCTGCGCTTGCACAAGAAGCTGGCTTAGTTCCAATCGTTGAACCTGAAATCCTGATGGATGGTGATCACGACATCAATGTCTGCCAGGCCATTAGCGAAGAAGTTCTGCGGTCCGTTTTTGCCGAATTGGCAAATCAGGAAGTCGAGTTGGAAGGTATTCTTCTAAAACCAAACATGGTGATTGCCGGACAGGATTGTCCTCAACAGAGTTCTGTTGACGAAGTTGCTGAACGCACTGTCGCAACCCTCTTGCGCTGTGTGCCTGCTGCTGTTCCGGGCATTGTTTTCCTATCTGGTGGTCAAAGTGATGATTTGGCAACAAACCATCTCAATGCCATGAACAAGATCGGTAGTAATCTGCCATGGAAGCTTAGTTTTTCTTATGGTCGTGCCCTACAAGCAGCCCCCCTCAAAACTTGGGCTGGTAAAAAAGAAAATGCCGATGCTATGCAACAGGCATTTTTGAAAAGAGCCGAGGATAACAGCAGGGCGTCGACAGGCACCCTGAATTAATCTTCAATTAAATGAGCACCCCATCCGAAAGGTTGGGGTGTTGTACTAAGAGGCAAAAGCCTCGAATACGTGTAACTAAATAAAGAAAATAGGTTCCAAATCATGACAGTCAAAGTTGGAATCAATGGTTTTGGTCGCATTGGTCGCCTCACACTTCGTGGAGCAATTGAAACCAATCGTGACGACATCGAAATCGTTGCTATTAATGCATCTGGGGATCCCGCTATCCACGCCCATATGCTTAAATTTGATTCCGTTCACGGCACCCTCAATGCAGAGGTCGAAGCGGATGATGAAAACATCATTATCAACGGCAAAAAAATCAGAATGTTGCATGACCGCGACCCAGCTAAATTGCCGTGGAGCGATTACGGCGTCGATATCGTGCTCGAATGTACTGGTGCCTTTAACAATGTAGAGGGTTCGTCCCTTCACATGGTTGGTGGCGCTAAAAAAGTTTTGATTTCTGCTCCTGCTAAAAAAGGTTGTGATCTAACTGTCGTGTACGGTGTTAATCACAAGCAACTTAACACTGACCACAAAATTGTGTCTAACGCTTCCTGTACAACAAACTGTCTGGCCCCGGTTGTTGACGTTCTCCAAAATCAAATCGGTATCAAGAACGGCTTTATGACAACCACGCACGCCTACACAGGCGATCAAACAACGGTTGATTCAAAGCATAAAGATTTGCGTCGTGCACGTGCTGCGGCCGTTTCAATGATCCCGACATCAACAGGGGCAGCCCGGGCAATCGGTGAGGTTCTTCCTGAACTTGAAGGCAAGCTGGAAGGAAACGCTATCCGCGTTCCAACCGCCAATGTCAGCTGTATTGATCTGACTTTCACAGCGGAACGTGATACCACCGTTGAAGAAATCAACAACGCTATGATTGATGCTTCCAAAGGATACCTCAAAGGTGTTCTTGGCATTAATGCCCTACCGTTGGTTTCCTGTGACTTCAATCACAATCCCTCATCATCTGTTTTTGATACCACGCAAACCCAGATTATCGGGGGTAACTTTGTGCGCGTTCTGGCTTGGTATGACAACGAGTGGGGCTTCAGCCTTCGTATGTTGGATACAGCCGTTGCGATGGGAAAGCACCTGTAACAAGAATATAATTCTTTGATTTGAATGGGGTTCTCTTGAACCCCATTTTCTTTTCTGGCTCTTTCATTCGTTCTTTTCTGGTATGACCTATTCGCTTTTGTGATATGAGCTATTCGCTTTTGTGATATGAGCTATTCTTTTCTATCCATTGCCAGCAACCACCCGCTTAGGTATGAGAAGCTATGAATTCAGAAATTTATCTCCTAACCCCCGCCGACCTGTTGTCTGGTGACAAGGACGTTGAACAGTTCAAAGCCTCCTATCTTCAGGCCTTGGACGGAGGCGGGATTTCCTGTGTTTTGCTGAGTGGGACAGCTAACAACGCAGAAACATTGAAGAAAGCTGTTGAAACCCTTCAGCCCATAACGCAAGAACGTGATATCGCCTTTCTCATAGAAGATGATTACCAAAACGCCAAAGCGTTCGGGTGTGATGGTGTGCATTTAAACGATGCAGGTAGCTATAAAGAAGCGCGCGAGTATCTTGGAACAGATTATATTGTTGGTGTTGACTGCGGTATATCTCGGCACGATGCAATCCTAGTTGGCGAGGCTGGGGCTGATTACGTTGCCTTTAACAATAGGCGCTCCTTGCCGGAAATTGAAGATCCTGACGTTCGTGAATTTGAAGAAGGCGGCCCCAAAGGTCTGGAACTTCTCACATGGTGGCAAACGATGATGACACCCCCTTGTGTATCCATGGATGACATCACAATTGAAATCGCGAAAGCACATGCTGAAGCCGGGGCCGATTTCATCGCGCTACAAACTGCCGTATGGAGCCATCCTGATAATTCGACAACGGCAATCATAGAAGTAAACGAGGCGATTGCCTGAACGCTTAGGACCTGATAGTTTCCCCAGCGACATAAAAGTACACACACTAATTGATGTTATTTGACAACTGAAGACGGGCACAGATCATGAAAATTAACGGTAATGCCATTCGCCCTGGCAATATTATTGAGCACAAAGGCCGCCTGATGCGTGCCATGAAAACTCAACACACGCAACCGGGCAAAGGTGGGGCGTACCTGCAAGTGGAACTAAAAGATATCCGCGATGGTACCAAAATGAATGAACGCTTTCGCGCAAGTGAAGATGTTGATCGTGTCCGCTTGGATCAAATCGAATATCAGTTTCTTTTCCGCGAAGATGACATGCTTACCTTCATGAACAATGAAAGTTACGAGCAAATCGCTTTGCACGAAGACATGGTTGGTGAACCTGTTATCTTCCTTCAGGATGGTATGACCGTTTCTATTGAACTTTATGAAGAAGAGCCAATTTCTGTCGTTTTGCCTGACACCGTAATCTGTGAAGTTGTCGAAGCAGACGCCGTTGTCAAAGGACAAACAGCGTCTTCTTCTTACAAGCCTGGTGTTCTGGATAATGGCGCCCGTATCCTGGTTCCCCCACATATCGCAGCTGGCACACGCATTGTTGTTAACACTGCTGATGGTAGTTATGTGGAACGAGCCAAAGACTAAATCGTTTATCACAGAGGGGCTTAATCAGGCCCCTCTTAAAACACGGCCCCTTAAAGTATGGCCTTCTGACACGGAAAGTAATTTCGATGGTATATCGCTCCCCCCGTATTACGGTTATGATCCGCGCCGCTGAAAAAGCCGCCCGTAGCCTGAAACGCGATTTTGGTGAGGTAGAAAACCTACAGGTTTCCAAAAAAGGACCTGCTGACTTCGTTTCAACAGCAGACCTTAAAGCTGAGAAAATTCTCAAGGAAGAGCTGAAAAGAGCGCGCCCTGAATTCGGCTTTCTTACAGAAGAAGCCGGCGTAGAAAAAGGCGAGAGCAAGGACGAGAGATGGATTATTGATCCCCTTGATGGCACAACAAACTTTCTACACGGTTTGCCCCACTTTGCCATTTCTATTGCTCTGGAGGTTCGTGACGAAATCGTTGCCGCTGTTGTGTATGATCCGATCAAAGATGAAATGTACACGGCAGAAAAAGGTAATGGCGCTTATTTGAATGACCGTCGTCTGCGGGTTTCTGGCCGTGTAAGCCTAGATAGCACGATCATTGCAACAGGAACTCCTTTCCTTGGGCGCGGTGACAGAGGCCCATTCTTGCGTGAAATCAATGCTGTAATGGCACAAACTGCCGGCGTTCGCAGATGGGGGGCAGCTGCTCTTGATCTCGCTTATGTTGCAGCCGGACGCTACGACGCATTCTGGGAAAGAGACCTTTCAGCTTGGGATGTTGCTGCCGGCTTACTTCTTGTAAAAGAAGCTGGCGGATCGGTTACAGAAATCGATGGACGGGCTTTCAAGCTAAAAAGCGAGAGTATTCTTTGTGCGAATATTGATTTGCACCCTAAGATGGTGAAATTGTTCAAAGAGTCCGGTAAATACTAGCTTTCCGCGCTCTCTAAATTACCATTTTGACTATTTTACAAAGGCTCATCATCGATGAGCCTTTGTTTCTTTTAGCCTTCCCTATTGTCGTATCCCTCTATGAGCATTAAGCTACGGACAAAGATTCACATTCGAGAATCATCCTGGGGGATGGAAATTGTTCAAGCCTATGAGCTATATGCATAATAATAGACACCAAAATCGCTCAACATTGTTACAGGCAAGCTGTGCCACACTCGCACTACTATGCAGTACATCAGCAGCGGTTGCACAGAACACAACAATCATTGGCGGGTCTGGAAGTTCTGGCGTTTATGTTAATGAGCAACTGATTGGATCCGTTCCTGCCTATTCCAATGGATATTCCTATGGCGGGCAAATCAGTGGGCAAACGCCTCCAGCGGGTTACCCTGGTGCCGGAAACAATCAATACCTCAGCAGACCGGGAAACCTTCTTTTTCCACCTGAAAGTTTTCCTCATAGTCAGGTCACAGTAAACAATTTCGCTGACTTTCAAGGTTCAGGATATAACCAAAGTCCATATTCTGCACAGGGTAATCCGCAGAATTATAATTCCTGGCAGCAACGATATGGCCAAAACTCTTATGCTCAGGGGACCTATCCGCAACAACCCGGGCAAACAACAAATTCAAGCCTCTACAATCCCTACGGACAACCTCTTGTCCCCTTGTCACAGGTATCCGGTACTCGGGTAGCAAGCACAGGGCAACAGCCACAGTACCCATCTCAAATCCCGGCATTTTCACCCCAATCACAGTTATTGGTTCCGCCCCCAAATGGTGGAAGTCGTGCTGTACAGAACGTACCAGCTATAGAAAAAAGCCCTTCGGCTCCGGCACCTCAAGCTCCTGTGTATGAAACTGCGTCAGTAACACCTGCGCCCAAAGCCACGTCTAAAAAGATTGAACCTATTAGTCAGGCCCAAGCACCAAGTTCCAGAATTCCACCCGCCCCTGCCGTGGAAGAGACACAACCAACCAAGGTTGAGCCTGTTGCAACACCGAAAATTGTTGAACCTGAAATTGTTGCTCCAAAAGCTCCATCCCCAAAAGTTCCATCTGGGGAAGAGACCACACAAACAGCCGCAACAGCAGCTAAAGGAACAACGTTCTCTGCACCTGCACCAAAAGTAACCGCGCCAACGCCATCAATCACAGCCCCAGCTCCAAAGATTGAAACTGTGACCGCAGAGCCTGTTTTGACACCGCCACCAGTTCCAGAGCCTGCTGAGACTGTTTCTGAAACGGCAATACCAACGGCACCAACAATTGCGGAAACTACCTTAACAGAGAGCACGGAAACACTTGTTCCACCACCTCCTCCGACAGAGGCTGAAGCCACACCTTCACCCGTAGAATTGTTACCAAACAACGAAACTGCCGCAGTTACCCCCCCGGAAGAACTCGGGCCTATCCAGTTATTATTTGAACCAAGTGATGCGGATCTGAGCTCAGAAGCAAGAGCACAACTAAATACACTCGCAGATCAGCTTTTAGCCGACGACAGTAAAGTTGTTCAACTTCTGGCCTATGCGGGTGATAACGAAAGTAATGCGCAAGCCCGCCGGATTTCTCTCTCCCGAGCCCTCGCTGTCCGAGGCGTACTTATGGAAAAAGGCATACCGAGCACTAGAATGCATGTTCGTGCATTGGGTAACAAAGCTAAAAACGGCAACCCGGACCGGGTAGAGATCATTCCTGTTCAAAACTAATTCTTAGAGCAACTCTCGTGCACGGGAAGTGGCTGTCTTAGTTTTGCCTAATAAAAGCTGTACCTTGCACAAAAGTTTCTAAATACCAGAGGGCGCTTAACGCATGAAACGGCCAACACGCTACCTAATCCGAATGGGGATTTTTCTGGGGATCGTAAGTATTGCTGTTGCAGTGCTTGCGCCAAGTCTCCAGGAAGCTTTCCTAGCCAATGCAGTTATGAACGGCATGATTTTAGGCGTTCTTTTCTTGGGTATTATCTATATTTTCCGGCAAGTACTCTCTCTTAATCCAGAGCTTGCTTGGCTGGAACACCTAAAAAGAGAAACAGAAGGTGGTTTGGTTTTTGCCGGTTCAATGAACGAAGTCAGAGAACCAAGGCTTCTCGGCCCCATGGCAACCATGATCGGAGAGAAAAAAGGCAAATTGAGCCTTTCCACTCTTTCTATGCGGACTCTTCTTGATGGTATCCAAAGCCGCATAGAAGAAAGCCACGATATCTCCAGATATTTGATCGGCTTGCTGATTTTCCTAGGTCTTCTTGGAACTTTTTGGGGATTGCTGGAAACCGTGAATGCCGTCGGCGATACAATCGCTGGCCTCAGCACAACAGCAGATGATCCCTCTGCTATGTTTGACGAGTTAAAATCTGGTTTAGCAACTCCATTATCTGGTATGGGAACAGCCTTCAGTTCTTCATTGTTTGGCTTAGCGGGTTCATTGGTTCTCGGCTTTCTGGAATTACAAGCAGGACAGGCACACAACCGTTTTCTCAACCACTTGGAAGAATGGCTGTCAGGCATCACCAAGCTTTCCAGTGGCGGTCCCGGCGCTGAAGGTGACCAATCAGTTCCAGCTTATATTTCTGCACTGTTAGAACAAACAGCCGAAAGCCTTGAGAAACTGGAAAGAACAATGTCTCGGGATGAAGAAGAACGTGTTCGCGGGAATCAGTCTTTAATTACACTAACGGAACGGATGTCCACACTGACGGATCATATGCGCGCAGAACAAAGCGTTATGCTCAGCATTGCAGAAACACAATCACAGCTAAAACCAATCCTCAGCCAATTGGCGCAAACACAATCTACCCAAGCAAACGCAGGTCTAGACGAAGCCTCTAAAGGACACCTAAGAAGCATGGACCTTCGCTTGGAGCAGCTTTCTGGTGAAATAGCAAATGGCAGAGAAAGTTCTGTCCAGGAAATAAGAAGCGAAATTCGTCTGTTAACTCGTACATTGGCAGCAATGGCAGAAGGCGAATAACTCCGAATGTTTTCAGCCAGCCGCAGAAGTAGTAAAAGATCTATCAATATCTGGCCTGGTTTCGTCGATGCCTTGGCAACATTGCTTCTTGTCATCATTTTCGTGCTCATGGTCTTCATGGTTGCCCAGTTCACCCTCAGCAACGCACTCAGCGGTAAAGACAAGGCACTTTCAAACCTCAACAGGGAAATTAGCGAGCTTGCAGAACTCCTCTCACTAGAGAAATCGGCGAACACTCGATTGCGGTCCAGCGTGACACAGCTAACAACAGAATTACAAAGCTCCATATCTTCACGTGACAGTCTCGCGAATCAATTAGCGTCTCTCTCGGAAGACAAAGAAAATCTGGAAGGCGAATTACTCTCTGTCAGTAAGCAATTAAAGGACCTTGTTAGCGCACAAGCTCTGTTACAAGAAAACAACGACCAGCTCGCAACCGAAAAACAACAACTTCAAAACGACAAGAAGAGCATAAAAGATCAGCTTTCTGCATTGGAATTGGCTGCTGCCAAGCTGTCTAGAGAATCAGCACAAGTAAATGCCGAACTGGAAGACGCTTATAAAGTTATTGAAGCTGATAAAGAGAAAGTTGAAACCCAACTCGCTGAAATAGCCCTGCTGAAAGAGCTCCGGGACAATCTGACGGCAAAGCTCGCAACCGCAGAAACGAGTATTACGGGGCAGAAAGCCCTTACAGAAGAAGCTCAAACCGAAGTCGTACTCCTAAACCAACAGATAGCTGCGCTTCGTCAACAACTCTCGGATATCTCAGCTACGCTGGAAATCACCGAAGCCATTAATGCTGCACAGGAAACACAGATTTTAGATCTGGGAAAACGCCTCAACGTTGCACTGGCCACAAAGGTACAACAGCTGGCTAAATACAGATCAGAATTCTTTGGCAAGCTAAGGGAGGTTTTAGGCAATAGGCAAGACATCCGGATTGTTGGAGATCGTTTTGTCTTTCAGTCAGAAGTCCTCTTTTCCAGTGGCTCAGCAACACTGGAAGCTGGTGGGCAAGAGCAGTTGGGACAATTGGCAAAAACCCTCAAAGAGCTCTCTGCCAATATCCCCGATGATATTGACTGGATTTTACGTGTTGATGGCCATACTGATGTACAACCGATCTCTACAGCTGAATTCCCTTCGAACTGGGAGCTCTCAACAGCGAGATCTATTTCCGTTGTTAAATTTCTGATAACCCAAGGCATACCGGCATCCAGACTGGCTGCAACAGGCTTTGGCCAGTTCCAG
Organism: Kiloniella sp.; assembly: GCF_048259265.1. Taxonomy (NCBI): domain Bacteria; kingdom Pseudomonadati; phylum Pseudomonadota; class Alphaproteobacteria; order Rhodospirillales; family Kiloniellaceae; genus Kiloniella; species Kiloniella sp. The sequence goes on along the minus strand of NZ_JBLXHT010000001.1, from coordinate 493,609 downwards.
CCCTTAGACAGCAGTCGTGATGAAATCGCCTTCAGACGTAACCGCCGTATAGAGCTAAAACTGACACAACGTTAATAGGTCACCTCATCAGCGCCCATAAGGTGCTTATTTTTTCCCAGGATAATAAAAAAAGAAGCTTAGCTTGCTGCTTGGACCGTTAACTCTGCATCCAGATCCGGACCGAACTGCAGCTCTGCCAACCGTGCATAAAGACCGTCCTGCTTAACCAACTCAGCATGCGTTCCACTTGCCACGATGCGGCCTTCGTCCATGACCAAAATACGATCTGCTTTCAAGACCGTCGCCAAGCGGTGAGCAATCATGATTGTTGTTCGCCCATCCAGCAGATTATCTAATGCTTTTTGAACCGCAACTTCACTTTGAGAATCCAAAGCAGACGTTGCTTCATCTAGAAGTAAAATCTCTGGATCTCTCAGGATAGCCCGCGCAATGGCAAGACGCTGCCTCTGTCCACCAGAAAGACGCACACCTTTCTCGCCGAGGTAAGTATCATATCCATCAGGAAGCTTTTCCAAAAACTCGTGTGCAGACGCAGCTTTGGCTGCATTGATTATCTCTTCTCGGCTCGCATCTGGACGGCCATAGCGAATGTTCTCGTAGGCAGTCGCCGAGAAAACCACAGGCTCTTGAGAAACCAAGCCAATGTGTTTACGCATTTCAACAGGGTCAAAGTCGGGAAGAGTAACACCATCAATCTCAACAGCGCCCTGTTGCACATCATAGTAACGAAGCAGTAACTGAAAAACTGTCGTTTTCCCTGCCCCAGAAGGCCCGACAATAGCCACTTTCTCACCTGCTTTGATATCCGCAGAAAACGCTGTCATCGCCGATTGCGTTGGTCTGGACGGATAATTAAAACTCACATCTTTGAAAGAGACTGCCCCTTTAATTTTTGCAGGCAACGGTGTTGGAGCTTCTGGTGCCGCAATATCTGTTTTTAGAGCCAGAAGGCTCAACAGACGCTCTGTTGCTCCAGCCGCCCGTTGTAAGTCGCCTATTACTTCACTAAAGGCACCCAGTGATCCCGCGACAACAATTGCGTAGAAGACAAAAGAGGACAGCTCACCGGCGGTTATACGACCTTCCAACACATCGCGACCTCCAACCCAAAGAATCGCACTGATCGAACCGAAAACGAGTACGATAACAATCGCCGTCAAAAGTGCTCGAAATCGGATTCGCGTCACTGCCGTGGTAAAAGCATCTTCGACACGATCCGAAAAATACTGGCGATCAAGCGCTTCATGGCTAAAAGCCTGTACGGTACGAATCGCCCCGATTGTCTCATCAGCATATACACCAACGTCTGCAATCCTGTCTTGGCTGTCTTTACTCAGGGTCCGCACTTTCCGGCCAAAGAATAGAATTGGGATCAATACAAAAGGAATAACAAGCGCAACAAACCCCGTTAATTTCGGCGACGTCACAATAAGAAGAACTAACCCACCGAAAAACATCAATAAATTACGAAGAGCGATAGAGAAAGACGACCCAACAACAACCTGTAAAAGCGTTGTATCCGTTGTCAGTCTTGAAAGAACTTCACCACTTCTGGTGACTTCGAAAAAGGCAGGAGACATCTTAATAATATGCCCAAATACGGCGGAACGTATATCGGCAACAACCCTTTCACCAATCCACGACACCAGAAAATATCGCGAATAACTAGCCAAGGCTAAAAGGACCGTTACGCCAAAAAGAACAAAAACAGCCTGATCAAGAAGTTCGCCATTCCCACTGGAAAAACCCTGGTCGATCAAAGCTCTAAGCCCTCTCCCTAGTCCCAACACAGTGCCTGCAGCAATGACGAGAGCAATCATCGCACCACAGATTTGTAGTTTGTATGGCCGCACAAACTGCCATAACAACAACAGATGCTTTAACTCTTTGCTTTTAGGCGCATCTTCTTTCGATGCGGCAGCTAAACTCTTTCCACTGTTGCGGCTCATACTTATCTTTCCTAATAAAGGACTCCATTTCTGGACTCCATAAAAATAATAACTTACCTAATAACGGAATTGACCTTTGCACTCCAGTATGAGAAACCACAATTTATTAACGGCTTCAATGCGACCCTATGCCTCTGACAGGTAAATTTACACGATTCGTGGAATTAACTTGCCTCTTGGCGCAGGTTCGGTTAAATAGCCCCCGCTTCCTAAGGGGATACGGACTATGAAAAAAGATATTCATCCAGAATACCACACCATCAAAGTTGTAATGACTGATGGCAGTGAATTCGAAACACGCTCTACATGGGGCAAAGAAGGCGATACTATGCGTCTTGATATTGACCCTAAGAGTCATCCAGCTTGGACTGGCGAGCACCGCTTGGTTGATACCGGTGGTCAGGTTGCTAAGTTCAACAAGCGTTTTGCAGCTTTTGGCATTAAGAACTAAGCCAAACTGTTTAAATGTTAAAAAAGGTTCCGTTTTACGGAGCCTTTTTTTTTGCTCTATCCAATTGAGAATCCAGTCTCGCCACACGCATATAAAGCTGGTAGCTGCGCCCCATCAAATCAACCATTCTTGGGTCAGCACCATCTGGTAATTCATCTGCAGCTTCACAAACGTGGCGACCAGAGATTCTGTTATCCGGCTGTCTAGCCTCATCCAAAGTTATCTCGCCATTAAGAACAGCTCTTTGCAACAAAAGCCATGCCACAACCTGTGTCAGTCGCGTTGTAAGACGCATACTTTCACAACAAATTTGCAGTCTGTCTTCCGGCTTTAACCATGGATGCCGGTTACTGGCTCTATCGGCCAAATAGTCCCTCGCCTCTTTGGTGAGAGACAAGGCTTCTTGATAAGTCGAATCCAGATACGTAACCATAACCGCCTGATCGTCGCTATTCTGCATAATAACACAGACACATGCAGAGTTTTACCCAGCTTATCATAAGGGCCTTAACAAATTCTTGGCCCAAACAACCGACTTGAAACCCTAGGGTTCAGAGGCCACTCAGTCAGTAGTTTCTGCCAGTGCTTCATGAAAGAAGATCATACTCCGAAATCATCCCGCTATTTTTTTATGGTCATATCTTGAAAACACTCAGATCACATCCTAACTCAAACAGTACAAGGAGTGCCAATAGGGCTTCTTAGTATTCCCGAGCCTGACCATGACGGTAGGCTCATTGTTTAGCTTGTTGCTCAGAAGGAGAACACGCAATGCACCATCGTGACCTTACACCATTACTACGTGCAACTGTCGGCTTTGATCGCATGATGAATATGCTTGATGCATCCACCCGACCAGACACGGCAACATCCAGCTATCCCCCTTATAACATAGAGAAAATAGCCGAACATGATTATCGCATCACAATGGCTATTGCTGGTTTTGCACAGGACGAACTAGAGATCACCATCAAGGAAAATTCTCTTCATGTTTCCGGTAAAAAAGAACGCGATAAAAACGAAGAAGTCACCTATTTACACAGAGGAATTGCAAATAGGTCCTTTGAAAAAAGCTTTGATTTGGCAGACCATATTAAGGTAACTGGGGCAAATCTTGAAAACGGCCTTCTTGTCATTGAGTTGGCACGCGAGATTCCAGAATCAAAAAAACCACGAACTATCCCAATTTCAAATGGGGATTCCAAAGAACCTGAGCTAATAGATCAGAAATAATTTTCAGATCAAAAATGCCAAAGGCCGAGCTTATATTCGATAAGCTCGGCCTTTATTTTTTTTGGCAATATATCTAACAGACATTACGATCTATGTCGTTTGGTCTGTTTGTCCACCCTGTCAACTTGCCTTTGTTATGCAAGAGGTTATGAAGACTCGAGCCTCTCGTCAAGGGGTTGTTTTGTTTTTTGACATTTTTACGACAAAATTTGCCTTTTTTCAGGCGCTTTTCGCTCTCTGAACCAATGCTTATTCAAATGATATCAAAGCATTACGCAAAAAAAATCCGCCGGTAAAAAACCGGCGGCAAGTCAACAGGGAGGCATCAAAAAAAAGACAAATAGTAATAAAAGAACTAAAAAACCTTTTTTGACATTACAAGATTATAAGAAATGAACTAAAAAAGAGTTAACAACATAAATCTTGTTCTTACACTTAAAGATTTAAGATCTATTTTTTCTTTTTCAAGAGGCAAAAATAAAGGGAAGCAAATAAAAAGCTTCCCTTAGGTTCTAGTATTCTTCAGATGCAAAATAAATAACTATAATAATAGCTTGTAAATTATTGTGCCATCCATCCCCCATCTATTGAATAGGGTGCCCCCGTCATTTGATCCGCGGCTTCACTACATAAGAAAGCAGCAAGCTTACCTATCTGTTCAGGTGTTGAAAAATCCTGAGATGGCGTTTTTTCAGAAACCAAAGCCCGCTTTTCTTCCTCAAAAGTTCTACCACTCTCTTTTGCTCGGGCCTCGATCTGAGCACGAACCAAATCAGTTAAGACCCACCCAGGACAGATCGCATTCACGGTAATCCCCTTCGTCGCGACCTCTAACGCAACCGCCTTGGTCAACCCTACAACGCCATGCTTTGCCGCAACATATGCTGATTTATTTGGCGATGCGGTCAAACCATGTGCAGAAGCAACATTGATAATACGGCCCCATCCGTTTTCTTTCATCCCAGGTAAAGACGCCTTTATCGTATGAAAGGCAGACGAGAGGTTAATGGCAATAACCGCATCCCAGCGTTCTTCAGGAAACTCATCGACAGGTGAAACATGCTGAATCCCTGCGTTATTCACCAAAATATCAACAGCACCAAGTTTTTCTTGAGCCTCAGATATCATACCCGTGATTTCAGATGATTTACTCATATCAGCACTTGAATAGGCTACCTTTACACCAAAATCCGCGGCGATTTTTTTCTCTAGGTCTGCAATTTCGGATCGGTCCCCAAAACCGTTCAGCATAATATCAGCACCTTCTGCTGCTAAAATTTCAGCAATCCCCTTACCAATACCGCTGGTCGATCCTGTAATGACCGCCACTTTCCCTTTGAGGCCCGACATTTATTTCTCCTGTAATATTAGAATTGATAACAATTACTTGGGCAAGACGTTCACGTAGTATGCGATCAACATCGTTACCGTAACAACAGATAGAATCGTAGAAGAAAGCACGACAGACGCCGCCCTTGCCGTAAAGACCCCATATTGCTGCGCTAAGATAAAAACGTTCACACCTGTCGGCTGCGCGGCCAAAATAACAGCAACTGCTGCCCACAAAGGCGGAACATCAATAACGTTAAAAACAAGGATTGCAACGATGCAGGGATAGATAATTGTTTTTAACACAACAATTAAAAAACTTTGTTTCAAATCACCCGCGAGTTTGAATTCAGTAAGGGATACCCCCAATGAAAAAAGGGCACAGGGGATAACAGCTCCACCTAACAAAGCCGTGAAACGATCCATAACCGAGACAAACTCATAACCTGAAAGTTGATAAAGCCCACCTGCGATAAGTCCTATGATAATGGGATTGCTCCAAATCGCTTTTGCCAAAGAAAGCAACATGGTTTTGGCCCCTTGCCCTCCATCCCCTTCACGCGACAGGTCATATTCCGTCAACATCGACGTTAAGGCCATAAGTATCGGAGCTTGAAAAGCAATCAACATGGTCAAAGGGACCATGCCTTTGTCTCCAAAAGCAGAATAGACTAAGGGAAAACCAAGTAATAAAAGATTGCCATAGGTCGCCCCCATTGCCATCACAGCAGCTTCTTTTAGCCCATGCCCATACAAGAAGCGTCCGAGAACCGCGCTCAAAATAAAAATAGAAAGTGAAACGCTGTAGAAAGCAACGATAAGAGAAAAGTCGATATCCGCTGACAAGTTCCCTTGAGCCATTGTACGGAACAAAAGGGCCGGGATTGCCATATAATATACAAAAAAGGATAGCCCCTTCAAAGCAGCAGAAGACACCCATTGTCTTTTACCAGCGATGTATCCCGACAAGATAATTGCAAAGACTGGTAAAACTATTTCTAAACTGACGAACAAAATGCCCCCTTACCATCGTTACAGTTTTGCAGCGCGACAAACACCCCAATGACTGGACTTAAGCTTTAAACAAACCGTCCAGCCCCTGACGATGCTTTTCTTTTCGATCTATTTCTATCTGTGTTCTCGTGATCTCGTCCTCTAGCCGCGCAATATATTCTCTTAATTCATCTAACCCCATAGGCTCTAAATCTTTGAGCTGAGGCTTACCTTTTCTAGGCTCAAGATCATCAATATCCATACCATCCCCACTTTTTTGCTCTCATACGGTTTGTTCACATACAGCCACATATACCTTGGTATCAATTCCTGATTATGAATTTCGAGCATATCAATTGTTGTCATTGGCAATAGCCGTCTCTGCATATTAAACTGAAGATCTAAAAGAGAAACAGTAGATTAATAACCGACAGGGTAAACGCGTGGCACAAGATACTTCCGGACCATTCCCCGAAAAAATGACCGTAATTGAAATCAAAGAGTACGGTGACGCAGATCAGCTGGTGCCGACACACCGTCCGATCCCGGCCCCCGCAGAAAATGAGGTCCTTATAAAAGTCAGTTATGCTGGCGTAAATCGCCCAGACGTGATTCAACGCAAAGGTCTCTATCCTCCTCCCCCGGGAGAATCCGATATTCCCGGCCTTGAAATATCAGGAACGATTGTCAAAACAGGGGCACAAATCAACCAATATAAACCAGGAGACAAGGTTCTCGCCCTTGTTGGTGGCGGTGGGTACGCTGAATATTGTACTGCCCCGGTTGGACAGTGTTTGCCTATACCAAAGAATCTTTCGATGGAACAAGCCGCTGCGCTACCAGAGACCTATTTCACTGTGTGGAGCAATGTTTTTGATCGCTGTGAGCTTAAACCCGGCGAAACTATTCTGATCCATGGCGGAACCTCTGGCATTGGTACAACCGCCATTCAATTGGCCAAAGCTTTTGGCGCCAAAGTGATTACCACAGCAGGTAGCGATGAAAAGTGTCAAGCCTGCCTGGATCTCGGGGCCGACTTGGCTCTTAATTATAAAACACAGGATTTTGTAGAAGAATCTAAGGCTTTCACCCAGAAAAAAGGCGTCGATGTCGTTCTGGATATGGTCGGCGGAGACTACATACAACGCGATATTTCCTGTTTGGGAACAGATGGCCGCCTCTGTTTCATCGCTTTCTTGTCCGGATCACAGGCAGATATAAACTTTATGCCTGTGATGCTCAAACGCTTAAAAATCACCGGGTCAACCCTGCGTGCACGTTCCAGAGCATTTAAAGCCCAGATAGGTAACAATCTAACAGAAAAAGTCTGGCCGTTAATTGAAAGTGGTAAGCTTGGTCCTCTGATTTACAAAGTCCTACCATTGGAAGAAGCTGCTGAAGCTCATAAATTAATGGAATCATCCAAACATATCGGAAAAATTGTTTTAAAACTTGAAAAATAGCCCCAAAGCCAGCTAATTAATAAAAAAACACCTCAATCCTTTATTTACTGCTTGGCCTCGCGGTATATTCGGGGTAAGCCACCCGTTGGATACGTATTACCGTAGCCGAAGGATCATTAGCCGACGGCACGATTAGGAGAACCAATGTCTCAACCACTAATGCCAAAAGCGACCGCCGTTTGGTTGGTCGAGAACACATCGCTAACCTTTGAGCAGATTGCAGAATTCTGTCAACTTCACACACTCGAAGTGCAAGGAATTGCCGATGGTGAAGTCGCTGTAGGTATTCGGGGAATGGACCCCATTGCAAATTCTCAGATCACTCGCGCGGAACTAGAACGCTGCGAGAAGGATTCGTCAAAATCTTTGCGTTTTTATCAGCAGGATGATTTGCCACAGCCGTCCAAACGGACAAAGGGTCCTCGTTACACCCCAATTGCAAAACGTCAGGATAAACCAGATGGAATTGCATGGTTGGTTCGCCACCACCCAGAGCTTACGGACAACCATGTTTCAAAACTGATTGGTACGACAAAGAAAACCATTCAGGCGATCAGAGATCGATCTCACTGGAATATTAGTAACATTCGTCCTCGCGATCCTGTTCTGCTTGGCCTTTGTAAGCAAGTCGACCTGAACGCGACAATCGACAAAGCGATCAAAGAAGCTGAAAAAGCTGGCCGCATCATTCCAAAACCAGAACCAATGGAAGAGGAAGTTGTAGCTGCACCGGTCAAAGAAGAACTTCCGGAAGATCCCTACGAAGCCTTCACACGCGCCTTCAAAAAGACTGATTAATATCCTACACATCAAAAACCCAAAAAGGCCTCTTATTTTTAAGAGGCCTTTTTTATAGGTTGTCCCGTCCTGAAATAAGCTTACATATTTCAGGATGGATCAATAGATACAATCCCCACCAGAAACAATTGCCACGTTACGACTTCGCGTAACCAATGCTTTGCAGAGATGCCTTGATCTCATCCAGAATGGCCGGATCATCAATGGTCGCGGGAACTTTATAGTCTTCGTTATCGGCAACTTTACGCATTGTCGCACGCAAAATTTTACCCGATCGCGTCTTGGGTAACCGTCCGACGACCACAGCAAGCTTGAAGGCCGCAACCGGGCCAATATCGTGCCTGACTTTTTGTATAACTTCGGCAACAACATCGCTATGAGATTTTATGGCTCCCGCTTTTAGAACCATAAAGCCGAGTGGTAGTTGGCCTTTGAGTTTATCTGCCACGCCAATTACCGCGCACTCTGCAACATCTTCATGAGCCGCTAAAACTTCTTCCATCGCCCCGGTTGATAAGCGGTGTCCTGCGACATTGATAATATCATCTGTTCGGGACATGACATAGATATAACCATTTTCATCTTTATAACCAGCATCCCCTGTTTCATAAAAACCAGGGAAACTTGTCAAATAAGCTTGGCGGTGGCGCTCTTTCGCATTCCAAAGGGTCGAGAAAGTTCCTGGCGGCAGAGGAAGCTTACAAACAATTGCCCCGATATCCCCCGCAGGCATTTCATTATGATCTTCAGCATCAAGAATACGAACATCCCACCCGGGAACTGATCGGGCAGGAGATCCTGCCACAATAGGTAATTCTTCAATTCCAAGACAATTAGAGGCTATCGGCCATCCTGTTTCTGTCTGCCACCAGTGATCAATGACCGGGACCTTTAGTTTTTCCAACGCCCAATTCAATGTATCAGGATCACATCGCTCCCCAGCAAGAAACAAAGTTCTAAAGTGCGAAAGATCATACTTTTCCAGATAAGTAGCGTCTGGGTCCTGTTGACGGATTGCCCGGAAAGCTGTGGGGGCTGTAAAGAGAACGGAAACATTATGTTCGGAGATAACACGCCAAAATGCACCGGGATCGGGCGTGCCAACAGGCTTACCCTCGTACATGACAGAGGTTGCCCCGTAAATTAACGGCCCGTACACAATATAGGAATGTCCTACAACCCAGCCGACGTCCGACGCCCCCCAAAAGACCTCGCCAGGTTCAACATTATATATATTCTTCATCGACCAATGCAGGGCAACAGCATGCCCGCCATTATCACGCACAATTCCTTTGGGCTGCCCTGTAGTTCCAGAAGTATAGAGAATATAAAGCGGATCTGTCGCAGTAACAGGGACACAATCAACAGCCGAGGCCTTCGCCTCTGCCTGTGCCCAATCCACATCGCGCTTGGCTGTCATAGATGCTTCTATTTGCGGGCGTTGCCAGATTACACAGTGATCAGGCTTATGCGTTGAAAGATCAATCGCTTCATCAAGCAAAGGCTTATAGGGAATAACCTTGCTCACCTCTATACCGCAAGAAGCAGAGACGATAATTTTCGGGCTACAATCATCTATACGCGTTGCAAGCTCATTAGCTGCAAATCCGCCAAAGACGACCGAGTGAACAGCACCAAGCCTTGCACAAGCCAACATTGCGACCGCCGCTTCCGGTATCATTGGCATATAAATAATAACGCGGTCACCCTTTGCAACACCAAGCTCAACAAGTGACCCCGCAAATTTGGCGACACGATTTAAGAGATCGGAATAGCTGATATTCTCTTTTGTATCGGTGACAGGGCTATCGTATATCAAGGCTGTCTGATCGCCCTGCCCCTGTTCTACATGTCGATCAAGCGCGTTATAGCAGGTGTTTAGTTCTCCCCCGCTAAACCATTGGTAAAATGGCGCGTCAGTGTCGTCTAGCACTTTGGCATATGACTTATACCAATTAATTTCCGATGCGGCTTCGGCCCAGAAAGTCTCTGACTCTGCCAAAGAACGTGCTTGCACGTCATCAAATAAACCCATGATGTTGTCCCAACATGATTATATATTTTTTATCCAGCCTCCCCGACTGGTCAGAATAGCTTGCTGCATATTAACTAGGGGATCAATTTCCCCAATAGACAGAAGCCTGCATTAGATAATTATTTTACAAATTTTTTACAGGCAAGATAATAAAAAACACCCGCCCGGGACAACCGAGCGAGTGCTTTTTTCATTTATCTAAATGCAAGCAAAAGGTACGTTAAATACCTCGGCATTCTTAGTGGGGATCACTCAACATTTGCATTTCGTCTTTAACGCGAAGCTTTTGCTTTTTAAGTGACATCAGTAGGGATTCATCGGGATGCGGGCGCGTACTCTCCTGATCAATAGCGCTCTCTAAAGTAACGTGTTTTGTGCGCAAGGACTCGATGCGTTCGGCAGTGGCCATATTCGTCTCCCTTTAAATACTAAGTTTCAATTGCTACCAATCACACTTAATGTTGTGAATCTTTACTTCAATTAATTTCTCCAAGAATCATCATTGCACTAGAAATTTTCCTGAAAAATCTCCATTACAATATCTGAAAAAATTTTTAGAAAGTACTGATCGTGTTTGAGATGGCAAAATCAAGACCGCAGGCCGTTTATTAGGCTTTCGCATATGGGAAATTTCCAAAGCGTCCCAACCGCAGTTATCTTGTTTTATTCGTACCAACCCAAACCCACAAACATTGTTGAGAAGACAGCGTGTATATATGCTAGACCTGTCAGACAAACTTGCCAAGAGCCAGGCAATATATATTTCATTTTTTTATCATATTTGTGAAAGATAGTTACCCATGACGCAGAAGAGAATTATTGTCGGAATCAGCGGAGCAAGCGGTGTAACCTACGGTATTCGCCTCTTGGAAATCTTACGCCCTACCGATATTGAAACTCACCTAATCATGAGTAATTCTGCTGAAATCACATTGACTTACGAAAGTAATTTAAAAGTTTCAGACGTCAAAAGCCTTGCTGATGTCACTCATAATGTCAAAGACATTGCCGCTTGCCTTTCCAGCGGGTCTTATCGAACACTCGGCATGGTGATTGCCCCTTGTTCTGTCAGAACCATGTCTGAAATATCAAGTGGTGTCACCTCGAGTCTCTTGACCCGTTCAGCAGATGTTATCTTAAAAGAACGCAGAAAACTGGTTCTTATGGTTCGGGAAACACCACTTCACACAGGGCACCTGCGTACCATGGTCAACCTGTCCGAGCTGGGCGCAATCATCGCACCGCCTGTTCCAGCCTTTTATGCCAAACCAAATAGCTTGGACGAAATGGTAGATTATAGCTTGGGTAGAATTCTTGATTTATTTGATATCGAGATCCCGGGGATGAACCGATGGGATGAAAATAGCAAGAAGCGCCCAGAGAACTGAACTTGAAACTCGATAATTTGGACTTGAAACCCGGTGACCTGTAAATCGGACTTGGTCTTCACCAACTTATCATCCTAAACCAAGTCCCACACACCAGGCTAGATTACCTGAGCACCCGCCAATGATGCGACAGGAAAATTAGCTAGATCTTTTACTGAAACAGCCACACAGCTTCCAAAGGTGGCAACTCTGGGAACCCGCCACGAACAATTGCGGCCAAGTCAGCACAATCCACGGTTCCAATGGCGTCAACTTCACATAGCTCCAAATATAAAACCATGTTTTTTGCGGCCATTCCTGACGAGGGTAATAATGCAGGTCGCAACGTCATATGAAGGTGCATAAAGTTTTGCTGCAAAGCTTCGGCCCATAGTTCCGAATCTTTCACAAGATTTCGCAATCCCTCTGTATGGCGAAAACCATTTATGGTTTCAGACTTCATCCATGTCCGAATATCGCGTAAGGGTTGGATCACATGATCTCGCCACTTTTCAATACCAGAGATCAAACCGGAAAGTTCTTTTGTGCTCAGTTGCTTTCCGCAAAATCCGGCCCAACAGCAAAAAAGCAATAAATTAACATCCAGATCATACTTTTCCTGTAAAACCAGACAGGCAGGAGCAACCCCTTGCTGTCCGTAAACATCAAGAGAGAAGTTCCAAAAAGGATTTATGGGCAACTGGCTTTGATCAAACATTTTCACCACAGCTTATAGCGCACTGTGAATAAAGAACAAACTATCGAATCGCTCTTAACTGTTATCTAGAATGCTCTTTCAGCAAACCAAAATCAGGCACTTTTCACCAAATCCACAACGATCGAAATAAAACTTACACAAAAACTATGTTTATTTTTAAAGTCAGAGTATAAGTAACTCCTTCTGTTAAATGTGAGTTCAAGAGACCCTGACACGTGGAAAATACAACAGGTAGTAGTAGAAAAGAGCTAATCGAAGAACTTGAAAGGCTCAAACAGGAGCATCGAGACATGGATGATATTATCGCCCGCTTGCAAGAGCACGCTCCGTTTGATCAGTTACAGCTTGTAAGATTAAAAAAGAAAAAGCTTAATCTCAAAGACAGCATGAACAGAATTGAAAGCAAGTTGCTGCCAGATATTATAGCCTGAACAAGCATTCCCAGACACGGGTTGCAAAAACCTAAATATTTTCTAACCGATTAGGGGTACGTTTTCAGATACCTCTAAGAGACATCTCGTTCTCCTGAAGTATTTTGTTTGGCTTTTTTCTGTTCATACATTGCCCTATCAGCTGCTTTGAGCGCCGCATCAGCATCCCCGCCCTGAAAACTATGGACACCATGGGAAACATGAACATTCACAGAATTGCCCTCATAATCAAAAGGTATCTTTGCAACTTCCCCAGCCAATAACTGTCCTTTCTCTGCTGCGATATCCGGAGGAGCCTGAAGTAAAATCACACCAAATTCATCCCCCCCCAGTCGCCCGACAATATCAGAAGAACGCACATTACTGAGCAATGTGGATGCAACATGTTTAATAGCCTCATCACCGGCTTCATGCCCCAACCCGTCATTGATTTCTTTCATGCCATTCACATCTATATAAATAACGCTACCCGGCACCTCATAGCGCTCGCTATATGCCATCATCCGATCAAGCTCGCGCACAAAAGCACGGCGATTTAGAACAGGTGTCAGAACGTCCTGATCTGCGAGCTTTTCAAGGTAATCCACTCTTTTTTTGGCCTGATCCAACTCCTGACGAACATCCTGAACTTCTTTCATCAGTTTCTCGATCGCAGCACGAACCTTTGGCGTGAACTCGGCCTCTGGAATGCCTCCAATCGAGGCAACATCTACAGGAGCTGTCGCATCAGACACTCCATCAACTTTTTGTGCTGGTTTTACAGTCGGTGTTGCCGAAACACGCCCGACACTGCTTACAGAGCCAGTTCCACCGGTTGGTCTTTGGACCTTCATACGACAAGCAATCCCTTTGCTTTATTTTCATTCCAGCTTCCTGCCGGAACATCTGTTATTTTAAAGCCATCCCATCAAACGAGGCGCCAAAAAATAAATACTCAACGCACTTTATATACAATCATTTTACATAAAGTTACCAAAAAACGGTAATTTTCCGTAATTTCCAGACAAAGCATTGTGTTCTCTTTACTTGCCTTCTTTTCTCACACGTCTTAATAATGCGCTCCGATACACAGCTAAATCAGGATTAAGCAATGTCCGAGAAATCTCCGCAAGTTGGTATAATCATGGGTAGCCAATCCGACTGGCCCACGATGAAACATGCGGCCGAAACCCTCGAAGCCTTGGGTATATCTTACGAAAAACGTATCGTATCTGCTCATAGAACCCCAGATCGTCTGGTTGAATACGCCACGACGGCGCGCGGCAGAGGTCTGAGCATTATTATCGCAGGTGCTGGTGGTGCTGCGCATTTGCCGGGGATGGCAGCCGCTATGACGCCATTACCTGTTTTTGGTGTTCCAATCGAAAGCAAAAGCCTCAAGGGACAAGACAGCCTGCTGTCAATCGTCCAGATGCCGGGCGGAGTACCCGTTGGGACATTGGCAATTGGTAAAGCTGGCGCGATCAACGCAGCTCTTTTATCAGGCTCAGTACTTGCGCTGCAAAACGAAGACATTGCAGAAGCTCTGGATAACTGGCGTCAAAAACAAACTGATGCTGTCGCCATAGAGCCAGTTGATACCCTATAATTAAGACACCTATTATTATTCAGGCAACGTTTTACGGACATCCGTGGAGACAACGATTATGAGCAAGTCGCTTTCAGCCCCACTCGCCCCAGGTTCCATTATTGGTATTCTTGGGGGTGGACAACTCGGAAGAATGGCTGCATCTGCGGCTGCTGAGCTGGGATATCATTGCCACATCTACTGTCCCGAAGCTGATAGTCCTGCAAGTGAAGTTTCTAAATATTCAACGACAGCAGCTTATGATGATGAAAAGGCCCTTGCTGATTTTGCTGAACACGTTGATGTTGTCACTTATGAATTTGAAAATGTTCCTGCCAAAACAGCGGCGTTTCTGATTGATCGCATCCCGGTTAATCCTGGTCCAAACGTTCTACACATTTGCCAAAATCGATTACGTGAAAAGGATTTCTGCAACTCTATTAACGTTCCGACGACACGTTATATGGAAGTTACGAACCCCGAATCACTTGATCGTGTTGTCAGAGACATGGGACGCCCCTGCATTTTAAAGACCACCGAAATGGGTTATGATGGCAAGGGACAAACTTTTATAGCTGCTGATACGAAATTAACCGATGCATGGAATGCAGTTGCCCCAAATTTGGATCAAGCAGAGTTAGTTGTAGAGGCCCTAGTCGATTTCCGTATGGAAATTTCTGTTATCGTAGCCAGAAGTATTCAAGGTGACTGTCAGGCGTATATTCCAGTAGAGAACCGCCACAAAAACCATATTCTGGACCAAACAATCGTCCCGGCACGCATTTCGCAAAAAATTAGTGATCGCGCAGAAGCTTTGGCGCGACACATGGCCGAAGAAATGGAACTCGTCGGCATGATGGCCGTAGAGATGTTTGTCACAACGGATGATGAAATCTTGATCAACGAAATGGCCCCACGCCCACACAATTCTGGTCATTGGTCCATGGATGCCTGCGTCACATCCCAGTTTGAACAGTTTATCCGCTCCATTGCAGGATTAAACCTTGGATCTGTTTTCCGTCACTCGGATGCCGTCATGACAAACCTACTCGGGGACGATGTTGAAAAATGGGAAGAGATCCTCTCTGATCCCGCCAGTAAGCTTCATCTATATGGAAAAGACGAAGCAAAACCCGGACGCAAAATGGGCCACTTTACCCGGATCATTCCCCGGAATTAATTTACATCGTGATGAGATGCGGATTATCCTGAGTCGAAAAGGGTTTGATGCCCAGTATGGCGGTGGTCCGAGCCCAATCCTACCCAATGGAAAAATGTTTTCCCTGCCCATCCCTCACCCAATGGGGCCAAAGACTTATCAGGATATCGCCTCGCCGATTGGGCACTTAGGGGCTGTCATTGAGAAGCTAAAACCCAAAGCAGCTTCCCCTCAAGACAGAGCGCATCTGGACCCAGATCTCTATCCCGACAGCCTTCCACGTCATCCCGATTGGACCTGTTGCTTTGGGCAATATGGTGCAGCTCAACAACATCTTGCCAATCAAGGCATTACTGCTGGAGATTTATTTCTCTTCTTTGGCTGGTTCAGGTGCGTAGATAATAATTTGCGCCCTTTGCCCAAACAACCAGACCTACACGTTATCTATGGATGGCTACAGATTCAAAAGGTGATCAACATCGGCACTGATATTCACTCTACAGCAAAACAATCCCCAGCCTATGCGGATCATCCTCACCTCACACATTCATTCGGGGTAAACAACACCCTTTATATTGCAAAAGACAAATTAAAGATCGGTCGGCAAGAACTCGATATTCCCGGCGGAGGCGTTTTCTCCCAGATCGATCAGGATAGAGTTTTGACTGCTGAGGGTTCCACTCGCTCTGTCTGGAGTTTACCTAAATGGTTTGCACACCCGACACCCGCACTATCTTATCACCGAAACGCGGACAAATGGACACCAACGCCCAAAGGCTGGGAGTTAAAGTCGGCCCCTAAAGGTCAAGAGTTTGTCATCAACACCCAAGGCCGTAGTCGCCCGGCTAACCACTGGCTCAAAAAAATATTCCACGATCAACCGATCTGACAAAGATGCTAAGAATGACAAACTTCTCTTACGGGCTCTTCTTGGAAAAAGGGACACAAACTTGAAATTTATTGGCCAGCGCACTTACCTTACCTATTGTTTTACCTAACGCGCCGCCAATTTTGAGAACCTCTGCAATACGTCGATCAAGAAAGCTCCAGGTTTTTTCAAAATCTTCAGAACAATCATCCAACCAAAATAAAAGCGTCGAACTATAAACACCCGCAAGCAACAAGCGCTTGCTATAAAAATTATAATCGGTGGATGTATCCCCGGCGGCTAACCACATGGCATCGACGGTATCATAAACATTATGCATACCTTCCGTAGCCTTAAGCGGCATTGTGAAAAAGCTTACGCCTTTGCGAATGGCTTCACGATCCGGTGTCATAAGCTCCAGTTTGGTTCTTACAGCTAATGTAATTCGATCGCGTACTTTCATGTCAACCGCGCCATTCTTTTCCAAATTTTCCATAACTTGATGGTCAAGCTGCTGATTATAAAATCGCAACACATCAGTTATGCCCCTTGGAAAGAGAATGGAAACATCCTGAGATGAGAGATCACAATTGGTTCCCGCCTCAGTAAGAGCAGCATCACTCCACCCCTCAAAAGGAACAATGCATAACAAAGCTTCTAACAGTTTGACTTTTTTTGCTTCGCTCATATCACGATTCCTTAAGTTTCCTAGCTCACGTACAATTTTGCTCCGGGAAGATAGTATGCAGAAACATTCCACTTACCCCAAAGATCTCATTCATCAGCTTTTTGATAACCGACTTCTGATGAAAAAATAAGTGATTTAATATCTGTCATTCGTTCTGGGTAGAGAACACCGTTCAAATGATCGTATTCATGCTGAACAACGCGTGCATGAAACCCGGTGGCCTCACGCTCTATAAGCTTACCATCAAGCCCCAACCCGCGATAGCGAATTGACCTGTGGCGGGGAACTTTCCCCATCAAGCCCGGAATGGAAAGACACCCTTCCCAGCTTTCATCTATTTGATTACCGATAAAATCAATTTCGGGGTTCACAAGAACAGTCAAAGGCACAGCTGCCTCGCCCTCTATCGAAATCCCCATTCTTTCAGCCTCAGCATTGGCGCGATCTTCGGAAACGAAGAAGACAAAAATACGTTTCGACTCGAAAACCTGAGGGGCTGCTATACCTGTACCACCAGCCTCTGTCATGGTCTCGACCATGTTTTCAACAAGCTCGCGGATTTCGGTCGATGTCGGATCAGAAACAGATGCAGCAATCTGTCGTAAAACAGGATGCCCCATTTTTGATATATTTAGTAAGGTCATGTTTATACTATGGAACTCTGGTTACACAGGATCAAAATAAAACGCCGTGTCTTTGCAAAAGTTATCATATTATAGTGCTAAAGCACAGAAATACTGGGAAAAAGAATCTCTAAAGAATCTGGGGCGCTCTTTATTCTTCCCTTCACATTCATAAAAGGCTGTGATAGGTACTGCCATGAACCTGCTGTACCATCGGTCCAGCGGTTGTTCTTTATGTGTTCAACTCGGGTAACCGAGAAAACTCTGTCAGACCAATCATGGACTGACGTTAGAAAGGAGCTGATCGCCCGTGCAAGTACACGTTCGTGATAATAATGTTGATCAGGCTCTTCGCGCGCTTAAGAAAAAGCTGCAACGCGAAGGTGTCTTCCGTGAAATGAAGTTGCGTCGTCACTTCGAAAAACCATGTGAGCGCAGAAAGCGCGAGGGTGCCGAAGCAGTTCGTCGCTATCGCAAACTTCTACGTAAACGTATGGAACGTGAAGGCTATTAAAGTCTGATCGGCGTTCTGTGAACGTCGCTTAAGGCGAGATATCTTCCTCTTGGAAGAAGAACGGGCTGCCCTCTAACTCAGACGGCGGCCCGTTTTGCGCCTAAAACAAATTCGAGCATCTCTCTACTCAGCAACCCGATCCTTACTTTAAAGCATAAGCAGTCACGATCTAAACAGCCCAGCTTTGAGAGTCTGGGTCTTGACCTACCAGAGCAAGGCCGTAAGCAACGGATTCAAGTTGCTTCCCGCTTGCCAATTTATCTTTTCCGAAAAGCTTGGCAAAAAGCGTCTGCACAGCCGGAACGTAAGATGTTCCCCCCGTCATAAAGACCTTATCAATCTGAGACAGAGGAATCTTGCTTTCCAGTAACAAGTTATCGACCTTTTTTTCGATCACAGCCAAATCCTTGGCAATCCAGCTTTCAAAATCTTGTCGACAAATCGTCTTCTCAATTTTTTTGTCACTGAAGTGAACCGAAAAATTCGTTTCATTACTATGAGTTAAAGCCATTTTCGCTTTGGAAATGGCATCGTAAATATCCATGCTCCAATCATTATCGACAACATCGATAAAGGCTTCGATCATTTCCGGATGAACCGCCACTGATTTTAGTTCACGAAGTTCGCGAAGGGTTGTTGGGCTTTTCAAAACCCCAAGCTCGTGCCACTTGGAAAAACGATTGTAGAAACTGTTGGGCATATCAAGAACCTTACGATCCAAGGAATAGTATCCGCTGCCTTTACCAAGAGACGGAGAAACCACATGGTCAATTAATCGACTATCAAAGGTATCACCCGCGATACCAACCCCCGCATAGCCTAAAGGAGTAGATCGCAAGGTTGAACCTGAACGCTCAAACTTGATGAGAGAAAAATCGCTTGTTCCGCCGCCGAAGTCAGCAACAAGAATAGTTGCTTCTTTCTCAATATTTTTTGCGTAGTAATACGCCGCCCCCACAGGCTCATAGACGTAACTTACGTTGGAAAAACCAATACTTTTATAAGCCGCATCATATCGTTCGCGCGCTAAGTCTTCATCCGGAGAATGCCCCGCATAGATAATTGGACGCCCCGCGATGACCTTTGTTTTTTCTTCAGGGATCTGATCTCCGGCATCCGAGACAAACTGCGTAAAAAAATCAGCCATAATATCTTGCAAGGTAAAACGCTTGGAAAATATTTGCGTTTCCTGAAACAGCTTACTGGCGATATGACTTTTGAAAGACTGAAGAAAACGCACTTCACCGCGCGCCGTTAGGTATTGTTCCAGCGCCCAGGGGCCACCGGCTACATCTACTCTAGAGTTTTTAGCCGGACTATGCTTCTCGTAACAAAGCAGGCTACGATAAACATCATGCAGAATATCATCGTGCTTGAATTTAACGGATTTCACCGCTCCCTTTTGGTCAGCCAAAGCAATCACAGTATTCGTCGTACCGAAATCAATACCAATTGAGATATCACTCATGGCTTCATCCTCGTTTTACATAAGGTTGGAAAAAGGGACGGGATACATGATCCCTTTCAAGCCAAGTATCAAGAAATAATTTGTAAAAAAACTACCGCATGTTGGTTCTTTAGTGCGAGGTTCTTACAACAGAAAAACAAATAAAAAGGACATCCGAGGATGCCCTTTTCCAATACAGCAACGATAAGAAGCTCTTAGAGTTGCTCCAAAGATTTCACAATCTTCTCGCACATCTGTTTCGCATCACCGAACAGCATCATCGTGTTGTCCCGGAAGAAAAGCTCGTTCTGAACACCAGCATATCCAGCAGACATACCACGCTTTACAAAGAGAACGGTCTGGGCCTGATCAACTTCCAGAATAGGCATCCCATAAATAGGTGATTTGGGATCTGTCTTGGCAGCTGGGTTAGTAATGTCATTCGCACCGATAACAAAAACAACATCCGTTGATTTGAAATCGCGATTGATCTCGTCCATCTCTAGCACCTCGTCATAAGGCACAGATGCTTCAGCCAGCAACACGTTCATGTGCCCCGGCATACGCCCAGCAACAGGATGAATAGCATAACGCACATTAACCCCATCAGCTTTGAGCAAATCAACCATTTCACGCAGCGTATGCTGAGCCTGTGCAACAGCCATACCGTATCCCGGCACAATAACAACTGACCCCGCATTTTTCATCAGGAAAGCCGCATCATCGCCAGAGCCGGATTTTACAACCCGATCATCATCACCGCCGCTCCCGGCGGGACCATCATCAGCCTCGGCTCCAAAGCCACCAAGGATAACGCTGATAAAAGAACGGTTCATGGCTTTACACATGATGTAGCTGAGGATAGCCCCCGAAGAACCAACCAGTGCACCTGTGATAATCAACAAGTTGTTTTGCAGGGTAAAACCGATGCCACACGCGGCCCAGCCTGAATAGGAATTCAGCATGGACACAACAACAGGCATATCCGCACCGCCAATCGGCAAAATCAGTAAGAAGCCAAGCAACAGTGTAACCGCGATCAATACCCAGAGATAAAGAGGTTCCTGTGTTGTACAGAGCAAAACAAGCAGCACAACAACTAACGCACCAAGTGCAGCATTAAGCATGTGTTGCATCTTGAAGACCAGCGGTGCACCCGAAACAAGTCCTTGCAGCTTAGCAAACGCGACCACTGATCCCGTAAAGGTAATCGCACCAACGGCTGTACCAATTGCCAATTCAACAAGACTTGAGATCTGAATATCGCCAACCCGTCCGATACCATAGGCTTCTGGTTTGTAGAAGGTTGCTAAAGCAACACAAACCGCGGCCAAACCGACAAGACTGTGGAAGGCTGCAACAAGTTGCGGCAAGGCAGTCATTTTAATGCGCAAGGCAATGACGGTACCAATAGCCCCACCGACAAGCAGTCCAAGAAGAATGGTGCCAAAACTCACCACGCCAGGTGCCATAAGGGTCGTTCCGATGGCCAGAACCATTCCAACGATACCAAAAATATTTCCCTGTCGGCTGGTTGTCGGGTGTGAAAGCCCGCGAAGCGCCATAATAAAGCAGACTGAAGCAGCCAGATATAACAGAGCAGAAAGATCTGATGACATAGTAAGCTCCCCCTATTGCTTTTTCTTGAACATTTGCAGCATACGCTGCGCGACGATAAAACCACCAAAGATGTTCACAGCAGCCAACACAATGGCAATGAAACCCATGATTTCGCTAAAACCAACATCGGCTGGTCCCGCAGCAATCAATGCGCCAACAATAATCACCGATGAAATGGCATTGGTTACCGCCATCAAAGGCGAGTGCAATGCAGGGGTTACATTCCAGACAACGTAATAGCCAACAAACACAGCTAAAACCAACACCGTCAGGCCCATAATAAATGGGGACCCTGCACTTTGCCCGGCCGTGTCGATAGCAAGGCGACTGGCCTCAGATGCAAGAGATGCAACCTCGTCAGATAAGGCACGTGCTGAATTAGCGACGTCAGTTGCCTTGTTTATAAATTCCTCACTAGACATTAGGCATCTCCCCCATCTTTAGGTTCAGTGTTTGTCTCGGGCTTACTTTCAGCAGACTTAGCCGACGCTTTTTTAGGCGCCGCTTTAGGCTTTGGAGCAGCTTTGTTCGCCGCAGCCTTTGTCGTTTGCTTCGCTGTTGTTTTCTTAGCAGGCGCCCGTTTAGAAGATTCTTTTTTCGTCGTAGTTGTTTTTCTTACTGTCGTTTTTATAGCAGTCTTCTGGGCCGCTGATTTTGGTGTTGCTGGCTCACCTTCGGCCGCTGTCTTTGTCTCTGTTTTAGAAGCCGCCTTTTTTTCAGTATGGGCCAACGCTGGATGAACAATCGAACCTTCGTGTGTTACACAGGTTCCTTTGATGATTTCGTCATTCCAGTCAATTTTTAATTCCTTAGCTTCTTTATCGAACAGAAGTTCAAAGAAATTGAAAACGTTCTTGGCATAGAGCGAAGATGCATCCGTCGCCAAACGTCCGGGAACATTATTATAACCAACGATGGATACACCATCCTTTTCAACAACTTTTCCGGCTACAGACAGTTCACAGTTACCACCGTTTTCGACAGCAAGGTCAACAATCACCGATCCTGGTTTCATTGACTTGACCATTTCTGCCGTTACCAATACTGGCGCAGGACGTCCTGGTATCAATGCCGTGGTAATGACCATATCAACCTTGGCAATGGTCTCTGCAATCAAGGTTGCCTGTTTTGCCTTATAGGCATCCGACATCTCTTTTGCGTAACCACCAGCGGTTTCAGCCTGTTTAAACTCATCGTCTTCAACAGCAACAAACTTTGCCCCAAGCGATTCAACTTGTTCTTTCGAAGCCGGACGAACATCCGTCGCCGATACAACAGCACCAAGGCGCCGTGCCGTTGCAATAGCTTGTAGTCCGGCAACCCCTGCCCCCATGACAAAGACCTTGGCCGGAGCAATAGTCCCGGCAGCGGTCATCATCATCGGAAAAGCACGATTGAACACCGCAGCACCGTCCAACACAGATTTATATCCTGCCAAATTTGATTGGCTTGACAAAACATCCATCGATTGTGCACGGGTAATACGCGGTACAAAATCCATTGCAAATGCTGTTAATCCAGCCTCTGCATAAGCATCCAATTCTTTCTCAGAACGATAAGGATCTGCTATTGAGACAACGATGGTACCTTTAAGCAAAACCTTAAGTTCATCATCTTTACCGCCTGCAATTGGCTTTTGAACCTTTAGAACAGCTTTAGCATCCTTGTAGGTTGTCGCGGCATCTTTCCCAATCGTCGCGCCAGCATCCTTATACGCTGTATCCGTGAAGCTGGCTGCAACACCTGCTCCTTTTTCCACAAAGACATCACACCCCAAAGCGGCGAGTTTTTTCACCGTCTCAGGAGAAGCAGCGACCCGTGTTTCATTCGGGCGACGCTCCTTGGGAATAGCAATTTTCATATTTTCTCCCCACAAGAATTGTCGTTGGATCGAAACATCCAACAAATTGTCATTGTTATTAAAAGGCAATTAAAATCAAAGCTGCAAGTGTGCACTGCACAAAAACATTCTAAAAACGCCATAAGCCAAGGAAAACACCTGTGCCAGTTGGGAAATAATTTCACCCACAAATAACAAATTATTGATGTAGTATATTAAAAATATCGATTCGCCTGTATTCACAGCTGACAAATAGCTGCTTACAGATCTACTTTATGCACGTGTCGGAATTGGAACATTGAATTCGTTTAAGGCTGATGTTTGTCTTTCCAACAAAATCTGGTGATCAAAATCTGAAATAAGATCATGAAACAGTTGGTGCCAGTTTATTTCGGCATTCAAGTGCATGAACACTGACCCAAGACCGACAGCAGCACGATCCATGAGAACAAATTCCCTTGGTGGTTTGACCCCACCTAATCGACGTAGTTCCTGATGTACCTTATTTGCTACTCCGGCACCGTAAGCGCCCCCCTGATAATCATCAACTATGGTTCTTTTTCGATCCTGAAGCAGAGGTCCATAAAGAAAATGCGCCCATATGTTTAGCGTATTTAGCATCTCTCGGCTTTGAATTTTAAAACCCCAGCTTTCATAAGCTTGAACAGCCAAGTCTTCGTCATCTCGTTCAAGCCCAAAATAAAGATCAATAACCCCCTTAACAAAAGATGCATCAAAAACACGGATACATCCAAAATCCAACAAATTGACATCACCGTTCTCTCGTATGGAATAGTTGCCGAGGTGAGGATCACCATGAATAACGCCATATTTATAAAAGGGAACATACCAGGCACGAAACATATTCATCGCGACCTGATTTCGCATTTCCAGATCGTTTTCATGAGAACTGATGAAATTAAGAAGCGGAACACCATCAAGCCAGTTCATCGTGATCAAACGATTGGTCGTTAACTCGGGAACAGCTTTCGGTACACATACATGTTTTTCATCTACAAGCATGTGCCCGTAAAGTCCCATGTTTTGCGCTTCACGTTGATAATCCAGCTCTTCTCGTAAGCGATCGGTTAATTCGTGTAAGATATTTGAAGGATCAATCGCCTTGTCATAACGCCGATAAATCCCGAACAACAAAGCAAGCTGTTTTAAGTCAGCCTCAACGGCCGAAATCATGTCCGGATATTGCAATTTACAGGCAAGCTCTTGCCCATCCAAAGCAATCGCACGGTGGACCTGACCAAGTGATGCAGCTGCCGTTGCGACTTGATCAAAGGATTGGAATTTTCTCTGCCACCCCGTCCCCATCTCCGTCTTCATGCGACGCTTCACAAACAACCACCCCATGGATGGTGCATTTGATTGAAGCTGACGGAGCTCTTCGGCATATTCTTTGGGGAGTGCGTCGGGAATCGTCGCAAGAATTTGTGCCGCTTTCATCAAAGGCCCTTTAAGCCCTCCCAAAGCGTTCTTCAACTCTGCCGAATGTTTTGCAGAGTTTAGACCTGTCCCCAACACACGATTTCCAACAACCTGTGCAGCAAGCCCTCCCACAGAGCTCCCGACTTTAGCATAGCGTTTCAAACGCCCCGAGAGACGTGATCCTGAATCGCTTATATCTTGGAGATCTTCGTCATCCTGCATTCTGCTGATCTTTCGTACAATCTCTGAAACTTGCCAAACATGAAACGTTAAACCTTTATATGGTGTTTGACCTTCAAAAGTACCAACTCAATCTTCCTCACCTTGCAGGCAAAAAATTTTGGGAAATTATCCCAATAAAAATCTAAATTATGCTTATATTTGAGAGAAAATAACACCATTGGTCATATACCTTCGCCCGCAAAGATATCAACAGGATCAAAGCTTATGTTATCCTGTGTTTTTAAGAACTACGATTTTCGGATTTTCTAATGAATAAAAGACTTTGGGTTCAACAAGCTCTCAACAAAATCGAAGCGGATTATAACCGATCTTCTGATACCCACCTTATCAAGTTGGATTTGCCAAGTTGCCTTGGCGTTGATTTATATTTTAAAGATGAAAGCACACACCCGACAGGCAGTCTGAAACATCGGCTTGCAAGATCACTCTTTCTTTATGGTCTTTGTAACGGATGGATTGGGCCGGATACCACCATTATCGAGGCATCATCAGGTAGCACAGCAATATCCGAGGCATACTTTTCCCGATTACTAAATCTAAGATTTATTGCCGTCGTGCCCAAAACCACAGCTCGAAAAAAACTGGCACAAATTGAATTTTATGGTGGTGAATGCCATCTGGTTGATGCGAAAGACATCTACACAGAATCAGAACGGCTCGCGCACGAGTTAAACGGCCACTATATGGATCAATTCACCTATGCAGAGCGCGCGACCGATTGGCGGGGCAATAATAACATTGCGCAGTCTTTGTTTTCGCAAATGGCGCTAGAACCCCACCCCTGCCCGGAATGGATTGTAGCCAGCGCAGGTACGGGCGGCACATCAGCAACACTCGGCCGCTTTATCCGCTATGATCAATCCTGTACGCACGAAACAAAACTCTGCGTCGTTGATCCGGAAAGTTCAGTCTTTTATGACTTCTACAAAACGGGTGATAAAAACCTAACCAGTTCTGGATCACGAATTGAAGGCATCGGCCGCCCAAGAGTTGAGCTTTCTTTTGTGCCCAGTCTGGTTGATCGTATGATTCAAATTCCAGATGCCGCTTCAATTGCTGCAATCAACGTTCTGGAAAAACTACTTGGACGCAAATGCGGGGCATCCACAGGAACAAATCTTTATGGTGCCTTTCTTCTCATGTCCGAAATGAGAGCCCGTAAAGAAAAAGGCAGTATCGTCACCTTGATCTGCGATTCCGGTGATCGCTATCTCGATACCTATTACAGCCAAGAATGGCTTGATCGCCACAACATCGATCCAGCGCCTTATATCAAAAACCTTGAATCATTCCTTGAAACTGGGTCACTTACCTTGGCTTAAGTCATTACCAGCCTCAAGGAACTCCTGCCTTGAGGCTGGTAAATCACAACAGAGCAATATTATTCCTCCATAGCTTCCAGCTGATCAATAAATCCAGATACAACTTTGAGTCCCTGTTTCCAAAAATCCGGATCACTTGCATCTAGACCAAAGGGCGCGAGCAACTCTTTGTGACGCTTTGAACCACCAGCAGAGAGCATATCAAGATACTTTTCTGCGAACCCATCCTCGCTTTGCTGGTAAACCGCATAGAGTGAATTGACCAGACAATCCCCGAACGCGTAGGCATAAACGTAAAACGGTGCATGGATAAAGTGTGGGACATAAGACCAATAGGCTGCGTATTCATCTTCGAAACGAATAGCAGGCCCCAAGCTTGCTTTTTGGGTCTGCATCCAAATTTCACCAAGCTGTTCGGGCAACAGTTCCCCTTTACGACGTTCATCATGAACTCGAGTTTCGAACTGGTGCATCGCGACCTGTCGCACGACAGTGTTCAGCATGTCTTCCACTTTGGAAGCCAGCATGATCTTACGCGCCTTGGCATCCGCTTTCTTTTTCAAGACAGACTGGAAAGTCAGCATTTCACCAAAAACAGAAGCCGTTTCAGCAAGCGTTAACGGCGTATCCGACATGAGTGGTCCTTGCCCCCCGGCTAGAACCTGATGTACGCCATGCCCAAGCTCATGCGCCAAGGTCATAACATCTCGTGTCCGACCTTGATAATTCACAAGTAAATAAGGGTGCGCACAAGGGACGGTCGGATGAGCAAAGGCACCCGGCGCCTTACCTGGACGAACAGGCGCATCAATCCAAGGGTTATCAAAAAACTTTTGTCCCACTTCAGCAAGCTTTGGCGAAAATCCTGCGTAGGCAGTCAACACAGTCTCTGTTGCATCGGCCCACGTAATAACATCATCATCGTCATCCGGCAGGGGGGCATTACGATCCCAGTAAGGAAGTTGCTCTACACCAAACCACTTTGCTTTCAGCTTATAATAACGATGCGCAAGATCCTGATAAGAATCAGACACCGAACTTACCAAAGCATCAACGACTTCGTCTTCGACAACGTTAGCGAGGTTCCGGGAAGAAACAGGGAGAGAGAAACCACGCGCCAGATCTTCGACTTCTTTATCTTTCGCCAAAGTATTCGTGATATGCGCAAAAAGGCGCTGATTTTCGCCCAACACCTTTCCCAGTGACTGAGCCGCTTCTTTACGTGCTTTGGGGTCGCGATCACTGAGTTTATTCAGAATCTGTGCCGAACTAAATTCTTCCCCCATATAAGGGAAGCGAAGGCTCGCCATCGTTTCATCAAACAGGCGTACCCATGCTGAGCGACCGGAAACACGCTTCTCGTGGAGAATTTTTTCCACATCATCAGAAAGTTGATAATCTTTTTGCGCCCGTAAATCTCTCAACCAAGGGGCATATTTGGCAAGTGAGCTATCTGTTATCTTGATCTGTAGATCACCCTCGTCCAACTGATTCAGCTCTAGAGAGAAAAACAAGATGTGTGACGAAATACCTGTGCTGCGTTCCTGCATAGACTGGAAAAATTTTCCAACTTCCGGATCACTCATATTACCGGCGTAGACCAGATAGGCATAGCTCATCACCTTGCCCATAATCTCTTGCGTCGTTTCAAACGATTCAATCGCAGTACAAAGAGCATCCCCGTCCAGATCCGCTAATTTCCCCGCATATTTAGCATTAAAAGCAATGGCTGATTTTTCGACAGCAACCAGATCATTTTCCAGTTCGGTAGAATCTGGTGCGGGATAAAGATCAGTCAAATCCCAGGCGGGTAAAGTACCAAGCTTTTCATCATTTACTTCTTTGGGGTGAGCAGCTTCGGTCATAAAAATTCCTCTCATTCCGCAAACGCGGTCTTCAAATACGAACGTTGTCTGTATAAGTTAGGATCTAGAAATTGAAAACAAGGTGTGAATCGCCAAATATTACAATACATAATGATAAGAAATCACGCGAACAGGTAAAGGCCTAACAAGGAACATGGAACAAACTATTTCTCCGCCGCACTACAAGAACCTTGTCAGTCTTTTTTACGCGCACGCGAAAGAAAAAAAAGAACAACCTTTTCTTTGGTTCAAAGAGAACAAACAATACTGGCCCATTAGTTGGGAGGAAACATCTCGGCGGATAACCGCACTGGCACGTAGCCTGAAAACGATCGGGCTTGAAAAAGGTGACAGAGTTGTCCTTGTTGCCGAAAATAGACCCGAATGGTTTATTGCTGATCTGGCCATCATGGCTGCCGGAGGGATATCTGTTCCAGCCTACACAACAAATACCCACGCCAACCATAAGCACGTCCTTGACCATTCAGATGCCAAGGGGATTATTGTCTCCACGAAAGCTCTTTGTAAAAGGTCTCTTCCCGCGGCAAAGGAAGCCCCCAATTGTCTGTGGGCCATTACAATGGATACGATCGACAAGGATGACATGGACATCTTTGAGATCAGCGAAGGCAAATCAGAACTGCCAATACATGATTGGGAGCATTTAATCGCCGAAGGGGATAACCTTTCGGAGGATATCGAAGCAGAGGCAGATAAGCTCACCAGAAAAGATACTGCCTGTCTCATCTACACATCAGGAACGGGCGGACTTCCCAAGGGAGTCATGTTAAGTCACGGCGCAATACTTTGTAACTGTGAAGGCGCTTGGGACGTTCTCTATCACCTTGGCTTGGGTGATGAGATATTTCTTTCGTTCCTTCCTCTTTCCCATGCTTACGAACATACAGCCGGACAGTTTTTCCCATTACTGCTGGGGGCGCAAATCTACTACGGCGAAGGGGCAGAACATCTGTTGCGCAACCTTGCTGAGGCCCGTCCGACTATTATGACGGCAGTTCCCAGATTATTTGAGTCCATGCACAGTCGCATTACCCGTGGCTTGGAAAAAGAAAAACCGCTCAAACGCAAACTATTCTACAAAGCAGAAGCCCTCGGCCGAAAAAAGTACTATCAGTCGGATAATCTCGGGTTGGTCGAAAACCTTCAAGATCGCCTCTTGGAAAAATTGGTTCGTAACAAACTTCGTCAGCGTTTTGGGGGGCGCCTGAAAGCAATGGTTTCCGGCGGCGCGGCCCTGAATGAGGATGTCGGACTGTTTTTTCATGCGCTTGGCCTGACAATTCTCCAGGGCTATGGACAGACAGAGGCGGCACCAGTTATCGCGGTTAACAGGCACGACAAAATAGATATGTCCACTGTCGGCCCTCAACTCAGGGGTGTTGAAATCAAAATCGCTGATGACGGCGAAATACTGGCTTCGGGCGAGCTTTTGATGTCAGGTTATTGGAATGATCAGAAATACACCGATGAAACCATTATAGGTGGTTGGCTACATACCGGAGATATTGGCGAAATTGATCATCGTGGACGCTTAAAGATCACTGACCGCAAAAAGGATATTATCGTTTTATCCGGGGGTGATAACGTTTCCCCTGCTCGTGTAGAAGGGGAGCTATCTCTCCATCCTTCAATTCATCAAGTCATGGTATACGGGAACAAACGCCCTCACTTAACGGCTATTATCGTGCCGGATGATGAGTTTCTCGACCTATGGGGAGAAGCCAACGGAGTTGCCGCCGTTCTCGCCTCTGTACACAACAATCCTTCGTTAAAAATCTCTATCGCCAAAGCCGTTGATCAAATCAACAAACAGCTCTCCCCGCTTGAGAAAGTGCGTAAATTTGTGATCGCCAAAGAACCTTTCACAATTGACAATGAAATGATGACACCAACGCTAAAAGTGCGACGCCACAAAGTTATTGAGCTATATGAGGAAGAAATAGAGTCCCTTTATCCCAAAGTATCAAAATAGAAATTGCACAAAAACGGCCCCAACATTTAGTGGGGCCGTTTCATTTAGTAACGTTTACGCATAAACGGTTAGTCGTTCAAACTTCCGCTAACACGGTCTCCGCTTGGTGCATAAGCAATTCCTAAATCTTCCTGACGAAGAGACTTTACCAAGCCAATCATCATAAAGATCATGATAATTGAGAATGGCAATGCTGCAGCAATCGCCGCCGCCTGTAAGGCTTTTAGCCCCCCTGCCATTAATAGCGCGGCAGCAACAAAACCTTCCCCAAGCCCCCAAATGACTCGGTGTACAGTAGGTGGATTTTCATCCCCGACTGATAATAAGGTGTTCACCACCAAAGTGCCTGAGTCAGAAGAGGTAATGAAATAGGTCGCAATAAGGAGTGTCGCAACAATCGCAGCGATTGATCCCATGAAACCAGCATTCATTTTTTGCAAGGTTACATATAGAGCTGACGTCAAATCAGACTTAACTGCCTCGACGATACCCCCGTCACCAAAGAGCTCGATATGCAATGCCGTACCACCAAATGCGGTTAACCAGACAGCACCAAGTAATGTTGGCACCAATAGAACACCTAGAATAAATTCACGGATTGTCCGGCCACGTGAAATACGCGCAATAAACATACCTACAAATGGTGCCCATGACATCCACCACCCCCAATAGAAAGCTGTCCACCAGCCTTGCCATTGACTTGCTTCATCATTTGCATTGGTCCAGAGGCTCAAAGGAATTACATTTCCTATATAATCACCCATGTTCTGCAGGAATGATCCGAGAAGATAACGGGTTGGGCCGAAAGCAATAAAAAATGCCAGAATTGCAATGGACAACCACAGATTAACCTCGGAAAGGATTTTAACCCCTTTACCGACGCCAGACACGACAGAGATCGTTGCCAAACCAGAAATAATGGCAATCAACACCATCATTGCTGCCAAGGCGGGTTCGGTTTTCGTAACGCCGTCGGTGATCGTTTCCGTAATCCAGAAACCCCAGCCAGTAATTTCATACAGTCCGGTGGCCATTTGCTGAACACCAAGCCCAAGAGACGTCGCAACACCAAAGACTGTACCATACACAGCCAATAGATCAGCGAGATGCCCAATAGGACCATAGATGCGTTCACCAATAAGTGGATACAGTGAAGAACGAATGGTCAAAGGCAAGTCTTTGCGGTAGGCAAAGTAAGCCAATGACAGGGCAACAATTACGTAAATAGCCCATGGGTGTAATCCCCAGTGAAACAAAGTGATGCGCATGGCGACTTGTGCCGCTTCTGCTGTTTGCGACGCATCTTCTGAAATAAAGGGGTTAGACTGAAAGTGGTAAATTGGTTCAGCAATTGACCAGAAGACTAGACCGATCCCCATGCCAGCACCAAACAGCATTGCGAACCAGGAAAAATAACTGAATTCCGGTCTGTCGCTGTCTTTACCCAAACGAAGATTACCGTATCGACTAAACAGTAACCAAATAACAAAAAACAAGAAAGATGCAACAATTCCCAAGTAGTACCATTTCATGGTGCCAACCAGGAAATTGTTAATTCCTGTAAAAAAATCACCAACGCCTTCGGTGGCGACGAACGCCATAATCACCAAGGCGAAGACAAGAAACTTCGACCATATTGCCATGGTCGGATTCAAACCTTTTAGAAAGCCTGATTTTGCTCTCATATTTAATCCTCCCTGAAAGAACCCGAATTGGGCCGAGGATATAATGGGAAAGCCAAAATCCTTTTCATGGTTATTAACGACCGTTTTATCGGTGATTCAGGAATAAAAATACCATCATACGCGTTTGGAAACAGACCTCATTCGTTGATCCTAAAGCACAGATAAATAGATATAACCCAATAAAAACAATAAGAAGAACAATTTGAAGAATAATAAAACCAATACTCATTTAACTGATTAACAGTTTATTTATAACATTTCTATTAACGACCATTTTTATCTAAATTTGTAAATTTTCATTCTTTGACACAACAATTTCCAACCCCACACTTGACTTTAAATTGAAAAGGCTACAATTATGAGTGATTACTCACTTATGCTTAAATAAGTAAAAACACAAAGTTAGTTTAAATCTTCAAAACAATTCGGCACTATACAGCAAAAGACAATAAAGAGGCGGAGTAGCTAGGGATGTCCCCAGACGATAAAAACAGAGAAGACAAAACTTTGGCAAATCAACCTCAGTCCAAAGAATCTGGTGGTGAAAATCTATTACATCTTTTGCAGAGCAAACGTTTTCTGCCTCTTTTCCTCACTCAGGCATTGGGGGCTTTAAACGATAACCTCTTTAAAAATGCCCTCGTTGTCTTGATTACATACAAGATGCTCCACCTGTCCCCGGAAGAAGCAAAGGCAATGGTCACCCAGGCTGCGGGCATCTTTATTCTTCCCTTCTTTCTCTTCTCTGCTATCGCAGGTCAAATTGCAGACAAGTTTGAAAAATCACGTTTAATTCGCCTTACAAAGTACCTTGAAATAATCATTATGGGGCTTGCCAGTTATGGCTTTTTGACGAACTCCCCCGTCTATCTGATGGTCGTCTTGTTCTTAATGGGAACACAGTCAGCCTTCTTTGGTCCCCTTAAATACAGTATTCTTCCTGATCACATGCGTGATGAAGAGCTTATCGGTGCAAACGGGCTGGTCGAAGCAGGAACATTCTTATCCATTTTGATCGGCACAATCATCGGCGGCATTGTTATTATGACAGAGGATGGCTTGATGACTGTCTCCCTCCTCATCATAGCTCTGTCCATGATCGGCCTTGTCACGAGCTACTTCATTCCCAGAGCCGAAGCCTCTGAACCTTCCCTAAAAATCAACCCAAACTTTCTTGCAGAAACCTATAATCTGGTTAAACACAGCGCGGGCAATCGCCCGGTCTTTCTCTCTATCATGGGAATTTCTTGGT
The DNA here is from genome assembly GCF_048259265.1 of Kiloniella sp. NCBI lineage: Bacteria > Pseudomonadati > Pseudomonadota > Alphaproteobacteria > Rhodospirillales > Kiloniellaceae > Kiloniella > Kiloniella sp. The sequence goes on along the minus strand of NZ_JBLXHT010000001.1, from coordinate 460,695 downwards.
TCTGGTTTTTTGGTGCAACGTTTCTTTCTCTATTCACGCCATTGGCAAAGCAAATTATTGGTGGAAACGAGTTGATCAGCGTTCTCTTTCTCACCATGTTTTCTATCGGTATCGCTCTCGGCTCGCTAATATGCAACAAGCTGCTCAAAGGTGAAATCACAGCACGTTACGTTCCCTTTGGCGCTCTGGGGCTATCGCTTTTCAGCTTTGACCTGTATCTCGCATCTAACACCATAACACCCGCGTCATCCTCGTTGATTGGCCTCGCAGAATACTTCCAACGCCCCGAATTAATCCGAGTTCTGATTGATCTGCTGCTTATCTCTATTAGCGGTGGCCTCTATATCGTGCCGCTCTATGCCATCCTTCAACATGAAAGTAGCGAAAGTCACCGGGCAAGGAATATTGCCAGCAACAATATCGTCAATGCCCTGTTTATGGTTGTCTCAGCCATTGGGGCAACGGGCCTGTTCATGCTTGGCTTTACTATTCCTGAAATATTCCTGATCGTTGGGATACTCAACCTTTTCGTCGCTCTCTATGTCTGCAAACTCCTGCCCGAAGTTCCGACAAAACTTTTCTTCAGACTCATACTAAAAATCTGTTTCCGCGTGGAAGTCAGAGGCGAAGAAAATCTCAAGGATCTTGGCCCCAAGGCCGTTATCGTCATCAACCATGTTTCTTTTCTCGATGGTATTCTTCTTGCCGCTTTCTTACCCGGCCGTCCCACCTTTGCGATAGATACCTATGTCGCTCAGCGTTGGTGGGTAAAACCTTTCCTATCCGTCGTTGATTCCTATCCGATCGACCCGACCAATCCCATGGCAACCAAGACCATGATTAATGTGGTCAAATCTGGCAAGCGCTGTGTGATCTTCCCCGAAGGACGTATTACTGTCACCGGGGGCATGATGAAGATATTCGAAGGTCCTGGCATGATTGCGGATCACGCAGATGCCCCTTTGTTGCCCGTTAATATCGAAGGTGCGCAATACACCCCCTTCTCACGTCTCAAAGGTAAAATACGCCAACGCTGGTTCCCCAAAGTTATTATCACCATCCATCCACCCAAAAAACTTCGCCTCAGTGAAGATATTCGCGGCAGAGAACGTCGTTCAGCCATCAGCGTGGGGCTCCACGATTTGATGAGCGAAACCGCGTTTACCTCGTGCCCACCAGAAGGCGGCCTGTTCAAGAGCCTGTTGGATGCCCGTGATATTCACGGTGGTGACGCCGCTGTTGTCGAAGACATTCAACGTTCGCCGCTTTCTTACGACAAACTCATCACATCCAGTTTTGTTCTCGGCGACAAGTTTGCCAACCTTACAAAACCGCAGGAGATTGTTGGTCTGTTGCTGCCCAACTCCTCGGCAGCCGCAGTATCATTCTTTGCGATACAGGCTATCGGACGCGTCGGGGCCATGCTCAACTTTACCATGGGCGAAAAGAACCTGTTGTCCTGTTGTAAAACAGCAGAGATCAAAACCATCATCACATCCCGTAAGTTCATTGAACTCGGACGGCTTGATGATCTGGCTGATGCGCTGGGTCGTGAACACAAGATTGTTTATCTCGAAGATCTCAAAGAGGAAATCTCTCTCGGCAACAAGCTTTGCGGTTGGGTAAAAAGCCACTTCGCCAGATCATTCCACAATAAATCTGTACCAGAGAGTAACGATGCAGCTGTCCTTCTGTTCACATCAGGATCAGAAGGTGTGCCAAAGGGCGTCATGCTCAGTCACAACAACCTTCTCTCTAACAGAAACCAGCTTGCCGCCGTGGTCGATTTCAACTCGACGGACACCGTTTTCAATGCCCTACCCATTTTCCACTCATTTGGCTTAACAGGCGGTCTTCTGCTGCCGATCCTCTCGGGCATTAAAACCTTCCTCTATCCCTCGCCGCTCCACTATCGTATCGTTCCAGCCCTTGTCTACGACACCAACGCGACCATTGTCTTTGGCACAGATACCTTCCTGACAGGTTATGCCCGCGTTGCCCACCCTTACGACTTCTACTCAGTACGGCATATCTTTGCCGGGGCGGAAAAGGTTAAGGACAGCACCAGAAAAACCTGGTCAGAGAAGTTCGGCCTGAGAATTTTGGAAGGCTACGGCGCGACAGAGACCTCTCCGGTCCTGTCTACCAACACGCCACTGCAATACAAAGCGGGCACCGTCGGGCGCTTCTTGCCCGGCATTGAAAGCAGGCTGGAACCTGTTCCCGGTATCCCCACGGGCGGACGCCTCTTTGTCAAAGGCCCCAACGTCATGAAGGGATATCTGCGCGCCGAAGCCCCCGGACAGCTTCAACCACCCGAAGACGGCTGGTACGACACCGGGGACATTGTCGTCATGGACATTGATGGCTTTATCACCATTCAGGGCCGCGCCAAACGCTTTGCCAAAATCGCAGGCGAAATGGTCTCGTTGACGGCAGCAGAAGATCTCGCGGGTAAAATCTGGCCCGGCTTTATGCACGCCGTCATCGCACGCCCGGATATCAAAAAAGGTGAACAACTGATCCTCGCCACAGAATGCCCGGACGCTACCCGCGCCATTCTGTTAAAAGAAGCACAAGAACAAGGTATCAGCGAACTGATGATCCCCCGCGAAATCGAAATTATGGATAAAATCCCCGTCCTAGGCACAGGTAAAACAGATTATCAGACATTGCAGAAGACACTTGTGCCTGAGGAGGTTTGAGTAAAAATCATTCTATACAAACAACTTGTTCTTCTTGAATACCAGGCACCATCGCATTGAGGCCATACCAATATTGAATCAAAGGCGTATGAGACGAATTGATTAGTGGGGAAAATTCTTCTGCCTCAACATCGGTAAGGTTGATAGTGACATCATCGCTATTATAAGGGAACAAGGATGCAGTAACGGCAAGTTCTATAGTTTTTTTATTTTCTTCAAAAATTTCTATAGATTTTGTACTAATAGAAGTTTCAAATATTCCAACATTATAAACCATCTGCTTACTTGTCGGGGTTTTATCCTGAAGGAAAAAATTCCAATGACCTATTTCAGCATTTTCCTTATAGTATTCGTATAAATCTAATTTTTTAGGATACCTGTTTTTAAACAACTTCTCGCCAGTAACCAGCGCATAGCGATATATGTCTTCCCAAAAAACAAGAGCAATACTTACTTTTTTCGATGTATAAACAATTTTAACATTGGTTAACTGTTCAAATTTTGCGAACAGTTCTTTTGCATAAGCTACTTCTGCATCTTCGCCATCAAGAAAAACCTTAAGTTCATGGCTATTCCAACGCGAAAAATAAGCATCATCATTTGGGAAGACGAGTTTCTTAAACTCGCGACAATACTCTTCTCTTGATATGTCGTTTGTAAAGCCAGAATCTGCATGAGCTCTTAGTGGGACAGCCAAACAGCTAAAAACAATCATAAATAAATAACTATAACCGATATTTTTCACAGAATTTCACCACTAAAATCATACAAAAAACTCACGCATAACATGTAATCTCAAGTGTATGGCACAACAACATTTAGGAGACAATTAGCATTTCTACTCTGAACAGGTATAACAATCGGTAGAACCTAAAAGCTCCCCTATTCAAATCTCACAAAAAAACCCGCCGATTGGCGGGCTTTTTCTTCAACGATGTGCGGTGAGATTACACCATACCAAGAGCATGCTTATAAACATCAATAAGCTCTTCTTGCTCCATGCGCTCTTGCTGTTCCAGTTTGCGGAGAGAGACGATCTTGCGCATAATTTTGGTGTCGAAACCAAGCGCTTTAGATTCGGCATAGACTTCTTTGATGTCGTCAGCGATGCCTTTTTTCTCTTCTTCCAGACGCTCAACGCGCTCGATAAATCCGCGAAGACGGTCCGCCGTTACACCAGCGATTTCACCTGGCACGGGCGCTGCGCTAGAGGAACTTGTTGTTTCTGTTGCCATATCATCTGACTGGCTTTCGTCAGAAGTATTTTCTTCGTAGCTTGATTCGAAATCGCTCATGCCCGGGGCCCTTTTATAAAATCACGTGTAATGAGTTGTCTCATAAATTGTCTGTGCGGAAATTAGCGCCCTGCTTCTACTTTGGCAATGCCCCGCAGTAGCCAAGGAGACTTTTTTAACAAGATGTCTCTCGCTTACCACAGTCTGCTTAATGGTTGCCTTAACTGACTTGCAAGATTAATCGTGCGCGGGTTTGCTTTTCTCAAAGGCCGCTTTTTGTTCAGCCGTTGCTTCCAACTGGTGCTTCGATTTCCATTCGTCATAAGGCATACCATAGACAATTTCGCGCGCCTGCCCGTAGTCCATGGCCTCGCCTTTTTCTTCGGCGGCGGCCATATACCATTTAGACAAACAGTTTCGACAAAATCCGGCGAGGTTCATCATATCAATATTCTGAACGTCTGTTCGATCTTGCAAGTGCGAAACAAGGCGTCTGAACGCCGCTGCTTCCAGCTCCAGCTTGGTTTGCTCGTTCATGATTTTTCTTCTCCCAAAACAAGGTATTTCTTTTTGTGCTTATTTTTATAGATAGCACTTTATTTCTTTAAGCGACGGGCAATGCAAAACCTCTTCAAAGGCATTGATCATATGGGTCGTCCATTGATCTATGCCCGCCTGATCTGAAATTAGATCCTGACGAATTTCAATCAGGACATTGGGTAGTCCCCGTCGATCCGCGTGCATCTCCATTGTATAGCCATGACCATCCCGTCCAGTGTAGGGCACGTTGTCCCCACAGTTAAAGCCTTGTTGCGTAAAAGTTTCAATCAAAGGCACCGGAATGCGAGGATCTTGGTTCCACAACACGCAGACAGGCCACGGACGGGCAACACCCGCCATTTCATGGGTCATACTGTGCATGGACACGATGATTGGCACCTGCCCTTGTTCAATCATGTTATCCAGCGTCGTCTGAATTTGATTGTGATAGGGCCAATAAAAAGCGTTTAAGCGGGCTTCTCGCTCTGCCTCTGGCATATCCTGATTTGCAGGAACATGACATCCGTCGCTAACCAAAGGCATCAGGGCATCGTTATCCAGCTTGCGGTTCGGATCGACCAGAAGGCGAGAAAAGTTACTAAAGATTGCCCGAGATTTGAAATGATTAGCGACCCCCTCGGTCACACCTTTGATACCGATATCATAGGCCACATGCCGGGTCAGATGGTGATCTTCGACGCCAAGGTTCTTGCGGGATTTTGGAATAAAAGATGTCGCGTGATCACAGAGAAAAACAAAAGGGGTTTCAGCATATTCATTAATAACGCTCACCGGACTTGGTTCATCCGAAGCCAGAATTTGGATATCCATTATCTTCCTATTACTTTTACCTTAATTCAGGCCTTATGATGAGGCCCTGATTTTACGCCGATACTCTATGCCCAATACCACTGAACTCAAGGCTTTTATGCCTTCCTCAATATTGTATTAGCTTGGTGTGATTTCCAGAGGAATTTTTGCCATCGCATCACCAGCCCACGAACATCAGAGATTACTTCCCCATCACAGCTGAAAGCTTTTGCGTGCAAAGTTAGGTAAGCTATCTAGCATCAAAGACAAAAACCGACCAGTTTTTTCATCACAACGTCAAAGAAAGGCAGGAATAACAGTTATTCCGAAGGCTTCTCTTGACGAATACCCCTGTTCATTTCCATAAAGGCATCTCTGGTTTATGACACTTGTTAAGCGAAGGCCCTGTAGATGAACGCGATATCCCCTAAAAAGTTCCTACGTGATCTCTTTCAGGCTGGTCTGGATGCGGCAGATCCCCGATTGGCTGTGCCTGATTATTTGCCCAAACCACCCAAAGGAAAAACCGTGGTGATAGGCGCCGGCAAAGCCGCTGCTGCCATGGCCAAAGCTGTCGAAGAAAATTGGGCCGGGCCGATCGAAGGCCTTGTCGTAACTCGCTATGACCACGACATGCCCGAGGGCGAAAAATGCACCCGCATCGAAGTCGTCGAAGCCGCCCATCCTGTACCGGATGCAGCTGGTCGTGAAGCAGCAAAGCGGATCTATAAAATGGTGCAGGGCCTCAGTGAAGATGACCTTGTTCTCTGCCTTATATCCGGCGGAGGCTCATCTTTGTTGGCTCTGCCCGCTGACGGCCTGCCCCTTGAAGCCAAGCAGACAATCAACAAAGCCTTGCTGAAATCCGGCGCAAACATCATCGAAATGAACACGGTGCGTAAACACCTGTCTGCCATTAAAGGCGGTCAACTTGCCGCCGCTGCGGCCCCGGCACAGATGGTTAGTCTTTTGATCTCTGACGTGCCCGGTGATGATCCCGATGTCATCGCATCCGGCCCAACAGTTCCAGATCCTAGCACCTTTGCAGATACCCGCGCTATTCTGGCCAAATACGACATTACACCACCTGCATCGGTTGCCACACATTTGGAAAAGGCGACTAACGAAACGCCCAAGCCAAACGACCCGATTTTTGCCAACTGTTCAATGCACATGATTTCCCGTCCTCAGGATTCCCTTAATGCGGCAAAAATTGTTGCTGAAAAGCATGGTTTTACCCCTGTGATCCTTGGCGATTCAATCGAAGGGGAAGCACGGGAAGTTGCCAAGGTTATGGCCGCGATTTCCAGACAGGTCGCAAACCACGATCAACCCGCACAGGCACCTTGTGTTCTGCTATCTGGTGGTGAGACAACCGTGACAGTCAAAGGCAACGGTCGCGGGGGCCGGAATGCAGAATTCCTGCTCGCACTAGCGGTAGAATTAAACGGCATGGCAGATATTTATGCCCTTGCCTGTGACACAGACGGGATCGACGGCAGTGAAGACAATGCTGGCGCTATCTTGAGCCCTGATACGCTTGAACGTGCTGAAAAAATTGGTATCAGCGCGAAAGAACATCTTGCCAATAATGACGGGTATAGCTTTTTTCAAGCCCTTGATGATCTTATCATCACCGGACCGACACGGACAAACGTCAACGATTTCCGTGCAATTGTCATTATGCCAAAAGGCTAAGACCACCGAACAGCGCTATACACACGAAACGAAGCAGGTTGCCTAAAGTGCAACCTGCTTTTTTGTCCGTTTCATATCCATAAATGACTGTGCACTAAACAAGAAGACGGCAAACCAGATCAATCCGAAAGATATGGCATGCACTTCTGTAAAGGCTTCGCCAAAAAGTAATACTGCCAAGAGTAGATTAACCGTGGGTCCAACATATTGAATCATCCCAATTGTTGAATAGTTCAAACGTCTGGCTGCTGCGGCAAAGCACACAAGAGGTACAGTTGTTACAACACCCGCCAACATCAACAACAAGCTGATATCGACACCACCAGCAATATAGACCATCTCATTTTGCCCTCCAATCCAGATCAGGTAGCCCAACGCAATCGGTGTAACCATTATCGTTTCCGCAAAAAGCCCGACTTGGGCCCCGACAGGCAAACGCTTTCTAATCAACCCGTAAAACCCGAATGACATTGCTAATATTAAAGAAATCCAGGGAAATTCGCCCCCTATATAAGTCAAATAGCCTACGGCGACAGCCGCTAACCCCACTGCGATTCCCTGTAATAACTTTAGCCGCTCCCCAAGTATGACAACACCAAGAAGGACGTTAACCAAAGGATTGATATAATACCCAAGACTTGCTTCGACCAAGTGTCCATTTGAAATCGACCAGATGAAGACCAGCCAATTCACCGCAATAAGTACCGCTGTCAATAGCAGCCAGACCCAAATCTTTGGCGAACTGAAAACTGCTTTAATCTCAGGCCATCTTTTCCGTGCGAACAGCAAGATAGCAAGAAGAACTAAAGACCAAATCACACGATGGCTCAGAACCTCCAGAGGTCCAGCCGCCTCTATCTGTTTGAAATATAGTGGTGTCAGCCCCCACCATAAAAATGCGGCCAGAGCCAGAAGTACGCCCTGAAGAGTGTCACGTGTCATTTTGGAAATCCTAACCAGAGAAACTCAGACTACTCTGGGTAAATTAACTTTGCCAGACCGATTACAGCTCAAGTTCAATTATTTTATAAAATATGCTATAAAATAATTACCAATGTTCTCAGATACTTCTTTATTTTCCTATCGCAACACTCTTCGTATTAGCTCTGATTTTGTTGTGCCAGCCAGTTTAAAATCGTTTGGTTCACTTCTTCCGGTTTCTCTTGCTGGATCCAATGACCACAGTCCAGATTAACCACGTCAACATTAGGCACAAAATCGGATAGATTTTCAGACTTCGCGATGGGGTCCCGGTCACCATAAATCATCAGTGCAGGCTGTTGAATGACGGGATCTACATCTGCCAACTGGTGCCAGTTACGATCAAGGTTCCTGTACCAATTTATGCTGCCTGTGAAACCTGTTCCTTTAAAAGCAGCGACAAAAACGGCAAGATCACTGTCACCCATGATCGGCTCACCCAGAGGCATTTTTGTTTCAGCAAGATTGATCATCATCATACCTGGTTGAGGCGGAGCTGGGAGGACATTTTTGCGGAACATATTACGAAGAAACCGGGATGTGTTTTTATCCAACACTGCGTCCGCAACACCCGGCTGTCGGTTAAAGTGGACAAAATAGAAGTCGTCACCAAAAAACTCTTCCATAAACTCGATCCAAGGCTTTTCTCCGCGCTCTTGGTAAGGCAAGGACAGGTTTATGACTTTGTTTACTCGATCGGGGTGCAACAAAGTCACCCCCCAGACGACCATTGCCCCCCAATCATGACCAACAAAGGTCGCATCTTCGTATCCATAGTGATCAAGGAGGGCTACGAGATCACCGGATAAGTGTTCAATGTCATAGTCTGTTACTTCGCTTGGACTGGATGAATTGCCATAACCTCGTTGGTTAGGAACAATGACATGGTAACCAGCTGCCGCAAGCGCGGGCATCTGATAACGCCAAGAGAAAGCATGCTCTGGCCATCCATGACACAGGACAATCGGGGTTCCTGTATTTTGTTGGCCGGCTTCAAAGACTTCCAGTTCCACGCCATTGACGGAAACAAAGGTGGCGTTTGGAAAATCGGTTGAGATAGACATTGTATTTCCTTTTAGCTTTTGTCTCAGAGATTTAGGGATGTGCATTACAATCGCAAACCTCCTTGTGACTTGAATGATCATTGACTAAAGCCAAATGGTGACAAATACTGGCACTATTTATTGATAAACTTATAAAATGAATATTCGCCCCAGACATGATGCCATTGTGCGTAGCCTTCGCCGCAACGGCACCTCGACAATCGCTGAGTTAGCAGAAGAGGTTGGTGCATCAAGGCGGACAATATTGCGCGATATCAGTGCGCTGCGCGACGAAGGCTTTGTCATTCATTCCGAGCCTGGTCGCGGGGGTGGTTTGCAACTTGATCCACAATCAATTCAGACCACCGCGCGGCTCTCAGTTACTGAGATTTTTGCCCTTCTTATCAGCGTCGCATCCATGCGAGCGGCCGGGAACTTACCCTTTTCAGCCCTCGCTGATGCAGGGCTTGCTAAGATAGAAAAAGCCCTGCCATCGGACAAGGCACGCGACTTGCGCCGTTTCCTGGATTGTTTGTACGTCGGACAGCTTTCACCCCAAGTCGACATATCAAATATGAAAACTATAGAACCTGGGCTGTTGCCCGCATTCGAGACCGCATTTCTTCAACGGCTGCAACTAAGTTTCCGATACCGCGATGCAAAAGGGGCCATAACAACCCGAATTGTTGAACCTCAAGCTATGCTGATCTTACCACCACTGTGGTATTTGGTAGCCTGGGATCCCGCGCGCGAAGATTTCCGCCATTTTCGTATGGACCGCATCAGCAAACCGGAATATCTGGAAGGCACAAGCTTTCGAAGACGACATGTCCCCTTCGAGGACCACGTCTTCCCGGTTCGCGATTTATCTAGATAACCCTTGATAAATTACAACCCAGCCCTTTGTCACCTTAAGCGTTATCAATCCAGAACTTCCGGTTTAGGACCGCCAGTAGCCCAATCAAGGAGTTCGACGTTATGAACAACGGGAATATCTGTTCCCGAAGAAATCTGGCACTGACACCCTATATTGCCCGTCGCAATGATATCTGGTGCAAGCGTTTCGATGTTTTTGACTTTTCGATCACGGAGCTTCTCAGCCAGTTCTGGCTGCATTATATTATAAGTCCCAGCCGACCCACAGCACAGATGCCCCTCGGGTACATCGCGCACGACAAAACCCGCCCCGGTTAAAAGTTCTTTTGGTTGCTTGGTGATCTTTTGACCATGCTGAATTGAACAAGGTGCGTGGTAGGCAACTATCTTTGCCGGTTGATCGTCCTCCTTATCCGCCAGCGCCAAAGGTTCAAGTTCAGCAAGATATTCAGTGATATCCTTTGCAAGATCAGAGATCTTCGCTGCACGCTCTGCCCAATTGGGATCATTCCGAAGCATAAAGCCGTAATCTTTTATGGTTGTTCCGCACCCAGACGCATTCGTAATAATAGCATCCAGCCCTTCACTTTCAATTTCGGCCATCCAACCTTGAATAGCAGCTTTCATCTGCTGTTCCGCCATTTCCTCTTTGCCCATATGATGAACAAGTGAGCCGCAACAACCTACGCCTTTGGCGACGACAATTTCGATACCGTGCCTTGTTAAAAGCCTGACCGTTGCCTCATTGATCGAAGGGGCAAGAACGGTCTGCGCACAACCAGATAGCAATGCTACGCGACCTTTCTTCGCCGCAATCGCTTTGAAAGTCTGAGGTTGGTCGACAACACTTGCCGCGGGCAAGTCTTTGGGCGCAAGGTCAATCAATGCTTTTATTCGCCCCGAAACAAAGTTCTTCACAAGCGGTTTTGTCAAAGAGGCAATGTTCAACGCCCCGCGAAACCAAAAGGGTCGAGGGATAAGATGGCTGAGAAGATTCCGGAGGAGCTTTTCAAACAAAGGGCGTTTATAGGTATGCTCGACGTGGTTTCGGGCATGATCCACCAGATGCATATAGTTCACCCCTGACGGGCAAGTCGTCATACAGGATAGACAAGATAAGCAACGATCCAGATGTTTTGTCACCTCTGCTGTTGCTGCTTCACCTTTTTCCAACATACCCTTAATCAAATAGATCCGCCCACGAGGACTATCTAACTCGTCCCCAAGCAGAACATAAGTGGGACAGGTTGCTGTGCAAAATCCACAGTGCACACACTTACGCAGAATGCTTTCGGCTTCTTCAATATTAGGGTCTGCCAACTGTGCGAGAGAAAAATTGGTTTGCATTTGTCTCTCCTACAGATCTGCGTATAAACGGCCGGGGTTTAGAATAGCTTTGGGATCAAAGTTATCCTTTATGCGCTTCATTAGGGCATGCTCTCCTGGGGCAAGAGGATCCTGAGGGCATCCAGCGTCGTCCGTTCCCTCAACCGATCTTACCAGAGTGGCATGTCCGCCCATGCTCTTTAATCTATCCCTAAGCACAGAAGCATTATGATCTCCGGTCAGGGACAACCAAATAAGCCCACCAGCCCAGTCATAGTAGTACTCGGCCTGATCGCTTAGTTTTAAACTGTCGACAAAGATACTGCCTTGTGCAGGCGGCAAGGATACTCGCCAAACGGATCTCTCCGGTGAAATTGTAAAAACTTCTGCATCACGTAGCTTTTGCCACAAAGACTTGCTTTCCCGCTCAGCAATTAAACTTCCCGTGTCAAAATCTGCCAAAAGCGATGACAATTTGTCCGCCCTATAGGTGACTGATGGTCCATGCCCTTCTAGCCTCAACACCGTTATCGCTCGGGGTTTTGCCTCAAAAGAAATTTTCGAGGAAATAGACTGCGGAATATGTGCTGCCGAAGAGACCTCGCACGAAGAGTTCAAGGCAGCCGACATCGCCCAGTTTGCCTGCTCGTCAGTAAGGCCGTAAAGGACATAGCTTTTTTCTTCTGGTGGGGCTGGCAATACCTTAATTGTAATATCACTCATCACAGCAAGGGTCCCATAAGATCCCGCCATGAGCTTCATAAGGTCATAGCCTGTCACATTCTTGACCACCCGACCACCCGACTTAAATGTTTCCCCCCGACCAGAAACTCCGGAAAAACCCAGAAAATGATCTCTCGCAGCACCGGCCTTTAGCCGACGCGAGCCAGATAGATTACAAGAAACCATTCCACCGAGCGTTCCGGGATCGGGTTCTCCCTTCAAAAGAGAGCCATAATCCATTGGTTCAAAAGCCATGTACTGTTTATTCTTGATCAACTCTTCTTGAATCTCGACCAACGGTGTCCCTGCCCGTGCCGATAACACGAGTTCTTCTGGTTCATACAGTGTAATACCGGTTAAGGCAGACAAATCCAGTTGATGGCTGGTTTCCACAGAACGCCCAAGCCTCTGTTTACTCCCAGAGCCGATGATTTCCACACTCTCTTCTTCGGATAAAACCCATTTAATGGCTTCTTCTAATTGGTCTGCATTTTCAGGCTTGATATGACTCATAAAAACTCTCGTGACGTTTTTTATTATTCGTTTCTGATCGTCTGATTTTATTTCTAGCAGGATGACTCCAGAACAACTCTAGAAGCGTGGGATATCAGGAAAGGGTAGCTTTCCTTTATGAATGTGCATGCGTCCCAGTTCAGCACAACGGTGCAGTTCAGGAAAAACCTTCCCCGGGTTCAAAAGCGCCTTACTGTCGAAAGCACACTTCACTCGCAGCTGTTGTTTCAAGTCGATCTCATTAAACATTTCCGGCATAAGGTCCCGTTTTTCTACACCTACGCCGTGTTCACCTGTCAGTACACCGCCCACTTCAACACAGAGTTTTAAAATATCAGACCCGAAATCTTCGGCTTTTTCCAACTCTCCAGGATTATTCGCATCGTACATAATTAAGGGGTGAAGATTGCCATCTCCTGCATGGAAGACGTTCGCCACGCGTAGATCGTAGTGCTCACTCATTTCTCGCATGCGCTTTAAGACAAGGGGAAGCTTATTACGGGGGATTGTTCCATCCATACAGTAATAATCCGGTGTCAGACGCCCCACCGCTGGGAAAGCGGCTTTACGACCCGCCCAGAAGAGTTGTCGCTCTTCTTCATTCTGGCTAATACGACTGGTGATCGCCCCGCATTTTTCAGCAATCGCGGATACCTGATCAATCAAATAATCCACTTCAGCCTGCGGGCCATCCAGCTCAACAATAAGCAGCGCTTCAACGTCCAGTGGATATCCTGCATTGACGAATGCTTCCGCGGCTTTAATAGCTGGTTTATCCATCATCTCCATGCCGCCAGGAATAATACCATCAGATATGATGGCTGCAACGCAATCCCCCGCACTTTCCGAGCTGGAAAATCCAAGCAAGAGCGCTCTTGCTGTTTCAGGTTGGGGCAGAATACGAACCGTTACTTCCGTCACAACCCCGAGAAGCCCCTCCGAACCTGTCATTAACCCAAGGAGATCATAGCCGGGACTATCCAGATGTTTCCCTCCAAACCTTAAAACAGTTCCGTCAATCAAAACCATTTCAATGCCCAAAAGATTGTTGGTGGTAAGTCCGTATTTCAAGCAATGGACGCCGCCAGCATTTTCAGCAACGTTGCCGCCAATAGAACAGGCAATCTGGCTGGAAGGATCCGGGGCATAATAGAACCCGTTGCCCTCTACAGCTTTTGTAATGCCTAGGTTCGTGACCCCCGGCTGAACCACTGCACAACGGTTATCATAATCAACGTCAACAATTTTATTAAATTTGCCCATACACAATAAAATTGCGTCAGCCAAAGGCAAAGCCCCCCCAGACAGAGAGGTCCCTGATCCGCGTGGTACAACTTTAATGCCCTCGGCATGACAATACGCCAGCACCTGACTTACCTGATCAACGGTTTGCGGCAGAACAGCCATTAAAGGAGGTTGGCGATAGGCCGTAAGCCCGTCTGATTCGTATGCCTGTAATTCCCGATCACTTAAAATCACGCCTTCGCCGGGAACTATTTCCCTTAAGGCTTCCGCAATTTCATCTCTTTTCGCCACGATCGACTGATCAGGATCAGGCATCTTCATCAGGTTTCTCCAGATTTATTATTAGGCCCATAGCCTCGCTTAACTTTGCGTCAAGAACAAGTCTGGAGATAAAGAGTTTACGTCACAATATTTGCGACAGATCGGAATATTTGAAATTTAGCGATCAAAAAAAGAAAAAACCGCTCTCTCTTTCGAGAGGCGGTTTTTTTTCTTAACTTCACTCTGACCAAATAGTCAGAATGAACAAGATTAGCCCTGACGCGCTTTAAAGCGAGGGTTCTTCTTGTTGATGACATAAACCCGGCCGCGACGACGAACAACACGGCAGTTCTTATCGCGCAGCTTGGCAGTCTTCAGAGAGTTTACAACTTTCATGGTCCTACCTTTGGCAAAAAATGTGCCCGCTGATCGGGCTGTCGAGAAGCCCGGACAATATGTAAGGACTTCATAGATGTCAACCGCCTGATCAAGCAGTGTGAAAACTGAGCGCTTCTATACGCAACTTTTCAGATAAACAAAAGAGAAAAGAGACTCTTTTTTTGGATTCTTTACCAATCAGACAGCATTTGCGTTTGGGATTGTCTAATTGCGAGAAAACGATAGAGCCTTATGGTACCCGATTCCAACGCATGCGTACGTCGTGCCCACAGCTCCATTTCGCTGACCAAGACTTCTTCCATTTTCCTGTCAGCTCCGTTTTCTTTCATCTGGCTCAAGTAATCAGCCCAACCGCGTTTGACCATTTCAAGATAACGGTCTGTCATATCTTCAAAAATTCGGCTTTGCACATTACCCGCCGTAAAGCCTTGTTCATATTGAAGCTTTGTCCAGACCTGAAGACCGCTTCCTTCACCATCCTTCCAGGACTTCAAGATTTCTTCGTCGGGTTCATCATCTACGATAAAATCAGTAAAAAGAAACTGCCCGCCATCTTTCAGTGCACGACAAGTGTCTTTAAAAAATTGTTCTTTATTTTGAATTGTATAGAGAGATTCTTTCGAAAAGATGCAGTCAAAAGACTTTGGCTTGAACTCAAACTGCTCAGGATCAAAGGCAAGAACGGGTGCTTTTTTTGCCATCCCTGCCATAGTCGAGATTTCCATCCCGGCTTCGACCATTTCGTGTTCGCGTTCCATGCAGGTCACCCAAACACCAAACTTATCGGACATTGTCCGGCCAACACCACCAAGTCCAGCACCAATATCCAAAACGTTTTTGGATGGGTCTAAACCGAAAGGCTTAATAAGTTCTTCAATATATTCTTCATCACCGGGGGTAGCGTTTCCTTCCCCCCATACATCTTGAATAAGCTGAATACGTAAATTTTCCCACTCATGACTATCTGCACGAACGTCATGTTCTTTTATGGCAGGCATGGGTGGCGCTTTTGGCACGATACGTAATTCATACCCAAACCACCAAGCCTTCAACCTATCAAATAATGATATCTGGCCCTTCATGACCTGTGTGTTGGCTGATTTTGCCATCTAAGCAGCGCTCCTCATGCCCAGAAGACTAACGTACTTATACTTTAACCACAAACGCGAACACCCTCATCTCTTATTTAACCACCGTATTCGTGGCCGTCCCCCAAAGATGTTTTTTTGACGTGATTAGCTCACGCATCGTTCTTTATATGAAATTCATTATTACAATAAATATTTATGTAAACATTAATAACAATATTTCTGGATTATGGGCAACCGTCTGTTTGTCCAGGTTCACGTTGAATTGATATCAAAGCCGATATCCGAGGTGTATGAATAGCAGTCCGCGTTATCTGAGTACTGTCTACGATATTATCGAAAATCAACGGTTCATAATCATAGAAAACTTCTGCGATGATAATGTTGTCCAATGGATCAACAATCAGCCCGTTCGGTACAGTTGCTGTTGTCCCGGTAAGTCCCACAGACCCGGAAACAGCCAAGTTCCCTGCCCCACACTGCTTCCAATTCACCTCAGGTGGGTTTGCCCCTGTTCCGCTGACAGAGGAAACGATAATAATTCCGTTTGCCCCCAAATCAAATGGATGGATAATATAGTCTGCGGCAGTAAAAATCACATCCATCTCAGTCGCGGACATATTTCTGGACTGCGTCACCAAGTCACTGATTTCCGCAGTAAGTCTCAGCACTTTATGCTGTATCCAGATATAACGGCTCATTTCAATGGCGCCGGATAAAATCAACAATAAAATGGGGAGGATAAGGGCGAGCTCAACAAGCGCGACCCCCCCGTCACATTTTTTGAAGCGCCGGAAGAATTTGAAGCATCGAAAAAAAACGCAACGACTATTCAGTAACGTTGATCGTAAGGACATCAACACGATGCACCTCCGCCATAGGGCTCGTTTCTGACCGCGACGCTTGCACGTAATTTAACCTTGCCGTTTTCACCAATTAAGTTAGCGACATACCCCGTAATCAATTGGGTTTCATGAACAACAGTGTAGAGAACAACCTCTGACCCGTTTCCTGCGCCGTCGAACCCAGCATCTGAATCCCAAGCCCCATTACAATTCAAATCAGTAAAAATTTCTCCACCATCATAAGCATTATTACCATTGGCATCCACATAAGGTTCCGGATCACCAATCGCGTCAAAATCTTCATAAACTAGGGTTGTGAGCTCGTCCGCTTTCACCTGAACAAAACCAGCGCCATGAATGTTGATAGTTTCAAGTATCTTTTCTTCTTTGGTCACGCCAGGTTCTAAATTACCAGTAACGCCGTATCGTGCAGCTTCTCGTAATCCGCCCTCTAACAGGATTGTTGCAAAATACACCCCTCCCAGATCAAAGACGCCCAAAACAAGCGTCAGGAAAATGGGCAACCCAAGGGCATATTCCAAAGCAACTGCGCCCTTGTCACACCTCCTGAATTTTTTAAAGCGGCATTTCCCAAAAAGAGATCGAATAAGGGTCATTTTGATATTCTGAGTTCAGATAGTTCAGTGCCAATTTTTTCAAAAGCTTTTTCCAGCTCAGCGGCACTATCAGCCTTGAAATAATAGGGTGCGGTGGTAGCACTCGCGACACTTTTCATCAGGTTAGTTTCAACGTGATATTCGACCACATATATATCAACCCCCGTTGCCTTTATCTGTGCAGCAACGGCTGACAATCGATCATCCATCTCGGATACATTAAGATCCCCCTTGTATGCATCGCGGTATGAACTGGTATTCAGACCGTCAGTCATAATCACAATCGCACGACGAAGATTACTTTTTGTGCTTGCTTGGTTATAAGGTTCACCCGGCATCAAGGCGCGCCACGCCCAGACCAGACCTTGAGCAATTGTCGTTGTGCCTGTGGGGCTAGACAGTTCATCAATAGCAGCTATCGCATGACTTTTTGTTCCGGATAGCTTTGAAATACCCCACGCAGGACAGCGGACAGTATACAAATAACCATTACTGGGGTTCACAACCCTGCGGGGCATTGGTTCCCAAGCTTCCCAGGTCACCCCCCCAACATCAGCATCATATAAAAGGTGATCAGCATCATCGTCGTTGCTGTTATCTGTATAGCGGGCATAGGCACAACCACGCCAGTCACTGTCAGGCTCTGAGATAAATGGAACGGGAGAGTTATTGGTATACCAGTACCCACCCGTAAATGTGTTCAAAGCAGAATCGTAGCTCACGCCACGTTCTGCTACATTCACAGCAGCAGACCAAGGCACCAATCCAACCTGAAGGTTCTCACTCTCGGTCTCATTGCCAAATAACTTATTAACAAGGATTTCAGCGGCATCCTTAGCCGAGCTCAACCGGGTACCAGACCCGTCGGAACTTCCCATTGATCCTGTTGTGTCAATGGAAACCACCACATCCAAAGGCGTAATAAGCCGCGTGACCTCTGAACTGGCTGCCACAGACATTGTCTCTTCACCCAGAACACTCATTAATGTTGTATTCAGAACAGCAGATGCTGAGACCGTCACTTTGGTGCCATTGTCACTAATGATAGGTGTTGCCAGCGTAATATCAACATTCATAAAATCACTTGGAAAATTGGCATCAAAGTACTTGGTAAATTCAGCTTGTAGCTTAACAACGTTGTCTGCGTAAGGTGCAGCAGCCAATGCTGACGCATCCAGAGCTTGGCTTAAACGCGCTTTGACCACATAACCGCGCCCGACATCTACCCCCAAACCAACCATGGCAATGAGCGGCACAACAACCACACCAAAATTTACAAATATAGACCCCTTTTCACAGGCATAGCATGCACCAACCACCTGCTTGATATGCAGAGCAAGCTTCACAAGTCTTATTATTGGCGCTGAAAAAGATGTCATTACTAGCTCACCCTAATGATTTGAGCCCCGTGCGATTACCTGCACCTCTTTTGATGCCATCGCTCGTTCCACTAAAATTTAATTAGCTCACCATGCACTTCTACCAAGTTACAATTAAAAAAAGATTAACGCTAACCCATTATAAAGAAACAATAATTTAGATAAAATTTGAGATTTATTTCTATTTAAAAATAAACTCTATAATAACAAGCCTCTACCGAACAAAAGCAATTTTTTTGAAATTAAATTTCAACGGCAATTATTTTCAGCCTGCGTAATACAACACGAAATACCCGATGCATTTCCAAGCACATTCCCCTAATAAGGTATGAGAAACAAACAACGACTTCTCTGATGGAACTTTATCTCTTTCTTATCATCGCCCTTGCTGGCTCTTTAGTATCAGCCGTCTTTGGACTAGGAAGCGGCTTCATTGCCCTTTCCATCGGCTCACTATTTATTCCCATCAAAGACTGCATTGCCCTGACAACGATCCTGTTCATGGCCTCGACCTTCACAAAAACAATCCTGTACCGTCAGCATATAAACTGGCGGCTTTCAGCAACTATAGCTATCGGAAGCATTCCCTTTTCCTGGCTAGGAGCAGAGACGCTCTCTTCTATTGATCCGGAACCTCTGCGGCCTCTTCTCGCTGGTTTTATCATCCTAAGCGTTATTATTAGCGCTCTTGGTCTTAAATTATCCCTTCCACAAAGAACATCTATCGCCCTGATCGTTGCTGCTTTTTATGGATATATCTCAGGATTACTTAGCAGTGGAAATCCCATCAAAGCGTTAGCGCTGGATCGCATGGGATTTGAAAAACAGTCTTTTATCGGTGTTATGGCGGCGACCGCCCTAGGGGTAAACCTTATAAAGCTAATCAGCTATTCCAGTAATAACATTCTGCGACCAGAACATTATCCTATTGGTATAGCCTTGATAATGATCGCCATATTGTCAGCTTTGGCAGGTAGGAAGCTAATTGGCAAAATTGAAGACCAAAGATATAAACATGGTCTGTCTATTATCCTCGTTTTCTCTGCTATAACTTTGTTATTTAAATAGCTCTCTTAAGAAGCAGGCAAAAGAAAACCCCAAGGTTTCCCTTGAGGTTTTCATGGTGGGCGTAACTGGGATTGAACCAGTGACCCCTTCGATGTCAACGAAGTGCTCTCCCGCTGAGCTATACGCCCTATACCCGAAAAATCGTTTGATAAATACGCAATATTCGGTGAGACAGGGAAGTATCAAACTGCCAAATGTTTGACAAGCCCTTTCGCAAAAGTTTTCACTCACAAAACCACTTTATTTACTTCATCAATCAAATCTCTGAGATGAAATGGCTTGGACAAAACAATATCACTTTTGAATGAAGGGTCTTTTTCCTCCATCAAAATTCCAGAAAAACCTGTAATAAACATAATCTTGATCTCTGGCTGATGGTAACGGGCGATTTTAGCTAGCGCCACCCCCCCTTTTTCCGGCATGACAACATCAGTCAAAACCAAATCAAACCGATGAAAAGATAATGTTTCTTCTGCTTCTTGCCCATTCGAGGCCGAAATTACATTATGCCCCGCCCGCTCCAATGCGCGGCACAGGTAATAACGTAGGTTATCGTCATCTTCTGCAAGAAGAATGTCAGCCATCAGAAACGGTAAATCAATCGAATAAAGTTCAAAAAAATGCTCGACACTTCATTATCATAGCATCAAGAATAGGTATAAGCTTATACATCATTTCACAGCCCACAATCAAAAGAGCGTTATGAGAACGATCCGTCACACCAATAAATCTTCAACCATGTTATTCATTGGACTATTGACGACGATATCATGACCTATGATGTGAATGAAATGGGTGACAAAAATTCGACACCGCAAAACAATAGAATTACGAATGACGAACAAGGCTCGACCAGAGAAACAGAATCCTATCGTTTGCACCTTCCAAAACAGCATACTTTGCCAGTCGTTTTGTCTTCACCTCACAGCGGGAACCACTATCCGGAAGCTTTTGTAGAAGGCTCTAGGCTGGATATTCATAACCTGCGCCGCTCGGAAGACTCTTTTGTTGACGAACTATTTCAAAACGCCCCTAAACTCGGGGCGCCGTTACTTTGTGCACTTTTCCCGCGTGCTTTCGTAGACGCAAATAGAGAACCCTTTGAACTTGACCCACATATGTTCGAAGATGAGCTACCCAGTTATGTAAATACAAACTCGCCCCGCGTTGCCGTTGGATTGGGAACCATTGCCCGCAACGTCACCAGCGAAACACAAATTTACAAAGACAAACTGACCTTTGCCGAGGCGAAAGAACGTATAGAACGATTTTACTGGCCTTATCATAAGGTACTCCGTCAGCTCGTGGATGCGACAAAGCGCAAATTTGGGTACTGCATTCTGATTGATTGCCATTCCATGCCCAAACTGACAACACAGGCCAATGCAATCAGTTCACGCCCATCATCCGTTCATTTTGTTCTGGGCGATCGCTTCGGCAAAGCCGGATCAAGAATTATCACAAAAACCGTTGAGGATATTCTGGAACAGAATTCATACCGCGTTCTTAATAACAATCCCTACCCCGGTGGGTTCATCACCCAGCATTATGGCGAACCTGCTCTGGGTATTAACTGTCTTCAGATAGAGATATCCCGTACCCTATACATGGACGAAGAGAAGATTGAACGCAGGCAAGAATTTGATGATATCGCCTCATTAATGGACGATCTTATTATTGCTGTCGGCTCGATCAAACAGAACGAACTTGATTATTAGAACTTGTTATTTTTCATCCCAACGCTGAAAGCGGGAAACCTTTCAAATAACAGTAGCTCTAAAGTAGCTTAAGGCCATACCTGCAAAGGTAAAAATGTTCAGGTAAATATTGCCGCTCTGTAAGTTAGTATGGTTAAGCATATATTTATGAACTGGACCTCCACTAAAAAAATAAAGACTTTGCCCCACGGCCAAGAACAACCATGAACCATCCAAGATACTGTTATATATCATACAATTCCGATAACAGAGTTTATCTCATCCTGAAAAATAGTAGTTTCCCCACTTCCAAGCGATGAACTTGGGTCAGGTCCAACCTGTCAAAACATAACTGGCCTCAGAATTGCTTATTATAATTCCAAGAGGAATAAAAACTGGAGGAGAAAATGTCCGATCATGAGAGACGTCAGGACTTTCTAATTCGCAAGAACCAAGAGCCCGTTAAAATTTTGGCCCTGAAAGAAGAGAATGTCGGTAAATTTATCAATCGCATAACACGTAAATTTCCAAATGAACGTTGGGAGATTCTACCGAGAATGCTGCCCATTCAAACTGACTAAAAACGAACCTGGCGAAAATTGCATAAAGCAAACGATCACCAGACAAATTGAATAAAACAAGGAAAGGAGCAAAAGATCATGCCAAGTAATCCGCTATACTATCTAGCCTTGGCTGTTGGTATCCTTCTATCAACCAACGCTTTTGCTCAATCCTTGAGTGCGAAAAACAATAGCGATATTTGTGCCGATATCATTACAGAAACAGAGATCAAAAAAAGAATTCCCCTGCATTTGTTACGTGCTATTTCTTTGGTTGAATCGGGCAAATGGGACAAAGAAAAAGGTAGCCGAGTGGCATGGCCCTGGACTGTTATGGCTGAAGGGAAAGGACGATATCTTCCGACCAAACAAGCCGCGATTGCTGAGGTAAAAAAACTCAAGGCTAAAGGAGTCAAGAATATCGACGTCGGCTGCATGCAGGTTAATTTGTACCACCATGCCAAAGCTTTCAAATCATTGGAGGCCGCTTTCGATCCCCCCACAAACATTGCCTACGCGGCCAAGTTTCTTGTTGAACTGCGCGGAAAATCCCCGTCATGGACATCAGCTGTTGGCAGGTATCATTCTTACAACCAGAAATACAGCACACCTTATCGCCGCAAGGTATTAACCGCCTGGCGCGACGAAAAACACCGTATAAATAAAGAACTTCGCCTCGCATCTCTTGAAAAACGAGCTCAAGAAAAGATTGCTCGACAACAAAAGAAAAATACTCAATCCGAAAAAAATCACGCTAGAAATCCTGGCGGCGTTGAAGTGTCCCATTTGAAGCCAACAGGATCGACGCCGACACTCGGCGGTAACCTTCCCAAAACGAGTTCGCGTAAAAAAACAACCTCGGCAGCACCCTCATCAGAAAAGCTTGCCCTAACAGAAAATGTGGAAAGTGCTTCGCAAAAACCCGTTACAACAAAAATAATCGGGCGCTCAATAGCCACGAGGATTCTTTTTAAAAAATTTGAAACCAATTCATAGAAATCCTGCCAAACTTAATGGCGACAGGAACACCAAATTCAATCAATTGACATACCCCATTCCAGTAAAGTAGCTTTACTTTAAATCGCGAGGTTCCCCCTATGGGATGAAAAGGGAATTTGGTGAAGTCTGTAAGACTGACTCCAAAGCTGCCCCCGCAACTGTAAGTGATGAGATATTATCTTATGACCCACTGGCCTAGATAAGGCTGGGAAGGACGGATAGATATCGTTGATCCACGAGCCAGGAGACCTGCCATCGCATTTATCAACCATTAACCCGGGCGGGGTGCACCGGAGGAGAAAATGCAATGACGAGTCACGCCTCTACACTATCTTTCGCTTCTGCGACAGTTCCTTCTAATTCCACAAATGATCCTAAATCTATCATTCATCAGATGCTTATGATGGATGAAGAAACCAGCACGCCACCCGAAGACATTATTCTCGCTTGGGTTTTGAGTCTCCCAAATGAGATCGACCCTGCTTTAGCAGCCATCCAGTTATTGTCACACTATGAAGACATTGTTGATCAGACAAACAACAGCTCTGCAAAAACTATTATGTTTCTGAAGCAAACAGCTGAGTTTCCAAGATCACGGCTGGCAGCAACCACACGCCGGGGATCAAAATACCGGCGCAGATTACATTCCTGATTGTCTAAAATTTGTCTGGGAACCCGCCATTCAAATACTCATATTTGAATGCACTAATTTGTCTTGGCCTAAAATAAAAGTACGATAACGATAGAGCATGGGATATAAGTCAATTCCTTTATCCCGTTCTCTCCACATCAAAGTACTGAACTCTTGACCAAGCTGCCTTCCCATTACACACACATTCTGGCCTTAGCGGTTCCGCTAATTCTATCAAATTTGACAGTCCCCCTACTGGGTGCTGTCGACACCGCTGTTATGGGTCATTTACCAGACCCTGCTTATATCGGCGGCGTGGCCGTAGGGGGAACAATTTTCAGCTTTCTCTTTTGGGGATTTGGCTTTTTGAAAATGGGGACGGTCGGTTTTACATCTCAGGCCTTTGGGGCTCAAAACTTCCCGGAGCAGCAGGCGTCCTTTCTGCGCCCCATACTCCTTGCGTTATTATTTGGGCTCCTCCTCATCGCCTTGCAAACACCTCTGTTACAATTGTGCATCACGTTGATCGATGGCAGTGAAGAGGTTCAGAACCTAGCCTTTCAGTACAGCACCATACGGATATGGAGTGCGCCTATTGCCCTGTCTAACTACGTCATTATTGGCTGGCTTATTGGTAAGGGGGAGCCAAAATTAACATTTATCCTTCAAGTCATAATAAATTCTGTGAACATTCTGTTGGATTTGTTTTTTGTCGTACAACTTGACTGGGGGGTAGAGGGTGTCGCGCTAGCAACAGTGATCGCAGAAGGTGTCGGCTTCACTGTAGGTTTGTGGATCATTCTACAGAAGTCCAATTTCTTCACCTACAAAATTGACTGGCAGAATGTTTGGCTTCGTTCTCATATTTTTGCCTTGTTCACCGTAAACCGGGATATCTTTATTCGTACGCTATGTCTTATATTTGCGTTTGCATATTTCACAAAATTAGGCGCAGGCATGGGGGATGAGATCCTCGCGGCCAATGCCGTGTTAATGCAGTTCCTCTATTTTTCAGCATATGGCTTAGATGGCTTCGCCCATGCCGCTGAAATCACAACCGGGCACGCAAAAGGGCGAAACGATAACATTGAATTCAGAAACGCAGTTAAGGCCAGCAGCGCCATGGCTTTCCTGACATCCATTCTATTCGTTATCACCTTTTATCTGTTTGGGCCGTTAATTGTCGGTTTATTCACCGACATATCAAGCGTCAGATCAACCGCCACAGAGTTCATTTACTGGCCCATACTTATGCCACTGATAAGCGTGGCAGGATTTCAGTTTGACGGCATATTTATCGGAACAACACGAACGGTTGCTTTACGGAATGCCATGATACAATCACTGCTCATCTTTCTGATCAGTGCATGGTTTCTAGTACCTATGTGGGGAAATCACGGATTATGGTTGTCGATGATGCTGTATATGGCAACGCGCGGGTTAACCTTATTCAGATATTACCCAGCCCTTGCAAATTCCATTGGGGCAACGTCTGGTGAGGCAAAATCCATAGAGCAAGCGACTTAGTAGCCGCAACATTTGTTCGGAAGGTGCTTTATTTATTCACCGCTTTGCGGAAGAGAAACAATAATAGAGAGACCGCCATCTTGGCGATTTTCAGCCCGAACATAACCGCCAATCGCTTCAACGTTTCTACGGACGATCCAAAGACCGATCCCCATGTGATGAGAGGAACTTCCTCCCTTAATCTGCTCTGTATCACTGTTAGAATCATGACCTGTTTTTTTCGGTCGATAAGAAACATATCTCTCAAAAATACGCTCAATCTCACTTTCAGGTACGCCCGGCCCACGGTCACGCACAGCCAGTTCAGCCGTTTTCTTGCCGTTAATCAAATCAACTGTGACCGTCGTACCGCGAGGGGAAACCTCAAGTGCATTATCGATAATATTCTCAAGGATGGTTTCCAGCATATCTTCGCCGGCAAGCACCGAAATTTCATGATCTATTGAGCTTTGCAGGATAACCCCTTGCTGAGAGAAGCTCACATTATAAGCCTCAAGCATCCGTAGAAGAAGTGCGGAAAGATCAATGTTTTCTCTGGGCGGATTCAGAAGTTCAGCAGACGTATGTTCAAGGTGTCGCGCAGTGGAAACCAGGTTTTCCAGGCGATCCAGAGCTTCTTCAACAACCTGCAGGGCACGGCGTCCTCTTTTGTTTTCTATTTCTACCGTCTTGTTCAAGGGCTCAAGCGCTTGTCTGATAATCGCCAATGGTGTCTTAAAAGCATGTGCATTGTCTTCGGCCGCACGTCGGATAGAATCAGATGACTCGCGCAAAGTATGGGTCATCCGATCGAATTCATGTGCAACAGGTTCCAGTTCAGGTACCTTGTTGCTCATCATAAAGCTGCTTTTATCGACACTACCTTCGCGGATTCCACGAGCAAGATCTCTAAAGCGCATCAAATCACGCCAAACGGTAAAAACAAGAATGGTAAGAATAAGCGCCATACCTAAATAAATTGCGGCTGCAATCTGAACTTCCAGTGTCTTCCAATAAGGTTGTCCAATGGAAGAGCCCAGAAAAACCTCTGCCGATTGCGTCGCGATAACCGCCCAACATCCGGCATCGGTCCTAATCGCTGTCATAGAGGTCAATAGTTCTTCGATACCACTGGGCCGTAGGTGCCTTATCGCCATTGGCCGTTCAATCAAACAGCTGGCCGTCAAATTATCAAAGACACCCTGAGCAACCAGCGTTTCACGCTCTTTACGCAATTCATCTGCCGAGAGGCGTGGTTCCGAAGCAACAAAAAAGACCCCTTGCACGCCCTCTTCCCCAGCAGGACGGAACAAAACTTTTATGCCATTTCCCTTGGTTGCTATACGTTCGATTTCTTCAGGTAAATCCAACAGAATCGAAGGGTTGGCGCTTTCCAGCATAGGCCGTAAGCTCTCGGCCATAAGCCGCCCTTGTTCACGCACTGCGGTCAGAACGATATTTTGTCGGTCAAGATCTGCCTGCCGAAACTCTTGATACAATAAGGCCGGAACAGCAAGAAACACCAGAAGCATGATAACGAATTTCGCAAACAGGGAATGTGCAGCCCGGCTCACCCCAGACCGCCGCACTTTCTGTTCGCTTTCGTTTATAATCACGCCTTGGTGCTTCACGATTTAACCTTCGAACCAGTTAAGCCGTACCTGACGGACCATCATTCCGCCAGCGATAACCAAAACCGGGATAGTTTTCAATATGCTCAAAGCTATCATCTATTTCCCGGAATTTTTTACGTATGCGCTTAATAAAAGAACGGACATTAGCCTTGTAGCCATCGGTACCATACCCCGCGACAAAATCTTTACCATGCACAAGATCGTATATCTGACGATAACTTACGTCGTTACCAATTCCCGTTGCCAAGAAACAAACAATCGCAAATTCAGTTAGCGTCAGGTCCAGCTGTTCACCTTTCCAATAGGCCCGCATGATGTCTTCGCGAATTTCAAGATCACCGATACGCGAAGATAATGGGTTCCCGGAATCCTTTCCTTCTTCCTGAGAGGATGAACTCCCCTTTGTGCCTTCGGCAATTAATCGCAAACGCTGTAATATGATCGGCAAACGTCTGGATTTATCGATAAAATCAACCGCGCCCCAACGAAGTGCTGCTTCTTCATAGATTTCATCACTTAACATCGTGAGGAAAATAACCGGATTATTCATTCTTGCTTCGCGCAAACGCCTCAAAACGGCGAGACCATCCAACCCAGGCATACGCCAATCCAGAAGAATGGGATCAAGTGACGGTTCATTTAATAAGTAACTCAGAACATCAGCACCGTTATCGAAGTCAATGACATTAAATCCCTCTTCAGATAGGTTTAATCCCAATGATTCCCGGAAAAGATCGTCGTCATCAACCAAAATAACGCGCGGACTTGCTGTCTCAACTATCGTCGTCGCTGCCATCATTTTTATCTCCTGCCTTCACTTCCATTACTTTTGAGTGTGTCACACACATCATAAATTCATTAAATAAATTTCTCTGCTGATATCAATCTGCCTCATGAATCAGGCACCAAATTGTCAGCCCCATCTTTTTTTAATGATCTGGTTTCTTCCATTATCTTCTGAAAACAAGCCTGAACGACAGCATGATCTTCTTCGCTGATTGTACCCGGCTTCAAAGGGGACTTGCTACCAGCCGATTTTTCATCATCGGCTTTGAGCGACGTAACCTTTGATAACCCATCACCATTAAGACCGCTTTCATAGGCCAGAACTCTGTAATCACCAGCCTGGTCCAGTTTCGGATAGAAAAAAATCTGTAAACTACAGCTTTCGATATCATATCCCCAAACACGTGCCGGATAGACGTCCCTTATCCATACGGGTTGTCCCAATTTTTCACGAACCTGAATAAAAGACATGCCAAGTAGGACGCTAATTTCCGGCGTAACCAATAATGATTTGTCAGAGAGATCTCTATCTGTTTGCAATGCCAACAGGTTTTCTGAAGGCACTGGTCTATCCGGTATTTTTTCCGGCTTCCAGTTTGGCTTCGGCACTTCTAGCTCGGCAACCACTTGCGGTTCGTGCCTTTTACTGCCGCGCGCAGCAATCTGAGGTTCAGCAGGCATCTGTGTATCGCTCGCAGTATTTTTGTTTGCAAAGAACCCGTCTTTTCCTGGAAAATTACTACATCCAGCTAAAAGAAGTGCCGTTACAAAGAAAAATGGATAACGAAGTGAACCTCCGATCCTGTACATTCCTAGATGACATCCCAACATAATTGTCTCGTAGCGCGAACGCTGCCTATCCCTTATCGACACAAACCCTGCAAGGCTTGTGTTTATTTTGTGGTCAACGCCTAGACAATGCCATAATTAACAAAGCCTAAACAATAAAAGTTGCCCGAAAACAAAGTAACCACCGCTCCTTGCTCTACGAAATCTGGCAAATTCTTCCGTAGAATATTGGAATACAGTAAGCTGCCAATACAATCTTAAATGGCAAAAACCCGTAAGACGATCAAAAGACACCCTAACTAAGTAAGTCTTTATAAACCTGCAAAAGTGTCAATTTAAAGGATTCCTCGTCGTACATAACAATTTTTTATAAATGCCCAAGAAGAAAAGCTTGCAAAATTAGTACCCTCAACCATTGCACCAGTTAAAATAAGTCGGTATGTCAGATACTCAATTTTGGAAATAATTACACTAATCCATTTCCGTACGAGCCCGACAACTATATGATGCCCTAGTCCGGGATCTATTATCTCAGAAATTAATAAGCAGGAACCGAATGAAAATCTGCCAAATTTGCGCTGTCGATTTCTCGCTTTACCACATGCTTCTTCCCCTTATGAAGGGAATGCGAGATGCAGGCCACGAAGTTGTCGGTGTCTGCAGCGATGGCCCATTGGTTGAAAAAATTCGCGCGGAAGGCTTTAGGGTCGAAACCATAGAAATTGAGCGATCGCTCAATTTGCTCTCACACACAAAATCATTCAAGAATCTGACTCGTTTTTTCAAAAACGAAAACTTTGATCTGGTTCACACACACACACCAGTAGCATCCCTCATAGCTCGCTTTGCAGCCCGTGCAGCTGGTGTTCCTCGAATAGCCTATACCGCGCACGGTTTTTATTTTCATGAAAACATGCCAACGATGAAAAAAAATGTCTTCATTGGGCTGGAATGGTTGGCTGGCCGTTTTACCGACACATTGTTCACACAAGCACAGGAAGATGCAGAAACAGCCAAGAAACACAAGCTGTGTAAGAATGGAACAATTATCGCCATCGGCAATGGTATCGATGTAAACAAGTTTTACCCCGCGGCCCCAAAATCATACAGAAAAGCCCTTAGAACAGAACTTGGTGCTAGGGATGAAGAGACTGTTATCCTGATGGTTGGTCGTTTGGTCCGGGAAAAAGGTTATGTTGAACTGATTGAGGCGATGAAAAAAGTCAACGCAACCCTCTGGATTGTCGGTGACCGACTTGAAAGTGATCATGCTAGCAACATTGACGATGCCATGGATCAGGCCAAATCAGATGAGAAACTAAAAAAACGCATTCGTTTTTTAGGCTACCGGGATGACGTGAACCAAATCATGCGTGCTGCAGATATCTTCACCCTTCCATCCCATCGTGAGGGTATGCCCAGATCGATCATAGAGGCAATGATGACTGGCCTTCCTGTGGTGGCAACAAATATTCGCGGATCAAGAGAAGAAGTTGATGATGGGAAAACCGGCATATTAGTGCCAGTAAATGAACCCGCCAAGCTATCGGACGCGCTCTGCAAGCTAGTAAACAGTCCGAAGCTTCGCGAATCAATGGGTTCTGCCAGCCGGGAGCGCGCGCTTGCACTCTACGACGAGCAGAAGATAATAAAAACCCAGCTTAAGACATTAAACCTGAGTTAGGGCATCGTGCATGACAACACTCCGCACAAAAATAGCTATGGGTTTATATTCTTCTGTTTCGACAGTTATGACACCGCTTGTCAAATATCATCTGACAAAACGCATAACCCGCGGTAAAGAGCATCCGACACGCTACACAGAAAAACTTGGCCACGCCTCTTTGGCGAAACCTAAAGAAAAGTTGATGTGGATACACGGGGCATCGGTTGGAGAGTCTCTGTCGATGTTACCCTTACTCGAAACTTTTCACAAATTACAACCCGATTTGAAATTCCTTGTAACAACAGGAACAGCCACATCTGCGCGACTGATGGAAGAACGGCTTCCAGCATACGCGATGCATCAGTTTGTGCCCCTTGACCTACCGCTTTCTATTGAACGTTTTTTAAAAAACTGGCGTCCGGATATTGCCTTAATTATTGAATCAGAACTATGGCCCAATATGATTTTTCGAACGAAATCTCATGGTATCCCCCTGATTCTTCTTAATGGTAGAATGTCACAAAAATCAGCTAAATCATGGACAAGAGCATCATTTTTCATTCGGGATCTTCTCAAACAATTTGACCTGATTCTGGCCCAATCTTCTACAGACGCACGACGGTTTTCAGAATTAGGAGCTCCCCACGTCAAGAAACAAAGTAACTTAAAGTTTGCAGCAGCCCCTCTGACATACAATCAAGATCATTTTGAAGAGCTATCTTCATCCATAGGCGCGCGTCCCGTTTGGTTCGCAAGCTCGACACATCGAGGTGAAGAAGCGTTTCTTGCAGAGACCCACGAAAAGCTTAGATCAAAATTCCCCAATCTTCTTTGCATTATTGCCCCTAGACACCCGGAACGAGGCCCCGAAATTCTCAATGAGTTTCAAGGAAAAGACCTGACCGTTAGCCTCAGAAGTGAAGGCACAGGCATAACAGAAGACACCTCAATATATCTGGCTGACACCTTGGGTGAACTCGGCCTTTTTTATGCACTATCGCCTGTTGTTATTATCGGCGGTTCTCTATTACGTAAAGGTGGACAAAACCTCTTAGAACCTGCGAGGCAAAACTGCGCGATTATCTGTGGACCAGAGATGCAAAATTTTGAAGAAATTTGCAATGAGATGCTTGATAATCATGCCGTCGTTAAGCTATCAGAGCCAGAAGACATCACCGAACAACTAGAAGTGCTTTTAAGTGATAAGTCTTTCCAGCAGAAGCTGGCACAAAAAGCAGCCGCATATGTAAAAGATCGCGGACAGGAAATTAATGACGTAGCTGGTGAGATCCTGCAGAAGCTTCCGAAGTGACCGATAATCTCACTTAATAGATAAAGCCCCTATACAATCTGATCCAGTTCACGAGACAGGTGTACTAACTCTTCCAACGTCGGTGGTGCCATATACCGTTCAAATATAGGGAGTGCTGTCACAGTATCTTTCTGCACCACTTTATTCACGGCCTGTCTGCTCATCAGTACAGCGGTACAACCTGCTTTCTTTGCAAAGAGAAAAGTACTTTCATCTATATCATTTGTCCCCCCAAAAGGAGCTGCAAATGAAGATGTACAAAAATACTCTCTCTCTCTAAGCCACGTTTGGCACGATCTGATTTCTTCGCATTGTTGTTCTGGCGGTAAAGAAGATAAAACGTAATGAGAAGCACTGTGGTTTCCATAGCAAACCAGAGCGTCATTTACTAGTTCTGATTCACCAGCGATTACTTTTGTAAAAGAGTTTAACAGCCCGTCCAGCTGCTGCGCAGCAAAAAAAACATCCAACGCCTGATCTACACGCTTACTACTTAATCCTGGCCTTTTACTATCCTTGTAAAATCGTTCTGCTCTTATTTGTTTCGCCCAT
Source organism: Kiloniella sp. (assembly GCF_048259265.1). Taxonomy (NCBI): domain Bacteria; kingdom Pseudomonadati; phylum Pseudomonadota; class Alphaproteobacteria; order Rhodospirillales; family Kiloniellaceae; genus Kiloniella; species Kiloniella sp. The sequence continues at coordinate 429,211 of NZ_JBLXHT010000001.1, read as the reverse complement.
TCTTCCTTTTCAAAGAAGATCAAAAAATCTTTTTCAAGTTGACGCGACAGAATAAAACGCACCTTATCCCGCCAAAAAATACGGCCACCGACAAGATTACTATTGAGGAAAACTGTGGATGGTAATTTTTCTTCAATCAACCATGGGATCGCATGGTTAAATAAATCGGCATAGGCATCATCAAAGGTAATTGTTGCTAGGCCACGCCTGTCTTGCGCGTTAACAAAGTCATCTAAAGAAACAATTTCAAACTGATTACGCAGCCACTTTATCTGTCGCCTGAACTCATCTGGACAGACATTATGTAACCTGCTCTCCAGCCCCGTCGGAATACTTTCGAAAACACCGTGATATAAGAGGATGTGGCCACCCTGATATTTAGCCGACAATTAATTCTTCCTACTTAGGCCTTCCGAATAAAACGTGACGCGCCCAGAGCTTCAAACAAAGGCAAAATAAATCAACGTCATTCGCTATAAGCAATGACCTCTACTCGACGATCTTCATCTGCTTTATCACCCGTCCCCCACAAAGAAAAACTTCCATAGGCTTCACCGCGGAAAACCGTTTCAATTCTTTTATTGGGGATGCCTTTTTCTATCAGGTAATTCTTGGCGCTCTGCGCGCGTTTAAGAGAGAGCTTTTTATTCGCTTCGGGATCGCCCTGTTTATCTGCCTGACCAATTGCACAAATCTTTAGTGAAGGATGACCATCAACAACATCAAAAAGATCATCTATCTTTTTTTGAGCCTCCTTCGAAAGGCCCGATTGACCAACCTCAAAATAAATAATTTTTTTCACTAACGGACTTTGGTCAACAGGTCTTGAACAATCAACTTGGCTAGACAGTGCAGGAGAAAGACTTATCCCCCACATAAACATTCCCAGTGTAAGATACTTAGCAATAGTTTCAGTCACAAAAAGTCCCCTTCCCTTATCAATTTGCCAGAACAATCCTACATCACTGCAAGCCAGAAAACCATATCAAGCAACATCACGGGTCTGTCCCGACAATAAGAAGTCTTCATAAGCCCGTCGAATAACACCCTCATCAGAACCCGGTTTAAATGCATTCTGGCTTAAGCTCCGTCGCCAAGCCCGCGCCCCTGGCAACCCATTAAAAAGCCCGAGGACATGCCGCGTTATTGATTTTACAGGCACCCCTTCGGCCACCTGCACGGCTGCATAATCGCAGAGTTGATCGACAATTTCACCACGCTCTTTGATCTTAATTCCACCATAAAACTTCTGATCGACTTCTGCTAAGATATAAGGATTTTGATAGGCTTCCCGACCAATCATCACGCCATCAACTTTTTCCAGATGGCCCTCAATCTGCTCAAGTGTTTGCACACCGCCATTAAGGATGATCTCCAGATCCGGGAAGTCCTGTTTAACCCGATACACGACATCATACCTCAAAGGCGGAATTTCCCTGTTCTGTTTCGGGCTCAATCCTTCTAGCCACGCTTTACGTGCATGAACAATCAATGTTTTGCAGCCTGCGTTTTTCACTTTAGATACAAGCGCGTGCAAAAACTCATATGAATCCTGATCATCAATGCCGATACGTGTTTTAACCGTTGCAAATAATCCGGATGCAGCCATGGCAGAAACGCATTCTGCAACCAAATCTGGCTCTGCCATCAAGCAAGCGCCAAATCGCCCTTTCTGGACACGATCACTTGGGCATCCGACATTAAGATTGACCTCATCGTACCCAAATTCTGCCGCTTTCAAAGCGCACGTTTTGATCGCTTCAGGGTCACTGCCGCCAAGCTGCAACGCTATCGGATGTTCTTTTTCATCAAACTGTAAAAACCGTTCTGGATCTTTACCGTGAAGCAAGGCACCCGTTGTCACCATTTCCGTATAAAGGACGGTATGCTGCGAAATCATACGCAAAAAAGACCGTTCATGTCGATCAGTCCAATCGAGCATCGGGGCTACGCATACTTTCCTGTTCAACGTCTTCTTTTCCATCAACTTAGTGTAAGCCCCATCCAGTATATTCGACAAATGATACCCAAACAGCATTCCAAAGGGCTTTTAACAGCTATAGCACAAACATCAAACCATAGTTGGCGGTAAAGCATCTGTGAGGAAAGCACCTGCCCCCCTCAAGCGACCAGTATTAAGGCTAAATACAAACTAAAGCTCCCCTCCTAAATCAACAAGAACCAATAAAAGACGAGTTACTTTCGCACAGAATCAGACCACTAAGCACCACAAAAACCTTTTTTCTCACAGTCCAATCCTCTATGCATGACAAATTATTCGCAAATAACCCACATAAAACAACCAATAGTCACTTTTATCCCACTTTTATCTTGTCCAAAATAATTTTCCATTTTATGATCTCGACCATAAGTCAAAAATGACACAAACACCTTACTAACGATGCGTTCGAAACCACGCACTTAATTGAAAGAGGAAGCCCACAATGATCAAGGCCATCACCTTTGACCTATGGGATACAATCGTTGATGACGATTCAGACGAACCCAAGCGCGCTGCCCAGGGTTTAAGAAGCAAAAAAGAAGAACGTCGCCACATTGTATGGAAAGCCCTGAACGAAGTCGAACCTATCGAGATGGATGCAGTGACACTTGCATACGATGTCGCGGATGCTTCTTTCAATGTTGTCTGGAAAGAACTCTTTATAAACTGGACCGTCGAACAGCGCATTCGCGCTATTTTAAATGGTCTGGATCGCAGCCTTCCAAAAGACCTTTTTGATCGCGTTGTCAAAGAGACAGGCGATATGGAGGTCAATATTCCCCCAAATGCAATCGACGGCGTGAAGGCGGCTTTAGCTGATCTTTCAAGCCGTTATAAACTCTGTATTGTTTCCGATGCCATTGTCACACCGGGAACAGGCCTTCGACAAATTCTCGAAGATTATGATCTTAAACAGTACTTCAGCGGCTTTGCCTTTTCTGATGAAGTCGGTCATTCCAAACCGCACCGTAGCATGTTTGATACTGCCGCAGAGCAACTCGGCGTGAAGGTCGAAGAAATGTTGCATATAGGTGACCGTGACCACAACGACATCAAAGGCCCGCATGCATTGGGAATGAAAGCCATACTATTCACCGCAACCCGCGATGCTGACAAAGCTCACACGACAGCCGACGCTATTGTCGACAGCTACGCAGATTTACCAACTGCAATTGATGATCTCGCGGATGCCAACAAATAATAAGTAAATAATACCTCTATCAAACCGGAGAAAGACGACATGTCTAAAAATCCACGTTTCCTCGTCGTCGATGGCTATGCCAAAGAAGGGCGTGATGGTCTAAAAGAAGGTGGCGCGTCTACTGCGGGCGATCTTTACGTCAAGATGCTGAAAACGCAAAGCCCAGACGCGGAGTGTGACATCGTTTACCCCGCCGATCCCGGGGCAACCCTTCCTATGGGCGCAAGTCTAGAGCAATACGATGGCATTGCCTGGACAGGGTCAAGCTTAACCGTTCACTCTGATGATCCCAAAGTTGTTCCGCAGATTGAATTTGCGAAAGCTGCCTATGAAGCACAAGTCCCAAGTTTTGGTAGCTGCTGGGCAGCACAAATCTCTGTCGTCGCCGCGGGTGGTGCCTGCGCAGTTAACCCCAAAGACAGGGAAATGGGTTTTGCTCGAAAAATCTCTCTAACACCCGAAGGCCGTGCCCATCCCCTTTTCGAGGGCAAAAAATCTGTCTTTGATGCTTTTATTAGTCATGATGACGAAATCACTCACCTGCCCCCCAATGGTCAGATATTGGCTTCTAACGATTGGACATCAGTTCAAGCCGTATCTGTAACCCATAAGGGCGGTGTATTCTGGTCCGTTCAATACCACCCGGAATATGACCTTCATGAAATGGCACGACTTTGTTATTGCCGCAAACAAAAGCTAGTAGATAAAGGCTTTTTTACAAACCTTGAAGATGCCCAGAAATTTGTGGACATGCTCGAAGCACTTCATCAAGATCCCAGCAGAAAAGATCTATGGTGGTTGCTTGGTATTGATCATGACATCATGAACGCCGACATTCGCCAAGCCGAAGTTAAAAACTGGATTGAACGCCTCGTCATTCCAACGATGGCCCGCAGACGCTAACCCGCTGCAGACGATTTACCCAATCAGGTCTGTGGCTCATAACGAGAAACAGACCTGATTTATGAGTACACACAAAAAAGAAAAACCTATACCCGCCCCTCGCGCATGGCAGCGTATGTTGAGTGGACGAAGACTAGACCTCCTCGACCCATCCCCCCTCGACATAGAAATAGAAGATATCGCGCTTGGCCTATCACGCGAAGTCCGCTGGAATGGCCAAACAATTGGCGAATGGGGCTATACAATTGCGGAACATTCCCTTCTAGTCGAAGAAATTGTCACTCTGCTTAAGCCGGATACTAAACCCGAGATTCGCTTGGCGGCCCTCCTTCACGACGCACCAGAATACGTCATCGGCGACTTGATTACCCCTTTTAAATATGCAATTGGCAGTGGCTACAAAGATCTGGAAAACAGATTGATGCAAGCAATTCACGTCCGCTTTGGACTGCCCGCCAATTTACCAGACACAATCAACACGCTGATTAAACGTGCAGACCGTATGGCGGCGTACCTCGAAGCCACACAGCTGGCTGGATTTAGCGACAAGGAAGCCAGCAAGATATTTGGTAAACTCAGGGCGATGCCAAATATCCGCATCACTGGCATCCCTCCACAAAAAGCGAAAGAGGGCTTTTTAAAACGGTTTGAAAAGCTCAGCTAACCACCTGCTTAGTTTTTATTAAATCCAACAGATACTAAACGGGGCCGTACTAACTTCCAGAGCGCGTACCCTGTCAAAACAATCGCAATTGAATAGATCATAACTAGTGGAACATTGTACCTTGGGATACTAACAGAAACGAATGCATTAAATCCGACCATAAAGAAAAACGGGAATGCAAAAAATAATATTGGCGCTGTACCAGCTATTTTTTTCAGCTGTATAAACCCTGGTATTAAGGCAAATACGCCAATCAAACCAAAGTACTTTGCCACCCACATTCCTCGTAACGAGAGTGAAAATGTTACCATAATATGTTTCACAATATCGGGTAGAATGTAACCATTAAGCAAGAGGCTAATACGTGCTTTTTCGCTAGTGGCCTGCTCATAGATTTCAGACCTCATAACAGAGTTACCATACCTGTAATAACCCTCAGAATGGCCAAAATCCAGTTTTTGATAAAGCTCAACAGGGAATAGATTCTTACTAAGAGAATCACCAAAATCAGGCAACCAATAAATAAAGCTAACAGCATATTCTGCCCAACTCATCATATTGTATGCCACTCTCTCTGAGAGGATATAAGGCCCATACCCAGCACTAACCCCAAATACGCCATGATAAGAGTAGTTACGGAGCATCCAAGGAAGGACAAACAAGATAAATGGCAACAAAAAAGCACCTGCCTTAAACACAGCCTCTTTTAGCCCTTCTTTTTTGATTAGAAGCCAATAAAGAGGGATGACCAGAATAAGAAAATACACCAAGTACAGATATGATGGACGTGTTAAGACAGCAATAGAGAGTCCGGTTCCCATCAACAGAAAAACACATAAATTATCTTTAACCTTAAGGGCATAGGCCAAACACACCGCAAAACTTATAAAACCAAAAAAAGCCCACGATTCTGTAATTAACCAGGTTGAGTATTCTGACATACGCCCTGCGAAAAGAACCAACATCATCGCTGATAAAGACAACCAGAAACGTTTTGTGAAAAAATAACAGGCCAAGTAGCAAAAATACACGACCAAAGCTATCAGTATCGTCTGTACAGCATAGACAGAAGCCAACCCGGTAACATCACACCCTCCCTGACGCTCGACATAACAAAGCATTGCTTGCTCAACCCCAGAGTCAATTGACATCATGAAGTGAAGAAACCCAGGATACAATGGAGCAAAAATAATTCCAGATCCTTGAGTTTCTTTTGCAGGAATAAAAGAAAAGCTTGTTGCGCGATCTGCATAACTTAAAGCGTCAAAAACAGGCTCTTGAAAACCAACAAGCCATGCTTGAATAAAAAGTCCCAAAATACAAAAACATAAAGGCAGGAGATATAAATTGGTTTTCTTAGACAATGAAAACATTAAATATTTCACCATAATTAATTAGATGTAAGGTTAAAAATCTCTAGAACTTCGCTTAATAAAACGATGAACAGGAACTCTAGGTTCATTATTAATATCAAAATTAAGTGCTGACAGAATTAATTGTAAACCGACAATCATTGGCAATGCCGCAAGCATGACCTGTCCTGATGTTGCTGGCTGCCCTTCAACCACAGACAAATACCAATGCCAAGCCCCAAAAAAAGAACCGAAACAAATCAATATTGGCCCGAGAACAAATTCCAATGACGCAAGACTAAAATCACGTAAAAAATAGTTATAAACGAACCGCTTAAAAGCGTTCTTTCCATGCCCTAAAAGAAAAGGCAGTAAAATTTTGTGGATCTTCAAGTTAGAAACTTCATCCCCATATTTTGCTTGCATCGGAATATCTTGAACAACTGCACGCACTAGATTTAGTCGAAAAAGCATATCACTTTCAAAAAAATAACTCGGGGCAATCTTAGATGCATCCAAAAGGTCAAAAACGGACAAATGAATAGCCAAAAACCCATTTGTAGGGTCCATAACCCGCCAATACCCAGATGAAAATTTTGTCATAAATCCAAGTATCGCATTTCCAAAAAGACGAACTTTAGGCATCTCGGCGACACTTCTACTATCCCAAAAACGGTTCCCTTTTGTGTAATCCGCTTCACCGGAAGTGATCGGATCGACAAATTTACAAAGAAGCTGGGGGTCCATCTGACCATCACCATCTATCTTTACCGCTATATCATACCCAGCCCTGGATGCGGCATCGAACCCGGTAATCATAGCACCGCCAACCCCTTTATTATTGCGATGCCTAAGAACAGTTACTTTTTTTCCTTTAGAAATCTCTTCAATGAAATCTCCCGATTTATCAGGGCAGGCATCATCAACGCAAAAAATACCATCAACTTCAGCAGGAATTGCGTCAAGAACCCCTTCGATATGATCCCGAACCTGATAACAGGGGATTACAACAGCAATAGAATTTTTTTTTGTCTTTTCTGTCATAATTTAACAACCTAAATCTCTTTCAGAGAAATAATAGAAATCCCTAAGACAATCAAAATTGTGCCAAGAATATTCTGCCACCCTATACTTTCCTTAAAAAGAAAAGACGCGGCAACAGGGACGATAACAAAGGCCAAGGCAGAAAAAGAATAAGCAAAACTTAGCGGCACGCTCCGTAAAATCCAAACCCAAAGTAATGTCGCAGCGGCATAAAGAGCAACAGCCGCGATTAGCCATGGGTTAACAAGACCATAGATACCTTCATCCCAGTTAATATCCAGAGATGCCTTTTTAAAAAGCATTTGGCCTGAAGACATAATCAGTGTGAAGATAATTAGTATGTAAAATTTCATTGAGAATTTCTCTAACGAACAAAGCCTAAGTTCAATTTTAAGGCGACAAAGATATTTCTATAAACGCAAACGCGCTTAATAACAACATCACGATAAACCGACATCACTGAGGATTATATCTTAGTTATTCACAAGCCACTTCGAAACCTCTCCGCGATTTCATGAAAAGCTTTAACAATCCGGAGCTCTCTTCGGCGTTTAAGGGTCAGGAGATACTCTGTGGTTTCCAAATCAGCATCTACGACCTTTAAAATGTGGACACGTTGATCTTTCGGCAACTCATGGGACGATACTATCCCAATGCCTAAACCCGCAGCAACTGCCTCGAAAAGGCTTTCCCGGCTTGCGATTTCCATGGTGGGTTTAATATCGAGTGATTTTTCCTGACAGGCTTTTTCAAAAACCTGACGCGTTATTGATTGGGGTTCACGCCAAATCATTTTCTCCGTATTTAACTCAGAAAGCTTGATTTGTTTCTTATCCGATTGCGCCCAAGGATGAGTATGGCAACAGAAAACCACTACGCGATGCAGATAGAAAGGGATTGCTTCAACCAACGGATTTTCTTCCCACCCTGTCTGCAAAGCAATATCAACTTTTTCGGCCAAGAGATCTGCGGTTACTTTTTGCGAATTTCCAATATTCAAACCGATATGCACTTCCGGGTATCTCTCCTGAAAGGCAGCAATAATTGGTACGATGAAATATGGACTTCCCGCAGCTATCCGACATGTACCGCGACGCAGTTCCTTTGTCGCGCCCAAAAGCTCTGCTGCCTCGCTTTCAAGTGCAAAGATTTGAGCTGAAATTTTTAAGAGATCCTCGCCAACTTCGGTCAAGGTCACGCCGCGGCTGTTTCGGCGGAAAAGGCTAAGTTCGTATCTCTCCTCTAATGCCCTGATATGCGCTGTTACCGCTGGCTGGCTTATGGACAGATGTTCTGCAGCCTTCGTCAAACTTCCTTCGCGCGCGACAACGTTAAAGGCCCTTAACTGAGATAAGTTCATCACACACTCATAACTTTTCATTATACCTAAGATAAAGATATACAATTAGATTTATGCCTTTATATATTTCATAGTTCAGAACAAATCAACGAAACCTGCGAAGGCCTTAGCCCTATGAACAGTCATATCTCATCCTCCGCTAAAACGCCCCAAGGGGCCGAGGGTGACGTTAATCACTCTCCACGTCGCAAAGTCTGGCATGACAAAAATATTGATAAGGAAGCAGAGGAACTCCTTCGTAGAGATGAGAAAGTTTTTCTTCATCAATCCGTTTCCACGCCTTGTCTCTCGGTCATCAAAAAAGCCGAGGGTATTTGGATCGAAGACAACCGTGGACATCGATTCATGGATTTTCATGGCAACAATGTGCATCACATTGGCTATGGTCATCCCCGTTTAAAACAAGCAATCAAACAACAGCTAGATGATCTGTCCTTTGCACCACGACGCTTTACCTGTGATCCTGCCGTAGAGCTTGCCGAAAAGATAACTAGTCTCGCCCCCGGTGATTTAAACAAGGTTCTCTTCGCAACCGGAGGATCAGATGCCATCGAAATTGCCCTTGCCTATGCCCGCGCCAAGACAGGACGCTTCAAAACCATTTCTTTCTGGGACTCATTCCACGGGGCAGGATTTGGGGCGCGCTCTATCGGCGGCGAAGAGATGTTCCGCTCAGGCCCCATAGGCCCTCTGTTGCCCGGAACAGAACACGTGCCGCCGTTCGGTGATTATCGCAATGCATGGGGCGTAACAGAAGGTTCTGCGGAACTCTGCGCCAATACCATTCGTTACGTTCTGGAAAAGGAAGGGGATGTTGCCGCCGTCATTGCCGAGCCAACACGTGCTGTACCTTATGTTGCGCCACCAGGATTTTGGAAGAAAGTTCGCGAAGCCTGTAACGACTTTGGCGCACTTCTCATTTTTGATGAAATTCCAACAGGGCTAGGTAAAACCGGGAAGATGTTTTCTTGCGAATACGACGATGTCATTCCTGATATTCTGGTCGTTGGCAAAAGTCTTGGCGGTGGCATTCTTCCTATCGCCGCAACCATTTGTCGGCCAGAACTGGATATTGCAGATCGCTATGCCTATGGGCATTACACACACGAAAAAAACCCCGTCACGACCCGGGCTGCACTAACTACCTTACAAATCATCGAAGACGAAGGCTTGGTTGAAAATGCCGCAAAGGTTGGCGCTTATGCACTTGAACGCCTGCAGGAAATGCAACAACGTCATCCTCTGATTGGTGACGTGCGGGGACGTGGATGTCTATTCGGCGCGGAGCTTGTGACAGACAGAGACACGAGAGAACCAGCCAATGACGCAGCCGATATGGTTTTATATGCAGCTCTAGATAAAGGCCTTAGCTTCAAAACCACCATGGGGAATGTTCTGACCTTCACCCCTTCTCTGGTCACAACGCAACAAGAAATGGAAAATGCCATGGATATCATTGATGCCTGTCTTGCAGAAGTCGAGATAAAGCTGGGATATCAATGAACGCTCTCTTTCTAACGAGATTATTGCCACTTCTGGATTAACGTATTGCGGAGAAATATGATCACTCCTATTCTGCACCCATGACAAATATAACTTTCAGACAGGTACAAGAAGATGATCTTCCGGTAATCATCTCCATGCTGGCAGATGACGACCTCGGCTCAACACGCGAAGATGCTTCTCTGCCGGTGAATCAAAAATATCGAGCAGCCTTCGAAGCCATTGATAAAGATCAGAACCAGTACCTTACCGTGGTTGAACAGGCAAATGAGATTATCGGCTGCCTCCAACTAACCTTCATCCCCGGCCTTTCTCGCCTTGGCATGTGGCGAGGACAGATAGAAAGTGTCCGCATTGCTTCCGGTCATCGAGGCTCTGGCCTTGGTCGACAAATGTTTGAATGGGCCATCACTGAGTGTCGAAAGCGTGGTTGCGAACTCGTCCAGCTAACAACAGACAAGGCACGCCCTGAAGCCCTCAATTTTTATGAAAAGTTAGGCTTCAAAGCTAGCCACGAGGGCATGAAACTAAGCCTATAACCCTATAATTCCGGGCCGGTTTTAGTGGAGGTCAACTTTAGTGGATCGTTGTCTGATCCCCATTGGAAACGGTATCACCTGTCGTTCGGGAAGCTGGGAATGAAATCGTTATTTCAGTGCCTTTTCCCAGCTCACTGTGTATACGTAAATCACCATTATGCAGATCGGTGAGCGACCGCACCAAGGACAAGCCCAAGCCAGATCCTTCTCGTGTTCGCGTCATGCTATTTTCAACTTGAGCAAATGGGTCAAGGACACGGGCTAAATCGCCCTCTGCAATACCCACCCCTGTATCAGACACCCGAAGAACAATTTCACTCTTCTCATTGAGCAAAGTACTCGCCCGTACCATCCCGAGTTCTGGCGTAAACTTTATCGCATTACTAACAAGGTTCAATACTATTTGCTTCACACGCCTTTGATCCCCGATCATCTCGGGTAAAGCCTCAAAAGGCTCTATCTTAAGGTCAACTCTTGCATCTTCAGCTCTCGCCTTGAGCATGCGACACGCATCTTTTAGCGTTTTGTTCAGATCAAAATAGTCCTCGTCTATATTTACTTTGTGAAGCTCTAGCCGAGAAACATCCAAAATATCATTAATCAGACTTAGTAAATAAATGCCTGACTGATTGATATCCTCAATATATTGAAGTTTCTTTTCATCCAGCGTTTCCTTCAACTGCATCGACAGAAGATCAGAAAATCCAATCACAGCATTCAACGGCGTCCGAAGTTCATGGCTCATATTAGCAAGGAACTCTAGTTTGCTACGATTTGCATATTCAGCCTGTTCCTTGGCTGACCTCAGAGCTTTTTCCGCCTTGATTCGATCCGTAATATCAGTCGCAAAACCGCAAATACCGACGGTTTCACCAGCCCCTGACTTTAACGGAAACTTCACACTCAAATAAGTATGAATGCCATCATCGTGACGGGCCTGCTCCTCGAAAGTCATCGCTTTATTCTGTTTCAGAACTTCCAGATCATTCCCTGTCATTTCTTCTGAGAAATCAGCAGGTATATGTTCCATACCTTTTCGACCAATAAGTTGGTCTTTTTTGACCTGAAAAAGATCTTCATAGCTTTTATTTACAAAAAGATATCGCCCCTCAACATCCTTATAATAAATTACGGCACTTGCGTTATCGAGAATAGCTTCTGCACGAGCTTCCGTTTCTTCAAGATCCAGGACAACCTGATGCAAAACTTCGCCTATTTCGTTGAATTCCTTAATTCTTGAAGGGGCATACTGTTTTTGGTTCTTTCCGAGGGAAATATACGCAGCATATTCCTTTAAGTTATGAATAGCTGTCCGGCTAAACCGACGAACAACCCAAACAGACAACAACGATAATATAAAAGTAATCACGGCCATTGTCAGAACAATATCGAGATAATTTTGACCCAAGTTTTTTACCGTTTCTTGAGGATAAAATATTTTGAGCTCAAGAAACTGACTGTCAGAACTTTCGATATCTAAAGGAAGAGAAAGAGCAAGCACATCTTCAGAATCCGCCAGTGCGTCTGACACAGCATAAGTTTCAGTTGATCTATTATTAAGTTGAGAAACAATAATATCCCCAGACACTAAAGCCAAAGATGAGCTATCAACATTATTGTTAATTTTATTAAGAACAGATGTCGCGTCATTAAGAATAACCCCGGCATATAAATACCCCAGTACCTTACCCGAATTAAGGTGCAAGATTTCCTTTTTATGCAGAATAGAATAAAGCGTTTGCTCTTGTTCAACCGTCACAAACATCTCGTTAATAAAACGCATTCGATTGTTGGCGAGCGCCTGTTCCAACAAACGACCTGTTTCAAAGAGGGATGCGCTTACATCAATCGTTTCAGTTCCCTGCCCAATTTGGACAAACAAGACATCAAGGTCTCCATCTTGTTGCGAATAATACGCCTCGTTCAACGCTTCTGCGACAAGCTCATGATTCCCCGACTGCAAACCCGTTGTAACTTTTTCATTAATAACAGTTAAATCCAGAACACTTTTGGATACCTGTAAATGTGCATCAAAGAGAAGTCGGCCAATAGTTTTACTTTTCTCCCCCAAGCTACTGATATCAGTCTGAACCGCGTCACGGGCCCCCCAATAACCGGCAAAACTAACAACCCCTGAGACCGCCAGCATCAAGCACAAAAATGCTGCGGCAATGACTGTCGACAGCCTGAAGACATACCTTCCTTTTGAAATATTAGTCCGAGTACCGGAAGGCATCTTTTTTCCATATCAAAAGCTGTTCCGAGGTAGTTGACTGATCAACAACCTTAAAGTCACCAGAAAAAACGGTCGGAACCTGTTTTTCTTTTCCAGCCAGTACCAACTTTATGGCTTCGGCCATTGCCACCCCGTTATCGTCATTCATACGCATAACAGTAAAATCCATTTCCCCACGACTTATTGCGGCAAGCTCGCTACTTCCTCCGCCCCAACCATTGACCTTGACCTGCCCCAATCGCTTTGTCTCTCTCAACGCATCAATTACACCTATGGCAATATCAGTAGAGCAGGCATAGATAAAATCGAGATCCGCATTTTCATTTAAGAGCTCCATTGTTGCCCGGTAAGCCTTTTCACGATTAAAATCAACATAGTAAGACCCCAGAAGTTTTGAGCTTTTATGTTGAGACATTTCTCTATGGAAGACACCCCCGCGTAGGCTGCTTACATAACCCTGCGTACCATAAAGAATAGCATAATTGGCGCCATCAGGATACTCACTCTTATAGCGATCAGCTAAAATCTGTGCCCCGACACCATGATCAAAACCGACGTAGAGTAAAGGTTGCTTTTTCTCGAATGCTTTAATCGGTGATGTGATATTTTGCAGCAGTACACGGGTCTTACCAGCCGAGATTATACGATCAATCATCCCCTTATGTCTCGTTGCATCCAGCGTAAAAACTAAAAAATCTGCTGGATCATTAACACTTTGCCCAAGCAGTTTTCCCTGAAGCGCGACTTCTGTACCTGCCTTGGTAAAATGAGACGACAGCTCATAGGAAATATTAAGCTCCTTCATCCTGCCTTCGAACGAAGCTATAGAACGCCGCCAGTAATCAGAAAATTGAAGACCTGGATACACGATCAAAACTTTAACCGGAGGAAATTTCTTCTCTCCGAAAGTCTTTGCAATACCCCGTACCTGTTCAAAGAACTGTTCGGAAATCGCGACCTGATCCGGGTGTATCTTCAGGTATTTACTCAACAACCAATATTCTTGTGCACTTTGCGCATACCCTAGGGATGGCAACTTAACCAAAAATACAAAAAACAGAAAAAAGAGAAAGCCTATACGTTTAAAACAACCAACCACTAAATCGCCCTTAGCAACTAAATAACGGAGTTTGGCGTTCAACTATTGCAGTAAAAAATTACATATAGGTTAACCTTTGGATGTATTGCGCAGTAAAATAAATGGGTCAGCCCCAAATAAATTTACACCGTCTTTCAAATACTTCCCATTTTCTCTATGACTAAAACTCTGGCCATCCCCTGAGGATGAGCAACATGTTCTTCCCCTTCTTCTGCAATAAAGAGTGAACCTTCACCCATCATATAGTGGCGCGTTTCACCACACTCTCTATAAAACATCTTCACCTTCCCCTCTAAAACAACAAATACTTCCTTGCCATCATTTACGTGCCATTTATAAGGCTTATCCGTCCAATGCAAACGTATGGATGCCCCTTCGACAACTGCCAAGTCCAATGCATCCCAAGCCTTTTCTCCGGCAAAATCACTCGCGTTGAGAAAATTCATTTTAACCTCCTAATAAATATCAATTCCATAGCCACTATTTTAAAGCTGGCCTCTGATATCTAAATAGGCATGATGTGTTGTACAGCCTGTTATTATAACTATGATTGACCGATATATGAGGACCTTTTGGACACCAAAGATCAAAAACTTTTGCTGCTACTAAGACAAAATGCTCGCGCATCAATAAAAGAGCTCGCTGCAGGCATTGATTTATCAAGAACCGCGTTGGTAGAGCGAATTAAACGATTAGAAAAAGATGGTGAAATAACGGGTTATACTCTCAAGCCGGCGAGCAAAAAAACAAAAATCAGGCTCTACCTCATGGTTAAGACACATCTACCGTCCTGCGAAATCATTGCGCCTCGCTTAGAAAGAATTCCATCCGTTACAGCTTGCCATTCTTTGGGTGGCTCAATCGATATAGTCATAGAGCTTGCTCTGGAAACCACCCAAGAAGCCAACGAGATCAGAGAGCTTGTTTCAAACTATCCAGAAGTTAGTGAAGTATCGACGTCGACCATTTTAAAAACCCATTTTCAAAAATAGGATTACCTTTAAACCATAAAAGGCCACCATAATTGGTGACCTTTTATACTTACATCCGAGAACAGTAAAATTATAAAGCTCGAATAGCCTGTTCCAAATCTTCTTTCAAATCATCCGCATCTTCAAGGCCGACTGAAATTCTCAAGAAGCCCTGCGTAATACCAACAGCCAAACGTTCTTCTTCACTCAAGCGTTGATGCGTCGTCGAGGAGGGGTGGGTAATCAAAGTCTTGGAATCGCCAAGGTTATTTGAAATATCCGCAACACGAAGACGGTTTAGAACTTTAAAGGCAGCTTCTTTACCTCCCTCTAATTCAAGACCAATCAACGTACTTCCCTTGCCAGACATCTGTGCCATAGCAAGATCATATTGTGGATGCGATTTCAGACCGGGATAAATCACTTTCTTCAGATCCGGCAGCCCTTCCATATGGTGTGCCAGCGCCAAGGCATTATCGCTCATCCGATCAACGCGCAGGGCAAGCGTCTCAAGCCCCTTAACCATTGTCCAAGCGTTAAAGGGGCTCATGGATGGTCCTGTGTGACGGAGGAAATCCTTAAGATGATCAGTGTCAAATTCCTGGGAACAGAGAATAGCACCGCCCATGCAACGCCCCTGTCCGTCGATATGTTTGGTTGTTGAATAGACAACAATATCTGCGCCAAATTCCAACGGCTTTTGCAACATCGGTGTCGCAAAAACATTATCGACAATCACCAATGCACCTGCTGCATGCGCCATTTCACAAACGGCTTTTAGATCAATAATATCTAGCGCAGGGTTTGACGGTGTTTCCAACAAAACAGCTTTGGCACCTTTGGCAAGTGCTGTTTCCCAAGCTTTCAAGTCGGTTCCATCAACAACCTCTGTCTCAACACCATACCGAGGCAGAAGCTCGTTCAGGATAAACAGGCAAGAACCAAAGAGTGCTTTGGCACCGACAACGCGATCCCCTGCCTTCACCTGACAAAGAAGAGCTGCATTCACCGCAGCCATACCACTTGCTGTTCCACGACAGACTTCAGCGCCCTCAAGCAACCGCATACGTTCTTCAAACATGGAAAGTGTTGGATTCGCGTACCGAGAATAGACATAACGTTCGCGACCCCCGTTAAAGGCTTCTTCTGCCTCTTCAGCAGAGCTGTAAACGTAACCAGAATTCAGATACAGCGCCTCACTCGTTTCATCAAAGCCGCTACGCATGAGCCCGCCGCGCACCAGTTCTGTCTGGGGGCGAAGCTTTTGTGCTGAAGCATTTGATTTGCTGTTCGTCATCTTTCCTAATCCATTTACTTTATTATGCCCTGAGGGATATTTCTCCGAAAGGAACACTTATTAATTACGGTTAATTTTGTTTCCAGGGAATACCTGCGGCTTTCCAGCCCGCTACTTTCCCCCGATGGCCGCTTTCATCCACAGGCCCTTCGAAGCCATGCAAAATGTTGAAACAGTATTTATAACCGAGTGACGTTAACGCGATCGCCGCTGAAACGGACCGCACTCCTGACCGACACAGTATATAAAGGGACTGTTCTTCATGTATTCCCAACTGCTTTATCGTCGTCACAAAATCAGGATTAACCTGCATCTGCGGATAAACCTGCCAAGAAAGGAGTTGCGCATCTTTCCCTAATGGTGACAGGTCAGGCACACCGACGAACTGGAATTCCGGAACTGTTCGCACATCAAGTAAAACAGCATTCGGGTCCTTTTCCAAGACATCCCAAGCTTGCTCTACCGAGACATCACCTGCGTATTGTTGTTCCATTCTGATCTCCATTTGTGCCAGACAATTGGTTAATGGCGCTTATTAATATTGAGAATTAGGGATTTTAAAACCTTTTTCATCAAATACTTTATTCAAATACTTTTGAAATAGGATTCAGGCATGTCTGATTTAGAAGAACTTCGCACCCGGGTCGAAGCAGCAGAAGAACATTTTGGTCTTATAGCTGATCAACAAAAAGGTTATAGCCAACGCTTGATTGCCCTGCTCAATATTACCGAGCAGAAGGATCAGACCATCGGCAAACTCGAATATGAAAACGAGCAGCTACGCACGATGCTGTTCTCTCTTTTGCAATCTATCGAAAAGGGAGATACGACAAATACCTTGCAGGACATGGATGTACGCATCTCAGCAATGACGAGCGAAGTTGTTGGAATTGAAAACAAATCGGTAGATGACGATCTTTCTCTTCCCGTCCCCGAGGCAGAGGCCAATGATGAAGAAGAAGCCATCAACCTAGAGGTAGGTACGCCAGAACTCCATAGCTCTGGCTCAACAGAAAGCAACGAAGAAGGCGATCTCGACGAAATCGAAGAACTTGTCTTTGATCTTGAATCTGATGATGACAATAATGCCATGCCTGCGGACGAAGCCGATCTAGCGGCGGACGATTTGTGCGATAGCTCTGAGGATGAAGCAGACGACATTTCTATGGAAGATGTCTCCGAATCCGACGGTGCCCTCGATTCTCTTGAATCAGGCTCAGAAGACGAAGCTGCATCAGAAGAAATGGCCGATGCAACAGAAGACGATATTATCGCTGAAATCGCAGACAATCTGGAAGAAGTACTTCCCACTGAAGAAAACAGTGCTGAAGAACAAATCATGGATGACACAGATACCGAGGATTCCGGGATGGAGACCTCTGACACAGGCGACGTAGATACCCCCTTAGAAGGGTTGGAAGACCCTCTCGAAGACCAAATCCTGTCTCAGGAAAGTACCACAGACGAAAGCTCAACAGTCGCAGAAGATATCCCTTTGAGCGAAGACACCGATATTGACAGTTTCCTAGATGAAAACGCTGATGAAGAAGAGAAACCAGGCACCCCAGAAATCGAAGATATAATGGAGCGCATTTCAAAACAGGCACTTTCACAGAGCGAATAAAAAAGGGAGATTTATCTATAAAATTCCGATTTTATTTTCCCGAGAAATGACCTTACTTTAATGCCAATCAAAACATCTTTCTTATTCGAAAAGCATCCCTACCCGTGATTTCGGACTACTTAAAATTATACCTCCCCCCGATTCTGCTCGTCACAGGAGCTATTTATCTGGTGGCCTATCCGCAAAGCTATCCCGCACCGATAGATCTGCTGCTCGCTATTGCACCGACAACCTTGTCGATTTTGGGGGCTGGGCTTTGTCTTTGGTTTAGAAAAATCAATCCTGTTTTTTGTTTCGCCATTGCTGTTGGTCTTTCCTATTTCAGTGGTGAGATGTCTGAGACACAGTATTCAGCCGCATTTATATTGATCCCCCTTATGTGGGTGGGGCTAGCGATTAGTGAAGAACGCGGGCTTTTAACCCCTTCGGGTTTCACGAAAGGATTATCACTCTTCGCCGCAGCCGGGATGATTGCGACACTTGGGTATCCAGCCAATGACCTGGGCATCTTTTCCAACCTGTGGATTGATTTGAACTACGCCATGCAATGGCGTCCCACCTGGGGCCTCTGGATGCCTCTGCCTGCTTTGGCCTTTGGCGCATTCAGTTTCGCTGCTCTGGTTTTGACCGTTCGTCTAATCATCTACCAAAGGCCAATGGATGCAGGTTATCTTGGGGGGCTCATCGCACTATTGGGTGCCGCCCTTCGATTTGGAGATTTTCCCGCCACTCCCATATTTATAACCCTCGCATCTCTGTTACTTATTCTCAGCCTTTTCCAAGAATCACACCGTATGGCTTTTCTGGACGAGTTGACCCGTATTCCAGCCCGGCGGGCATTGCTTGCAGACATGAAAAAACTGGGGCGTCGCTACACACTGGCGATGGTCGATATAGATTTCTTTAAAAAATTTAATGATACCTACGGGCATGATGTCGGCGACCAGGTTTTACGCATGGTCTCTTCCCGTCTTAACCAGACGGGCGGTGGATGCCGCGCCTACCGATACGGAGGGGAAGAATTCACCTTACTTTTCCCCGGAAAGACCGTTGACGAAGCTTTCGACTATCTGGAAGAAGTCAGGGAACGTATTCAAGGAACTGTTTTTGTTATCAGGGGATCAGATCGACCCGCGAAAAAACCGTCAAAATCAAAGAAGAGTAGCAGTAATAAAAAAGTTAAAGTCACCGTATCCATTGGTGTGTCAGAACGAACTGAAAAGCACGAAGACCCGATGGATGTCATGAAAAAAGCAGACCGTGCCCTTTACAAAGCAAAAGATAAGGGCAGGAACTGTGTGATCGACATGTAAATGCCCTTCCCAAAAAAAAGAAGCTCTGATTTCATAAGAGATACAGAGCTTCTTTTTATTTATCTTACCAGTGCTTAATAGTGAATACTGGGCTTATTCCTGTCCGCCCCCCAAAAGAAGCGCATCATTATCATCAATTGGAACCCCAGGAATATGCTTGGAGGTTCTGATGACTTGAATGGTCTGTACTGTCGCCACATGAGGCGCAGCCGTTAGCTTTTCTGTTAATTCGTTTTCATGACTGGTATTGCGGGCAACCAGCTTTAAAACAAAATCATTAGAGCCACGGGTCATGCTGCTTTCGCGCACTTCCGGCCACTCATTCATAAAGCTTTCAAATTCAGTCAACACCTGCTCGGACTGACCAGAAAGGCCAACAAGGGCATAGAAAGTCACTTCATAGCCCAAGGCTTCGGCCTCTAGCTCTGCGTGATACCCCTTGATAAAGCCAGCCTCTTCCAAAGCCCTTACCCGTCTTAGGCAAGGGGGTGCAGAAATACCTGCCCGGCGGGCGAGTTCGACGTTCGTAACACGTCCATCTTCCTGAAGATCCTGAAGTATACGAAGATCTATACGATCTAACTTTACGCGGCGCATGCAAACGTCCTGTACAGTGTTTCCGGTAACACCCTAAGCCTTCATGCGGTCACATGATAAACAATTAGAGCGAATCGAGTAATTTTGAGTAACAATATTACTCGTGACCTCCATCTTTTCAAGATCCAACAAACAAATTCTATTAGGTAACTGTCACAATAGTGGTCTTTTCCTTGTCTAAATCCTCTTGTCGCGCGATATTCCCTGAACAATGACAGAAATTAAGAAAAACCTTGTTTGCTGGGCTGTTAGCGATGGACGCGCCGGTATAGAAGCCAATTGTCTGGGCCTGGCAGCAGCAATGGGGGTTGCTCCTGTCATTCACCATGTGCAGATGAAATTTCCTTGGAAGTGGCTACCACCAGCTCTCATCCCGCTGCATACCGGTATTTACGATGCATCTCTCTTTCCCCCACAAGACGCGCACGAAGAAAGCTGGCCAGACGTTATAATCGGCTGTGGACGGCAAGCCGCGCTTTTTACCGCACTGGTGCGCAAACTGAGTAAGGGCAAAACCTTTGCCATTCAGATTCAGGATTCCAAGATATCGCCAGACCTTTATGATCTGGTCGTAACACCAGAACACGATAAATTAAGAGGCTCTAATGTCCTAACCACCTGTGGAGCCCTTAATAAAATCACACCAGATCTGCTTGAGGTTAGTAAAAAAGAACTCGCCCCACGCATCTCAGGCCTGCCAAGACCGTTAGTTGCTGTTTTGATCGGCGGAAAAAGCAAAGCCTACGATTTAACAGAAAACATTATTCATCAACTTGGCAATCAGCTTCAAAATCTGCATCAACAAACTGGATGTGGGTTTCTGCTAACAACATCAAGACGAACCGGACAGAAAAACGCGGCCTTATTATCCGGCTACCTGAAAGACATTCCGGCTTTTGTATGGGATGGACAGTCCCCGAACCCTTATTTTGGTTTTTTAGGATCAGCCGACGCCATCATTGTCACCAGTGATTCCGTGAATATGGTTACAGAGGCTGCAAGTACTGGCCGGCCAGTCTTTACCGTCGATTTGGCAGGGGGCACCAAAAAATTTGATCGCTTTCACCAAAAGCTTAGAGATGACGGTATCATCCGCCCCTTTAACGGTACGTTAGAGACATGGCCCTATCCTCCGCTTTGCGAATCACAGCGGATAGCCAAGATCATATTGAAAAAGCTTGATAATTCCGGGCGTCGATAACAGAAACACAAAAGCCTTTAGATAAAGCCCAAAAGATATTGATCTGCCCCTTGTAGAGAACGTCTAGGCACTCTATTTTTCACTCAAGCATAAGACGATTCTATCGTGATTTTCACCGAGATTTCCCCAAGATTACTACAGGGATTTCCACCTCGTTTCTCACCACTTAGATCAATTATTGATCAACTTTGGTGTTGTTATGGTGTCTCGGAATAATGTCGATCCGATAAAGACACAAACGAGAAAGATACAAAGAGCATGTCCGAAACCCACCGTACCAAAGTACTGATTATCGGTTCTGGCCCCGCAGGCTATACCGCCGCTATCTATGCCGCGCGCGCGAACCTTGAACCAATATTGGTTCAAGGCCTCCAACCCGGCGGCCAGCTGACCATCACCACAGAGGTCGAAAACTATCCGGGATTTGCGGACGTCATTCAAGGTCCATGGTTGATGGAACAGATGCAAAAGCAAGCCGAACACGTTGGCACGAAAATGCATTTTGATATCATCAACGAAGTCAATTTTGATGAACGTCCTTTTGTCTGTACAGGCGACAGCGGCAATAGCTATGTTGCCGACACAGTGATCATAGCCACAGGCGCCCAGGCACGCTGGTTAGGACTAAAAGGCGAAGAGACATACAACGGACGTGGTGTTTCAGCCTGTGCGACCTGTGATGGTTTCTTCTATCGTGGCAAAGAGGTTGCAGTTATCGGAGGCGGTAACACAGCTGTCGAAGAAGCTCTCTATCTGGCAAACATCTGCTCTAAGGTGACACTGGTACACAGAAGAGACGCTTTGCGCTGTGAAAAAATCCTCGAAGATCGTTTGTTAAAGAATGAAAAGATCGACATTCAGTGGAACAAAGTTGTCGATGATGTCTTGGGCACACCGACAGATGGCGTTACTGGCCTAAAACTAAAAGATACTCAAGATGGCTCTTTCTCTGAACTTGAGACCAGCGGCATGTTCGTGGCTATTGGACACGACCCCGCAACAGCAATATTCAAAGGCAAGCTGAATCTGGATGATGAAAACTACATTCTGGCGACACCCGGCACAGCTACAACCAACATTCCCGGCGTTTTTGCTGCGGGTGACTGCGTTGACAAAATCTACAGACAGGCCGTGACAGCAGCAGGTATGGGCTGCATGGCAGCACTGGAAGCCGAACGCTATCTGACGGAAATGAATGACTAGAACAGTCACCTAACCAAGATAAAAAGCGAAGCTTGTAAGGGCTTCGCTTTTTATTTGACCAAATTTCATTTGATTTGAGCTTTTCAAAAAAATATACGCTTACGCACAATTTGTTAAGAAGCTGTAATTACAGTAGGATATCCATAATTTACGAATCGCTGCCGCGAATTCAACGCGCAGACTAAGGGAGAAGTGGTTTGTCAGAGGGCACAAAACGCCGGAGTGGCCTGAAAGCGTCTATCATGGACTGGGATAAGCTGCGTATTTTTCACGCCGTTGCCGAAGCCGGAAGCTTTACCCACGCGGGGGAACAACTCAACCTCAGTCAATCTGCCGTCAGTCGTCAAATCTCTGCTTTGGAAGAAAGCCTGAAGGTCTCTCTTTTCCACCGTCATGCGCGCGGATTGATACTGACCGAACAGGGCGAACTTCTTTACAGAACCGCTCACGATGTTTTTGGTAAGCTTGCCATGACAGAGGCACAGTTGACTGAAAGTAAAGATCGTCCCAAAGGCCCCCTTAAAATCACCACAACAGTTGCCCTTGGCTCAACATGGCTTGCTCCACGCTTGCACGAATTTATCGACCTTTATCCTGATGTAGAAGTACAGCTTATTCTATCGGACAAAGAGCTGGATCTTTCCATGCGCGAGGCCGATGTCGCCGTACGTCTGCACCCGCCAAGACAAGCAGATTTGGTTCAACGCCACCTGCTAACAGCTCAAATGCATATCTATGCGTCTGTGGGCTATATCAAAAAATTCGGTATGCCACGTTCTGTGAAAGAAATTTCTGATCACAGGCTTGTTGTATATGGGGATGATACGAAACCACCCCTTCCAGATATCAACTGGCTACTGCACGTTGGCACCGAAAATACCGGCTTGCGACGTGCATCTCTGGCCATCAACAACATCTATGCCATCATGAAGGCTGTGCGCTCTGGCGCGGGCCTCGGCGCACTTCCTGATTTTATGACACAGGAATCAAGCGATCTGGTACAGGTATTACCCGAAGTTGAAGGCCCACAGTTCGATGCCTACTTTGCCTATGCCGAAGAAATGCGATCATCCAAGCGAATTGCCATTTTCCGGGATTTCCTATTACGCAAGGTCGCAGAATCAAAATTCTAGAGTAAAATACTCTAGATTACGCTTTTATTACAAAAACTTACTAGGTATGCGCCTAATGCATATCGGCACTGTAATAATGTAAATCGACAACCTAAAAAAAAATGCTACATTGGTTGTCATCAGATGTTGCGTTGCAATATCTACTTTGACTGACTGTTGAGCTTGCTCCGGTTGGTCTGTTTCCAGGCTTCGGCCTGGGGGTCTTCGGACCCCACGTCTCCCAGACGTGAAGCCTCCCTGTTCAACTTGCCTCCAAGCTTCGTGCTTGGAGGTTTTTTTTGCCTAATCGATTCTTAAAAGACGCTCTGGGACTTATTTTACTGAGACTTGAATCCACTACCCAAGAGGCATGAGAGCTCTAGCCAAACAGAAAAGAGCGCTGATAGTAAATACCAGCGCTCTTAAATCCTAATCTTTGAGAGAAAACCTACTCCGCCGCTTGAGGCAAAGGTTTCGTTCCTCCGATAACAACCTCATTACCCGGCCTAGGGTCTCTCGGCACGTTGAAGGCGAGGATCAGGGATATCACTGCCATGCCTGCGCCAGCGGCAAAGACCATCCACATGGCTTCATCGGGGAAGGCGTGCCCGAACAGCACCGGGATAAAAACCGCCGGGATGTGGTTGATGGAAAAGCTAACGCCAGAGGTCGCGGCGATATCCTTGTAGTCAGCGATCTTCTGCAAATAGCTTTTTTGAGCAATGGCAAAGGAAAAGAACAAGTGATCGAGTACATATAGAACAGCAGCAACCCAAGCCTCTCCGACGAGGGCATAACCGGAAAACACCAAAATGAGCCCGATATATTCACAGATCAGGGCGCGACGTTCACCCCAGCGCGAAATAAACTTGCCGATCTTGGGCGCAAGCCAGAAGTTAATCGCTTGGTTCACCAAATAGAGCATGGTGATTTCGGCAACGGAAAAGTCGAACTTCACGACCATCATAAAGCTGGCAAAAGCGACAAAAATCTGACGACGCGCGCCCCCCATAAAGGTCAACGCGTAAAAGAGCCAATAACGCTTGCGCAAAATCATCTTCTTGTGTTGCACTTCCTTTGGCGAATAGGACGGGAAAGCAAGCACAACAAACAGCACCATTAGAATGGTCATAACACCACCCGCCAAATAGACCCATTTGTAATCAAGACCAAAGAAGGTGAAGATCACCCATATCATACCGTATGCGATGATCGACGCGATGGACCGCGCAGAAAGCTGCCGCCCCATTGATAAAGGCGCTCTTTCTTTATCAACCCATTGCAGGGTTAACGACATCTGGACCGTTTCGTAATAATGAAACCCGAACGACATGATCACCGTGGTCACATAGAGACCAAAGGCACTGGGGTAAAACCCCGTGACAGCAACCCCCACACCCAACAGAATCAAAGCCATCAGACCGAAGGTGCGTTCTTTAATAAAGAGTAGGAATAATAAAGCACTGACCACCAACAGCCCTGGAATTTCGCGTACGGACTGCAAGATACCAATTTCAGCCAAACCAAAATCGGCCTTTTCCACAACAAAGTTATTCAGAAGGCTCATCCATGTCGCAAAAGCCAACGGCATCGCGGCAGAGAGAATGATCAGACAGCCTTCAGGCGTACGCCAGACTTCCGGTTTAAGATAATGACCGAAGGGTTTCATATGTTATTTTCCATCAAGACTTCTATTGGTTGTCGCTACAATAGGGATAGAAAGCAAGACTGTCTTGCGTTATCATGCCATACGATATCGACAAACAGACAAAATATTTATTATATCATGAGAATTGAGCCGCCTCTTAACCAGCCACTGGTGTCAAAGCCAAATGATGTCCCTGCGGAACTGGTGCGTCCCGTCATGGTGCGTGCTGCCAATATGCGCCCCGGCAGACGTGTCTTGCCGCACAGCCATGCTTGGTGTCAGCTGGCCTATGCTTCCGAAGGGGTTCTTGCCATTTACACCAATCAAGGCAGTTGGGTTGTGCCTCCGCAACGTGCCGTCTGGATACCGCACGAAACAGAGCATGAGGTCTATTCACCTCATGGCTCTAAATGGCGCGCGCTGCACCTTGATAAAGAATTTTCCCAAGGCATGCCTGATAGCTGTTGTGTTATCTCTGTCTCAAAGCTGTTACGGGAAATGCTAATCCATGCTGCCATCCTACCGGTGGAATATGATGAACAGGGTGCAGACGGGCGACTGATGCAGGTTCTTATGGATCAAATCCGGGCAGCCAAAACCGTCCCGCTACATCTCCCTCTCCCACAAGATGCCAGATTGCGCCGCGTTACCGAGCTTTTGATTCATACGCCTTCAGACCCACGGAGGCTCGAAGACCTCGCCTGTGATGCCGGGGCCAGCAGCCGGACGCTTGCCAGACTGTTTTCCAAGGAACTCGGCATGACCTTTCGACAGTGGCGTAGCCAATGCCGTTTAATGGCCTCGCTGGAGCGCCTAGCCCTTGGCGAACCCGTGACGACTGTCGCCATTGATCTTGGGTATGACAGCCCCAGCGCCTTTATCGCCATGTTCAAACGCACTCTAGGTAAACCACCTGCCGCATATTTTGCAACGCAGTAAAAAAGCCACGCATCTCTACGTGGCTTTTTTGTTTGAGGCTGAAATACTTATTTAGCTGCCTCCGTCTCTGCAATCTTCTCTCTGTGATTATCTCTGTAAAGAGCTTTGGCAAGAGAGATCACCATTAGAACCATCACCATTGTAAAGGGCAACGCCCCAATGATCATCGCATTTTGAAGCGCACCAAACGGGTTTGCTTCTGCGCCACTGTTACCTGCAATAATCAAAGCACCAATCACGCTGGTGAGAATGACACCCCAAATAATGCGGTGTTTGATGTCAGTTTCCTGCTCGCCACCAGACATGATTGTATTCATTACCAGAATACCAGAATCAGCAGATGTCACCAGGAAGGTCATAATCAGGACCACACACATGATCGTCAGACCCGACAGTGCACCACCAGACAGCATCTGACCAAGGGTCACAAACAGCTTTGCGGTATTACTTGCACCAAGAATTGCACCATCAGCACCACCCGTTAGCTCCAGATCAATTGCTGTGCCACCAAGAATGGTCATCCAAAGGAAACACACGATTGCTGGCGCAATAACGCACCCAAAGATAAACTCACGAACAGAGCGACCTTTTGAAATCCGCGCGAGGAAAAGACCAACAAACGGCGAGAACGCAATCCACCATGCCCAGTAGAAAGTCGTCCACCCAGCTTGCCACCCAAACTGACGTCCTTCCGTACCCGCAGCGTAAAGAGCGGCAGCGACCTCGTCTGAATTTTCCAACGCGGTCACAGATGCCGGCAAGGTTTCCTTAAATCCATCCAGAGATCCCCAGGCATTGGTCGCATTACCATAAACAGAGGCTATGTCTTCCGCTGACAGAGCCTTGGCTGCATCAGGAATCGCCATGGCAAACTCTTCGGCAGATAGCGGCCCATAAGCCCCAAATGACATTTGAGTGAAATGAATGATATAATCAACCAGACTTGCACCAAAAGTCGTCATTGCAAAGGCAAATGAACCAGAGAAAACAAACGTCAAAAGCAAGATGATTGACAGTACCAGATTGAGGTTAGAGAGATACTTAATACCCCGACCAACACCAGAAACCGCAGACAGAATTGAAAGCCCCATAATGATGAACAGCGCAGCTAGAAGTCCGACAACGCTTGGTTTCGGTGCTTCAGCATCACCGTTCATAAGCCAACTCATGTCGGTAACCGCATAAACTCCATCAACAAACTGACTAACACCAAAACCAATGGTTACAGAAACACCAAGAATGGTCGCAACAACACCTAGAACATCAACAATATGACCAAAAGGTCCATTGATCATTCTGCCAAAAAGCGGCGTAAGGGCAGAACGGATTGTTAACGGCATATCCCGTGTATAGGCGTAATAAGCCAGAGACAGACCTGTGGTCACATAAATAGCCCAAGCATGAAAACCATAATGCAGGAATGTGTAACGATAGCCAGATTGTACGGCTTCTTCAGTATTTGGTGCCACAGTACCGTCGATGATTACCGGATTAGATCCCCAGAGACCGAGGGGTTCTGCTGTCGCAAAGACCATTAAGCCAACGCCTAGCCCAGCCCCAAACATCATAGAGAACCAAGAGAAGTTGGAAAATTCGGGTTCGACACCTTCTGCCCCTAGTTTCTTCCTGCCTGTTGCCGGTATCAAGGCAATGATAAACAAGAAAAAAGCAAAGCCACCAACAGCGATGATATAAAAGGTGTTAAAGCTGTTCAGAACATTGGAATTAAGAGCAGATAAGACGCTATTGGCATTACCTGGCCAGATCAACGCCCACAATACCAGCAAAGTCATACTGCCTTTACTGATCAAGGCAATGGGGATGCTGTGTCCCTCATAAAAGCCGCCCGTAGCCGTCCTGATCTCAAGATCAGTGAATGGTGGTTTGATTGACATTATGTTTCCCCGTTTCGATTTTTATTATCGTTCTTTGTGTAACAGCTTTAAAACTCTGATTACTCAAAACAATATGAAGCAAAAACGGGTGTAACCGAGTACACCGAAGTATTTTTGTATTATTATTATCTATTTATGTCTTTGCAGAAAGTCCAAGCACTATTTCATAGAGTTCAAACAGATAAACGACACTGAAGTATTTCTTTATTTTTGATGTCGTCACACAAACACTACTGTAACTTTCGAACAAAGCTTCAGTCAAATTTAATATACCCAAAATTACTCGAGAAAAACTGAAGTAAACTTAAGGATTATTGATCTAACAACTTTAATCACTGCGAACAAATAAAGGCAGAGCGATTTATATTTACGCTCTGCCTTATAATTTTTATCAAGCAAGTTTCTACTTAGGTATAAAGGCGTTCACCCTTTATATCTTTGTAAAGCTCAGCCACCTCATCCGCATACCCATTGAACAACAAAGTGGGCACTCTTTCACTTTTCCCAAGAGGTTGCTCCGTGGCTTGGCTCCAACGTGCATGCGCAACTTCCGGGTTCACATTTGCCCAAAAACCATATTCAGACCCTTGAATTTCTTCCCAGAAAGAAACCGGTTTTTTATCTGTGAAGGTAAATTTCACAATTGATTTGGTCGACTTAAAACCATACTTCCAAGGCGTCACCAACCGCAGCGGTGCCCCGTTTTGTTTGGGCATCGGCTTGCCATAAATACCTGTCGCGATAAACGCAAGATCATGGGACGCCTCTTCAATCGTTAGCCCCTCAATATAAGGCCATGGATACCAATGTGCTTTTTGTCCACTTGCGATATCGGGCAGATTAAAAGTTTCCATGCGAATATATTTTGCGCTAGACAGCGGACGAGCAAGCTCAACCAGCTTTCGAAGCGGAAACCCTGTCCAGGGAACAGCCATTGACCAAGCTTCAACACATCGATGGCGATAAAGACGCTCTTCAAGCTCAATTTTGGCAAAAAGATCATCGACGTCCAACTGCATCTCTTTTTCAACCATTCCATCGATGGCGATTGACCAAGGACGCAAAGGTAATGCCTGTGCTTTTTCGTGAATATTCTTTGAAGACCCAAATTCATAAAAATTGTTATATGTTGTCGTCAGCTCTTCAAAGCTGAGATCACGATCCAATTTATAGTAATCGTTTCTTTTCGCCGGATAATACTTGGCACTTGGATCTAGGCCGGATGTCTGTGTCGTACTTTGGGATGGCGCAGTTGCTTCTGCAGAGGGTTCATCACAACCAGTTACAAGACCAACAGACAAAACAGCTGATCCCAAAGCTGCCCGTTTCATAAAATGGCGACGATTCAAATATACACTTTCCTCGGTCAACTGACTTTCTTTCAGCTCCCAGGGTTTGCGAAATTTCAATAACATTCTAAATCCTCTGTCATGTTGCAGCTACAGAGATACTCCTTGTCCTTCTCACAAACAAATCACTGCTGCGTTAACACCCCGTGTGACAGGGGCTAAAACGACCGCACAAACTAAAAGGGCACATCTAATGATGCGCCCTTTTAGTTTTACACCAGATCCTCTCGCCCGGATATCTTACACAGATACCTCCCGCGAATTGATCGTATTTTTTAGCTCAGCTCTAGCTCAGGGCCTCACAAGCACGCTTGATACGCTCACAGGCTTCTTTCAAAGCTTCGGTTGAAGTCGCATAGGAAATACGGAAATAAGGAGACAGGCCAAAAGCCTCACCCTGCACCGCAGCAACATCGAAACCTTCAAGAAGATAGGTCACAAAATCACCGTCAGATGAAATCTGTTTTCCATCCGGAGTTGTCTTGCCAATGGTGCCTTCGCAAGAAGGATACACATAAAAAGCGCCTTCGGGCTTAGAACAATTAATGCCCGGGCAGTCGTTGAGCAAATCAACAACCATGTCACGACGCGCTTTGAAGACTTCATTGTGCTTGGGGATGAAGCCCTGATCACCACGAAGGGCTTCAACAGCCGCGGCCTGGCTGATAGAACAGGGATTGGATGTGCTTTGAGACTGAATTTTGGCCATGGCTTTTATAAGCGGCACAGGACCACCAGCAAAACCAATACGCCAGCCTGTCATACAATAGGCTTTGGAAACACCGTTCATGGTCAATGTACGATCATAAAGGGATGGTTCAACCTGTGCCGGCGTGACGAATTCAAAGTCATCGTAGACGAGCTTTTCATACATATCGTCTGTCAGGATCATCACATGCTCATGACGCTTAAGCACATCTGTCAGCGCTTTCATTTCGTCATAAGAATAAGCAGCACCTGTTGGATTTGAAGGACTGTTCAACAATACCCATTTAGTTTTATCGGTGATTGCTTCTTCCAAATCTTCGGCCTGTAGCTTAAACCCGTTGCTTTGCATACAAGGCACTGCAACCGGCTCGCCATCAGCAAGAAGAACCATATCAGGATATGAAACCCAGAAAGGGGCCGGAATGATAACTTCATCCCCCGGATTCAATGTAGCCATGAAAGCATTGTAAAGAATCTGTTTTCCACCAGTACCGACGGTGATCTGTTCTGGTTTGTACTCCAGACCATTATCTCGTTTGAATTTTTCACAAATTGCAGCTTTGAGTTCTGGCGTCCCATCAACTGCTGTATAACGTGTGTCTCCACCATTGATGGCGGTTATAGCGGCTGCTTTGATGTTATCCGGCGTGTCAAAATCCGGCTCACCAGCGCCAAGGCCAATGACGTCACGCCCAGCAGCTTTTAGCTCACGGGCTTTAGTTGTTACAGCAATAGTCGGAGAGGGTTTGATTCGCGAGAGGCGATCCGCGAGTTGCGGCATGACCTTATGCTCCTGTTGTTTCGCCGGATCTAAACAAGATTAAGTCTGATCGGGCTTACGAGTTTCAAGACGGGGTGTTGCACAGCGGGCACCGTAATATAACCAACACAGACACCGCAACAGTGAATCGCAGTTTAAAACCATTTTATACGATTAATTAATCAATGAGATAGACCAGAAAAGGAGAGACGTTGTCGCATCAGACCAGAAGGCTATTAGTTCTCAAATTTATAAAACACCAAATTGCCGCATTTCTTCTAAATAGCGGTCACACTTGATCTCTAGAAAGCTTAACTAGCCGAGTTTTTAAATAAAACGCCAACATTAGATACGATTCCTGACGATGTTAGGTCGTTTCAATCCAACACGAGGAATAAGAGAGATGCATCAAACAGGATATGTCCGCAATTCAGACAAAAAAAGCGAGACAAAAACAGGTTTCGTTAGCCTTACAGCTCTTTTGGTCTTGTTAATATCCCTTTCTACAGTTTCCGTTTCCCTAGCCGCAATCCTGTCCCCGGAAACCTTCCTTGCTCAACGGATGACAGAACAAAAGAAAGCCGTTATTAAGTAAGAGGCCCGAGAGCCTCTTACTTAAACAAGATCATAAATAGTCAGATTACTTATCCTAATCGGCTAAAGCATCTTCCCCATCAAATGTCGCGGCAAGCGCATGCATCACAGACGCGATACGAATTGCATCCTGAATGCCTTCTTTCGAAATTCCACCTGCGGCAACTTGCTTTTCGTGAGATTCAATGCACATGCCACAGCCATTAATAGATGACACAGCCAACGACCATAATTCGAAATCCACTTTATCTACACCGGGTCGACCAATGATGTTCATACGCAATCTGGCGGGTAGCTTTAAGTAATCTTCATTTCCGCTGAGATGGGCAAAGCGGTAATAAATATTATTCATTCCCATAATCGACGCAGCGGACTTAGCCGCTGAATAAGCCTCGGCAGATAGCTTTTCTTTTGCTTCAGCATTAATCGCCTTGATGACAAAAGCATTTCGACTTGCAAGGGCGGATGACAGGGCCGTTCCCCAAATTTGCTGATCATTCAGGGATGTTGATGTCAAAACATTCGTAATATTCAGCTTAAGATCTTTTGCATAATCAGGCACTGCTGACTTCAAGTCACTAATAGACACTATCTCGTTCTCACTTTATCTCAGGCTTAGTAAAAGATTTTTATTCTTCAACACAGAACGCCAGAAAACAGAACGGTGGAACGAAGAAAAAAAATCAAAGGGGTTATGACAAACGTTGACAAACAACACACTTAACTGAAAAAGGGCGGGTTCAGTTTCCCGATCCCGCCCTTTTGTCAAAGCTCTTGGTTCTTAAGCAACTTTAAGAACGTCGTCGCCTTTGTTCCAATTACATGGGCACAGTTCATCAGTCTGTAGCGCATCAAGAATACGTAACGTTTCCTGTGGATTACGACCAACGTTCAAACCGTTTACGCCAACATGTTGAATGATGCCGTCTGGATCAACGACAAACGTGGCACGAAGGGCAACGCCAGCTTCAGCGTCGAGGATACCTAGACCTTCGCAAAGCTCACGCTTGATATCAGAAACCATTGGGAAAGGAAGATCGTTAAGATCTTCGTGATCCTTACGCCAAGCCATGTGAACAAAATCACTATCCGTAGAAACACCAAGAATCTGCGCGTCGCGATCTTCGAACTCTTCGTTCATTGCGCCAAAAGCAGCAATTTCAGTTGGGCAAATAAATGTGAAATCTTTTGGCCAGAAGAAAACAACTTTCCATTTTCCTTCGTAGCTTTTGTCTGTGATTTCAACAAAGCCATCCGTTGGGTTATTAGATACAACCGCTGTCAAAGCGTATTCTGGAAACTTATCACCAATCGTAAGCATGCTTACACGTCCTCATAATTATGCCCACAATGTGAGCGCCGGTATTAATGCAAAATTTAATTGCGAAATTTAATTGCGCATGGCCCTGCGCAGAAGGTATTTTCAGGCCCTACTTAATCTGTAGAAATTCCTGAAGTCAAGATTTTTTTAGAATAATTCTAATTAACAACTGGTTTTAATTTTTTCACCTCTTTTCCTTACACGAAAAAAAAGCTTAACTGGATACAGTTACATTCGTCAGGACACTTAAGATTAAGTCAAATGGACCGCTATTTCTCAATCTGGAAAAGATCACAATTCAACCTGCTTCCTAATCCTGATGCATCTAGATCACTGACTTATGGAGAAGAACTCGAACACATTCTCTCCAAAGAAAGCTGCCAGAAAGCCTATGACGAAATAAAGGCTTGGCCCGAATATCAAATCAGTCCTCTTGTCTCTCTCCCTAATCTTTCAAAGAAACTTAATCTCGTTGACATCAGTTTCAAGGACGAAAGCGAAAGATTTAATCTCGGCTCCTTTAAAGCACTCGGCGGTGCCTATGCTGTTTCTAGATTTCTGAAAAATTTTATAGAACAAACAAAAGAGATCGCAATCAATTCAGATGACTTACGTAAAGGCATCTATAGGGACATTACATCGGAATTGACGGTCGCGACGGCGACGGATGGCAATCACGGACGGTCTGTCGCTTGGGGTGCCCAGATCTTCGGCTGCAACGCTATTATTTATGTTCCTGCCAGTTGCAGCCAATCGCGTATCGCAGCCATCGAAGAATACGGCGCAACAGTACTCCAGATGCCGTTGGATTACGACGAAACCGTCAGACATTGCATAAAAGAAGCAGAAGAAAACAATTATCAGATCATCTCTGATACATCATGGGATGATTACCACGACATTCCCGCCCAAATAATGCAAGGTTATAGCATTATTGCCGAAGAAACCTTGAAAGAATATTTCACACGACCCTTTCGTCAAGCAATCCCCCCGTCGCATATATTTATCCAAGCTGGCGTGGGCGGATTAGCCGCTGCATTAACGGGTTATTTTTGGGCACATTTAGGGGAAAGACGCCCCAAAATCGTTATTGTAGAACCTGAGAACGCAGCCTGCTTATATGCCTCTGCCGCTGAAGGGAAACTAACCAAAGCAAGCGGAGACAAAGAAACCGGCAATGTTCACACAATTATGGCCGGATTAGATTGTGGGGAAGCATCCCCTATCGCTTGGGAAATACTATCTCGTGGGGCAGATTTCTTTATAAGGATACCTGATGCGATCACAGGCCCAACAATGAAGTTGATCGCGGAATCTCCTTTTGATGACCATGCCTTGAAAGCGGGTGAATCAAGTATTGCCGGGCTGGCAGCTTTGATCATGACAGCAACACACGAAGATACGCGCGAAGTCCTTGGCTTATCGCCGGATTCACGTATTCTTCTAATTAATAGCGAAGGTATTATGGATCAGTCTTTGTTCCAAAAGTTGGTCGTTGCAGACTAAGTTAGCTGATCCTCAATAATTTTCTTAATCTTCAGGGCACAGAACACATATGACCTCTCCATTGATTGAACGCGCATCAGACAGTTTTTTCAAAGACGACTCTAGACCCTTCCGCCTTGATTCAGAGTTCTCGCCCTCAGGGGATCAACCTCAAGCTATCAAAGAGCTTTGCGATGGATTAAACCAAGGAGAGCGCAGCCAGGTTCTATTGGGCGTAACAGGATCTGGTAAAACCTTTACAATGGCGCAAACTATTCAAAAACTACAGAGACCAGCCCTTATCTTAGCCCACAACAAAACACTCGCCGCCCAGCTCTATTCAGAGATGAAAGGCTTTTTTCCGGATAATGCAGTCGAGTACTTTGTCTCTTATTATGACTATTATCAGCCCGAAGCTTATGTCGCCCGAACAGACACATACATAGAAAAAGATAGCTCAATCAATGAGCAGATTGATCGCATGCGACATTCAGCGACCCGTGCACTATTCGAACGGGATGATGTGATTATCGTTGCTTCAGTTTCTTGTATATACGGTATTGGTTCTCCTGAAACCTACGCACAAATGACGCTAAGCCTAAAGGTCGAACAGGACGTCGACATGCGCGACATCCTGAAATCCTTGGTAGAGCTTCAATATACCCGTAACGACATTGCTTTTGGTCGCGGCACATTCAGAGTACGTGGTGACACACTAGAGATTTTCCCAGCACACTACGAAGACCGTGCCTGGCGGATATCTTTCTTTGGCGATGAAATCGAATCAGTACAAGAATTTGATCCGCTAACTGGTGAAAAAACCGCTGATCTGGAAGGTGTCAGGGTTTACGCCAACAGCCACTATGTAACCCCACGACCAACCTTGTTGCAGGCGGCGAAAGGGATTAAAGCAGATCTCAAAGTCCAACTGGAAAAATTCAATCAGGAAAATAAGCTCCTAGAAGCTCAGCGCCTTGAACAGCGCACTATTTTTGATCTGGAGATGATCGAAGCTACGGGTGCTTGCGCAGGCATTGAAAACTATTCCAGATATCTTACCGGACGCGCCCCCGGTGAGCCACCTCCCACACTTTTTGAATACTTGCCAGACAACGCCCTTTTATTCGTGGATGAGAGCCACGTTACAATCGGGCAGCTTAATGGCATGTATAATGGTGACTTTGCAAGAAAGTCCAATCTTTCAGAATATGGTTTCAGACTTCCGTCATGCATAGACAACCGCCCTCTTAAATTCCAAGAGTGGGAAGCTATGCGTCCGCAAAGCATCTTTGTCTCCGCCACGCCCGGGCCATGGGAATTGAATGAAACAGGAGGCGTCTTTGCCGAACAGGTTATTCGCCCGACAGGACTACTAGATCCCATTTGCGAGATAAGACCGACGGAAACACAGGTTGATGACCTTATCAAAGAATGTAAGGACGTCGTCAGCCGCAATATGCGTATTCTTGTTACCACGCTAACAAAACGTATGGCGGAGGATCTGACCGAATATCTTCACGAAGCACATCTAAAAGTCAGATATATTCATTCGGATATCGATACCCTCGAAAGAATGGAGATTATACGAGACCTGCGTAAAGGTGTGTTTGACGTCCTTGTCGGCATCAACCTGTTACGTGAGGGGCTTGATATTCCCGAATGTGGTCTTGTCTGTATTCTGGATGCGGACAAGGAAGGCTTCTTGCGATCGACAACTGCATTGGTACAGACCATCGGTCGCGCAGCGCGTAATGTGGATGGTAAAGTTATTCTTTACGCCGACAAGATGACTCCTTCTCTGACCAGAGCACTTGATGAAACCAACCGCCGCAGAGAAAAACAACAGGAATACAATGAAAAATACGGTATCACTCCCGAGACAATCCGCAAGCAAATCGGTGACATACTCGGTTCAGTATATGAAAGCGATCATGTTACCGTAGATCTCAAAGACACAAGTGACAGCCATCGTGTTGGACATAATCTCAAATCCTACATCGACGATCTGACCAAACGCATGCATGAAGCTGCAGCTGATTTGGAATTCGAAGAAGCAGCCAGAATCAGAGATGAGATTAAAAAACTACAAGACGATGAACTTGGCCTTACAAACAATTCTGGCAATAATTTATCTGACCGTATGGCGATGGCTGAAGCCAAGTCAAAGAGCAAGAAATATCGCAAGGGGAAAAGAGCTTGAGGTCGGAAACAAGATATAGAGTAATCATTACTTTATATGCGGGTTAAACTTCCCAACTTCTTCGCTCAATGATATCCTGCGCTTAACTTCTAGGAAGAACATATGACTTCGTCTCAGACTGAAAACTTGCCAGAGTTTCATTTTTGGCAGGATTTATCAGCCTTTAACAGGCTAAGTACAGCCATCTGGATCTTCGACATAGAAGACCATAATATCTGGTGGGGAAATGAATCTGCGCTCAAATTCTGGAACGCCGATACCCTTGATAACCTTGTAAAAAGAGATTTTTCAACTGATTCCAGCTCAGTAAGACGACGCCTCCATGAAATGTTCCAAACGTCTGCCCAGGGTGATCGGGTAGAAGAAAACTGGACTCTCTATCCGAATAGTCAGCCACAAATGGCGATTCTCACCTTCACACCAATTTTAATAGAAAGTGGTAGAAAAGCTCTCCTTATTGAGGCGACGCCACAAATAAAAGACGAACTGGACCACAGAACCAAAAGGATTTTAGAAGCCGTCAGGCATACTCCTTTGATGATTACCACGTTTGATGGTGACGGTAGCCTATTAGCGCAAAATCCGGCCGCCGCGAATGCTTATAATGTTCAAGAGAAATCAACAACGATTGAAGATCGTTATAATGACCCTGAAATCCGCAAACGTATTCTGGACCAACACGACACACCGAAACGCTTCAAAAGAGACATAAAAGTAGACACTGCCTTTGGCGAACGCTGGCACACACTGATAGCCGAAATAGGACGGGATCCGGTTTCAGGCCGACAAGTAATTGTTGCAACAGAGGAAGATATTACGGAACGGGTCAAAGCCCAGGAAGAATTAAGACGGCTCAACCTTAACCTAGAACAACGTGTCGCGGAACGTACCCATAAGCTAACCATCGCCAGACAGGAAGCCGAGAATGCAAATAAATCCAAAGGTAATTTTCTGGCAACAATGAGCCACGAACTCCGAACCCCTTTGAATGCAATTATTGGCTTTTCGGACATGCTCGGACACCAGATCTACGGTCCAATAAACGAAAAACAAACAGCTGCAATCAGAGACATACATTCCAGTGCACAGCATCTTTTGGAGTTAATAAACGAGCTACTTGATGCCTCTACTATTGATAGTGGCGAACTAAAACTGTTTGAAGAATATTTCCAACACGATGACATCGTTGATTATTGCCACGCCACTTTTGAACTGGAAGCAATGAAAAAGGACCAAACGCTTGTCGTCGAAAACAAAGCAAAAGATATCCTGATCAAAGGTGATTCCAGGCGGTTTAGACAGATACTGATCAATTTACTGGGCAATGCTTTTAAATACACACCAGACGGCGGAACCGTTTCACTACTCATTGATTACGATAACGACGACAATTTGCTTTTCCAAGTCCAAGACACTGGAATTGGTATCGAAGAGACACGTTTACCAGACATTTGCAAAGCCTTCACACAAGTAGCTTCTTCTTCATGGGCAGCAGGAAAAGGTGTCGGTTTGGGGCTTTACATAGCATCGCGGTTAATCGACGCCCATGGTGGAACACTAGCTATCTCAAGCAAAGTCAATCAGGGAACAAACGTGACGGTTTTGATTCCCCATAACCGCCTAAAGAAGACTTAAACGTCCAGCGAAATTAGATTCCTTTTGTCTGTTCTCGGATAGCGATCGAACAAAACGCAGAATTTTTCTCCGGCAAGAAAACAATTAATTGATTTTTCCTTTCCCCACCTCACATACAAAAGATGCAGAAAGAAGAGGACCTTCGCAATAACGTCTTTCACAGCATGATTTGTATATGAGCAAGCGGTCTCATTATAGATAGTTTTGTAATTTTGAGTTTCATAAGAATGAGTAACAGAACCCACAATAAAGAGATCCGTTATCAATTCCCAAGGACGCCTTATCATTTCCCCTCTTAAAAACTTAAAATGCAGCAAAAATTCGAAAATAAGGCCAAAATTTGACAATCATTCCGATAGGCTATTGAAATACGCCCCGATGAGGAGCATTTAATGGCCTGTATTCTCTCTCTGTAACAACAGAGAGGCCCGGTGCGAACACAGTAAAGAGTGAAATACATATGACAGCAACAGCATTTCTGGCAGCAGGCGGGGGCCTCGTCCTATTAGCAGTAGGCGGTGAAATCCTCCTCCGTGGCGCACTTGGAATTGCTCGGAAGCTTGGTATTTCACCAATGCTTATTGGCCTGACCATCGTGGCCTGCGCAACATCAATGCCAGAATTAATGGTAACCCTAGTTGCTGGACTTGATGGCGCAACAGACATTGGTGTTGGTAATGTCATCGGATCAAATATCGCAAATATCCTTTTAATTTTGGGTGTAGGCGCCCTTATTTCGCCACTCGCAACCAAACCTTGCGATGTAATGCGCGACACCATCGCCATGTTAATTGCTACTGCAATTTTTATTGCCTTTGCGCTTTTAGGTACTTTTACCGTCTGGCACGGCGTATTCATGCTCACCACCCTTACCTTCTACATCTGGCGCAGCTATTATCGCGAGAAAAAATGCAATCCAAAGGAAGAAGCCGACCCAGAACTGGCAGAAGAACTAGAAGCAGCACCCGGCTCTATCCCTGTTTCAATCTTACTCCTTCTCATCGGCGTGGCAGGCCTCATCTACGGCTCTGAGCTTCTGGTCGATGGTGCTGAAACAATTGCCCGTGCTGCAGGCATCTCAGAAACAGTTATTGGTGTGACCCTTGTCGCCTTGGGGACCTCGCTTCCTGAGCTTGCAACAGCCGTAGTTGCGGGTATTCGAGGGCATACAGATGTTGCGCTTGGCAACGCGCTGGGGTCAAATATCTTCAACTTGCTCCTGATCCTCGGTGTGCTCGCAATTGTATCGCCTTTCACAGTTTCTCCGGCCGTCATCGAATTTGATATGTGGGTAATGGCAGGCGTAAGTCTACTGATCGTTCCGACCATGATTCACGCTGGTCAAATATGCCGTTCGAAAGGCGTGTTCTTTATTGCTCTTTACGCAGCTTACATTCTTTACCAGTTCAAAGATAAGCTCTTTGTCGCCTAAAGATTAATACTGTAAGTACCTTTGGAATGCTTTTGACCTTCCCAAGATCAAAGCGTAGATTAGCGCCCGATTAGTTACCCAGCTAATCAGGGCTTGAACAAGACTGTTTAAAAGAAAAGGAATGTCGAGATGACATCCGAAAAATCCGCTATTTCCGGAAGCCAGTTAATTGAACAAAAATTAATGGTCCGAGACCTCACACTCAGCTGCAATATTGGCTTGACTGAAGAAGAGAGACTTCGCCCACAGCGGTTAAAGGTAAACCTTGAACTTACACTGAGCCCTCTTCCTGTTCTTAATGACGAGATTGATGAAACAATCAATTACGGAATATTGGTCAAGAAAGTCAGAAACGTTTGCCTGCAAACCAAAGTGAAGCTTTTGGAAACTCTTGCCAATGACATCTCTGAAACATGCTTCTTTGACGATAGGATAAAGACCGTTCACATGCGCATAGAAAAACTTGATCGTTATCCCGATGTGGCTGGGGTTGGTATCGAAATCACTAGACACCGCGCTTAATAAGAACCTCCCTTTTTAATCACCCGCAAGCACCAAAGGCCAGAGTAATCTCTGGCCTTCTTCGTATAAACAATTCCCCCAAAACTTAATATTTGATAACGACTCGTTATCGATAAAATATCGCCAAGATTCGATCTTTTATCGAGGGACGAGCGAATAAAACCTTTAAGAATCAAAGAAATTTTATTTCGAGAATCCCTAACTTGTACACAGGAGAAATCTTTCTGTAATCGTCAAGCCATAAAAAAGAATTTTTTTTATACATTAGAACGTTGACTTTAAATTCAATAGCAATATCAATGCCCTATAAAATATGCCTATTTTTTAAGCACCTTATTGTAATGCTAGTGTTTTCAAGGGGTATACGCGTAGGCTCACAAGATAGCCACAAAGTTATCCACAGGATCCGTGGATATAATTTTATACGGTTTCACAGCGAGAAATCAGTAGATGTGACGAATCCTATGTCTTCTTAAGAGTCCCATCTACACATTAAGAAAGTGTTCTTGACCTGTTCCACATTAAACGTCATCTAAAGTGGTACAAGACACTCTTCTTAGGGCAGACGTAACCTGATATATTAAGATCTCAATATTTTAATTCTCTTGAACAGTTAAACCGGACCCGTTTAAGTCAGAAAATGACAAAAGTACCTTCACACAAAGCAAGAAAAAAAGATCCGTCGCAAGGCGGAAAACGATCGGCGATGGCTGCGCGTGAAGATTTGGATCTGACAATCCCTGATAATCAACTTGATGCTGTTTCAGGATTGTCCGAAGACACCATCAGCTGGGAAGCGGGGTCACAATCAGATACCCAACAGTCCGCAGGGGCAAGCAACATCGAAATCGGGACCGGTATAATACTTAGTGTCGTGAAAACCCTGCCAGGCTCACCCGGCGTTTACAGAATGATGGATAGTGAGGGAAATCCTCTCTATGTCGGAAAAGCAAAAAACCTCAAAAAACGTGTTATCTCTTATACTCGGGTTGACCAGCTTCCCTATCGGATAACACGTATGGTTTCCGAAACACGATCCATGGAAATCGTGCGAACGAACACCGAAGCGGAAGCTCTTTTACTGGAAAGCAACCTGATCAAGCGTTTAGCCCCACGCTACAATGTATTGCTCAGAGATGATAAATCATTTCCCTACATTCTGATCACAAGCGATCACGAAGCACCGCAAATAACGAAACATCGCGGCGCACAAAAAAGAGAGGGGAGATATTACGGCCCATTTGCTGATGCCAGGTCTGTGAACCAGACAATAACAGCGCTGGAAAAAGCATTC
The DNA here is from genome assembly GCF_048259265.1 of Kiloniella sp. Classification (NCBI taxonomy): domain Bacteria; kingdom Pseudomonadati; phylum Pseudomonadota; class Alphaproteobacteria; order Rhodospirillales; family Kiloniellaceae; genus Kiloniella; species Kiloniella sp. Next base: position 388,208 of record NZ_JBLXHT010000001.1, on the reverse strand, counting down.
TTGCTCCGTTCTTGCAGTGACGGCGTGTATACAAACCGTACCCGCCCTTGTCTGATGTACCAAATCAAACGTTGCTCAGCGCCCTGTGTTGGTCGCGTCTCTTTGTCCAACTATGCATCTCATGTACAAGAGGCCGAAAGTTACCTAAGTGGTTCATCGTCTAATTTTCAGAAAAAAATGGCTGAAAAGATGCAGACTGCCGCTGAAGAACAAGATTATGAACAAGCAGCAGTTTATCGGGATCGCATTCGCGCCCTTACCGCAATTCAATCCAAACAGGAAATTAACATTGCTGACTTAGATGATGCGGATGTATTCGCCCTTTTTGAAAAAGCGGGACAATCCTGTATTCAGGTGTTTTTCTTTCGGGCCGGTCGAAATTACGGAAATCGTTCTTACTTCCCCAAGCACGATAAAACTATTGAGGCTGAGACCGTACTAACCTCGTTTATTGCCCAGTTTTATGCGAACAAGCCCGTTCCAAAGTTAGTAATGGTCAGCCACAAACTACCCGAGGCTCCCGTCCTTGCAGAGGCATTGGGAACAAAAGCAGGGCGACGCGTTGACGTTGCACACCCATCACGAGGTGCCAAAAGAAAGCTGGTCGAAAATGCGACCGTCAATGCCCGCGAAGCCCTTGCCCGACGGATGGCTGAAAGTGCAAGCCAACGCCGATTACTTGAAGGCATGTCGGATATGTTGTTTCTGGAAGCGACACCAGAGCGGGTTGAGGTTTATGATAACTCTCACACCCAAGGATCAGAGGCTTACGGCGGAATGATCGTCGCAGGCCCCGAAGGCTTTATGAAAAAAGCTTATCGAAAGTTTAAAATTCGCGGCGACAAGCCCCAAGACGGTCAAGAAGAGAAAACACCAGCAGCTTATCAGGCAGGCGACGACTATGCCATGATGCGAGAGGTTTTAACCCGCAGGCTATCAAGAAGCCTAAAGGAAGATCCCGATCGACAGACTGATCAATGGCCAGATCTTCTAATTCTCGACGGGGGGCAAGGACAGCTAACAGTCGGCATTGAAGTACTTGAAGATCTCGGCCTGACGGATATTCCCATCGTTGCGATTGCGAAAGGGCAAGACCGAAATGCTGGCCGAGAGAGAATATTTCTTCCCAATCGCCCTTCCTTTCTCGTCGACCCTAAAGATCCTGTCTTATACTTCATCCAACGGCTACGGGATGAAGCACACCGCTATGCCATTGAGACACATCGCAAAGGCCGAACCAATGCGCGTTTAAAATCTGCCCTTGATAGTGTTCCCGGGATTGGAGCAAAACGTAAAAAGGCGCTGTTGTTCCGCTTTGGTTCAGCAGATGCTGTTGCCCGCGCAGGGGTTGAAGATTTGGCAGCGGTCGAAGGCATCAGCCGCGTTGTCGCACAGTCAATTTATGATCATTTCAACACTGAATGATTTCTGTCCCTCAATTTTCTATTCCACAACTTTTTATTCCATAGTCGCCATCACCTCATTTGATCTATAACATAGCAACAGCCTTATCTGGGCGTTATACAGCTTGTAGAAACTTACCAACACGTTAGAGGATTTATCATGAAGGTTTTTGGCCTTGCAGGTTGGAGTGGTAGCGGCAAGACAACTCTTCTCAAGCAGGTGATCCCGACTTTGGTCAAGCGGGGCTTAAAAGTCTCGACACTAAAGCATGCGCATCACAAATTTGACGTTGATAAACCCGGTAAAGATTCCTATGAACATCGTGAGGCCGGGGCCAGTGAAGTGATGATTTCATCTGGGAACCGGTGGGCCTTGATGCATGAGTTGCGGGATGAAAAAGAACCAACACTTGAAGAACTAATCCCTCATATGACACCCGTGGACATTCTTTTGATTGAAGGCTTCAAAAAGGAGAGGCATAAAAAGCTAGAAGTTTTCCGCCCCGCCCTTGGAAAACGCATGCTTCACAAAGACGACCCTAACATTATCGGGGTCGCAACCGATGACGACGAAATGGATACATCTCTGCCCAAAATCAATCTCAACGATATAGAAGCTATCGCTGACTTCATCTGCATATCATGCGACCTTCATCACAAGGCCAGAAAGGCCGCGAACTAATGGCCCAACTCTCGGATGATTGTTTTGCTCACGGCGGCAAGTTAATGACAACGGCCGATGCTCTCGCCCTGTTAGAAGAGAAGCTTCAGTGTATTACAGAAACAGAAACAATTTCCGTTGTTGAATCTTTGGGGCGGGTATTGGCCGAAGATGTTATCTCACCTTGCAATGTACCACCACATGACAATTCGGCCGTTGATGGCTATGCGGTGTATTTTGATGATTTAAACACAACATCAGAAACCATCCTACCAATCAGTGATCGGATAACTGCCGGAAGTCACGTTCGGGAAACACTTCGCAAAGGCACCGCAGCAAGAATTTTTACAGGTGCCCCTATGCCGCTGGGTGCAGATACAGTACTGATGCAGGAAGACTGTCGCCTCGTAGGAACCGATGAAGTCTCAATACCCCTTGGTATCAAGCCGGGATCGAACAGGCGTTTTGCGGGTGAAGATGTCGAAAAAAACTCTGTCATTCTTCATGCCGGTCGCACAATGCGCCCCCAAGACATGGGCCTTATCTCTGCGGTTGGCATATCAAAAATCAAGGTCCACGAATTACTTCGCGTTGCCTTTTTCTCGACGGGGGATGAGCTTAGAAATCCCGGCACGCCATTAGACAGCGGTCAGGTTTATGATTCAAATCGCTATACAATAAACGGCTTGTTAAAAAATCTTGGCTGCAACGTAACTGATCTTGGCATACTTCCGGATAAAGCCGACCTGATCCACAAAGCCTTGGAAAGCACCGTGAACCGCTATGACCTTGTTCTGACATCAGGCGGTGTCTCTGTGGGTGAGGAAGATCATGTAAAGCAAGTTGTCGAATCTTTGGGCTCACTCCACGCCTGGCGGTTGGCGATCAAACCCGGCAGGCCAGTTGCTCTTGGACAAATAGGATCAACGGCATTTGTCGGGCTTCCCGGAAACCCTGTGGCTGTCATAGTCACTTTCTCAAACTTTGTTCGCCCTTTGATCAACCTGTTGTCCGGAGCAGAAAATACGCCCCCCAAAACCTTCCCTGTTGTTGTGGCTTTTTCTCATAAAAAAAAGAAGGATCGCAAAGAATGGGTGCGGGTTCATCTGAAAGAAAACCTTGAAGGCCATTGGGAAGCACATAAATACCCCAAAGAGGGCGCTGGCATTCTTTCATCAGTCTGCCATTCAGATGGTTTTGCCGTTCTTGATGAAGACCTATTATCTATAAAACCCGGAGACACAATCTCCTACTTACCTTTTAACGAGATCGCGTTATGAAAATTCTCTATTTTGCATGGTTAAGAACTACTATCGGCAAATCCACCGAAGAGATTACACCGCCAGAAACTGTTAAAACAGTGAGCGACCTACTTGATTGGATGCCTTCTCTTGGCGAGAACTATTCTTCTGCCCTTGAAAAAAGAGACCTGCTTCGGATTGCCATCAATCAGGAATACGCAGATCCAGAACACGTAATTAAACCGGATGATGAAGTCGCACTCTTTCCGCCAGTAACGGGTGGATAGTATGATCAAAGTGCAAGAAGAAGACTTCGATGTTGGGCAAGAGATTAAAAATCTAACCCAAGAGAATCATGCTATTGGAGGTGTTGCTTCTTTTCTCGGCCTTGTCAGGGATATTGCCAGCAACGAAGAGATTTCTGCCATGACTCTTGAGCATTATCCCGGAATGACAGAGAAAATGCTTGCTGAAATAGAGGCCGAAGCAAATCGTCGTTGGGAACTTGATGCGAGCCTGATCATTCATCGTTATGGACGCATGGAACCCGGTGAGCAGATTGTCTTGGTCATCACCTGTAGCAAGCATCGCAAAGCAGCTTTTGAAAGTTGCGAGTTTTTGATGGACTATCTGAAGACAAAAGCCCCCTTTTGGAAATTAGAAGAAACATCCGAAGGTGGCAAATGGGTTGATGCTCGTGATAGTGATGACACAGCAGCATCTCGCTGGATAGAGATATAAATTCTCAACCTCAGTAACAAAAAAAACAGCACCGCGCCAATGAAGCGCAGGACTGTTTTTTTATGGTCAATCAGATAGATTTATACAGTAGGCTCACGAACCAATTGATCATAAGCCAGTAAAAGATCCTTTGTGACATCCCCCGGCGTAAATTTATAGCCGCCAATTTCAGAAACAGGCGTCACTTCAACCGCCGTACCGGTCAAAAAGACCTCCTGGGTTTTCGCCAACTCTTCCGGCATAATAGCGCGCTCAATAACGTCATAGCCTTTTTGCTTTGCCAGATCGATCACGGTACGTCGCGTAATCCCATCAAGGAAACAATCTGGTATTGGTGTATGAATTTTCCCATCCTGTACCAAAAAAACATTAGCCCCTGTTGCCTCGGCTATTTGTCCCCGATAATCAAGCATCAAGGCATCATTGTACCCCTTTTCTTCTGCAGCATGCTTTGAGAGCGTTGCAATCATATAAAGGCCAGCAGCTTTGGAATGAATAGGTGCGGTAACCGGATCAGGACGACGCCACTCTGCGAAATCCAGACGAATACCTTTCAGACGATCTTCAGGAGAGAAATAAGATGGCCACTCCCAGGCTGCAATTGCAACATGTATCCGGGATTTTTGGGCTGAAACAGCCATCATCTCACTTCCGCGCCATGCAACAGGACGGAAGTAGCCATCAACAATATTATTGGTATCCATGACTTCTTGCGCAGCTTGATGAAGCTCTTCAACGGTATAAGGAATATCAAATCCGAGAAGTTTTCCTGAATTGATCAGGCGTTCATGATGCTCCTGCCGTTTGAAGATGCGGCCATTATAAGAACGCTCCCCCTCAAAGACACTGCTACCATAATGAAGACCATGGCTTAGAATATGAACTTTGGCATCCCGCCAAGGAATAATTTCACCGTTGTACCAGATAGAACCGTCGCGATCATCAAATGGAAGCATAGCCATAGCTTTCGTGTTAAAGGTGGTATAAAGTTCATTTTTTACGTTGTTTCCACTACTTACTCGCAATATCGTTGAGTGAAGCAATGGCATCAACGTAATATTATGACAATTAAACATGAATAATCGATATTTTCGACCATTCATATTGAGAAACAAATAATACTAATTCGATAGATAAGTCAACATGACTGACATAAAATCCGAACCTAATCCCCTTTTTCTTCGTACAGATGAAATCATGCAGGCAATTGAATTGCTGTTTTTTGCATATAGAGATTTCACAGGGGAGCCCGATGAACTACTTGCAGAATATGGCTTTGGACGTGCCCACCATAGGGTAATACATTTTGTTGGACGCCACCCCGGCATAACCGTTAGTGAACTGCTCTCGATTCTTCAAATTACGAAGCAATCTTTATCCCGTGTACTTTCCCAATTGGTTGCAGAAGGTTTCATCAAACAAACACCTGGGGAAATAGACCGTCGGCAACGACTTCTTGAATTGACGGAAAAAGGGGCCGAATTAGATGAGAAGCTTTTTAATGTCCAACGGCAACGGATCGTCAAAGCTTATAAAGAATCCGGTGCAGAAGCTGTTGCTGGATTCAGATCAGTTCTAATGAACATGATGGAAGAAAGTGATCGCCCTCGTTTCACCCCAAAACCAAAGCGTCCATCTAGCCGACGCTAAAAGGCTGCCCAATAATTCAATCTCAATATACACTTGGCTCCAAATTAAGATCTGTGAATACAATTTCGACGCGCTATACTGTAATACATGAATGATTTTAACCCACATTTATTGGTCGTAGATGATGACACCCGGCTTCGGGAGCTCCTTCAGAAATTTCTGACGGACCAAGGTTTTATGGTCACCGCAGCCTCTAGCGCAGAAGAAGCCAGATCAAAGCTGGCATCTTTATCATTCGACCTCTTGATACTGGACATCATGATGCCGGGGGAAAGTGGGTTAGAACTTACAAAATCCCTCAGGAAAAAGGATGATGTCCCGATACTTCTCTTGACCGCAATGGGCGAAACAAACGATAGAATTAGCGGACTTGAAGTCGGGGCCGACGACTATCTTTCCAAACCTTTTGAGCCGAGGGAACTTGTTCTGCGCATAAATGCAATTCTAAAACGCATACAAACCGCTGCGCCGGCCACAGAACTCCCGACAGAAAATGTTATTTTTGGATCGTTCAGGTTTGATGTTCGGAAATCTCAGCTGTGGAACAATGACGAGTACATCCACCTAACAGACGTCGAGGCGGCTCTTCTAAAAACCTTGGCCCAGCAAGCCGGGATAGCTGTGGGTCGCGATGAGCTTATCGAGGATGGATCCGAACTTGCCAATACACGAAGTGTCGATGTTCAAGTAACCCGCTTACGGCGAAAAATAGAACAAGATCCGAAATACCCGAGGTTTCTTCAAACAATCCGCGGTGTCGGATACATTTTGAAAACGGATTAAATGACCAGTACGCCCGCCAAAGAATCATATATGGATGAAGAAGACGCGCTTCCCCAAAAAAAGAAACGCCCTTTTTTTTTAAAGCGGTATCTTCCCAAATCACTTCTTGGGCGTTCTTTAATCATTATTGTTACACCGCTACTACTTGTTCAGGCCATTTCGGTCTGGGTGTTTTATGATAGGCACTACGAAACAGTAACGAAACGTCTGGCACAAGGCATTGCAGGTGATATCGCAACCTCTATCCTTCTATTGAAAGAAACAGAAACACCCTACGACAAAGCGAATATTTTTCAGCTTATGCAAAAAACTGCAGGGCTATCCCTCACGCTGCACCAAGGTATCGAACTGCCACCAGTCAATTGGAAACCTGGCTGGTCAGTTTTAGAACGCCGACTTGATCAGGCTATTCACGATCAACTTCTTAAAAACCTGAATGAAAATTATCGATACGACATAGATACAACAAGTCTAGTTGATCAGGTAAAAATACAGATCGAGATTGAAAACGCAGTATTATTGGTCCTCGTGCCAAGTAAACGCCTTTTCTCATCGACAACTTATCTTGTGATTCTGTGGATGGTTGGATCATCTGTCATAACCTTTGGTGTTGCCGTGATCTTCATGCGAAATCAGGTTCGGCCGATACAGCGCCTTGCCCGGGCCGCGGAAAGCTTTGGCAAAGGCAGAGACGTTAAAGGCTTTAAGCCCGAAGGAGCAACAGAAGTCAGACAGGCATCAGGGGCCTTTATTCGGATGAGATCGCGGATCAAAAGGCAAGTCGAACACCGCATGGCGATGTTGGCCGGTGTCAGCCATGATCTACGAACCCCACTTACCAGAATGAAGTTACAGTTGGCTATGTCCGGGCAATCAGAAGATACAAAGAACCTTCAGACCGACGTTGCCGAAATGGAAAAAATGATCGAAGGCTATCTTGCCTTTGCAAGAGGCGAAGGGCACGAACAAACAGCCTCATGTAATGTATCAGCCCTTCTAAAAGGACTGATGCAACAGCTGAGTTTTAGCAACAACCCCATCGATCTGCATATTGAACAGGAAATCAATATTCAGCTCCGCCAAGAAAACTTTAAACGCGCCATCAGCAATCTTGTCACAAACGCACAACGTTACGGAAGCCACGTTATGGTTTGTGTCAGGAAAAGATCAAAAGATGCGGACGAGCTTCTGGAAATAACAATTGATGATGACGGCCCGGGAATTCCAGAAGAACACAGGAGAGATGTTCTCAAGCCCTTCTTTCGTCTGGAACAGTCCCGAAATCAGGCAACAGGCGGTGTTGGCTTAGGCCTTTCTATCGCCAACGACATTATTAGTAACCACGGCGGTGATCTTTCCTTGGAAGACGCTCCAGGTGGTGGACTACGGGCCAGAATTTCTCTTCCATTTTAAGCCCGTTTTCTTTTTTCTCACAGCAGGACAATGCTTAGTGCATTCGGCTACCGTTTGGCACCTTGTGATCGGGGGCGAGCAAAACAATGCCTCCCTTGTCATCAGAAGCTCCTAGCACAAGAATTTCCGACATAAATTTGCCAATCTGGCGTGGAGGAAAGTTCACAACGGCCATAACCTGCCGCCCAATGAGCGTTTCTGGCGTATAGTGATCAGTGATTTGAGCAGATGATTTACGAACACCGATCTCATCCCCAAAATCCACCCACAGCTTGATCGCTGGCCGACGAGCCTCTGGATAAGGCTGGGCATCAACAACAGTCCCGGCTCGAATATCAACTTTAAGAAAATCATCAAATGTCAATTCGTTACTCATACAACTTATTCCCTCAATAGATGGAGAGAAATAATTATACGCAACGCATTGAAAAGCAAGAAAGACTCAGTAAAAAAAACACTAGGCCGCTTTCTCTTTATTCCTCAAAACGCCCGATCTTGTACAACGTCTCGCCATCGTATCCAGCCGCCCCAGAACTTTATCTAGTTTGACCATCGTTTTGCCCAAGTCGTCGCTGTCGTCATGTAACCAGGATTGAAGGGCAGTAAGATAGGCGATTGAAAAGGCTTTCACCCTCACAACACCCCTGATCCCTGATGTCGATATCCCCGCGGCTTCCAACATCAAAGGCATTGAGCGCCGAAGGTTACAAAGGAACAACAGTGCTGCCACCGGATCTCTAAGGCTATCTTTGGCAATAGCTTTGATGCCTTCTTTGAAAGGCGCCAGTGCATCAAACCTGTTCATACAAATCTCAAACAACCTATCTTTCGCGGGCTGCTGCAAGTCGTCGGTATCGCATTCGTCGAGAACACCTTGATCTGCCTGTTCAGATATAAACCGCAATATAGAGTTCTTCGAAGGAAAAATCTGATGCAGATCAGATAGCGACACTTTTGAGACAACTGCGATTTCAGCAAGAGATAACGTGGCCCACCCCGTTTCGACAGCTAAAGACATCGCTGTCGAAACGATATGTTGGGGTATTTCTGATTTTTTCATCACTACTCTCCCCACAATGAAGATACGTCTAATATATAGGGAAGAAAGGTAAAATTAAAAGGCAGCTGACCTAAGCGCAAACCCTGAACTCAAAGGCAGGTTTCAATGTTCAAGACAGCTCTTTACTTCTTTTTGCAGCAGCAGCTACAGTTTTGCTCATCACAGGTTGTAAACCATCATCAGCCATAAGAACATTCAGGCCCGCTTGAGTTGTACCGTTCGGGCTGGTGACATTGATACGTAACTGACTAGGGCTATCATTAGAAAGCCTGAGAAGTTCTCCTGCGCCAGATACAGTTGTATCCGCCAGTTTCTGCGCCAACTCTTTCGGCAACCCAGCATCAACACCAGCTTGCGCCAAGCATTCTGCAAGATAAAAAATATAAGCAGGGCCACTGCCAGAAACCCCGGTAACTGCATCAATCTGGCTTTCATCTTCAAGCCAAGCGGTTCCACCTACAGCTGCCATAAGTTGTTCGCATACAATCGCTTGTTCTTCACTGACATTTTGATTTGCATAAAGCACTGTCATCCCGCGAGATACGGCAGCTGGCGTATTTGGCATCGTCCGCACGATAGCAGTATCAGCACCTAAATGTTTCTCAAAAAATGAAATTTGTTTTCCGGCAATAACCGAAAGGATTACAGCTCCCTGTTCTGCATAGGGATGATAGCTCGTAATTGTCGCGTCGATCATCTGTGGCTTAACAGCAAAAAGGATATAATCTGGGTTGAAGGATCCACTAAGTTCTTCAAGCGTCTCAACAGCCTGAACCCCCTGTTTGACAAATGGCTGCATGTAAGCGGCCTTTGCCGAAGGGTCAATGATAGCAACTTGAGATCCAACCAAGCCACGGTCCAACCAGCCTTGCAGCATTGCCCCACCCATCTTGCCACAACCAACAAGCAGCAAGGTACCATCGTTAAGCATATTAAGCGTCCTATTCCATAAAGCTTTAGGAGTAGAACTCTACGCTTCTCCTGCCGCATCCATCAAGGCAAGATCTACGGCATTTAGTTCGGAATCCCCCCCAGAGGATACCAACTGGATCGCAGGGATAAGACGATCCCACTCTGCAACTGCGGTCGCGACCAGATCTTCCGTTTGATCCTGAGAGAAACCATCTTGGCCTCTTAGCGGTACTGTATGTCGATACGCAGGCCCCCCAGTTTCAGGTACGAGATCAAAATGCCCAAGCCATAATTGATTGTTGACAGAAATCAACAACTCGCAAATACGGCTTTTGGCCAACTGCGGGATAATAATTTCACCATGACAGGCAAAAAACATCGCCTGTAATTCACTTTGCCACTGAAAATGAAGATGAAGAGGCCCCCAATGTCCTTCAATCACAGCTAACAGCTCGAAATCACTTTCGCGCTCGAAATCCCAGTTATAGTCTAGGATCCACTCTTCAATAGCATCAATGGGATTGAAAGGTAGTCGCTCATTCGTAGTTTCTGAGTTCATTGCACTAACCCCTCACTAAGTATAGTTGAGCAAGATACAATAGCTACCGCCACAATCCATATATTGAATTAATGTGACAGAATACTACCAAATATAGTGTGACACAGAACGAATCTTGGGATCAAGAAAAAAGATAAAATAAAAGCCCGAACATTGTCCGGGCCTTTCTCATACTTTATTCGAACTCACAGATTACTCAGAAATATATTTATTCCGGATCCATGAGATTCAGACCTAAGGAGATTCTGGCCCAAGAATTCTAGATAACGATGAAGTTAATCAAATTTCTTAGGGGCAGCCTTTTTAGCTGTCGTCGATTTGGGGGTCGTTTTTGTCGCCCCTTCCAACTTTGCCAACCGAGCTTCCAGTGCCGTAACCTTTTCGGCCAAATCTTCACTTTCTTCTCGTGCCTTGACAGCAACGGCTTTCATGACATCAAATTCTTCGCGGGGCACAACATCCATTTGAGAGATAATGCGTTCAAACTGTTCACGAATCCGCGCTTCGACTTCCCCTCTCATTCCAGCGGCCGCCCCCATAGCGCTACTAGCAACTTTGGCCAGATCATCAAGGATACGATTTTGAGTTTGCATGTTTCTGCCTTTCATACTGTAAGTCAGGTCAAAAGACCTCAAAACGACTCACATTTTTGACTTTATTTGAGCCTAATATGGCTCTTTGATCGTCCGGCTTCAACCTTGTTCATTATCCTTTAAACAAAGTTATCAAAAAATATACTTAAAATATCGATGCAAAAGCTTCTCTATGCCTTCTCAAAAGCATATATAGGGAGGCAGAAGATATATCACGAAAGGCTTCAAGCATGTTTCTCGTTACTGGCGGCGCTGGTTTTATTGGTTCAAACCTCGTTGCATCCCTTGTCGAACAAGGTAAATCCGTTGTCGTCAGCGACTGGCTTGGTCATGACGACAAATGGCGTAATCTGGCAAAACATGAGCTTGAAGATATTATAAAGCCCGAAGCACTACCTGCGTTTTTAGCTGAAAATGCTGATAAGCTCGAAGGTATTTTTCATATGGGAGCCATTTCGGCGACCACCGAAACCGACGGTGATGCCCTTATGGAAAACAACTTTAAACTCAGTAAAGATCTTTGGCATGTCTGCGCAAAACATAGCGTGCCTTATATATATGCGTCATCAGCAGCGACCTATGGCGGCGGAGAACACGGTTTTGATGACGAAGAAGATATCGCGCATCTGGCCAAACTCCAGCCCCTGAACGGCTATGGTTGGAGTAAGCAGCTCTTTGATCGCTGGGTTGCCCGCCGTGTGGCGAATAAAGACCGACAACCGCCACAATGGGCTGGCCTGAAATTCTTTAATGTCTACGGACCAAACGAATACCATAAAGGCGGGCAAGCAAGCGTTGCTTTCCATCTTTTTAATCAAGTCACGTCCGGAGAAGCTGCAAAGCTGTTTCAATCACACCACCCAGACTATTCTGATGGCGGCCAATTGCGTGATTTTATTGCCGTGGAAGACTGTGTTCGGGTCATGATGTGGTTAAAAGACAACCCAACAGCAAGCGGCTTGTTTAATGTTGGAACGGGTCAGGCAAGATCTTTTGTAGATTTGGCCCGGGCTGTATTTTCGGCCATGGGCCGTAATGAAAATATAAAATATGTCCCAACGCCTGAAAATATTCGTGATAAGTATCAATACTTTACCGAAGCTCGCATGAGTAAACTTAAAGAAGCAGGGTACGATCATCCCTTCACATCACTAGAAGACGGCGTTCAGCGGTACGTCACAGAATTTCTTGCACAGGACGACGCCTACAAATGACACAAGAACTGGTCTTCGCGGCTCTCACCTATCCAGAAATAGATCCCATCGCAATCAGCTTGGGTCCCTTGGCAATCCGCTGGTATTCGCTCGCTTATATATTCGGTATCATTCTTGGCTGGCGCTATTGCCGCTGGCTCTGCTTTCAGGCCCCAAGGCAATTACGGCCAATTGCCATGGATGATTTTATCGTCTGGGCAACACTCGGCATCATCCTTGGGGGCAGACTAGGGTACGTTCTTTTTTATAACTTCACGTATTTCCTCTATAATCCGCTTGAAATTTTTGCTGTTTGGCAAGGCGGGATGAGCTTTCATGGCGGTCTGCTCGGCGTCATCACGGCAATGGTACTGTTCGCGCGGAAAGAAAAAGTACATTTCCTTGCCCTTGCCGATATTATTGCCTGTGCGACACCAATCGGTCTGTTCTTTGGCCGTCTGGCAAACTTTATCAATGGCGAGCTTTTTGGGCGCGTTACGACCGCTGAAATTGGCATGGTGTTTCCGAACGGAGGACCTCTACCTCGTCACCCAAGCCAACTTTATGAAGCGGGCCTTGAGGGGCTTACCTTACTTTTAATTCTCTATCTTGTTGCCCGCGCTGGCGGTCTTCGTCGCCGGGGGCTCACAGCAGGATTGTTCTTAGTTGGATACGGCTTGTCACGAACAATTGTCGAATTCTTTAGAGAACCAGATGCCCATATCGGCTTTCTCTTTGCTGAAATAACAATTGGTCAGCTTTTATCCTCTCCCATGATACTAATCGGCATTGGTCTTGTTGCTTTCGCTCTTCGCCAACCTTTCCAACCAACTGGGCCAGAGTTCAAACCTGAAGACATTTCCCCTAAAGAAGCGGATAAGGCAGCAAAAAAGAAAGCTTCATCGAATAAAAAATGAGTACAGCACCAGATAAAAAGTCACTTTTTGAAAGCTTTCGCCGGCGCATAAAACTCGAAGGTGCGATAACTGTTGCCGACTATATGACTGATGTTCTTATTGCCCCAACCCATGGGTATTATATGTCGAATGAGCCCTTTGGCACAGACGGAGATTTCATAACCGCCCCTGAAATAAGTCAAATGTTCGGTGAACTCATCGGCTTTTGGTGCGCAGATACCTGGTACAACATGGGTGGCCCGACTAAAATCCACTTGATTGAGATGGGACCAGGGCGCGGCACGCTCATGAGCGATGTCATGCGCGCTGTTGCAATGGTGCCTGGTTTTCAGCAAGCGGTAAAAATCCACCTGATTGAAGTCAGCCCAAAGCTTCGGAAAAAACAAAAAGAAGCCTTAAGTGGATATGATGTCAATTGGTATGATGACTTAACCGATCTTCCCAACGGACCCAGCATATTCATAGCCAATGAATTTTTTGATGCCCTCCCTATTCGTCAATTCGAACGCTCACCCAAAGGTTGGTCCGAGCGATTAATAACCTTGAACGAAGATGAAACAGACCTAGTCTTCACCCTTTCCCCTCCCTCAAAATCCATTGAAACGATTATCCCCAAAGAGTTAATTGATAGTCATGAGGGCGCCGTTGTTGAGCTTTCATCCATAGCCGCCAATATTTCAACCCAAATATCGAGCCATATTACCCAACACGGCGGGGCAGGCCTTTTTATTGACTACGGCTGGGCAACACCAACTGCAAAGCCAAGCTTACAGGCAGTCCGTAATCACAAAAAGCATGATGTCTTACAAGAACCCGGCACAGCCGACCTTTCAGCTTTTGTTGATTTTCCTACACTGAAAAAGTCCGCAGAAGCAAATGGGGCTTCTGTCCATGGCACAATAAGCCAAGGGGATTTTTTACGAAGCCTTGGAATAGAACAACGCGCCGAAATGTTGCGTCTAAATGCAGATGATAAGCAGGCGATTGATATCACAGCAGCCGAACATCGTTTGACTGATCCCAGTCAGATGGGGAACCTCTTTAAAGTGATGGCCCTCACAAACCCGGATCAAGCAATACCCGCCGCATTTCCAGAGCCAGAGGAAGCAACATGATAAAAAGCCCCGCACTTGATCAATACAAGGGCATCAAACATGGTTTTCTCACTCGACAGGATGGGGTCAGCCAAGGCCTCTATTCGTCGCTTAACTGTGGGTATGGTGCAGATGAAGCGAAAGAAAATGTAACGAAGAACAGAACCATTGCGCTTGAGCGCATGGGCTCTCCACACGCAAAACTCGTCACGGGTTATCAGATTCATTCCGCAAAGGTGGAGATTGTGAAGGCTCCGTGGAATTGCCCCGAAGATGCCCCGCAGGTCGATGCCTTGGTCACAGATCAGCCAGAAATCGCATTAGGCATCATGACAGCAGATTGCGCCCCTGTTCTATTTGTAGACCCTGATGCCCAGATTGTCGGTGCAGCACATGCAGGCTGGCAGGGTGCAATCAAGGGAGTAACCGACAGTACAATTGATGCAATGGAAAGCCTGGGTGCAACCAAATCAAATATCTACACGGCAATTGGCCCCTGTATTGCGCAAGCTTCTTATGAAGTTGGCGCTGAGTTTGCAAACCGGTTCTTTGAAGATACCGAAGATAACATGACCTACTTCATCCCCTCTCCAAGAGAAGGGAAATTTCTTTTTGACCTTCGCCAGTATGTCGGGGACAGGCTAAAGAAATACGGTGTAAAACAGGTGTCTATTTCCCAAAATGACACCTATTCCGAAGAAAACCTCTTTTTCAGTTACCGCCGATCCTGCCACCGAAAAGAAGCTGACTATGGCAGGGGCATATCCATTATATCTCAGGAAAGAACAAACTGATGCCACATCTTATTCTCTTCTTTTTAATGTGTATTCTCGGCATCCTCGCGACTTGCAGCTTTATGTGATTACTTATCTGGCACTGATATCCATGCTTTTTTCCCATAACACAATCATATGATAAAGCTTCTCCCTCTACTTTTCATTGCCTTGATAACGGCTTGCGGCCCCTTACCGCGTCCCTTCATGGCACAGGAGCCAGATAGTAATCCGCTTTTGAAATTAGAGAACACGCGCCCTCTTGCCGTAGAACCACCAATTTTTGCATTACAGGAAACAGGTATTGAGCTAACAGACCTAACCATTTGGGCGCAGGAGAATTTGAGCCAAGCTCTCAGAGATCAAAATCTACCCGCAGCAAACTACGCCTTTGCCTCAAACAGTTTACACCTTTACAGCAGCTTTGAGGCAGAAACCATCAGTGAAGATCAAGTTGTTATCAGTCTAAAAATAGGTGTTGCAGAAACTAGCAATCCTAACCAATTTTTGATAGAGTCAGAGGAACGGACAACGATCCCCTCGATACATCTAAAAAAAGCCTCAAAGTCTATTTTGGCGGAAATCATCAAAAGAGCCTCCCAAAACGTCAGTCTCAAAATTTCGCAACTTGATCAGGAAACAGGCCCTCAGCCTCAAATTACAGATTATGTTCACATTCAGCTTTTTTCTTTATCCGATCGCCTGGACGACAGAACCAAGAAGATACTGGAAAATGAACTAAGAGCATCATTTCAGCTCAGAAAACTCTATCTAACCCGCAGGGCAACAGAAGATTCTGCCTACAAGCTTAGCTTGGAAATAGAACTCTCGAAACAAGCCGAACAAGGAATACTGTCCTTACTCTGGATTCTTGAAGATAGTACAAGCGGAGAAGAAATCGGGCAAATAAGCCAAACGAACCCGGTACCTAACATTCCTCTTTCGCGAATACTAATTCCTGCCTCGGAAGCAATTTCAGAGGGAACATCCATAGGAATCAAGGACCTACTGAAACAAAAGAGTCTTCAAAATCAAACTGTTCTGAAATAACAAAGAAATGAATCTTTATGGGCGTTTACAGAAAAGACTGAGATTGCTAAGTTCCGCCCGTCCAATATGAAAACTGCCGACAAGTCATATGTTATGGCTTGTCCAGCCTAGCCGGGGATTTTGGCGTGAAGATCTTAACGGGTAACAGCAACCGACCATTGGCCGAGGCCATTTCTGCATATTTAAATCTACCACTGACCAAAGCATCAGTGCGACGGTTTTCTGATGAAGAAGTTTTTGTGGAGATCCATGAAAACGTGCGCGGTGAAGATGTATTTATTATTCAACCGACATCCTATCCCACCAATGACAACCTTATGGAACTCTTGGTAACGATAGATGCTTTAAAACGCAGCTCAGCGAGCCGTATAACAGCCGTAATGCCATACTATGGCTACGCGAGGCAGGATCGTAAATCCAGCCCCCGTACACCGATTTCGGCCAAGCTTGTTGCGAACCTAATTCAAACTGCCGGCGCGGATCGCGTTCTAACCATGGATCTCCATGCAGGACAGATTCAAGGTTTCTTTGACATTCCGACTGATAATCTTTTTGCAGCACCAGTCTTCATAAAAGATATTCAGGAACGTATGTCCAAAGGGCCTTTGACCATTGTATCGCCTGATGTCGGTGGTGTTGTCCGAGCCAGAGCCATTGCCAAACGCCTTGATGCTGATCTCGCGATCATCGACAAGCGTCGTGAAAAAGCTGGCGTTTCAGAAGTTATGAACATCATTGGCGATGTAAAAGGTCAACGTTGTATTCTTATCGATGACATCGTGGATTCGGCTGGAACCCTCTGTAATGCTGCTGGTGCTCTTAAAGATGCCGGCGCCACAACTGTATCAGCTTACATTTCTCATGGAGTTCTATCTGGCGGTGCCGTTGCACGTGTTACGGCTTCTCCACTTGAAGAACTTGTAACAACAGACTCAATCCAAGCGACAGAAGCTGTTCGTGTTGCACACAACATGCGTCAGATTTCTGTTGCTCCACTTATGGGCGAAGCAATGCGCCGTATAAGTGATGAGCAATCGGTATCCTGTCTATTTGACTGAATACCGCTGATTACTGCGGATTGATTTGACGAATAGCTTTCGTCCGTATACAACACGGGCGAATTCTCTGGCTCAGCACCCCTGGAGGCTGGCCAGTTACTGCAACGGCGGAGCAAATGCTCTGCCGCTGTCATTTTACTTTTGGAGACTTATAAATGAGTGATATCACAAAAGTGAGCGCAGAAGCTCGCGATAGAGCCGGCAAGGGGCCCGCTCGTGCCGCTCGTCGTGCAGGCCTTGTTCCTGCCGTCATCTACGGTGCAAAAAAAGACCCTGTCATGATCAACTTGGACCCTCGTCCAATCACTAAAGAGTACAACTCTGGTCACTTTGGTACCCGCCTTTGGGAAATCGAAGTTAATGGCAAAAAAGAGCGTACACTTCCACGTGACATTCAATTGCATCCCGTAACAGACATGGTTGAACACGTTGACTTCCTTCGCGTTTCTGCGAAGACGTCCGTAAACGTTATGATTCCTGTACACTTTATCAACGAAGAAAATTGTCCTGGCCTTAAGCAGGGCGGCGTTCTTAACGTTGTACGTTACGACATCGAACTTTCTTGCCGCGCAGATCATATTCCAGAAAATATCGAAGTTGATATGGCTGGTATTGAACTGGGTGACAGCGTTCACATTTCTTCCGTTACACTTCCAGACGGTACAGAGCCAGTAATCTCTGATCGTGACTTCACAATTGCAACGATTGCTGTACCTAGCTCTGTTAAATCTGCGAAAGCTGATGACGAAGGCGATGCAGAAGAAGTTGCTGATGAAGAAGCTGCAGCAGCTACTGAAGAGTAAGATATCTCTCTTTTGATCTGAAGCTAGAGGTTAAACTGACATGCTATTGTTTGTAGGTCTCGGTAATCCAGGTCAGAAGTACGAGAATAACCGACACAATATCGGTTTTATGGCGGTGGACGATATTGTCCACCGCCATAATTTTTCGCCCTGGCGTTCGCGTTTTCAGGGCAAAACTTCTGACGGCAGGATCGGTACAGAAAAAGTTCTGATTCTCAAACCAGAAACCTATATGAACGAATCTGGTCGAGCTGTTGGCGAAGCAATCCGCTTCTTCAAAATTAACCCCGAAGATGTCTTTGTCTTTTATGACGAACTTGATCTTGCACCGGGTAAGCTCCGCATCAAAAAAGCGGGTGGATCTGGTGGCCACAATGGCATTAAGTCAATAGATGCTCACATTGGTAAAGAATACTGGCGCTTGCGCATGGGCATTGGTCACCCCGGGCACAAAGAACGTGTTACCGGTCATGTCCTTGGCGACTTTTCAAAGACTGATCAAGATTGGCTCAGCAAAGAGATTGATGCCATTTCACGACACATAGATCTTCTTGTGAAGGGTGACAGCCCAGGATTTATGTCAAAGGTCGCCCAAGATATTACACCACCGAAATCAAAAAAAATACCCGCACAAAAAGCATCTTCTGCATCCACCACAAGAGACCAAAACACGCTTAAAACAGCAAAACCAGAAACAAGTAAAGCTGACTCGGACATCAAAAATAGCAACGACGGATGGCAATCGACCTTGGCTAACTGGTTCAGTAATAGTAAAACCCCCCAAGATTAATGATACTTTTAGTCATTGGCTGATTAAACAAACAACTGTTCTCGACATCGTACACCACGCCTTCGCGAGAACCATATTGAAAGGGAACACCCATGGGTTTCAACTGCGGCATCGTCGGCTTGCCGAACGTAGGCAAATCCACGCTTTTTAATGCGCTAACTGAAACAGCAGCAGCCGAAGCGGCCAACTATCCTTTCTGTACGATCGAACCAAACGTCGGTCGGGTCTCTGTACCTGATCCCCGTTTAGATAAGATTGCAACCATTGCCAGTTCCCAAAAAATCATTCCGACTCAACTTGAATTTGTTGACATCGCCGGCTTGGTTCGAGGGGCATCCAAGGGCGAAGGCATGGGAAATGAGTTTCTTGGCAACATTCGTTCGGTTGATGCCATTGTCCATGTTCTGCGCTGTTTTGACGGTGAAGTAACCCACGTAGACGGATCTGTTGATCCCGTACGGGATGCCGAAACAGTCGAGACCGAGCTTCTTATTGCCGATCTTGAATCTGTTGAAAAACAAATCACATCGAATGCAAAGCGGGCGAAAGGCGGCGATAAAGAAGCCAAAGCCAAGCTTGAAGTTCTCACCATCGTTGGTGACGTTCTTCAAGAAGGTAACCCGGCAAGAACAGCAGATATTTCTTCTGATCAACGCGACATTTATAACCAACTTCAGCTACTGACTGCAAAACCAGTTCTCTATGTTGCAAACGTAGAAGAAGAAAATGCAGCAACCGGAAATGATTATTCCAAGAAAGTAGAAGAAATGGCCGCTGCCTCTGGCGGTGTGAGCGTTATTATTTCTGCAGCAATTGAAGCTGAAGTTGCCTCCCTTGCAGATCCAGAAGAAAAAGCTGAATTTCTCGCAGATCTAGGCTTGGAAGAAACGGGTTTAAAAAGAATTATCGCAGCAGGTTACGGCCTTCTTGGGCTTCTCACCTTCTTTACCGTTGGTCCCAAAGAAGCACGGGCATGGACTGTTGTCGAAGGGTCAACCGCCCCAAATGCAGCAGGCGCTATTCACACGGACTTTGAACGTGGCTTTATTCGTGCCGAAACCATTGCTTATGACGATTATATTGATTGTAATGGTGAGCAAGGCGCTAAAGATGCAGGAAAAATGCGCGCTGAAGGAAAAGAATATATCACTAAAGATGGTGATATATTCCACTTCCGTTTTAACGTGTAGCTAATTGCTATTTTAGCAATTGATGAATAAAAAAAGGCGGTAGAAAATACCGCCTTTTTTTTATGCCTGAAATTGCTGGAAACACCCTATAACATCCACGCAACTACCAGTATTCAGGATAAGACCTGTTTCGCGATAAATTGTTAGTGATCAAACCGACAAACAGAATTATAAATGCACCACTTAGTACTGGTGTAAAAACAAACGACCAATCGGCCCCTTCAAGCATAATCACAAGCGGCGTTGCACCAGCTGGAGCGTGCAACGTTCGCGTTAGCTGCATGAAGGCAATTGCAGTTGCAACAGCGACTCCCATCGAAAACCAGTTCGCCCCAAGCGCGTCAAGAACAAGCAACCCTATTAATGCTGCAATCAGATGACCAAGAATAAGACTACGCGGTTGAGCCAAAGGGCTATTAGGCACGCCAAAAACCAATACACAGCTTGCTCCAAATGGTGCCATGAAAAACAAAGCGCCAGCCTGATCAGTTAGCCAAGCAATAGCACCAATTGCAACCATAGCCCCAAGCCAGCTCCACCAGATATGACTAACAGTGGGAATTGCAGGAACGGCAGCTCCCCTTCCCCGATACTTCGTAAGGTAATTTTTCATCACATAGACCCAAATTTTATCCAGTGTTGGATATAAGGAAAGTGTACCGATCGTTCTATTTTTATATTGTTATCGCATCATCAGATTTACGAATTGAAACGATAATCTAAAAAGAAAGAATGTTATTAGAGTGCATCGAAGGCGAGAACAACCCCACAAGCATCATTTTTCTGTAGCCTGACACGCGAACCACCTTCTCTTTGGTAACTTACCCTATATTGATCAAAATAAGCCTGTGTGACCTTTAAATCCTCTGCCCAAAGATGAAAGGCAATCATATAGCCGTCAGCTGCGCCATCGTTTGGCTCTACACCCGGATAAAAGCGGCTAATATCTTCAGGCGCAATAAACCGTAAAACTTGTTTACGCTCACCAACATAAACATCAATACACCCATCTGTAACAACAACCGCGTCTGCACCAAAAAACTCGGAATACTTGGTAATCACATCGCTCGGGTTTGGGGTTACATAAACCACCCGTTTGATACCACGGGCACCATTTGCATGTGAAAGCCACTGGCTTTGCCACACCACATCTGGTGTTTTGTGGTCACAAACAAAAGAAGATATTTTAGGACTAACCTGATTATCATATCGCAAAATCTCAAAGGCAGGCATGACATCACCGTGTTCAAGTTCGAGTATGCGTTTCAAATCCTTGGGGCCGTCAATAGGAACCCCCTCTTCTTTTAAACAAGCAGCCGTCTGCCCTATATCTTCACTTCTAAATGCAAGGCCTAATCCACCCTCACCATTTTCAAGAAAAACATCCAGTCCATTGGTATCCTGATTTTTATCCACGATACCAATGAGTTCCAGATAATCATCCGGGAACATAATGCAGTAGTTGGCCGTTCCCCAACCAATATGACGCCCCCGGGGTGTTAGCCGAAACCCTAGACGAAGGTAATGATGACGTGCCTCTTCCAACTGCTGCACACCAATCAACAGGTGATCAATCCCCTTGAGAGACGAACTGAATAGCATTCAATTTTCCTTAAGATTATTCAGCAGGTATTACTCGGCTGCTTTAGCCTACTCCATTCACAACGATATAGGAATCTTCCTTATCTGCCAGATATATTCCATCTGTTATTTTCACACTGATACATTCATCAAGGAAACACCAGGAACGACACAAAAAAGGCTGCTCTAACTGAGCAGCCTTTTTTGCAAACCAAGACGATGTCTTAGTGAACTTTAGCAAATACCTTACGCTTTGCAGCATACATAACCAGTGTGAAAATAATCAGAAAGATCATAACTTTCACGCCTGTATTCTTACGCGCTTCAAGCTTTGGTTCAGCCGCCCACATCAAGAAGTGGCTGACATCCGCTGCCATTTGATCAACAGTCGCCGTAGTGCCATCGCCATATTCCACAGCATCTTCTGAAAGTGGCGGTGCCATTGCAATCAGATGACCAGGGAAATACTTGTTGTAGCTCAGATCACCAGTCTCGAAACCTTCTGGCGCATCTTCATAGCCTGTCAACAACGCACGCACAAAACTTGGACCGCCGACACGAGCTTTTGCCATTAGCGAAAGATCAGGTGGGGCTTTACCGCCGTTTGATGCCGCCGCAGCTTTTTCGTTAGGGAATGGTGACGGGAAATAATCGGACGCAATTGCGTTGCGTTCAAACATTTCGCCTTCGTCATTCGGCCCGTCTTCAACTGTATATTCAGACGCAATTGCTTTGATCTCATCAACATTGTACCCGAGATCAGTCAAGTTACGGAACGCGATCAAGTCAAGTGAATGACATCCAGAGCAAACTTCTTTGTAAACTTGGAATCCACGTTGCAGCGAAGCTTTGTCATAAGTGCCAAAAACACCATCAAAGCTCCATTCATAATCTGGCAATGGAACAGCATCTCCTGCTGCATTAGCAGGAACTGTTGCAAAGCCAAGGGCCGCAGCAAAGAGGCCAGACAGAATTTTCTTCATTAGTCGTTCCTCTCTCAAGATTTCAATACAGCTTCATGGATAGAGCTTGGTAATTCGCGCGGACGTTCAATCATCGGCAGAATAACAGGCAGCAATATCAAGAAGTGGAAGAAGTAGTAGGCAGTCGCGATCTGACTTGCAACAACGTACCAACCTTCAGCGGGCTTACCACCAAGGTAACCAAGGAAGAGGCCATTGATAAGGAAGATCCAGAAGAAGACCCGAGCAACAGGACGGAACTTACAGCTACGAATTTTGGAACGATCCAACCACGGTAAAACAAACAGAACGGCAATCGCACCGAACATGGCAAGAACGCCACCAAGCTTATCAGGAACCGCACGCAAAATTGCGTAGAAAGGCAGGAAGTACCATTCTGGAACAATATGCGCAGGTGTCGATAGCGGGTTCGCAGGAATGTAGTTATCCGGGTGCCCCATATAGTTTGGTGCCCAGAATAAGAACCCAGCAAACAGTATCAAGAAAACACCAAGACCGAACAGATCTTTAATGGTGTAATAAGGCTGGAATGTCAGGCTGTCCTGTGGACCTTTCATATCGATACCGAGCGGGTTGTTCGATGTCACAGTGTGAAGGGCAACAATGTGAAGAACAACAACAGCAACGATAATGAATGGCAACAGATAATGCAGCGCAAAGAAACGGTTCAGTGTTGGATTATCAACAGAGAAACCACCCCAAAGCCAGGTAACGATATTTTCACCAACAACCGGAATAGCTGAGAAAAGGTTCGTAATAACTGTCGCACCCCAGAAGCTCATTTGCCCCCATGGAAGAACGTATCCCATGAACGCAGTGGCCATCATCAACAAGAAGATAACAACACCCAGCTGCCAAAGAAGTTCGCGTGGCGCTTTATAAGATCCGTAGTACAGTCCACGCATCATGTGGATATACACAGCAATAAAGAAAAACGATGCCATGTTCATATGAATATAACGGATCAACCAACCGTTATTCACATCGCGCATGATACGTTCAACAGAATTGAACGCCATATCAACATGTGCGGTGTATTGCATCGCGAGAATGATACCCGTTACGATCATTGTAACCAGAGCAAATCCGGCTAGTGACCCAAAGTTCCAAAGATAATTCAAGTTCTTTGGCATTGGGTATTCATAAAGGGTGTGATGTCCCATAGAGATTAGAGGCAGACGATCCTCAACCCACTGGACGACTTTATTATTTGTTTTAAAACTCATGACCTGTTCCCCCTAGCCGATCTTGATAGAGTTGTCAGTCAAGAAGACATAAGGCGGCACTTCCAAGTTCTTCGGAGCTGGCCCCTTACGAATACGCCCGGATGTATCATAGTGTGAACCATGGCAAGGACAGAACCATCCGCCATAATCACCCCGTGATTCACCAGTCTTCTGACCAAGTGGAACACATCCAAGGTGCGTACAAACACCAACTAGAATAAGCCACTCAGGTTTTTCCACACGATCTTCATCCGTCTGTGGATCAGGAAGATCAGCTAGCGGAGTTTCCTCAGCACCGGCAATTTCCTCAGCTCCACGACGTCTGATAAACACAGGTTTACCGCGCCAGGTAATGGTTACGGACTGACCTTCTTCGATCGGTGACAAATCTACCTCAGTAGAAGATAGAGCCAGAACATCCGCCGAAGGATTCATAGAATCAATCATCGGCCATATTGCACCAGCAGCCCCGACAACGGTCATAGCCCCGGCCGTCAGGTACAGAAATTCACGCCGGGTCTCACCGGACCCTTGGGCGGAACTTTCAGGATTCGCGCCGTCTGCCATTTGTGTAATCCCTATTTTCATCTCTCAAGCTTACAACTCTAAAACAAAGAGCTGCGATACGATACAGGATTTTTGGGCCATTGCCCTTGTCCAACCCTAATTGCGCCCCCATCTAAGCATCGCAGGATGCAAGAACGGATGTGACATCCTGTCGCACTTAGGACTAGTCCTATATTTAGTGACAGGGATATAAAGGATTTGTCATAGAAAGGCAAAGACTCTAAGTGTGAGTCGGACAGGAAAATAACGTTTTTTCCGTCACTTCCGTATTTATGGCCCACATTTATAGCTATATCTTTACCTCATTATAGAGATGAACAGCATGCGTCTTGCTCTTTACCAACCGGACATTCCACAAAACACAGGAACAATGCTTCGAATGGCTGCCTGCCTTGATGTCGCAGTCGACATTATCGAACCCTGTGGTTTTGTTCTCAATGACAAACGCATGAAACGATCCGGCATGGACTATCTGGATCAAACCGAACTTGTTCGCCACACATCCTGGGATGCTTTTAATCATAGTCGACTGGAAAGCACACAACCAAAGCGTTTGATCCTACTATCAACGAAAGCCGCCAAGCCTTACACAAATTTTAGCTTCCAACCCGACGATATACTTATGCTTGGCAGAGAATCAGCCGGCGTTCCTGACGATGTGCATCAGGCGGTTGACCATTCTGTTCTCATCCCGATGGCGACTGGCGTTCGTTCCCTGAACATTGCTGTATCGGCTGCGATGGTTCTGGGTGAAGCTCTGCGACAGACAGGTGGATTTCCAGTCCCAAGCACCGTATAACGTTATTACTATCTTATTACAGCCTCGCCCAAAAACACCGTAACCGTAAGAGCAACAGATGTACCAACGGCAAGATCCGACATGTCCTTTCCCGAATCACAACGCGCCCGAAGATCATAAAGAGCAGGCTCAGCGTTGGTTCAGACAACTCAGGGATAGCATTTGTGCCGAGTTCGAACGGCTGGAGGACGAACTCTCCGGTACGGTACTGGCAAAGCTTGGCGAGCCTGATGCAGGCCGTTTTGAAAGAAAGCAGTGGGATCGCGACGGTGGTGGCGGTGGTGAAATGTCCATCATGCATGGGCGCGTATTTGAAAAGGTCGGCGTCAATATATCCACGGTCATGGGGGAATTCAGCGACGAGTTTTCCAAACGTATTCCCGGCGCAGATAAAGATCCGAGATTCTGGGCCAGTGGTATATCCCTTGTTGCCCATATGCACTCCCCACTCGTGCCAGCAGTGCACATGAACACGCGCCATATCGTCACGACCACCAGCTGGTTTGGCGGTGGCGGCGATTTAAATCCTATGTATCCCGTCGATCATGACACCCATGACTTTCACAGGGCTTACAAAGATGCCTGTGACAAACACAATCCGGGTTTCTTCCCTGTATTCAAAGAATGGTGTGACGAATATTTCTATATTCCCCACAGGAATGAAGCCCGTGGTGTCGGTGGTATTTTCTATGATTACCTGAATACCGGAAATTGGGATGCAGACTTTGCCTTTACACAGGATGTGGGCCGAGCATTCTTGGATATATATCCACAGATTGTGCGCCGTCATATGCATAAGGATTGGAACGACGAGCAACGAAAACATCAACTTTTCCGCCGAGGGCGCTATGCAGAATTCAACCTGCTTTACGATCGCGGCACCATGTTTGGCCTCAAGACGGGCGGAAATGTCGAAGCAATCCTGATGTCTATGCCACCAGAGGCAGCTTGGCCATAGCATCCTCTGAAGTACCGCCCCCTTTGAAGCCCGGGAATAGCTAAGCCTGCCACCTGAAATTAAGACCAAAAGAAAATATCAAATCATTTGAAGGAACCTTCTTATGTTATCGGTACCGCAAAAGATTATATTGGAAACAGATCGTCTGATCGTTAGGGAAATTGGCGAAGCTGACGCTCCGTTTATTCTACGTCTTTTGAATGATCCTGCTTTTATTAAAAACATTGTCGACAAAGAAGTCAGAACACTGGACCAAGCTTGCGATTACATTAATTCAGGCCCCGTCACCAGTTATCGCGAAAACGGCTTTGGCCTCTACGTGGTTGTCTTGAAAGAGGGCAAAGCTTCAATCGGTATGTGCGGACTGGTCAAACGCGATGGGCTCGATGACCCCGATATTGGCTATGCCCTTCTTCCAGAATATTGCTCAAAAGGGTACGCCGTCGAAGCAGCTAGCGCTGTTCTAGAGTACGGGCAAACTCAGTTAGGAATAGAGAAAATTGTCGGCATCGTTAATCCCGATAATGTAGGGTCAGCCAAAGTACTTGAAAAAATTGGTCTGGTATTTGAAAAAATAATCAAGGTGTCTGAAGACCTGCCGGAAACCAAATACTATATATCGAGAAAAACAACCTTATAATCTAGGCTAAACCTTCAAAGCGTAAGCCAAACACTCGTCTTGATCAGGCTGAAACGATTGTCCAATCCACCAGTCTTCCGTCGTCTTTAGCAGCCGCCCCATTTTTGGTCCCGGCTCGACCCCTGCTTGAATAAGGTCGCGCCCTTGTAGAGGGAAGAAAACCGGGCGCCAGCCCTCGACAACCTTTGCACGGTACAGAGCACTTTCACTTTTGAAATCTTCGCCATCTCTTGCCATTTGCAAACGGAGAAGGTCCGAGACCAGCCCAGCACCAATACGATAGAGAGCTTCTTTAAACAGCATTTCATCCGTAACAGAATCAATTTCGTACTCAGGCTTTATCAAAGAGATAAAATGTTGTTTTTCTGCGGTTGAAAACCGTAACCGATCGGGAATGGTAACTTTATCTTTGACCTCACCCCCTTCTAATAAAGCAACCAACCGAACAAGAGGATCTTTACGACCTTCCAGCGGTATAAACCGTGCCAAACAATCACCGGAAAGAACTTCGGGTAGAAAGGGAGAAAAAATCTGATTTTCCAGCATAACATTTATAACGGGTATGGGGTTTGGTGCCGACAGAAGCCTCATTAACTCGCTATGAATACGTTCCGCAGACAAACCTTCGAGCATATGTTTTTTTGACTTGGTTGCCGTTACACCTTCCTCATCAAAAACATCCGTACCGTACCACGCTTGAAATCGGAAAAACCGTAGTAATCTGAGTGCATCTTCTTCGATGCGAGTTTCTGCCTCACCAACAAATCTAACGCGACGTTCTTTGAGGTCCTCAATCCCGCCAAAAGGGTCAAACACCGTCCCATCCAGGCGGCAAGACAAGGCATTCATCGTCAAATCGCGGCGGGCAGCATCTTCTTCCCAATTATCTGTGAAGGCCACAGTTGCATGACGGCCATCCGTTTCGACATCAACCCGCAATGTTGTGATTTCAAAAGCCTGATGATTGCAGACGGCCGTAATCGTTCCGTGATCAAGCCCCGTCGGTATCGCTTTGATATTTGCGGCCTCTAATAGCTTGATTACCCTTTCCGGGTGATCAGGTGTTGCAATGTCAATGTCCTTGATTTCACGTCCCAGCATGGCATCGCGCACACAACCGCCGACAAAACGAACGTCTTGCCCCTTAGCAGATAAGGCTTGCATCACCTGTTGAGTTTCTTCTGTCAGCATCCACCGCTGATTCTCTAACTTGTACGTCACTGTCATCAATCAATATCTGTATTATCCAGAACTTTTGGCTGGTAACTCGGCGGCACAAGATTGTCCCCCGGGGCAGGGCCGGAATTTGAAAAGAAAATTCCCATCGCAATACCTGCAAGAACAACACCGCTTAAAAATAGCCAAGCCCAAGGCCCCCGTTCTATCCAGGGCAAATCTTCTTCACGCATTGCCCCTTCTGATTCAGAGCGGGCTCTTCTTGTTACAAGGTAATAGGCAAGATAAAGAGCAAACGGCAACAGAATTGGCAAAAGGATTAGAAGTAGTCTGGTCAGCATTTGCTGTTATTCCCCATTACAAGTTATATGATTATTAGAAAAATTATTGTTCTGATTAAGGCTTAGAACCTCGCACAAGTTTACCAACATGCCCGCCGTCGCCCCCCAAATAAAATAGTCATTAAAGGGAAAAGCATAATAATATCGACGATAACCTTCAAATTCTCGAAAATGGCGTTGGCGGCTTTCAGGGGCTAAAAAGAAATTCAAAGGAACTTCAAACACTTCAGCAACTTCAAAACTGTCC
Organism: Kiloniella sp.; assembly: GCF_048259265.1. Classification (NCBI taxonomy): domain Bacteria; kingdom Pseudomonadati; phylum Pseudomonadota; class Alphaproteobacteria; order Rhodospirillales; family Kiloniellaceae; genus Kiloniella; species Kiloniella sp. The sequence goes on along the minus strand of NZ_JBLXHT010000001.1, from coordinate 359,806 downwards.
GGCTCAACAGGAAAAGGTGGTTTAATAAGACCAACGACAGGTGTGATCACAAATCCTGTACGGGTCACATAAGTATCCAGCTCCCCAATAATGCTAACATGTTTACGGGGAAGACCGACCTCTTCCTCCAGTTCTCGCAAGGCGGTATCACAATGGTTTTTGTCTGTGGGATCAACACGTCCCCCCGGGAAACTGACCTGCCCCGCATGATCATGAAGATGATCTGTTCGTTTTGTTAGGAGAACTGTAAACCCGTCTTCTCTCTCGACAAGAGGGACAACAACAGCGGCGGCGGTTTTATTCCGCGTCGGATCAAAAAATCCCGGGTTTAAGTCATGATCACCTCGCGTGCTATCTTGCCCTGATGGCACGGCTTTTTGCTGTGCAAAAATCTGTGTCAATCTCTGAGATGTCCAATTCAAACCCACGCTTTGTACCGTCCTTTTCTATAATAATAGACTGATATTGGGTACGGTTATTCAACCTTCCCCAGCAGATGAAATACCCCTGAGCTCCATACGCCGATTTCACTGCCCTTTATTTCAGCTAAATCCATCAACTGATAATAAACGGCACGTAAGATACGGGCCTCTAGATTCTGCCTTACCAATATATAGGGTGAGGGCTCGCCACTTTCATCTTTATAATCAATTCGAATCGGATGATCCTTATCCAGATCAAACCACTGATCCATATTGCTTCGAAATGAGAGAACCTGTTCCTTACCCTGACCACCATTTTTAAGTTCAACAATCGTAAAGGGAACGTCTTCGACAACGATCTGGGCTTTTTCTGCTGGCGTCACCAACCAATATTCGCCCCTCTCATCACGTTTAAGAACAGTCGAAAATAATCGCGCCAAGGCCTTCCGCTCAATTTCCCGGCCTTCATGAAACCAAGTGCCATTACGGTCTATACGCATATCAACATCACTGGTTATCGGTAACTTACGAGCAGCTTCTGCTAAATCGCTTTTATCTGGCGAGTCACTACAATCTGTCATCTTTTTGTGGCCCTATAAGCAAGAGATCACTGTTGATTGATCGGATATAACTATGCAAACGCTTGTTTTAAGTTCATTATAACCAAGGTGTTAATGAATGCGTCAAAGAACAAATGTATACTACCATAGGATACATCTGGGCAATGGCCTAGGATTGTGGTCAACAACACAGATACGGGCATCGTCCAAACACTTAGGCAGCGATATATTTGAAGTTAAGTCAAAAGAGGAAATAAAATGGACACTACGGATAGAAATCCGAGTACAACATTATCCGAAGACCTAACCTTACAGGCAGATCAACTCTGCACTCGCCTTGCACAACTCAATGAAAATCTAGGAAAAGTTGTCTTCGGGCAAGAAGATGTCATTGAGCAAGTCTTAATCACCTTATTAGCCGGAGGTCACGGCCTGCTCGTCGGGGCACCGGGACTAGCGAAAACCAGATTGGTCGAAAATCTTGGTATCGTCTTTGGCTTACAGGAAAAACGTATTCAATGTACACCCGACCTAATGCCATCAGATATCATTGGTTCAGAGGTCCTGGAAGAAGACGACGATGGTCGAAGATCTTTCCGCTTTATTCAGGGGCCTGTTTTCTCTCAACTTCTAATGGCCGATGAAATCAACCGTGCCAGCCCCAGAACTCAGTCAGCCCTGTTACAAGCAATGCAAGAACATACTGTCACCGTCGCCGGGCAAAGCCACAAATTACCCTCTCCTTTTCACGTTCTGGCAACACAGAACCCCCTAGAGCAGGAAGGAACCTACCCTCTCCCAGAAGCGCAGCTTGATAGATTTCTTTTAGAGATCTATGTCGGCTATCCTGACAGAGAAGCTGAAAAACAGATGCTTCTTGCCACGACCGGAACAAGCGAACCCCAAGCAGAAGGCATTTTAACAGCACGTGAGCTTCTTGCGGCACAAAAGCTGGTCAGGGAAATTCCTGTCGGCGAAGATGTTTTAGAGGGAATTTTATCGCTGGTTAGAAATGGCCGCCCTGAAGAAACAGAAGATGATTTTGTAAAACAGTTCGTCGCTTGGGGGCCCGGACCACGTGCCAGTCAAGCCTTGATGATGGCCAGTAAAGCGCGATGCCTGTTACAAGGAAGATTAAGCCCCTCACTAGATGATGTGATAGCTTTGGCTGCACCGGTTTTAAGACACAGAATTCATCTGGACTTCACAGCCAGAGCCGAAGGCATAACCGTATCAAAGATTATTAAGCGCCTTATCGCCCCCCTGAACTAGAGGGTTAATATGTACAAACGGGCTCCATCAATAGAATCTTCTGCAGAGAAGCTTTCTGCAACACTTCCCCCTCTTCTGATTGAAGCAGAACGTGTTGCCGCAACAGTTTTCCAAGGGGCGCATGGAAGACGCCATGTCGGACAAGGTGATGAGTTCTGGCAATACAGGCACTATAGTCCTGGGGATTCCCCGCGTAAAATTGATTGGCGTCGTTCCGCCAAGTCTGACCCTAATTCTGAAAATGCAGGTATTTTTATCCGTCAAAAAGAATGGGAATCGGCCCAAAGCTTATGGCTATGGAATAACACTGCCCCTGGAATGGATTGGGCTTCTGACAAAAAACTGGTAACAAAAAAACATCGAGCTTCAGTTCTTAGCCTAGCACTTGCACAGCTTCTCATTCGAGGTGGCGAAAAAGTCGCACTGGCCGGCGCGGGCATCCCCCCTTCAAATTCCAGAAAAAATCTTTATACCATCGCGCAACAGCTGGAAAATCAAAATTTAGAACGTAAAAACAACGAAGGTAAGCATCCCGAATATGAACTCCCTCAAGGTCATCGTTTTGCTCAAAACGCTGCTGTTGTATGTTTCTCAGATTTTCTCACCCCCTTATCCGAACAGAAGCAAGTCTTTGCAAATCTTGCGCACAAAAACCTTCGTGTTTGGCTGGTGCAAGTTCTCGACCCTGCAGAAATGAACCTACCCTACACAGGACGAGTGAAATTTCAACAACCGGATGGGGACGGCGAGCTCTTACATTCTGATGTTGAATCTATCCGTGATCTCTATATCGATCGTATCAGGGCGCATAACAAAGACCTGTCCCGTCTCGTCAAAAAATGGGGGTGGAACCACATCCTCCACACAACAGATAAATCACCGGAATCAACACTTTTGACCCTCTACCGAAGCATCTCTGAGCGTCAGAATGCTTCCACACAAACTAGGGGAGAAAGCCCAAACCACACCGAAAGTGAACCAGAAACAAGCGGAGGAAATGTGGGGTCAGAGCATGCTTGATTTAGGAATCATAGGATTTTTAAATCCGTGGCTCTTACTTGGCCTCATCACGCTCCCTGTTGTTTGGCTGATTCTACGTATAACGCCACCTGCGCCAAAAAAAATTACATTTCCAGCATTGCGACTTCTCTTGGGTTTACAAGGATCAACCTCCAAACCTCAAAAGACAGCTTGGTGGCTTATTCTCCTTAGAATATTGATTTTAGTTATTCTTATTCTAGCCCTATCCGAACCCATATATGCCCCTGTAAAGCGAACCGATAACAACTACAACACACTTGTTTTGTTGGATAATGACTGGGCCTCAACAAACAGCTGGACCAAACAGCTTGCAACGTTGCGCTCTGTTCTTGAACAAAATAATGGTAGCAATAAACAAGTAGCTGTTTTGACTACCGCAAAAGACACGACCGGACAGTATCATTTTTCAGGTTTCAAAAATCCCGAAAATCTTTTAACCAATTTTGAACAGCTCTCGTCAATCCAAAGCTGGCAATCTGACCTGCAAGGCGCCCTAAAACAAGTCGAAGAAGAACTTGAACGTTATCATCCTCTCAAAGTTTTATGGCTTTCTAACGGGTTGCTCTCTACATCACAAACAAACGAAACATTAGAACGATACATACCTTTTGCCACATCAGAGATTTATCTTCCGCCCGATGAGAATCTTCCACTATGGATTACGAACATAACCCCCGACAGAAGTGGATTGAAGATAACCGTAGAACGTGGCTTCGAGGGTCCAGAAACCAAAGAACGGGTAGCAGTCCTTTCAGACAAGAATGAAATACTGGCTTCAGAAAATATTACGTTTGCTAAAAGTGAGAAAGCTGTTTCAGTAACCATTAACATGCCCAATGAGCTTTATAACAAGGCACAAAAGGTAATGATTGTGGGAAAGAATACCGCAGCAACAACCTTCTTGCTTGATCAGAGTAATTATCGTTTCCCTGTCGGAATTCTTACAGCGGCAGGCCAAAAGGATAACAAATCCCTTCTTGGTGAGCACTACTATCTTCAACGGGCTTTAAGCCTGTTTACGGACGTCAGATACGGATCTGTGAAAGAACTGTTGTCTCGAGAACTTTCAACCATTGTTTTAACAGATAAAGAAAGCATCCCTTCTGATGACGAAGAAACACTCAATCAGTGGATTAACCAAGGCGGACTTCTTTTAAGATTTTCCGGCCCTAATCTGGCAGAGAAAAGGGACAAGTTTATTCCCGTACCCCTCCGCAGTGGCTATAGAAACCTGGAAGGAAATTTAACATGGGAACAGCCACTTACCCTTGAAACGTTTGACAAGAGCAGCCCGTTTTTTGGCCTCCCTCACAACACAGAAATAACGGTATCCGGCCAGTTGCTAGCTCAACCTACGCCGGAACTGGATAGCCACACATGGGCAAGACTTCAGGATGGCACTCCACTTGTCACAGCAGACAGTCATGGGGAAGGCATGATAGTATTGGTACACACCTCATCAAACACGCGCTGGTCTAATCTGGCTTTGTCGGGCTCATTTGTTGATATTCTGAGGCGTATCTTACAGTTTGGTCAGGGTGTTGGCGCAACCAATGCATCAGACAGTAAACTTCCTATGCATGATATACTAGATGCCTATGGCAACCTTATTCCCATAGAAAATTCTTCCTTTACACTGGATGCAGCTCAAAACAAAGAGATCTCAGCACAGAATATTGGTCCGAAAATGCCCCCTGGATACTATGGCAAAGACAAAAGGCAAAAAGCTGTAAACTTGGCAGGCAATTTGCCAAACATTCAAAAAAATGACTTTCAAGCCGACGATCGGCAAATTTATGAATCCAGGAAAGAAAGTTCGCTCCAAGTTCCTTTGCTTTTCATCGCCCTTACCCTATTCCTTTTAGATCAAGCGCTGACCCTATGGCTCAGAGGATTGCTCTCAAATATCGCTATCGGCAGACCTGTCGCTGTTATTCTGCTTCTTTTGCTTTCCATGATCCTGACACCTTCTCATAAGGCGACAGCACAAGACGTCAAAGAACCATTAGACAGACAAGGTATTGAAGCAACACTGAACACCTATCTTGCCTATATTATTACTGGGGATAACAAAGTCGATTCTGACAGTCATTCTGGGTTAGCCGGTCTCTCACTCCAATTGCACAGACGTACTGCCGTTGAAAATGTCAGAGTTACAGGCGTGGATTTAGACCGAGACCAAATCTCACCTTATCCCTTCCTCTACTGGCCAATAACTGCGCTTCAAGAACCGTTGACTACGCGGGGCAAACGACAACTGAATGAGTACATCAGCAATGGCGGGTTAATTTTGTTTGACCTGCGCGAAGCTTCAAACACCCTGAACTCTGCATTGGGGTCACAGGGGAATGCCCAATACCTGCAGATGCTGACGGATGAGATAAATATCCCACAAATGGAGCCTGTGCCTGCTGGTCACGTGATCACACGTTCTTTTTACCTTCTGGAAAGCTTCCCCGGCCGTAATAATAACCGTGATTTTTGGACGGAAAGTACGGACCCCTATCGGAATGACGGTGTTGCGAGAATTTTGATCGGATCAAATGACTGGTCCCGCGCCTGGGCCATAAATGGGCAGGGGCACCCTCTCTATGCCATGGTACGAGGCGGGGAACGTCAACGAGAACTCGCCTATCGGTTTGGTATTAATCTGGTTATGTACGCATTAACGGGTAACTACAAAGAGGATCAGGTTCACATTCCCCATATTCTAGAGAGGTTAGGTCAATGATCTCTAGTTACGGAATAGAATGGCAGCCTCTCGTTCCCCTTTGGATGATCTATGTGATCATCGGCTTTGCACTGTTTTCAATACTTTCCCTCTTTTTCCTCAAAAGTAAGGGCGGAGAATTCAGAGCTTTCTTCTTGGCGATTATTACTGTTTTTTTAGCAAATCCCAGCCTGCACAAAGAAGTCAGTGAGGCTTTGCCAGAACTCGTTCTCGCCATTGTAGACAACAGTCAATCAATGAGCTACGGCAAGCGAAAAAGCCAAGCTGCTAATGCGCTAACCTCGCTGCATGAACAAGTTAATCAACGGTCAGATCTTATCCTTAAAACGATCCAAATTAACGGTGACGCTGAAAACGGTACTAAATTATTCGAAGAAATATACCTAACTGCTGAAGATAAAGAACGTCTGGCCGGTATTATTATTATCTCGGACGGGCAAATTCATGACATTCCAAAAACACTGGAAGGAACACAGTTTCCACAAGACATTCCCCTTCATTTGTTTTTAACAGGTGATCCCGACAAAGGGGATCGCCGTATTGTCATTGAACAGGCCCCTGCCTTTGGGATTATAAATCAAAAAACCGAACTTTCATTTAAAGTCATCGACGAAAATATTAATAAAACAGGTACCCCAGCAACAATTACATTACGAAAAAATGGTGAGGTTGTTGCAGAGTTTGAAACCCCAATTAACCAGACAATTACGCATGAGCTAACACTGGAAAATCGGGGCGAAGCAACTTTCGATATCACGGCAGAGACCTTGGATGAAGAAATCACCCCGATCAATAATCAGGCTGTTTTTACCGCAAATGGCGTTCGAGACAGACTAAAAGTTCTTTTGATTTCAGGTGAGCCCCACCCCGGTGAGCGCGCATGGCGGAATATTCTCAAAGAAGATCCTTCTGTCGATCTCATCCACTTTACGATTCTACGACACCCCAGCAAACAAGATGGCACCCCTATCAGAGAACTTTCCCTGATTGCCTTTCCGATACACGAACTATTCGAGGTGAAGCTGGCAGACTTCGACCTGATCATTTTTGATCAATACCAGCGCCAAGGCTTCCTGCCCAGTCATTACCTGACCAATATCGTAAGATACGTTAAACAAGGGGGGGCTCTTTTAGAAGTTGGCGGTCCTGGCTATGCCTCACCTGCGTCGCTCTACAACACAGCTTTGGGCAGCATTCTTCCTGCTGAACCACTGGGCAAAGTATCTGAACAAGCTTTTCAGCCGCTGATCACACAAATGGGGCTACGCCACCCTGTAACAGCACGCCTGCCTAAAGCCAATCTTTCACACGATGAAAAACCACAGTGGGGACGTTGGTTCAGACAGGTTGAAACAGATACGACAGGTGGATCAACCCTTATGACTGGGAACAATCAGCTCCCTTTACTTATTCTGGATCATTACGAAGCAGGACGTGTCGCACAGATAACCAGTGACCACATCTGGTTATGGGGACGAAATATCGAAGGCGGGGGGCCACAAACAGAACTAATTCGACGTTTGGTCCACTGGCTCATGAAAGAACCTGAATTAGAAGAAGAAATATTAAAGGCCCGGTTAAAAGATCAACAGCTTACGATCACCCGCCAGAGTATGTCAGAGAAAGAAGCCACACTTTCTATAACCAACCCATCAGGAAAAGTAACTGAGACCACACTCAAAGCCGATACGCATGGCTACGCCTCAACAAGGATAGAGGCAACTGAACCTGGCCTCTATACAATTAACGATAATATCCATACGGTCGTCGCCCAACAAGCACTCAGCGGCCCCGAACATGAAAGAGTACGAGCGGATCCATCACATCTCTCCCCAATCATAAAAACCAGCAAAGGGGGAATATATCCCCTGACTGATAGCACCCCAAAGCTACGTCTGGTTCGGGGAGAGAGCTCTGTCACTGGAAAAGATTGGGCCGGATTGCAGGCACAAAAAGCCGAGAAGCTGATCGGATCGACAAGACATCCTCTCCTTTCGCCCTGGATTTTCTTATCCTTGTTACTTTTAACCGCATTCGGGGCTTGGTATCGCGAAGGCCGCTAAACTTTTTGAATAATTCGCTCTGCACAAGTATCTTCCCAAGGCAGCAAGTCACCTTTTGGCAGGCCCGCAAGAGGTATATTCTGAAGTGATAGGACCTGAAATTTATCCGCGCTTACAGGAACTGACATATCAAAACCTTGAGGTTTAGCGAGTTCAAATCCGTAAGGTGCGTAATAAGGCTGCTCCCCCACAACAAAGCATAAACGATAACCCATTTTACATGCTTCATTCAGACCATGTTTAACCAAAGCCTTTCCGATACCCTTGCCCTGTAAATCTGGTTGCACAGCCAACGGCCCCAAAAGGAGAGCGGTTTCGCCGCCAACAAGAACAGGCCAGAAGCGAAGCGTTCCAAGTAGCTTGTCAGAAAAAGAACGTACTGAAAAACTTAAGTCAGTTACTGCAGGCACACCAGACCGAAAGTTATAGGAAGGACGGGATTTACGTTCAGTGCCAAACGTCAAATCCAATAGTTTATCAATCTGTGCTTCATCCGTAGAATTTTGAAGGGTAATCGTATAGTCACACATGGTACATCCTGCATTAGTGCCAGCTCTAAGAGCCTGTACTTTTATTTATCAAAGACATCTTTTTTGCTAACTGCTGTCTTTGGTAGTGCAGGTTGACCTGATACTCAGGTCGCTGAACGGTCCATCTCGACACACAGACTAACAGCCCTGCGAACAGAAATTCGAGGGCAGGTGCGTCGTCGTCGGAGGTGTTCACAACAGTTGGGCATCTAAATGACCAAGCCTTAAAAAAGTAAATACGATTTGCATATCTTCGATATCACGATTTTTTACCGTGTCAAAGCAAGAAAATATCGCAGATGCTTTTTCCATAACAATCGCCCATAAAAAATCAACGATTCAGATTTGACTTATTCCCATAGAAATTTGCAATAAAGTCTATAAACACACGGGCTTTAGGCGAGAGATTGCGATTGATCGGATAGACAACATATATTGCGTTATCTGTATCCACTTCCCAATCTGGAAATAGTTTCACCACTCGTTTTTGATTTATCGCTTCACGAGAAATGAAATCTGGCATACAGGCAAAACCAATGCCCTCTTCGACAGCAGAAAGAATAAAATCTCCATTGTTCGCCGACAGATTACTCTTCAACGACACCCTAACAGTCCCCTGTTCTCCTGTAAGTTTTAAGTCTGTAATTCTATTCAGGTTTGAATAATGCAGAAAGTTATACCCCGTCAGTTCTGAAGGGATTACTGACCTGTATCTTTTTTCAAAATAGGATGGGGCAGCAATAATACTCATTCCACAATCAGATATTTTCTTGGCAACCAGCCTTGAGTCCATCATCCGCCCGATACGAATGCCAACATCAAAACCATCTTCGACCAGATCAACCATTTGATCATTAAGAACCAGATCTATCTCTATCTCGGGGTAGTCCTTTCTAAAGCCAGCAAGCATGGGGGCCATACACTTGATCCCAAAAGACATCGGGGCATTGATTTTCAATAACCCTCTGGGTGTCGCGGATAATCGAGAAACTGCATACTCTGCCTGTTCGGCGACATCCATAACGGCTTGACACTTTTCAAAAAACAACCTGCCAGCTTCTGTCAGAGAGAGACGCCGAGTTGTACGGTTTAATAATCGGATTCCCAAGCGATCTTCAAGGCGGCTCACCTGTTTAGATACTGCAGACTTACTAATGCCCAATGCCTGGGCTGCAGCTGTAAAGCTTTCATGTTGAACAACCGAAGCAAAAACCGCCATTTCATTCAGATTCATCTCTTGCCCTTACCAGTCACTGTTTCCACAAAGAAACAATGTTGTTCTTAATTCAGCTATTATAAAACAAAAGTGATATAACTATCTATAGCTTAATAGTCATTTTTAAGTGTATTGGAGACCCCGATGATTGACATCAGACCATTTGATAGTTTGGGCCGATTTCAGAATGAATGGTTAAACGCCCATTATCATTTCAGCTTTGCAAACTATATGAATCCTGAAAGAACAGGCATTGGCCCTCTATTGGTTTGGAATGATGATGAAATCCAACCCGGTGGCGGTTTTCCAATGCATGGACACCGGAACATGGAAATCATCACCTATGTACGATATGGTGCTATTTCTCATGAAGATCACCTCTCAAACAAAGGACAAACACCCGCAGGCGATATTCAGGTGATGACGGCTGGCAAAGGCATCATTCACAGCGAATATAATAACGAAGCTGAAATAACCGGACTTTATCAAATCTGGATTCAACCTTCAGAAACCTACCTTAAGCCTCATTGGGATCAAAAAACCTTTTCCCAAGCTGATTACGCGAGTGGTTTTCTACCACTGGCGTCCGGAGAGAAAAAATATCCCAATGCGTTACCTATAAATCAAAACGCTACTCTTTACGGGACGCACCTGAAAGAGAATGAAGAGATAAACCAACCCATAGAGAAAGACCGACTAGGCTACCTTGTGGTTTCAAAAGGTTCGATCGAACTCAATGGTCAGCAACTGAATGAGCGAGACGGTGCAATGATCGCGAACGAAGAAAACTTAAACATCAAAGCCCTCGGGAACGCAGAGTTAATTTTTGCGGACCTGCCAGATACGGTTCAATAAGACAAGAGGAAAGGAACAGATAAATGGGAAAACTCGTAGATGGCCAATGGCATGATGTCTGGTATGACACCAAAAGCAGCAATGGTAAATTTCAACGCAAAGATGCCCAGTTCAGAAACTGGGTGACGGCGGACGGATCCAAAGGCCCCAACGGAGAACAAGGCTATCCTGCCGAAAGCGGGCGTTATCATCTCTATGTAAATCTAGCTTGCCCTTGGGCACACCGAGCCCTGATTTTCAGAAGTCTTAAAGGTTTGGAAGAAGTGATCTCAGTCTCTGTCGTTCACTGGGAAATGAAAGAAAACGGCTGGGAATTCAAACCCGGGGATCTTGGCTCTACCGAAGATCATCTTTATGGGTCTGAGTATCTCTATCAAATCTACACAAAAGCTGATCCGAACTATACGGGCCGGGTTACCGTTCCTGTGTTGTGGGACAAAAAAGAGCAGACAATTACCTCAAATGAGTCTTCTGAAATCATCAGGATGTTCAATAGCTCCTTTGATGCCTTTGCGACAAATGATGTTCCAGATTTTTATCCTGAAGATATGCGTGAAGCCATCGATAATGTGAACGAGCTCGTCTATCACAGCATTAACAATGGCGTTTACAAAAGCGGCTTTGCAACAACTCAAAAAGCCTATGAAGAAGCTTACTTCGAGCTTTTCAAAATGATAGACGATCTAGAAGAAAGACTGAATTCACAGAAATATCTGGCCGGAGACCGCTTGACGGAAGCTGACTGGCGTCTTTTCACCACCTTGTTACGTTTTGACCCCGTCTATTATGGACATTTCAAATGCAACAAAAAACGTCTTGTTGACTACCCAAATCTATGGGCTCTAACACGCGAGCTTTACCAATACGAAGGTGTCGCAGAAACGGTCAACATCCCTCACATCAAAGCCCACTATTACGGCAGCCACGGGACCATTAACCCAACGGGCGTCATTCCTGCTGGACCTGATATCAATTTCAACCAGCCTCATAATAGATAGCTTAAAACGAGCATCCGTGTATATCGGCTCAATCCAGAGCCGGTGTACACGACCGATTGAAACCTTTTAGCACTCTGAACTAAAAAGAAGATCCCGGTTGCTTCAGAAACTCAATTTCCTCTGGTGTACTTTCTCGTCCAAGTACTTCGTTCCGATGCGGGAAACGACCAAATCGGCGAATAATAACTTCGTGCTTGTGCGCATAACTCAACCAGTCTGGATTTTCATCCATATGCTGATAAAGCTCTAAAGACTTTTCCTGCATGGCAAGATCTTCGCTATGCTCAAAGGGTAAAAGAATAAAATTTCGCTCTCTTTGCGGAAGTTCTGTGTGCCACCCTTTATTCACGACCTTTTTAGCAATCTCCAATGCTTTTTTATCCGTCGCAAAGGTCTTGGGATCATTTCGGAACAGATTACGCGGCGCTTGATCGAGCAAGATACAAAGAGCCAAACAGCCCTTGGCTGTATCAGCCCAATGATCAAGCTCACCTGCACTTGCCTGCTGATAGAGAGGGCCGAGTTTCTCGGCAACTTCACGATCGAATTCCGGATCTTTAAAGAACCACTTCCGGTCCATACCGTCAGCTAACCAAAAACCCAAAACATCATCGATCACGGTGTACTCCCCTCAGGAATAGGTATTATACTCATCAAAGTACAGAACCTGTAATCTACGTCCTAACCATGAATAATCACAGGTTCTGAACCTTTTTATACCAATGCTTTACCCGTGCGCACCAATACTATTTGAAATACCGACCGAGATCCTGCGACAAAGATCATACAGCTCTTCGATTGGCTCAAAAATATTTATATGTTCATCCGAATAATCGCGGGTTTCATCATCGCTATAATCGCTGGGCTCGCCGTACTCTTTCTCGGTAAAAACCGTCTTGCCTTCATGCACGGGGAAAGTCGCTTTCAGTTCCTCTAAAGCTGCCGGAATTTCCATCGCAATAATATCTTGAATCAAATCCTCAAGCGTTAAATCATCGCGGTTGGCAAAAGTAGGAATGCGCATCGCCAACAAGAAAATTTCCTGAATGAGACACAAACGAACGACATGAAGGATGATCAGATTGATTCGCCGACGGGTATCGAAAGGGAAGACCTTCTCTTGACCATCGGCAGCCAGCGCATCCAACCCACTGTGGAGATGGATCGCATCTTGGCGGAAAACCTGTAACATCCTGTTCATGCCATCATAACGCTGCGTATCACCAACAAGATTAGAAAGCCGAAGCTGATCACGAGCCCGTTCTGTATGCTTTACGGCATAAGCCTTCGCAAGCCAGTATCGGGGGTTGAAAAGTGCCGCATAAGCTTCTGGCGTGTTTAAACTACTAAGACCTTTTGCATAGGACACCATATCCATAAAGCGTCGAACCCGATCTGATTCTCCGTGTAATTTCACAAAGGCATCCAGGTCTCTAGATATCGCCGTACCAAAACCACCCGCCGTGTTAGTCAGATACCCCAGTTGCTGAAGGATCGCATTATGCGGGATCGCTCTGATCTGGGACGGATGCCCCCGATCAATACCGTGATGTTTGTCGTGCTGGCGTTTGCTTTTTCGCGATCCTGTCTGATACAAAAGATTCGTACTAAAAGACCCCAGAAGCGCTGCATAGTCTTTGTTCTCTAGCGTACTTTCGTGGAAGTCTTTCAGGGTTAAAAAGAAATCTAGTGAATAGTCTGTGTTGGTATAAAAAGCATCCTCGTCATCCACAGTCGGCTTACCCAGCGCATGCTCCAGCAAGCGGGTTACTGTAGTCAGGGCCAGCTTGGGTGTTCCGAAATAGAGATATCCGTCCCCGCCCTGAAAGCTGACTTCCTGTTTCAACGGAATATTGTTCGCCGCAAACAATGAACGTGTCATCGGGGAAGACACATATTTAAGGCGATCATTAAAGCTCAACGGATGTGCCCCGCGCCCCATTGATTCGCCGTGGGTATCAAAAATAACAACCTCGACGCCTTTGACTTTATAATCAGCAAGCAACCGTGCCAGCTTCATATGCAGACGTTCGATAGCAAGTGACGCCGAAACCTGTCCTAAATAGCGTCCGGCATCAGAGAAACCGGTTTGAATACACAAACAACCGCGCTTTTCGACATAGGCACGGTAATGTTCGTTCTCCAGAAGCTCGGCAATAACCTCACTGCCACGTTCTAGCGCAGTTCCCGTTTCAAAGAGCGGAGAGATATCCAGCAGATCATCAACACCGAACAGCTTTGCGTAATAAAGGGCTGTCAAAATGGTAAAAGGTGTGTCGCACTCAGCAATTAAGAAGCGGATTGGGCGCGATGCATCAACATACTTGATCATCTGGGCAATCAACATGAACATGCGTTTTGCGGTCGTGTGTTCAGCAGATAACGAGCCAAAGTTTATGCGAATTGGTTGCACCTCATCCAACAAACCGGAAAGTGCGCGGAAATTCCCTCGGCGGCGTCCGGGATCATCCGGTTCACCTTCCATAGCAATATTCTTGCGAATAGCGTTATGGAGTTGTGCAGAATTGAGCCTGACATGCATATGAGATGTTGCCAGCCCATAGTTTGCAATTTCAGATCTCAAAATAATCAGAGAGCGTTTCAGTTCAGTATTATCAGTTAAGTTGAGGGCGCGGTTAATTGCTTCAATCAATTCCGCAGTATGCACCAAACGTGCACCATCGTCTGCAACAATTGAACGGGATATTTCTTTTAAGGCTTCTTCTGATGCACTGTTATCACTGAAAAATTCAGTTTCTTTTTCAGCCACATGCAAAGCAAGGGTAACCCGGCTCTTGATCAAGGCAAGCGTGGTTTCCAGTTCATCCTTTTCACCTTGATGAGCTGTAGTTATCTCGTTCAGTTTGGAAATATAGTAGCCAAGTTGAACAACCTGAACCTTCATTCGGGTGTGGAGCGTATTCGCCCATGTAATATCGGTCCTGCCATCCAAATCATACCCGACCCAACTTGCCACGGATAGAACACGTGGAGAAAGCTCGGTCCATTTTTCAGGATAAAGTTCTTCTGCAACGGCCAAAGCAACGTCGTATACTTCTCTTAAGGCTTGCTGTATCGAAGCGATAGCCTCCATCGCCTGTCCATGTTCAGCAAGTAAATCAATGGCCTGATCAGGCTCATGAGAGTTACCTATAACAAGCTGATTAAGTGTATCAATCGCCTTGGTATCAAGCGCTTGTCCATCTGAACTTTCATTCGCCGTAAACTGGGCCAGAGCCTGATATAGCTCTTTAGACAAACCAAAGGTCGGATGCGCGGTGATAACAATCCCGAATGCCTCGCGTTCCAGCTTGTCTTTAAAAGCCTCGAACGAAAGCTGAGTATTCTCATCATCAAAAGCCAACGCTTTGAAAAGCTCCGACAACCTGGATTTATTATCAGCAATACTTTCGACACCAACATAATCTGAAACGCGCTTTGCTCTGCCTCCAAAGGCTTCGACAGATAAATATTGCACCAACTGGGAAAGTAGATCGACGGAAAGCTCGCCTGCAGCAAGACGCTCTGAAAGATCGTGAGCAAGCTCCAGAACCGGATTTCCCAGCGGATGGCTGGTTGTCTGTTGCCGCATGGTAATCAGGCGAGATTCCAATTCATCACGCAGTGCACAAGCTTCCGTAAAACGCTTCTCACCTTTAACCTGAGAAAACAACGCGTCCAAAGCGAGCCCTTTAGAGGCTTTAGATTTTGCCATTAATTTTGACCTTCCCATTCACGACACTACTTAGGGCACATCAGACTTAGATCGTCATTCATGCCTTCGAATTCATGGTCATTTTTTTATATTTAGTTTCCCGATTTAATTCGGGTCTGTCGTGCTGGGGATTTTTATATGACCACTTTATAATTTTCTGTGCTTATATAGAGAAAGTTACAAAGCTAGCAAAGAGAATTCTTCTATCAGTTCATAATCAAATTAAATATATTCTATTTTTTTCAACTAATTAGATAAATTTTTGCCCCTCAAAAGAAAAAGCCTGTTGAATAATAATCTACAATTCGCCGTTCAATATGGTTAATTTTGGTATCGTCACAGAAAAGCCACTGGAATCACTAGAAAAAATCGTTGCATCAACATTCATAAAGGAATAAAACTAAAGCATGAGCGATTTTTTTAAAAATGACGACGAACTCGTCTTGCAACTAGGCGACCTTCTTCCTGATGACGCAGGGGAAGTGGTTCTGTTTGCACGCGATGAACCGCTCAAAATCGAATCAAACACTCCCTTGATCGAAACAGGTGTTGTTGAAGATTCACATATCACAGCATCTGGCACAGATGTTGGTGGGCTGACCTATAGTCAGTTTGCAAATGGAATGACTTTGTATCACGACAATGATCATATCTTGATCATCGCACCGGACGTATAAAACACTCTACCTTACATATAAGCGCAACAGCCTTTAAAGCATTCCGGAATTTAATTTTTTCCTGTAAGCTAAAGTATCGTTACGCCCTGTGATTATATTCAGCCGCTTTCGCCTCTTTAAAAATCGATAGTGATCCAATGCTACGCTTTTTTATTTCAGCTTTGTTCTTCTTTATAACGTCTCAATCCTTTGCTGAGACATCGCGCGGGTTAGAAGCTTATAATCGTGGTGACTTGGAAGCAGCCCTATCCGAATTTCGAGAACCAGCAACAAACGGAGATACAACAGCGCAGCTCTATATGGGGCATATTTATCGCGAAGGCATTAAGGGGAGCTTGGATTATAGACAATCAGCTTTCTGGTATCTAAAAGCTGCAAAACAGGGGCACGTCCAAGCCCAAAGTTTTATTGGACTATACTATACAGATGGTATTGGCGTTAGGCAGGACTTTGACCTCGCTGTCCACTGGCTAGAAAAAGCAGCAAACGCAGGCGACCCTGCGGCACAAAACAGTTTGGCTGCAATCTTTAAGAATGGCCTTGGACGCGTCGTTGATTACGACAAAGCAGCCTATTGGTATACCAAAGCAGCAATGCAAGGGCATCCTATTGCCCAGCGAAACTTGGGACGTTTTTACGAAAAAGGTCGGGGCTTTCAAGTAAATCTTATAAAGGCCTATGCTTGGTACAAAACTTCATCTCTTCAAGGAAACACCTATGGCACTCAATCTCTGCGACAAATAAGCGCGAAAATGACTTCGATAGAGGTTCTTGAAGGTGAAGAACTTGCCAAGAGTTTCCCAAGAAGGTAAGGATCAAGTATGATAATGCCCTGCTCTAAGGGCTAGTTTTAAAATACTTGAGCATAATATGCCCCGGCAAGATAAACAGATAGCGAAACAGGACAAACAAAGCATTGCGGCGCTTTCCATATTTGCGCTCTGTTTCAAGTTATTCCTGCCAATATTTATAAGCTTCTTTATCTCCATTCAAACGACGGCTTCTCCCCTTACCGATTCAAACGACGCTCAGGTCACGCTGGAAAAATCTCTGGGCTTTATTTGCACCTCGAGCGGCATAGATCAAAACCAGCAAAATGATTCAAGTTCAACAACTCTGACGGATCATTGTGATCATTGTTTGACCTGTGCTTTTTATACGCTTCAGCGTAATACTGATAAGCGAACAGCACCCCTGTTGGTGCAAAGTACCTTATCGTGGCGGGTCATAGGCTCAAATCAAGCCAAACTACCCCTTGATGATCAGCGCCATTCTTCAAGGGCGCCTCCGCGCGCTTAGTAAAGCCCCCACCAAGTAGAACAAACTCCATCTATGTTTTCTTTATTTTCTGGCCATTGGGCCTGAAAAACAACATGAGGTTATCATGAAAAAATTTCTCGTTACCCTAACAGCCCTTCTTGCCCTAACACTTTCTGGTTTAGCCTCTGCGAAGGATTTTAAAGCCGGCGACATCATGGTTAAACAACCTTGGGCGCGTGCTACGCTTGGCCAAATGAAGAACGGCGCTTCATTCCTGACACTACACAATATGGGCGCCGAAGATGACAAACTGGTCGCAGCCGCGGGTTCTGCAGCCAAACGTATTGAACTGCATTCTCACACTATGGTCGATGGCGTCATGAAAATGCGCCAGGTTGAAGGTGGTATTCCTGTTACTGCGGGATCAATGGTTGAGCTAAAACCGGGTAGTTTTCACATCATGCTAATGGGGCTTGAAGCACCATTGAAAGAAGGCAAAATGTTTCCTCTAACACTGACTTTTGAAAAAGCTGGTAGCGTCGATATTATGGTGCATATTGAAAAAGGTGGCGCGATGAAAATGGACGGTGAGGACAAAGATCACAGTAATCACTAAAAGGTCATTAACCCAAAATCGGGTTTAAATGGTAAAAAAGCCGAGCTTACCAAAAGCTCGGCTTTTTCTTTACTCACAGTTTATCTTCTATGCACTGACTTCTTCCATAACCAATTCAAAGTCTTTACGCCCAAGTGATTTACCATTTGCGATGATCTCGACCTGATGAAGTCCCGGATAATACCTGCGGGTGGTTATCGGTTTAATATTGTGACGCTTTCTGGTTTCGTGCTTTTCCCCTGCGGCAAGTTTAAATGTTTTCCATTTAAAAACCTTGGGAGACGTTCCGCCATTGGCTTTTCGGTGGTGAACAACATAATCAAGAATTAGCGCCTGATCCTCATCACTTTCAGAGGTCATTGTCACTTCAAATTCCACCCCTTCCCCATAGATTACGGATGGGGTCAGCACTCTAAAATCAATCAATTCAACCTGCGCATCTTTATACCCCAGAGCTTCTAAACACTTTTTATGTCCTGATTTTATAAGGGTACGACAGGCATGACGAATAAGTTTCTGCCGCTCTTTAGATGCCCCTTTCATCCATTTCTTCGCAATGTCAGCCACAAGATCAGGATGATCTTTTGCAATATCATTGAGATTATTGGCAACAGAGCGCCGCACATATTCTTCTGGATCATCCCGAAGCTTTTCCAGAAGAGGAAATAAAGGGGCAGGATTTTTGATAAAGTCTGGTAATTGCATCGCCCAAGGCAATCGAGGACGAGAACCTTCCGAAGCCAATCGACGCACATGATAATTTTTGTCATCTGCCCAGTTCATGATTTCTGCCAATGTTACCGCGGGTGCAGAAAGTAAAAAGTGTCGAATAGCAAACTCAGAACTCGAACGCTTGGTCATTTCCTTGAGTAATTCCATGGATAGATGAAAATGCTCTTTGCCATAGAACGCAACATAATCACACATAGGCATAACCAACCAGCCGGACACACCTTTATCTGAAGTACCCTGATCACTTATCGATATATTTTCATCGGGGTTCAAAATCCCCAGTAAAATATTTGCAGCACGGGAAAAATCTTCGGGCAGATATTTATAAAGTGCCTCAGTGATCCTTCCAGATCGTTGCTTTAATTCAAGCTTACTCAGATCTTTCGTCGCAAACGCAATAAACCCTTCCCGGTCAAAATCACTTTGTTGTGCCTTAAGATGCTCAGCCATCTTGGATATTGACTTCAGATTAAAAACTTCTTTAAAGGGCTCCATAATAATCCTGTTTGCTTTCATGGGTTGCTTGGCATCTTCTTTTACATCCCCCCTCCTGACAGCATTGTGTCAGTAGGTATTTACAGTGCACGCTCACAACAATTTGAGTACTGTTAGCTCGTCATTTCAAATCATTTCTATAGGGTCATATAATGATATGGAAACCTTTGGATACGCCGGAACGAAATGATGCTTAAATCTCAACGAAAATGCTCATCCCTTTACATGACGGTCTTTATTCTTGCCGCGGCAATAAACTTTTCAGCGACTGCAAACGAAGCCCTAAAGCATGTCGACCACGTCATGACCCATTGGGCGGACACACCTCAAGAACAGGGATTACTTCCCGTTGCTACTGCGGAAGCCAAAGTCGCCAGAACTCACGCTGGTTTAGCGGCATCGAATCTAACAGACCTAGGTTCTATGCACCTACACACTCGTCATGTTCTGCACGCTTTAGACCCTACGCAGGAAGCAAAAGGACCCGGACTTGGTTACGGCTTAATAAGAGCATCAGAAGGTGTGGCAATTCACGCTGAACTGGCATCTGATTCAGTAGATGCCAGTGATATTGTCCGTGTTTCCGGAATTATGGTCGCATCAGTTGGTCGCAATACAACCCGCCGCGCCAGAGAAGCTCTCGAACTTTCAAAGCAAATCCTTTCGAGTAAAACTCCCGAAACCGCCGCCCCTATGGTACAAAATCTCAAGCAGTTAACCCAAGCACTCTTTGCGGGGGAGGATCTGGATAAAGACGGCCGTATTGTTTGGTATCATCACGAAGGTGGATTGAAAATTGCCATCGAACAGATGGAAATCATTAAGAAAAGTACAACACAATAAACAAAACCAAAGCCCCCAACCACAACGAAAGGCCGGTATCCGATACCGGCCTTTCCTATCCTAAAAGCGGTATTTCCCCTATATTTGGACAGTTGCAACGCTTTTTTTGTTCCAGAAGAAAAAGACAATAAAAACAGCTAAAACAGCAAGATGAATTTGCCATCCCAGCGGCCACAGCAACCCAGCCCCGAGAGCAAAAACGACACCTCGTTCCAGCCAGCTCAGTTTTTCTTCCAAGTACCCCTGCAACGCCCCTGTAAAAGCATACAGACCAACAAGAGAGAACCCAAATATCATAAGCACCTCGTGCCACTCACCACCCAAGAATGGGGTATAGGCAAAAAGTAACGGAACAATATAAAGGCCTTTGGCTACTTTCCAGGACTGTAACCCTGTTGCCATGGGCGGAGTCTTGGCAATTGCAGCTGCCGTGAAAGCAGTCAAGCAAACAGGTGGCGTTACATTACTATCCTGTGATAACCAAAAAATAATCATGTGCGCGGATAACAACGCATAGATTTGAGTATCTTTATCCAACACCATTTGTCGCAGGGTGTCGGACATATCTGGCGGAACCAACGCCAGAATTCCTTTTGCGGCCTCTGTGGACATCGGCAAACCAATTTCGGCAAGACGTTCAGGAGCTGCCAACATAAAGATGGCTTTGGCATCATCAGCCAGATTACCCGCGGCAATAGCCTCAACCAATAAACCATCCGCAATAAGTGAATAGAGAGCCGGGGCAGAAAGCGTTCCCAACACAATATATGATGCTGTAACAGGCAAGCCCATTCCCAAAACAAGCGAGGCTAGCCCGATAAGCACCATCGCAATGATCAGGCTATCCCCTGCCCAATTGGTAATCATCAAAGAAAATGTATTCCCAATCCCGGCCGTCGCAATAACATTAACAATCAAACCGACCGTACAGAGTAAGATCCCTGTCATGACCATATTCCGTGCGCCGAGTGCCAGAGCATCGAGAATGGCACGTAGACCCATTTTATTCGGCGTCAACCACGAAGCGACAACGACCCCGATAATTGAAAAGCCAGCTGCATAGGTCGGGGTAAAGCCATAGATCAACAAACCAATCAGGACTGTTATTGGTACAAGAAATGGTAATCCACCCCTTTTGAGAACTTCAAAGGCACTTTCCGTTTCCACTTCAACAACGTGCACATTGCTGCGTTTTGCTTCCATACGCACAAAAAAAGCTACCGTTGCGAAATAGAGAATAGCCGGCAGAAAAGATACGGCGATAATCGTCGTGTATGGAATTTGTGTATAGCTTGCCATTACAAAGGCACCCGCCCCCATAATGGGCGGCATCAACTGCCCGCCCGTTGACGCTGCTGCTTCAACGCCACCTGCAAAACGGGCAGGAAATCCTGCCTTTTTCATCAAGGGAATAGTTATTACACCCGTCGATGCTGTATTCGCCACAGCTGAACCAGAAATAGTGCCTGTAAGACCAGACGCAAACACAGCAACTAAGCCAGGACCACCAACTGTTTTTCCTGCAACGACACGTGCGAGATCAATAATAAAATCTCCAGCACCAGAACGCACAAGAAAAGCCCCGAAGAGAATAAACATAAAGACAAAGGTGGACGATATGCGAGCAATGTTTCCAAACAACCCATCATCACCATAAACACTTCTGAAAAGGATTGTCTCGTTACTTAGGCCTTTAAATTTAAATACACCGTCAATAAGGGCGCCCCACCACCCGATATAAGTCAGGGCCAGTACGATAAGAATTGGAATAATCCATCCCGTTGTCCGGCGGGTGAATTCAATGGCGATAATGATTAATAAAGTTCCAAATACCCACTCTGGCGTTTCTAAACGAACCCCACGTTCATAGATGGCGTCTTCCATAGAGATCATGTAAAGCGCAGCAAAAGCCCCCAAGAGACCCAAGGCCACATCGAAAACAAGAAGCCCTCTGTTTTTGCCATTCCCGATCATCGGATAAATTAAGGCCCCCATGAGGACGAAACCTGCAAAGTGCAATGAGTTCTGCCAAAGCCCCGGTATCACGGCAAAGACGTTGAAGTAGATATGCATCAGAGAAATGATCACCCCAAGGCCAAAAACGACCTTTCCGATCCATCCCTCATCACCACGGACAATCGCTTCGTGTTCGCCCAATTCAACTTCTGGTGCGTTTGTTTCTTGTGACATGATTTCCCCGAAAGAAAAGCGTAGTAATAAGACGGGCGCCCGACATGTCGAGCGCCCGATAAAGCATTGAAATATTACGACTTCGGTTGATTATTTCGCAATCAAGTTTGCAGGAATATCCATACCAATTTCTTTGTAATAACGCACAGCACCAGGGTGCAATGGCACGGGTAAACCAGCCAGAGCTGCATCTGTGCTCATTGCTTTGGTTGCTTTGTGAATTGCATTAAGGAAAGGAAGATTTTCATAGATCGTTTTTGTGATCTGATAAACAGCATCTTCATCTACGTCATCACGCACAGCAAGGAAGTTTGGCTGAGCAATGGTCGTAATATCCTTTGTCTGTCCAGGGTAAGTACCAGCAGCAATAGTGAATGGTGTCCAAAGACCGAAACCACCATCAGCTTGTTTTGCTTGCTCGGCGGTGAAGTTCAATAGAGTGATTTTATCACCCATTGCAGCCATCGCTTTGGTTACAGCACCTGTTGGCGTACCTGATGGCGTTCCCATACCAGCAACCTGCCCGTTTTGCAGCGCATCAGCAGATGGTCCATACCCAACATGGACCAAGCTGTAATCTGCATTTGCATCAACGCCCAAGTTTTTCAGCAAAACAGTATTTGATCCAATGGTACCTGAGTTCTTTTTACCCAAGGCCATGCTCTGGCCCTTCATAGCAGCGAGATCAGCAACTGTACCTGTCTTCGCGTGTTCTGTAAGAACAGTGAACTGCTCCACATTCTGCCATAGCATTGAGACAGAACGCATTTTTGTTTGTGGACCGTCTTTTTCTACAGGACCTTTACCGTTCCAGGCATAATACCCGTATAGCCCTTGAAGAATAGCAAACTGCGCTTCGTCTTCACGGAGTAGTTTTACATTCTCGCCTGAGCCAGCAGAGTTAATTGCTGAGAGACCAATTTTCTGTTTTGGCTGCAATTTAACTTTAACAAGAGTAGAAATCGCAACACCTACAGGATAGTAAGTCCCGCCAGTACTGGCCGTTGCCATAAGATAATCGCGAGCTTCCGCAGCTTGTGCTACGGCACCAGCGGACAATGCACTACAGATTGTTGCAGCAGCAGCAACACCTTTAATTGCTTTCATCATTTTCATAAGAGCCTCCCTAAGACATTTATTATTTTCTATAGACTACGTGTTTGAGCATATTTGGCTCCACGTTACTCATTTCACTGGAACAAGGCCAGTATCCATTCGGGGATTTTTAAAACAAGCATCGTAGAGATAAAAACATATCCCGCTAAAATTAGCAAAAAACATGCCACCAAAGCACCCCACCAACACCTTGAAAAATAATGATATTAGAAAATAAACAAAAAATTGAAGGCAAATTTTTGCCTATATGCAAATCTAGGATCGGCAACTTTCCGCGCATAAAACCTAAATATCGAGTTTAAAAACAGCCGCGAATTCAATAACAAATCTGGCCCCGGACTTTTTGACGTTTTCAACTCGAATGTTTCCCCCAAAATCTTTGATAATTCCATAGCTGATCGACAATCCCAGCCCAACACCTTCACCAACCTCTTTTGTCGTAAAAAAGGGATCAAAAATTTGATCCAGATTCTTCGGATCAATACCCGACCCACTATCTTCGACAACAACAATTGCACACTGATCTATCTGACGAAGGCAAACGAAAATTTTCTTCTCCCTTTGTCCGCCCATGGCATCCGCAGCATTACGAAACAAGTTCACAAAAATTTGCTCCAGGCGAAGAAGGTCACCCTTCACAAAAACAGGCGTACCCAAATCCTGGAAATGGAGTTCGATCTCACCTGGCTTCCAAACTGTTTCCATCAGGTTTATAGCATTTTTCAGGGCTTCTCTGAGATTGACAACGTCGTACTCAACAGGAGCTTTTTGCGCAAAGCTATTCAGCTCCCCCGTGATATTACTCATACGATCCGTAAGTGAAGATATTTCGACCAAAGACTCTTTCACGCTGTCTTTTTTTCCCTTGGCAAGCAACAAACGAGCACTGGCAACAAAAGTCCTTATTGCCGCCATTGGCTGATTGATTTCATGAGCTATCGCTGTGGACATTTGCCCCAAAGCTGCAAGTTTGCCCGTCTGAACCAGATCTTCCTGTGTTTTCAGCAGCTGCGTTTCTGTGCGTTTTCGCTCGTCAATCTCCAGCTGTAATTTTTTGTTAATTTTCTGGAACCTGCCCGCCTGCCGCGCCCGCTGTGCTGAACGTAATTTTTGGCGCCGTTCGCGCAGGAAAAGCCCCCCAAGAAAAAACAGCATCAACAAAACAGAACCGATAATCCAAGCTGTCTGTTGTTTCTCTTCGACAAGCTTCAGTGGGATTAAAAAATGCATTACCCAGCCGGGCTTTACGGAATCCCTTTTCAAAGAAAGGTATCGTTGCCCGTCTATTTCAAAAACATTTCGACTAAAAAGCGTGTGAAGTTGCAGATTAAGCGGCATCAAATCCGCCCCACCAAATTGACGATTACTCCTGATTCTAGCCATGGCGACGTTATCAATTTGCAGAATAGTCCGGTAACGCCACTCATCTCGACTGGACAGAAAGATGACACCATTATTATCAGTGACAAAAACATGCTCACCGCCATTGTGCCATTGTTTTTGCAGCGGCCTCATATCGACCTTGGCAACGATCACTCCTTTGATCCCTGCTTTGTCCAGAACAGCGTGGGACATAAAGTAACCGGGAACACCTGTCGTCGCACCAACAGCAAAGAAACCTGACTCGCGACCTTCTATGGCATCCTTATAATACGGTCGGAAAGCATAATTGTGCCCCACAAAAGAACGCTCTTCCAACCAGTTAGAAGCAGCAAGAGTTGTCCCATCACTATTCAAAACATAGAGAACATCTGACTCTGCTTTTTGATTTGTGGCCCTCAATGAGCGATTGACCAAAGTTGCGACGCCTTCTTTGCCGTCATCTTCGCTCAGTAAGTTCTTAATTCCTTCATCTCTAGAAAGAACAAAAGGGAGATAACGATGTTTTTCCAAGGCAGACCGCAATGTGCCTTGATACAAAGACAACCTCTCTTGCCCAACCAACGACAAATCTCGTGCGGTGAGAACTCCAACCCAGTATCCAGCTCCGTACACAACGGCAATGCCTACTCCCAGCCCACTGAGCCAAAGCAAAAAGGTTTTCCATGAGATTCTAGGCATCGAAGACATCACTTTTATGAGGAATATCGCTCAACAGATCCGACACCACCGTCTTATCATTATTTTTTATGTATAAGCTGATCCAAGGAAGACAAAAATCGAGATCGATCTTGCTTCGTGAAGGCAGGTGAATAGCTTTTCACTTCTCCACTTTCACGTAAATTGGTCATTAAGTCCCTGACCGCCAAGGTCATACCCATCGCATCTTCGGTGAAAATTTTACCTTTGTGATCCAAAACTTTCGCCCCTTCAGCCACACAGCGAGACGCCAGCGGAATATCAGCAGTGATGGCGATATCTCCCTGCTTTATATTCTCGGCAATCCAGATATCTGCAGCATCAGGCTCTTCGGGAACGACCACAGACGTAACCAAAGGATGCCGACCATATCTGAGCCAGGTATTACTAACCATATGAACCTTTAGGTTATGCCGTTCCGCAACCTTCACGACCTCATCCTTCACCGGACAAGCATCCCCATCTACATAAATTTCCATTCTGAACTTCCATTATGAATGTTCGCCCTGATCAATGCCCCGTGATCAATGACCAACACAAATAAACAGTTTTGCGGGTGTCCACTTGATCAACTCTTTTAATCATCACTTCTTTTTACCGAACCCAAGTTCATTTTTCCACCAGTTCGGTAAAGCAAAGGCAGCCTTGTGAACAGCTGCATTATAGTGTTTGCCATCATGTTTTATATAAGGATCAGAATAATCAAAGCCATCCTTGGTATAAAGGAAAAAGCCAAACTCTGCGCCCGGATACATAGGAACAATTGAACGATAGACATCCAGATGAGGAAAGAAACGACCACTACGCATAATCTCTAACAGGCTGTGATCTTCTTCACTGGAAGCTTCCTGCAAGAACCTGATCCGGTCTTTACCAATAAAAATACTATCCGAATCAATGCAGACGCCATCGTCTTTTAGGATAGCGACCAGATTATCTAAAAATTCTTCGGTAAATAAACTAGCCGATGGCCCCACTGGTTCAGTGATATCCATAAAGATAAGGTCGAATTGTTCTTTTCTATCCAAAGCTTCGATGACGTAACGCGCCGCATCATTACAAATCAGCTCAACCCGTGGATCATTATAATCTCCGTTTATCGCGAGATATTCATTGCTAAGCTCAATAACACGTCGATCAATCTCTGCCATAACAACCTTTTCAATGTTGTTATGAACCAAAAGCTCTCTGAGAAGACCGCCGTCGCCACCACCCACAATCAACGCGCGCAAGTTCTCTCGCTTGCGGCCAAGGACAGGAACATGAACAGCCATTTCATGATAGATAAATTCATCTGCTTCGGATGCTTGAATAAGATCATCCAAGACAAGAACTCGACCAAAGTCCTTGTGGTCGTAAATTTCAATCTTCTGGAAAGGGCTCTGTTCACTGTGCAGAAGCTCCATTTTCATGGCATGTGTAAAGCCAATTGCGCCTGGATCTTCATGCCACCAGGTACTAAAATCAATTTTATCTGCCAATGATCTGTCCTATTCATAAAAATATATAAGCGATGTATAGTAAAGCATGCCGTGCCGGACAATCATAGAGTCCATAAAACCCCTGAAAGATATCAAAAAGTAGGCACGCGTAGAGATCTATTAATTTTCACTAACCATGTCGAAAAAAACTCAACCAAAGCGGCCCTATCATTATAAGACAAATGGCCCTACGAATCAGACTCATTTTATGACTAACTACGCGTGAACTCACGATACGGATACATAAAAATGTGTAAGAATTCCCTTGGCCAGCCAATTGGCCCAATCGTACCCAATTGGGCAGAGCCTCGCCACCCAGATGTTAAAACGCTCGCTGGCCAATATTGCAAATTAGAAAAATTAAACCCTCAATACCACGCAAAAGATCTTTTCGTCGCGAATTCTCAAAGCAACGAAGATGAGATATGGACATACCTTCCTTATGGTCCTTTTCCCCAGATTGAGAGCTATCAGAAATGGGTCGAAGAGATGTCTGAACAAACTGACCCTCTTTTTTATGCTGTCATTGACAAAAGAACACAAAAGGCACTCGGCGTTGCAAGCTATCTACGTATCACACCAGCAGCAGGCTCAATAGAAGTCGGCCATATAAATTTTTCACCTGCCCTGCAAAGAACTGTTATCGCGACAGAAGCCATGTATCTAATGATGCGCCATGTTTTTGTGGATCTTGGCTATCGACGATATGAATGGAAATGCAACGCATTAAACGAAGGCTCAAAATCAGCAGCAAAACGTCTAGGCTTTACTTATGAAGGGACCTTCAGACAAACTGGTATCGTAAAGGGAAGGAACAGAGATACGGCTTGGTTCTCAATCCTTGATACTGAATGGCCTGTCATGGAACTGGCGTTTTCCCGTTGGCTTGATAAAAGCAACTTCACCTCTGACGGTAGCCAGATTACTAGCCTGTCAGATTTCACCCAGAAAATAAGGCAGGAACTGGTTGCCTAATTCAGCGGGTTATTGTTCACTCAAACTAGGTAGAGATAACACTCAGAGCTTTTTTTGTTTATAAACCTCTTCAGGAACGGAAGCTGAATTTGATGGGTGACCAGCAACGATAATCATGACGGGTTTTTCGTGTTTAGGACGCCCTTACAAATTTCTGAAGAAACCCATTGGGCTTGGCGTATGAGTCAGTGTTGCAAGACCAGCGTTGTGCAATGCTGTAATCAAATAAGCCACACGCCAGTCCAACGGATTCTTGTATATAATAATGTTTGATCTTCTCACCAGTATCGGGATTCGTGTCGTAGTTCTGTTGAAAAACGATAATAAGATAAGGGGCCATCTCCCAAAAAGGCTTCTTCGGGTCTGTCCCCAAAGGAATAAGATCTTTTAACCAAACCTCTCCCGCTTTCCCCGCATAGAACTCTTCCTCTTCGATCTCAGCAGCTTCCCTGTTTTTCGTTTTGATGACCGGATTGCATACAATAGCAAAATACCACGGCTACCTATTTGCTCCAGAAGGTGCCAGCCCTGCCGTGCGTAAGGCATTTTCTATAATAGCCCGATCAACTGGTGTCGAAGAAAAGTCGCGAATTGTTCGGCGCTTCTGCATCAAACAATGGAAATCATGTGAACGTCGGCGTCTTTCATCCTCGGTATAATTAGGCAATCCTTCAAAAGGTACGACTCGAAATTCTGCTCACATGACCAACTATCCCTGTTCTTATTTTTATAAAGAGCTAGAAACGATTCCGATTAGCACTATTTTCCAAGAAGTGTTTTAGAGCGTTTCTTTGGAAATATAACTTTTGAAAAAGCTAACACAGTTAGGGAAAAGAAACAGACTCAACATAAATTCCAATGAAGTCATGTCATTCTTAATTTACAGGATAAAACGAAAAAGACCCCAAGATATAATCTCGGGGCCTCTCTCATTGGCTGGGACGGCAGGATTCGAACCTGCGAATGCCGCTACCAAAAAGCGGTGCCTTACCACTTGGCGACGTCCCATCAGATGTGGGAGAGAAAATAGCGTTACTTCCGAGGAAGTCAATGGCTTAAAAGCAATTTTTATCACATTTTTTTAATTATTTTTTTTAGTATTCTTCAAGGATATTTACCTCTTTTAAACCTGAATGCTTTACCCCTAACCCAGATATTGATTATCCTTGTGTAAATAATGAGTGGTAATCAAACGAAATACGCCAATTAAGGCATCCACCCGGGGCAATTCTTGCTCTAAAACACCAAATATAGAAACACAGGGAACTGGAATTGATGAGCGACGATAAGCTCAAGTCTGAAGACGAAAAGCCAACCAGCCGCAAATCCCGCCAGCCGACGACGCGCAAAACTGCTGCAAAAAAGTCTTCTGCCAAGGCAAAACCTGAAGAAAAGAGTACTTCAACAACACCTAAAAAAACTCCTGCAAAAAAAACAACCACCAAAAAAGCAGTGAGTAAAACCAGTGTTTCTTCTGATACATCATCATCAGAGAAAACCGAGAGCAGCCCCCAAAAGACGGGGCCAGTTGCAAAAACAGTTACAGCAACATCAAAAAGAGTCACGGACAAAAACAAGTCTGAACCCGTAGGCGAAGGTGCGAATAAGTCCGCCCTAAAGGCGCCGGTTACGAGGTCCAATCCATCTGAAAAGCTTCAGGAGAAAAGTACAGACAAAAAAGTTGAGGCCACAAAACCAAAGAAAGACTCTGCAAAAGTAAAAGACAAAACTAAATCATTATCCGCGGAATCCAAAGATGCGATTGCACGCCCTAAAAAAGGGTACTCTTTGGCCAAAATGATTACCGTCGCCGCGGTGCTATTTCTCGGGGTACTTGCTGTTTTTCTGATTGGTAATGAATCGATTATATCTGTCGATGATACCAGCTCTCAAGCGACAGCGACTCAGGCCACGGATGAACCTAATCCAAATGCCAGCTCGCCCTATGGAATGCGGGTCGAACAGCTAAAAGAAATT
The DNA here is from genome assembly GCF_048259265.1 of Kiloniella sp. NCBI lineage: Bacteria > Pseudomonadati > Pseudomonadota > Alphaproteobacteria > Rhodospirillales > Kiloniellaceae > Kiloniella > Kiloniella sp. The sequence continues at coordinate 329,962 of NZ_JBLXHT010000001.1, read as the reverse complement.
GAAGGGCTACTCGCAAGTTTGAATTTTGATCCCGGCAGGATCGACGGCAATATTGATCACGAGGCAGTCGCCGCAATCAGCCTATTTCAAGAAATTTCTGGGTTACAAGTAGATGGAAAACCGACACAGGAGCTCCTAGCCGAGCTAAAAGCTGTCGACAAAATGCTCAGCAATAATTAAGGCCAATCGTCAAGTGTAAAAGCGGTGCTCTCTTCCAACAAAAGAGCGCCGCTTTCTTATAATCGGCGCCCTCAGCAAAGGGTTGCGAACTGAACCCACCATTCCTTGTTGGTCTGCCCGATTTCAACAGCTGCATTTTCAGCAGCATCCCGGCTTTCATAAAGACCATAGCAAGTTGCACCACTGCCAGACATACTCGCAAATAGACATCCTGTTCGCTCTTTTAACGCCCTGATGCTCTCTATAATTACGGGTTCCAGTTGCATGGCAGGTTTGGCCAAATCATTGCCACTGTCATTCAGGTATCCAAGCAGATCTGACATGCTGCATTCTGGTCCGGGCCCCGGTAAAATTTGAGAGAACTGCCCCTTCAGTGTCCGAAAAATGTGTGGGGTAGAGACTGGGCATCCCGGGTTAATAAGAACACAGTAAAGATCGGGTAGCTGCGGCCCTGGCTTTACAAGCTCACCAATGCCTTCAATCCAAGAACACGTTCCCTGAAGACAGACAGGAACATCAGCCCCCACTTGCAAAGCAAGATCACGCAAACCAGTAATATGATCAGGCTCTACTCTCCATAAGCGCATTAGCCCTCTTAGTGTCGCCGCTGCATCTGCAGAGCCCCCGCCGATACCGGATGCAACAGGAAGGTTTTTCTCAAGCGTAACGGTTGCAGCCTTATCAACACCCAAAAGCTTCTGGAACTTTCGACCTGTTTTGAGCACAAGATTATCTTCCGGATTATCAGGGGCCCCAACCAAGTATTCACCAAAAGGTCCCGTAACCTTAAGAGAAAAATCAGACGCAGGTTCGAAGAGCAACCGATCACCAACATTGGCGAATACCACCAAACTTTTCAGAAGATGGTACCCATCATTTCGTCGCCCAGTTACCTGCAAAGACAAATTTATCTTTGCAGGGGCGAATTCACTAATCTGTTGCATCGAAACTGATCTATCCCATTAACTTTCAGATCTATCAGCAACAATGCCTTTATCAATCTTGGTTCGAATCAATTCGACCTGTTCTTCTTCTGGCTCAAAACTAAGAGCACGCCGCCATTGGAACCGCGCTTCATGTTTGCGCCCAACTTGCCAATATGCATCCCCTAAATGGTCATTTATCACAGGATCTTCAGCTTTAAGCTCAATCGCCCTCTCAAGGTATTTTACGGCCTCTTCAAACTTACCAAGGCGATAATAAACCCACCCCAGACTATCGACCACATATCCGTCATCAGGGCGAAGTTCCACAGCCTTGATCAACATTTCCTCTGCTTGTTCCAGGTTTTTTTCCAACTCAACCCAAGAATAGGCAAGATAATTCAACACATGAGGTTGATCAGGAGACAATTCCAAAGCTTTCAAGAAATCGGCCTCTGCTTTTGGCCACTTTTTTTGACGCTCAAAGGCGATCCCACGATAATAAAACAAAGCCCAGTAACGGCTGCTGTTTTCATCGATCCTTTTGATCGCTTCGCCATAGGCATCCGCTGCTTCGCTAAAACGTTCTGAACCACGTAACATATCACCTTTACGCAAATGGGTCTCAAAGCGTTCCGGCCGTAGTTCTTCCAATTGAGCCAAAGTCTCCAACATTTCGTTTTCGAGGCCCTGAGCATCAAGTTCATCCGCAATTCTGAGACCAATCGTCCAGGCATAAGGAGAATCCAGCGGTATCGTTTTATAAAGCTCAATCGCAGCCCGGCTACGCCCTTGAGTTTGCATAATCTCGCCCACAAGGATTTTTGCTTCTTCATAGTCAGGTCGCAACTTCAGAGCCTGATTGGCATAAATCAATCCGGTATCATAAGCCTTTTCCTGTGCATGCAAGCTGGCAAACCCAAAGAGAATTTCAGCAAACGCGTCCCCCGGCTTAGAAATAACTCTTTGCAAACCCTCGTCGGAATCCAGACGTGTTAACGCATGATTGGCAATCGCATTTTCTGGATCCTGTTCCAGATATGTTGAAATCAACCCACGAGCGGCTTCTTCATCACCTTGGCGACTTAAAAAATCAGCAACAATATTTACTTGCCGAAGTGTCGGCCGCTCCGAAGCTTCTAGCAAAGACAAATAATCTTTGCGAGCATCTTCCGGGCGCCCACCCAAATCTTTTAAAAGTGCGATCTGAATTCCATAAAGCGACTGAAATCCTTCTTTCTTTGAAAGAGGTTCCAGATTTTCCAACGCTTTATCCAGATCGTTCTGAGCAAGATCCGTCCAGGCAGAGAACATTGGCTCTAGTATTGTATTAACACCGACATCAGGCGTTGCTTCAATTCTTTCGCGAACCTCGTCCCAATCTTTTCGTTCAACGGCATCAATGACAAGAACAAGGTGCGCAATAGACTGTTCCGGAGAAATATCAAGCAGACGCTTTGCCAATGCCAGCGCCTCATCATCTCGCCCGGTACTCGCCGTTAGCAAAAAAGAACGCGCAAGAAGCCGAGGGTCTTCTGGTGAAGCTTCTAAAGCATGAAGCATCAGTTCGGTTGCAATCGCATAATCACGATTATGCCCAGCAACCAACCCGGCAAGATAAGACCCCGACGCAGAATTACTTGTCCGGACAAACGGAGATTCAGTTCCGAGATCAGCTGAACTTCGCTTACCTTCAGAATCACTTTGAGCTGCTGTACACGCGCCTAGAATAAGCGCTGCCCCCGCAGAAAAAATAAAGCGTTGTAAATATTGTTTTACGAACATAGAGCCGTGGCGAGGCAAATTATCCTCCTCTTCACCAGACAAGAAATGCCAGCAGTCTAACTCTCTAAATGCTTAACGCCAAGTATCTGCTGCACAATATAAAGTGACCACATAAAAAACTGACCGCCTCCTCTATAAAAGCGGTCAGTTTTTCGTTCGTTAATTCATCATCCACCCGGAAAGAATCCGCTAGATGTTGGCATAGTACCCTTACATGTTTGGATAGTTCGGGCCGCCAGCACCTTCTGGCGTTACCCAGTTAATATTCTGGGTCGGATCCTTAATGTCACAGGTTTTACAATGCACGCAGTTTTGTGCATTGATTTGCAACTGAGGATTATTGCCATCGTCATCACGAACAATTTCGTAGACCCCGGCCGGACAAAAGCGCTGTTCCGGTGCATCATAGATCGCAAGATTGTGTGCAATCGGCACTGAAGCATCTTTTAACGTCAGGTGAACAGGCTGATCTTCTTCATGATTCGTTCCAGAAACAAAGACAGAAGAAAGCCGATCAAAGGAAAGTTTTCCATCAGGTTTCGGATAATCAATTTTAGGCATATCAGCCGCAGGCTTCAGGCATTCATGATCATAATGTTTATGGCTGAATGTCCATGGTAACTTACCGCCAAAGACTTTGAGATCAATACCCGAATAAAGCATAGATCCCCACAATCCAAACTTAGTGAAAGCGGGTCTGAAGTTTCGGGATTGATATAACTCTTCATATACCCAAGATTTTTTGTATGCTTCGGGATAAGCCGAAAGAACAGGCGCGGTTTCTTCGCCAGCTGTTACCGCATCAAACGCAGCTTCAGCAGCAAGCATGCCTGTCTTCATCGCATTATGGCTTCCTTTAATTTTTGCAACATTCAGGAAACCAGCCGAACAACCGATCAAGGCTCCGCCAGGGAATGCAAGATCCGGGACAGATTGCAAACCGCCTTCGTTCAAAGCGCGGGCACCGTATGAGATGCGTTTACCGCCCTCTAGCATTTCTGCGATTGCCGGATGCATTTTGAAACGCTGAAACTCACCAAACGGGAACAGATGTGGATTTTCATAATCCAGCCCCACAACATACCCGACATAAGCTTGGCCATTCTCAAGATGATAAATGAACGATCCACCCCAAGTGTCGCTTTTCATCGGCCACCCAGCGGTGTGAACAACCGTTCCAGGCTTATGCTTGGCCGGGTCCAGCTCCCATAGCTCTTTCATACCAATGCCGTAAGTCTGCGGATCACAGTTTTCTCTCAGATCAAACTTTTCCATCAGACCTTTGCTGAGCGAACCACGACACCCCTCGGCAAAAAAGGTGTACTTACCGTGGAGTTCCATGCCCGGCATATAGGAATCTTTTTGTTCACCAGCCTTACTGATGCCCATATCACCTGTTGCAACGCCTTTCACACGACCATCGTCATGATAAACAACTTCTGCAGCCGCAAAACCGGGATAGATTTCCACACCAAGTTCTTCTGCACGTTCACCAAGCCAACGGCATAGATTGCCCAAGGAAATGACATAATTACCATCATTATGCATTTGGCTTGGAAGCAGAGCGACAGGAAGGTTTACAGATCCCTTTTCACTAAGAAGCATAAACTTCTCATCAGAAACAGGTGCATTAAGCGGAGCGCCTTTTTCTTTCCAGTCTGGAATAAGTTCATCCAATGCTCTGGGCTCAAACACAGCACCAGAGAAAATATGCGCTCCAACTTCTGAGCCTTTTTCCAAAACACAGACTGAGACTTCTTTCCCTTGTTCAGCAGACAACTGACGAAGTTTAATTGCGGCGGACAACCCTGCTGGTCCTGCCCCGACAATAACAACGTCATATTCCATAAATTCGCGTTCCATAGCCCTCTCTCCAGTTCGAGCCGTGAGCTTTGCAGCTTATCTTGCCGCTTCCCCTCAAATTACAACAAGCCACATGATTCAACAAAAATCCACAAATGACCACATATTTTTATTTGTTAGTTGTGACGTTACCATTCACACATCGTTTTCAACACCAATTTATAGATATTTCCGCGCTGCAGCAATTTAACAATAACGACACAGAACAATCAAAAACTACGAAAAGGATTTGCAAAAATCCATAGACGTGCTCAACAATCGCCTAACTGAAACCTTCACCGTCATAGATTGAACATGTGGACTGACTAAGAAGAAAAGTGTCCTATTTTACAAACATCCATGGATCAACACAGAACTTTGCTTTAAATAAAAGTCAGTCTGTATGTGATGCCTGCGAGGCATTGAGCAAAAAATATTGGGATATTTAATTAAAATCATGACCGCCGAAGACTGGACGCGTGACGAATTGTTGGCTGCTCTGACCTGGCAACTAGACGCTGGAGCTGATGAGGCGATTAGTGACATTGCCGTTGATAGCTACCAACTCAGTCAGGAACAAATTCAGACCGCCCCAAAAACATCCACATCAAAGACCTCAGCCCAAACGGCAAAACCTGGTGCCCAGGCTGCTCCCCCACCCCCCAAAAAAGCCGCTGCAGCAAAACGTGTTCTTCAATCATTCCAAAAAACACTGAGCGAAGCACAGAACCTCGCAAGTAACGCAGAAAATATCGAAGACTTGGCAACTGCACTTGCCTCTTTTGATGGTTGTTCATTGAAAAAAACAGCTATCAATACCGTTTTTGATTCGACCCCTTCTCAAGCAGATTTAATGATCATCATGGGGGCGCCCCGGGCCGATGAAGATCGGGAAGGGAAAACTGTTGCAGGCTCAAACCGCAAGCTTCTAATTAACATGCTCAAGTCCATCGACCTGAATATAGATGACGTATACCTTAGTTCCTGTGTTTTCTGGCGCCCTCCAGGTGATAAAAAGCCAACCGTTAATGACCTTGCCTGTTGCAAACCCTTTATCGATCGTCAAATAGAACTCATCGCCCCAAAAGCACTCGTTCTGATGGGGGAAAGCACACTAAGAGGCTTCATCGATCCTGACGCCAGCTTGCTACGACAAAGAGGAAAATGGATTGAATACACACCGCCAAATGGTCAAGCAGTCCCAACAATAGCGACTTTTGCGCCGCATATGCTTCTCAACACCCCCCGACAAAAAGCTCTTGCTTGGCAAGATTTACGTGCCATAAAAGCAAAGCTTGCCTAAACCCCGCCAACTTCTTTTATAAAACAACAAATTAAGCGATATTTCTTCATCATTTCGAAAGAAAAACTGGTGTAGATAAGATTCTAGACAAATTTTCGACGCATTTGAGAGCTATTGCCCCCACAGCCACAATTAACTACTTTGTATTATGGTTAATGGGGACATCGATTAAGCAAAGCCAAGCCTGTTTCATCGACTGAGGTAAGAGGCTAGTGGGGGAAATTCACTTCGTTATGACGATATTCACGCGCGCACTACACTGGACAGTCAACACAGGGGTAAAAGCAGCAAAACTCAGTTGTCTATTATTACTCTTTTCCTATGCAGCAGCGGCATCAACGAAGGTTGATGAGCAATTTTCCAAATCCAATATCCAGGCAACCCCAAATTTCGTAGCGCCCGAAATTCTTAGTGACGAAGACATCAAACTCTACACAAGAATTTTTTCCCGGCAGGAACAAGGACGCTGGCAAGGTGCTGACAAACTAATTACTAAACTCGACAATAAAATTCTACTCGGCCATGTTCAGGCACAGAGATATTTGCACCCAACAGCTTACAGATCAAAATACAAAGAACTCAAAGCATGGCTTGCGACCTATGCTGATCATCCGCAAGCTGATATCATCTACAAACTGGCCCTGCAAAGACGCCCCAAAAATTACAATTACCCTCAAAAACCCGTCCGCTTTAAAAGTGCACCCTATCGCGCTTACGGAAAAAACTTCAATTACCGCTCGAACAAAAAACTGTCTAAATCTGACAAGACCAAAGCCAATCGTTTAAAAAAGCAGCTCCGCCGGAATGTTCTGAACACACGCCTATCCATTACCGAGGACGTTCTGAAATCTGCAAAGGCAAAACGGCTTCTTGACCCTATAGAAATAAACGAAACCTACGCACAGTTAGCTGCAGCTTGGTATTACTACGGGAAAGACAAAAAAGCTTATCAGCTGGCAAAAAAGGCAACTCAATCCAGAAAATATGTCCCCTCTGCTGACTGGATTGCGGGTCTCGCCGCGTGGCGTTTGAACAAAACCAAAGAAGCCCGCGACCATTTTGCATATCTTGCCAAGGCCTCGCGTAGTAATAGCTGGATGCGTTCATCAGGCGCTTACTGGGCCGCCCGCGCTAATTTGAAACTAAAACAGCCTCAAGATGTCAGCAAATACCTTTATCAAGCTGCAGAATACCCAAGAACGTTCTACGGTATTCTCGCACGCAGAGCCCTTGGTCTTGAGTTAGCCTTTGATTACCAGTCACACCAATTAAATGAGATCACTGCCAAAACACTACAGAGCCACGCCCCCAGCAAAAGGGCTCTGGCTTTATTACAACTGGGACAAACGAAAGAAGCAAAATCAGAATTAAGCCGTTTGATCGGCAGCATCGAAGGCAATGAAATACCCGCCTTCCTACAGCTCACTGAACATTCCGGCATGCCTGAACTCGCCTTTCGCCTTGGCGCCAGATTGGCCGCAGAAGAAAAACAGGAGAAGCAAAACCCCGCTGAGAACAGAGGCGTCATAGATGCCGCCCTTTACCCTATCCCCAAATGGGAGCCGGAAGGTGGCTTTGAAATCGATCGCGCATTAGTCTTTGCTTTTATGCGACAAGAATCCTCGTTCAACCCAAACGCAAAAAGTCCTGATGGTGCCCGCGGCCTGTTGCAATTAATGCCTCAAACTGCAAGCTATATATCCAAAGAACAAAGCTTTCGCGGCAAAACACGAAATCAATTATTCGACCCCTCTCTCAATCTGGCTTTGGGGCAGAAGTATTTGGGTTATCTACTCAACCACAACTATGTCGAGGGTGACCTGTTTAAATTAGCGACAGCCTATAACGGCGGCCCTGGGAACCTAGGCAAATGGGAGAGAAAAATCACCTATAATGACGACCCTCTTCTCTTCATAGAAAGCCTTCCGTCACGGGAAACCCGACTGTTTATTGAACGAGTCCTGACCAACCTCTGGATTTACCGCGCCAGACTTGACCAATACTCGCCATCACTGGATACCCTTGCCGCTGGTCAATGGCCCAGATATGAAGCTCAAGACCCTTACAACAAAACCTCTGAATCGGATGTAGCAGAGAATGCCAAAGTTAGATGAAACCCGCCCCTTTTTACCCGTTAATATTGCGGTCATGACCATTTCGGATTCCCGTACAAAAGAAGATGATCGTTCCGGCGACATTCTGGAAAAGATGATTAAAGAAGACGGCCACAAGGTTTCTGCACGGTCTATCATCAAAGATGATATCGACGCCATTACGACACAACTTCAACATCATATTACCAACCCAGAAATAGATGTTATCATCACGACGGGCGGAACAGGCGTAACAGGGCGTGACACGACCCCAGAAGCGTTCAAAGCCGTTATGGAAAAAGAAATCGAAGGATTTGGCGAACTGTTCCGATGGATCAGCTATAGCAAAATCGGCACATCAACAATGCAAAGTAGAGCTATTGGCGGTGTCGCAAAAGGTACGTACCTTTTTGCCCTTCCCGGGTCCCCTTCAGCCTGTAAAGATGGCTGGGGAGAAATCCTGCGCTCACAGTTGGATAACCGTCATCGCCCCTGTAATCTGGTTGAATTGATGCCACGGTTACAAGAACACCTGCTCCCTAAGAATTGATTTCGTCCAACGGCGGAACATCAAATCAAGTGAAGCTGACATCCTATGTTAAGCTGTGTTTATCCCCGACACAGAAGTGCACATAAGAATAAAAGAGTATCATGGAACATCACAGCGGTAGTTTAACAGGTCTGGCGATAGTTGTTGTTGCGGCACTTGCCTGTGGCATTGCCATGCGAAAATTCAAACAGCCGCCTGTGCTCGGTTATATTCTGGCGGGTGTCTTTTTAGGCCCCTCAGGACTGGCGCTTGTAGAAGACAGAGATAATATCTCTACCCTAGCAGAGCTTGGCGTTTTAATGCTGCTTTTTGTTATCGGCATGAACCTGTCCTTACGCGGCATCAAAGAAGTATGGCAAGTCGCCGTTATAACCACCGCGGCACAGATCGGCGTCGGTGTCGGCGGGATGTGGCTGCTTGGTCAGTATATGGGATGGAGCTTCGAACTAATCCTCTTTTTCGGGTTTGTTTTTGCGCTCTCTAGTACAGCTGTTGCCGTGAAGATGCTTCAGGAAATCAATGAATACGGTACCCGAATTGGTCAAGTAACCATTGGCATTCTGATTGCACAGGATCTTGCCGTGGTTCCCATGATGCTTTTTGTTAGCTCTTTTGGTTCAGAGGGTGGTATCGGGACCTCTGTCTTTGTAAAGGTGGGCGTCTCTATAGGAATCCTCATTCTCCTGTTTATCTTCTTGAGTAAAAAACGAGGATTACAAATCCCCTTTGCCCGTTCAATTGGCGATAATGAAGACCTCACCCCCCTTGCGGGAATGGCCTTTTGTTTTGGTGCCTCTGCCTTTTCTGGCCTGATTGGGTTATCCGCCGCCTATGGGGCATTTTTAGCAGGGCTTATTCTTGGAAATTCGGCGAGCCAAAAAGTCATGTCCCGACAGGTAGCACCGATTCAAAGCATCCTGTTGATGGTCTTTTTCCTCTCCATCGGCATGCTTCTCGATGCCCAATACATATGGGACAATCTCGGACTTGTGTTCTTCCTCGTGCTGTTTGTTGCGCTCTTTAAAACCGCCCTCAACATTACCTTGATCAGGTTCCTTGGCGAAACCTGGCCACGTGCTTTCCTATCTGGCTCTATCCTTGCACAATTGGGTGAGTTCTCATTTATCCTCGCAGCCCTTGGGGTCGGCGCTGGTGTTCTGGATGATGAAAACTATCGACTGGTTGTCTCCGTTACCGTGATCTCTCTTTTCACCAGTCCCTTCTGGCTCTTTACAGCCCGAAGGCTACACCGAATCACCCAGCTTGGAATCACCTCTGGTGCCGAAACCATGCGCCTAACATATGGCCCAGAAGTTGGTGCCATCATTCGGACATCAAGCCTTGCAGAGAAAATACTACTGCGCACAGGGCAGAGCGTTTTGATGAAATGGTTTCCTAAGCTTCAAGAACGCTTACTCCGCCCAAAGCCCAGTGATGATGGCCAAACTTCAAGTCCCACTCCAAGTCAGGACAGCATTCCGGCACCAGAACCTGAAACCATGCCTGATTCGTCAAAAGACGAGCCCGAAACAGGCAATAACAAGCAAACCAACAAAAAGTAAGCGTTCATGCCTGACTTTTCGAGAGAACAAGAATTTGATCAAGAGTTCGGCACAAACAACGCCATAATCGTTGGCGTTGATGAAGTAGGGCGTGGCCCATGGGCCGGCCCAGTGGTGGCCGGGGCCGCATGGTTAGACCGCCAAAAAGTATCGGATGATTTAATTTCAAAGCTCGACGATTCCAAAAAGCTTTCCGCCAAAAAACGAGAAGACATAAATGACCAGCTTTATGATTTACATCAACAAGGCAGCATAAATCTCGCCCTAGGCGAAGCCAGCTGTGAAGAAATCGACAAACTGAATATCCTTCAGGCATCCATGCTGGCAATGCAACGAGCTGTCGCAAACCTCACGATCACACCACAGGCCATTTTGGTCGATGGCAACAAAATTCCAGAACTCCCCTGCCCTGCAAAAGCGGTGATCAAAGGCGACAGTATTAGCCTGTCCATTGCGGCCGCATCTGTCATCGCAAAAGTGAATCGGGACCATCAGATGTTTGAATTATCGATTCAGTACCCGGGTTACGGGTGGGAAAAAAATCAGGGCTATGGAACGGCCCAACATAGGGCCGCACTACTAGATCTTGGGGTTACTCCTGCACACCGCCGCACATTTCGTCCAATAAGAGAGCGACTCGAGCTAAACGACTGACTCCAATGACTCTTTACTTGACTCTTCCGACAAAAAATACTTGACCGCGACTCCACAGTGACTCAAGATAGGGGACTCGAGTCAAGAGGAGTCTGCTTTAGTGAAGAAGAATGTTGTCCATCTCGGTGAGTGCGTCGAGATCATGAACAGTCTACCCGAAAAGTCTGTTGATGTGATCTTTGCGGATCCCCCGTATAACCTGCAATTGGCGGGTGAGCTAACACGTCCGGACAACTCCAAAGTTGACGCCGTCAACAATGACTGGGACAAGTTCGACAGTTTTCGTGCTTATGACGAATTCACGTGGAATTGGCTCAAAGCTGCACGTCGTGTTCTAAAGGAAAACGGAACACTTTGGGTTATTGGCAGTTACCACAACATATACCGCGTTGGTGCGCTCCTCCAAAATCTCGACTACTGGATGCTGAACGACGTGATTTGGCGCAAATCGAACCCGATGCCGAATTTCCGTGGCAGACGCTTTACCAACGCGCACGAGACAATGATCTGGGTCGCCAAGAACAAGAGTTCAAAATACACTTTCAATTATGAATCCATGAAGGCTCTGAACGACGACATTCAAATGCGCAGCGACTGGTTATTGCCAATTTGTAATGGCGGCGAACGCTTGAAAAATAGCGAAGGTGACAAAGCGCATCCTACTCAGAAGCCAGAATCTCTTCTTCATCGCGTTATTCTTTCTTCGACAAAGCCCGGTGATGTTATTCTCGACCCCTTCTTTGGCACAGGTACGACAGGTGCTGTAGCAAAAAAACTCGGCAGACAATTCATTGGCATTGAGCAAGATCAGGAATACGTCAAAATTGCGAAAAAACGTATTTCTCAGGTTAAGCAGTTGGATGACATCAACCTTGTCTCCATCGAACAAAAACGCGAACAACCCCGTATTCCTTTCGGAACACTTATTGAACGCGGCCTGCTTGAGCCAGGTACAACACTTTACGGCCCGAAAAAGAAATACTCGGCAAAAGTACGCGCAGACGGTAGCCTGATATCAAATGAATTCCAAGGTTCGATCCACAAAGTAGGTGCCATGGTGCAAGGCGCATCAGCCTGTAACGGCTGGACCTATTGGCACATGGACGCCGAAGGCCGGGAAGTCTGTATCGACGTCCTCCGCCAACAAGTCCGCGCTGAAATGACTAACTAGACATTATTCCGATACAATAACAAAAGCCCTCTTCAATGGGCTTTTGTTATTTTTGAAGTGAATACTTTGCTTCAGAACAATAAAATTCCAGAGCCATCTATAATATCATTGATCAGGGCAAGATAGAGCTAGGTATAACCAGCATGATGGAGGATTTTTTTCATGACCGTTGGCAGGGCCAGCGCTGCAAAATCTGATTTATGCGCCCACTTTCCTTGTACCGCTTTTGCCACCTCATCATGATCCCGAGATACCTTTGCGGTCAAAACCGTGATCTCGAAATGAAAATGAGTGAAGGTATGCTTCACTATGCCATCTAACTCGGTCCATTGTGACAACTGGTCAAGCCCGGGTTCTCGCTCTGCGTTTCCCTGCACGATCCAATTCCCTGTTGGTACTTCTGTCATCCCCCCCAGCAACCCCTTTTCCGGTCGCCGTCTTAATAAGGCGCCTCTTTCCTCTGACAAGAAAAGATAAGCATAGGCACGGCGAGTAGGCTTTTCTTTTTTTGGTGCTTTCTTGGGTAAATCTTCAGCAATACCGGACTTTCGGCCTAAACAATCAGTTTGAATTGGGCAGATTACGCACCCCGGTGATCGCGGTGTACATATAGTTGCCCCCAGATCCATCATCGCTTGCGCATAGTCACCGGCTCGTTCATTCGGCGTTTGTTTTTGGGCACACTCTTTCATTTGAGGTTTTACGCCCGGCAATGGATCTTCGAGTGCATAGTACCGAGCAATCACACGCTCAACATTACCATCGACAACGGTCGTCGGACGATCAAAGGAAATAGCCGCAATCGCAGCGGCAGTATACGGGCCAACACCAGGGAGCTTGAGTAAGCCTTCTTCTGTATCAGGAAAAATTCCGCCCAGCTGTTCGGCAACAACCTTGGCACATTTGTGTAAATTTCGTGCTCGAGCGTAATACCCCAACCCCGCCCACGCACTCAGAATATTGTCCAGCTCTTCTGAGGCTAGGTTATGTACTGATGGCCAGGCCATCAAAAACTTTTCGTAATAACCTTTAACCGTCGCCACCGTCGTCTGCTGGAGCATGATTTCACTCAACCATACACGGTAAGGGTCAGCGAAAAGTAAATCAGGATTACTACGTTTTTGCCGAGGAGATAGGCGCCATGGCAACTCACGAGCATGCCTATCATACCACGATAATAATTCTTCTGCGATCATCTGAACCAAAACAGCAACCTGTATTCTCTTCATTTCCCGCTCGGTCAACGATGTTCCGAGCACAGATTTTAAACTTAAATTTTACGAATCGGTTCTGTTTTCACCGACCGCCCCGCTATACTCCTTCCCATATACAGTCAGATCAACTAAAGAAGAACGCACCCTCGCAAGAAAGCCAAACAACCCCGAGAGCAAAGCACCCTGATGAGCCATGGCAAAAACCACCAAGTCTCGAAAAACAAAAGGCACCCAGAACAAAAAATCAACGCCTAAAGACACTAAAATTCCGGAGATCCCAAGCCGTCGGCGCAAATCTATACAACCGATAGCAGCCACCTTGCCCATGCTGACAAAACGCATTACTGGGAAACGAGGTTTTGCCGAAGCTGGGCTTATTGAAGACTGGGGTATAATTGTGGGCAAAGAACTGGCCAACCAGTGCTTGCCAGTAAAACTACGCTATCCAAGCCAAGGTATCAGGAATGACGGCACCCTGCTCATTAAAGCGGACCCGGCTTTTGCGCTGGCAATTCAACAACAAACGCCGCAGATAATCGAACGTGTGAACAGCCACTTTGGCTATCGCGCGATTTCCCGTATATCCCTTCAGCAAGGCCCCTTATACAAACCAGATAAAAAACAGGCGCCAGAAATTCCCAAACTATCCCTCCAAGAACAACAGGACATAAAGAAAGAGTTCTCCAATGTTGGAAATGAAGCGCTAAGAACATCTCTTGAAAGGTTGGCCGCAACAACACGAGCTAAAGGCAAGATCAACAAATAGTGAACAGGACACATTGCCCTATTGCCGCCATAGTTATCTCTAGACTAGGGTAGGGACAAATTTATATCGATTTCGACACAGACTTCGCAGTTCAGGAATATTACAGACTATGAACAGACGGCTTTTTATCCGCAACGCAGCGGCTTTTGCGTTCAGCTTTCCGCTTGCCGCTTCTCTTACCAACATTTCTTCAGCCCAAGCCGCTGGCGAAGTAACAGAAAATGACCGCATTCTCGGTGATACAAATGCACCTATTACCATAATAGAATACGCATCCCTCACCTGTCCGCATTGCGCAGATTTCCACACCGGTACCTTGCCAGAGGTAAAGAAAAACTGGATTGATACCGGCAAAGCCCGCTTGGTCTATCGTCATATGCCGCTGGATGGTGTTGCTCTGCGCGGCGCAGCCGTTGCTGAATGCCTGGAAGGCGATCGATACTTCTCTTTCCTTGGTTTACTTTTTCAGCAACAACAGACTTGGGCCTTTGGCGGCGCGGCAAAAGAAGGTCTTCAGAAAATGGCTCTTCTTGCAGGCATGAATAATGAGCGTTTCGAAGAATGTTTTAATGACGAAGCAACTCTGCGTCGTATTGTGACTCAGGCGCAAGAAGGCAAAACCTCTTTTGGTATCAGTTCAACACCAAGCTTTGTCATTAATGGCGAGGTATTCGCTGGTGGCCGCGACTATGATGCGATGAACGATATTCTGGAAGACGCTCTATAATCGGAAATAAGCTTCCTTAAGAACAAAGGCCTCATGATCTTCATGAGGCCTTTTGTTTTACCGCTGCCCCGATACTGTTGCAGAAGATCATTCATAGAGTTACAGTTTTCTCTATGACATCCGAAAAAACGGTGCTTACTCAAAGATTCAGGGCATTTATTTCCACGACAAACCTGATCTTGCAGGGGGACTACAAACAAAATCAGGGATTCGTGGGCATTGGTACAGTTTAATAAGCTACGCCTCAGCGGATTTAAATCTTTTGTTGATCAGACCGAACTCCTGATCTCTTCAGGCATGACCGGAATTGTCGGCCCAAACGGGTGTGGAAAATCCAATCTGGTCGAAGCCCTGCGCTGGGTCATGGGTGAAACATCAGCCAAACGGATGCGTGGCAGTGAGATGGATGATGTCATATTCGCCGGATCAGCCACTCGTCCGGCCAGAAATATCGCCGAAGTCTCTCTATTGCTCGATAATCGCGACAGAACGGCCCCTGCCGCTTTTAATCAATACGATGATATCGAAGTTGTTCGCCGAATATCTCGTGGAAGCGGCTCAAACTACAAAGTGAATGGCAAGGATGTACGCGCACGTGACGTTCAGCTTTTATTTGCCGATGCAGCAAGCGGATCACAATCCACCGCACTGGTCAGTCAAGGGCGGATTGGCGAGATTATCAATGCAAAACCCACGAGTAGACGTGGTCTACTGGAAGAAGCCGCAGGGATAACCGGCTTACATTCACGCCGACACGAAGCAGAGTTGCGACTAAGGGCTGCCGAAACAAACCTTGAACGGCTTGAAGATGTCATCACAACGCTCGACACCCAGCTTCAAGGTTTAAAAAAGCAAGCAAGGCAGGCGAATCGCTACCGAAATCTTGCTCAGCTTATTCGGCAACATGAAGCAATCCTACTACACTATGAATCAGTAGATGCAAAAAAAGCTCAAAGCGATGCACTTGATGTTTTAAAAGCCACCCAGAAAGACGTTTCTGAAAAAACAGCTATCACGGCACAAAAATCCCGTACCCAGGTCGAGGTTACGGCCAGTTTACCCGCCTTGCGAGAAGCGGAAACATCGCAGTCATCAAAACATCAAAGATTATTGATCAACCAAGAAACCCTGCAAAGAGAAGAAGAACAAGCGATTGACGCGCTTAACAAATCAACAGACCTATTATCCCAGCTCAAAAAAGACAGAGAACGCGCAATAAACATTAATGCTGATGCTCTAGAGGCTGAGGAACGACTCAAGCAAGAACGCGAGTTCATCAAAGAGAAAAACAAGACTGTTCACACTGATCAACAAGATCTGGAGAACGTCTGTAAAAAGCACGCACAAACGATATCTGAAATTGATCACGCCATCTCAAACATCAACAGCCAAATCGCAGCAAACGAAGCGCAATCAACTGCCCTGAGAAGACGTCAAAACGAGCTAAAAGACCTGATCACCCGACAATCATCACAACTGCGCCAACAAGAGGCCCAGCACAAACATCTTGTTTCTCAGCAAGAAAGCCGCGCAAGCCTTATCGAAGCAGAACGAGAATTAGAAACCGCTGAGAAAGCACTTCTTAACGCAAAAGAAACCTCGAATACCTTAGAAAAGGATGTACAAAACAAGCGCCTTGTAGAGGAACAGACCCGTGACGCTAATCAAGATGCGCAAAGTGAACTCAATCAAATCAACGCTGAAATTCGCGCCCTGAATGAGCTCTTAAAAGGAGCACCCTCCTCTGTGTCGGACCCAATCCTTGATGAGCTTTCGGTTAAGTCAGGCTATGAGAAAGCATTGGGGGCTGCCCTGGGTGAAGATCTAAATGCAGGGTCCCAAGAAGAAGCGGTTGCTCACTGGCACGATATCCCCATGCGCACAGACCTCCCCCCACTTCCCGAAGGAATAGACCCTCTTCTCAATTTTGTGCAATCGCCCGACCGCCTTCATGCAAGACTGTCGCAGATCGGCATTGTAGAGACCCGCACCATTAGCGAAGAACTCTACGCCCAACTGGCTCCGGGTCAAAGACTGGTATCAAAAGAAGGTACCTTGTGGCGGTGGGATGGCCTGACCGTCAGAGACGATGCACCCTCAACAGCAGCCGTGAAGCTGGAATATAAAAACCGTCTGAAAGGGCTTGAGAAAGAAAAAGCAAAAATTGAATCACATAGTATAAAAGCAAAAGAGTATTTCATCGCAGCAAAGCAGGCACTTGATAAAAGCCTCGAAGACGAAAAACTTGCCCGGCAAACCCTGAATAATGCCCACAACGACGTTTCCGCAGCCAAAAACTATCATACAACTTTAGCCCAAAAACACACCAAGCTCGCATCACAGCTGTCAGCCGCCGAAGAAAATTTACAACGGTTAATTCGCGAGAACCTTGAAACCAACGAACAGCAAAAAGCAACGGTAATCGAAATAGAAGCTCTACCGGATCAAAAACAGGAAAAAGTGCAGCTAGCCGATTTAAAGGAAAAGCTGTCTAAAGAAAGAAACCTCCTGGGCTCGCAGCGCGGCAAGCTTGAACAAATCAAACGGGATGTCACAACCCGACGCGAGCGCCTCGTCAGTATCGAGAATGAATTGAATTCTTGGTCACGTCGTACGAAAGAAGCCAAACAGTATCTGGGCGAAATTGATATCAGGATAAAACGTACAGAAGCAGAAATAGAAGTATGGAAAACCAAGCCTGAAGAGATCAAAAAACAGAAAGAAGCTCTAACCACGGTTATCACCCAATCTGAAGCATCGAAGAATCAAGCCTCGGAAAAACTGCGTTCTGCTGAACTGGAACAAGCCGAAGCAGACAGACAACTGAGAGAATCAGAACAACTTCTCGCCCAAGCAAGAGAAGCCATGATCCGAGCAGAATCTACTGTTGAACAAAATAAACAAGCCATGGCGATTTTAATCGATCGCGTGCGGGAACGTTTGGGATGCTCTTTGGAAAAAGCACTTTCTATCGCAGATATTCAAATCGGCGAAGATTTGCCCCCCCGCGATGATGTCACCCGAAAACACGAGCGCCTGACAAACGAACGGAACAATATGGGTCCCGTTAATCTTCGCGCGGAGCAAGAAGCCGAAGAACTGGACAAACAAATAAAAGGCATGTTGAACGACAAAGAAGACCTTTTGCTCGCGATTGGTAAACTAAGGCAGGGCATCGCCAACTTAAATAAAGAGGGGCGGGAACGCCTACTGAAAGCTTTTGATCTCGTAAACGCTCATTTCTCCGATCTTTTCGTCAGGCTCTTTGGTGGTGGCCGCGCACACCTGACGCTTACAGAAGCAGAAGACCCTTTGCAGGCTGGTCTAGAAATTATGGCCAGCCCCCCGGGAAAGCGACTGCAGGTCATGTCACTTTTGTCTGGTGGAGAACAAGCTCTTACAGCTTTGTCTTTGCTTTTCGCTGTATTCCTAACCAATCCGGCTCCCATTTGCGTTTTGGATGAAGTTGATGCTCCGCTCGATGACGCCAACGTGGATCGTTTTTGCAAATTGGTCGAGGAACTGGTTCACAGTACATCAACCCGTTTTCTCATAATCTCGCACCACCGCATGACCATGGCTCGGGTTCGGCGCTTGTTTGGTGTTACCATGAGCGAACGCGGCGTCAGTCAACTCGTATCGGTTAATCTGGAAGCTGCAGATGACCTAATCGAAAAGAAACCTTAAAGTTAAAATCTCTTTCTTATGCTCTCTTCTTTCGCGTCCGCACAATAAAGCACTTCTCTTTCAAAATATTACCCCTGCACAATCGGGAACAAAAACCTTGATCCATTTAGCTCTGAGAGGATAAGAACGGGGACGCATTGGAATTAGGTCAAAATCATGGCTGATTCTTTCTTGACATAACTATGATGCTCCACGTATGTTGCGCCCGCGTTTAACAGGTGCTACTTCAGCTCAAATGGTAGCCATCAGGAAGGCTTAATTAAATGCCGGAACCTGAAGATCGTTCGTCTCTGACGGACCTGGATAAAAGACTGCGCGCGGCTCGCGAGCGTCAAAATCAGGGTACTAAGCCTGAATCCAGTAACCGAGCTGATGCAGCAAGCGGTATGGCGGTAGGTTTCCGCATATCCGTGGAAATAGTTGCAGCCCTGATAATGGGGTTTGGGATAGGGTACTATCTCGATCACTTATTGGGGACTAAACCTTGGTTGATGATTATATTCTTCTTCCTTGGTATCGGGGCAGCCTTTGCCAATGTGGTTAGGGTTGCTAAACAGTTAGAAAACAAAAAGCGTTTTCGCGATAATCGCGAAGATCGCGCAGAGTAAAATTAGAGGGGAAAGCTCGTGGCATCAGGTGGTTCAATCGACCCAATGCACCAGTTTGAGGTAACAACTCTTTTACCAATCCAACTAGGTAATTACGATATCTCCTTTACCAACTCAGCGCTGTTTATGTCGCTGAGCGTTCTACTCGTAACAATCTTCCTTGTGGGATCAACACGTGGGCGTGCACTCGTTCCCGGTCGTTGGCAAAGCATGGCAGAGATGAGCTATGAGATGGTTGCCAACCTTCTCCGGGATAACGTCGGTTCAGCCGGACGTCAGTACTTCCCGTTTGTCTTCACTCTGTTCATGTTCATCCTCTTTGGAAACGTGATCGGTCTCGTACCGGGTACCTTTACTTTTACTAGCCACATTGTCGTTACCTTTGCGATGGCAATTATTATTTTCTTGGCGGTAACAGTAATCGGGTTCGCTCGCCACGGAGCAGGCTTCCTTCGCCTCTTCTTCCCACATGGTGCGCCATTGTGGACGGCTGTGATCCTTATCCCGATCGAACTGGTTTCTTACCTTTCACGACCCATCAGCCTTTCTGTTCGTTTGTTTGCGAACATGGTTGTTGGCCACGTTCTTTTGAAGGTCATCGCTGGCTTTGTCATCATGCTCGGTGTGTTTGGGTTTATCCCACTCGGCGTGCTTGTTGGTATTACAGCTTTGGAATTCCTGGTGGCGGCGTTACAAGCGTATGTCTTCACCATTCTGACTTGTATCTACCTGCATGATGCGATCCATCTGCACTAAGATCTTTTCGGAAATCGTAACTTTTTTATCTATCTAACGCACAAGCGTTACAAGGAGCTCGAGAATTATGGAAGCAGAAGCTGCAAAACTGATTGGTGCTGGTCTAGCTACTCTAGGTATGATTGGTGCAGGTGTTGGTGTTGGTAACGTATGGGCTAGCTACTTCCAGTCCATCGCTCGCAACCCAGCGTCTAAAGACGAAATTGGTGCGAACATCTGGATTGGCTTTGCTGTTACTGAAGCGATCGCACTGTTCTCTCTACTAGTTGCTCTGATCCTTCTGTTCGTAGCTTAATTGGAACAGATTGTTAGGCCGATGTTCTCGAATATCTTTATGGTATTGGATGGTATGTCGGCCTATCAGACTTTTATCTGATCCGATTTTGATAACTGAACAAGGCGTGTAGCACGATGCCACAATTTGAACAAATCGATACGTTCGTAGGCCAAATCTTTTGGCTTGTCGTTACCTTCGGTGTGCTCTACTTCCTGATGGCCAAGGTTGCTTTGCCACGTCTGGCCTCGATTTTGGAAGAGCGCGAAAATAGAGTTTCTGGTGATCTGGAAAAAGCAGAACGCTTGAAGCAAGAAGCTGAAGAAGTCCTTTCGGACTATCAGAAAGCTATTGCTGATGCGCGCGCTTCTGCTGTTGCCGCTCTGAAAGAATCTGCGGATGAAATCGCAGCCACAAGCGCCAAGCGCCAGGCTGAGTTTGACACCCAGCTTTCAGAAAAGGTTCAGATTGCCGAAGACAAAATTAATGCTGCTCGTAGCGAAGCTATGGGACACATTAAGGATGTTGCCAAAGACGTTGCCGCTGCCGCGACAAGTAAATTGCTTGGTACTGATATAACCGACGCTAAACTCAACAAAGCTGTTGACGAAGCACTAGGGGAGCAGAACTAATCATGGAATTACTTCAAAATCCTACATTTTGGGTTGGCGTAGCTTTTGCTATATTTGTACTTCTTGTCGTCACTAAAGGCGGTAAAGGTATTGTAGCTGGATTGGACGCACGCGGTGAAGCCATTCGCAAAACACTCGAAGAAGCTCAAAATCTTCGGGAAGAAGCGCAGAAAACACTGGCTGAATACAAACGCAAACAACGTGATGCTCTGAAAGAAGCGGAAGCAATCATTGAACACGCAAAGCAAGAAGCTAAACGCGTTCAAGAAGATGCTGCTACTGATTTAGAAGAGTCACTTAAGCGTCGTGAACAGCAAGCCATGGACAAAATTGCTCAGGCAGAAACCGCCGCACTGAACGAAGTTCGTGATCAGGCCGTTGATGTTGCAATCACTGCGACCAGAAACATTCTGGCTGGCAGCATGACCAAGGCAAAAGCCAAAACACTGATGGATGATTCCATCAGTTCACTTGGCGAAAAATTTCATTGATCTTTCTTATGATCATGCACAAAAAAACCGGCTCATCTGAGCCGGTTTTTTTGTATCTATGTATCAAGACTTTTTTCCATCATAAACACTCACTAGATCTTTAGAGCAACAATCTCTTTAACTTCGGATTTACTTGCAATAAGGACATGTGATGCAGGAACCTTGTTCCACCCTTCGTGATCTTCCGTTAATGGCTCGGAAACGACTACCAGATCGCCATCTTTATGACGCCAGTACAAAGATGGTGCAAAACGATCATTCGAATGCCTGAGGCAATAAAGATCGTCACCGTCCGTTATTGCCATTGTACAGCGGAATGGCTCTGTAATATTTCTGTCTGCCTGTAATGTTTCGACTGTCGATACCATTTTTCGAATTGCATTTACCGGATCAGATTCCAATCCAAAATTAAACAACATATAAAACAGTGCTTCACTGTCTGTCGTCCCCATACGTTTAATATAATGTTCATCGGTTATGTAAGTTTCCAGAGCGCGTCTGAATTGCTCATAGCCCCCAACCTGACCATTATGCATCCCCATCCAGTTTTTATAAGAAAAAGGATGGCAGTTAGCTCTGGATGTTGCTGTCCCTGTAGACGCTCTTACATGAGCAAAAAAATGTGATGATCTTATTTGAGATGCAAGATGCTGCAGGTTGCAGTCATTCCAAGCAGGCATCGTTTCCCTATACAGGCCAGGTTCATGCCTTTGCCCATACCAACCGACACCGAAACCGTCTCCATTCGTTGCAACTTTGGCTTCCGTCGCATGCTGAGATTGCTCAACTAGAGAATGCTGCGGTTTAAAAAGTAACTCTTCCAAGAAGATTTCTTGTCCGGAATAGGCCAGCCAACGGCACATTAAATTGCTCCAAATTAAAAAGGACTATGCAAATTTTCTTATGAATCCCAAAAGAGTACGGGCAATATATCAAAAGAAGTACCTTATGTTACTCACAATCAATACATCAGCAATAGACATCTTGCTTATAATAAAATAAAAAAAGGAGTTCGTGTTTGCACACGAACTCCAGTCCCAGCATTGGACGGGAACAGGGTGCGGCCCTATCCCAAGTATGTCAGGCCGTCCCTTGCCTAACATACACGCCCTATGAGGACGGAGAGATCAGATTAAATGAGACACCCAGCAATGGTCCCATCTGGTCTCTCCGCTTTAGCGGCCTATTCAGCCGCATCCCGATAGCTCTCTACCGAAGGGCAAGAGCAAATTAGGTTACGATCACCATATACGTTGTCAACCCGTCCAACTGGCGCCCAATATTTACCATCACGAAGTCCTTCAACAGGATAAGCTGCTTCTTCACGGGTATAAGGATGATCCCAACTTTCAGATAACATTGATGCTGCCGTATGTGGGGCATTACAAAGCATGTTGTCTTCCAAAGGTAATTCGCCAGATGCAACACGACCGATTTCTTTCCGGATAGAAATCATAGCGTCGGCAAGACGATCAATTTCATATTTGGATTCAGATTCAGTCGGCTCAATCATCAAGGTTCCTGGTACAGGGAATGACATTGTCGGCGCGTGGAAGCCATAGTCGATCAAACGCTTGGCAATATCATCAACTGTAACCCCGATGTCATCTTTGAGAGGACGCACATCAATAATACATTCATGCGCAACCATACCGTTCTTTGAAGTGTAAAGAACCGGATAATGATCAGAAAGCCGCTTCGCCAGATAGTTCGCATTTAAGATAGCCATCTGAGTTGCCTTCTTCAGACCAGAGGCTCCCATCAACTTCAGATAGGTCCAGGTAATCGGAAGAATGCTTGCTGACCCCCAGGGTGCAGATGTCACAGCACCTTGCCCTGTTTCTGGTCCAGCCTCAGCAACGAGAGAGTGGTTTGGCAAGAAAGGCGCAAGATGCTTACCAACACCGATCGGTCCAACACCCGGTCCCCCACCACCATGTGGGATACAGAATGTTTTATGAAGATTAAGGTGTGATACATCACCACCGAACTTGCCCGGCTTAGCCAAACCAACCATCGCATTCATGTTTGCGCCATCGACGTAAACCTGCCCACCAAAGTCGTGAACAATGCCACAGGTTTTACGAACTTCCTCCTCAAACACGCCGTGTGTTGAAGGATAAGTAATCATAATCGCAGCAAGGTTTTCCTGATGCTTTTCAGCTTTCGCATACAGATCTTCGTTATCAATGTAACCTTCATCATCACAGTTAACCACAACAACCTTCATACCAGCCAAAGCCGCAGAAGCAGGATTGGTTCCATGTGCAGATGCCGGAATCAAACAGATATCACGCTGTGTATCACCACGGCTTTCATGGTACTTACGAATAGCCAGAAGACCCGCATACTCCCCTTGAGATCCAGAGTTAGGCTGTAGAGAAACCGCATCATATCCGGTCACTTCAACAAGCATATCTTCCAAATCTTTAATCAGCTCAAGATATCCTTCGGCTTGATCCAGAGGAACAAAGGGATGAATCTCACCAAACTCAGGCCATGTAACGGGAATCATTTCCGTCGCGGCATTCAGCTTCATCGTACAAGATCCCAACGGAATCATCGCACGATCGAGACCGATATCCTTGTCACAAAGCTTACGTAGATAGCGCATCATTTCTGTTTCAGAATGATAGCTATTGAAAGTCGGATGAGTCAGGAAGTCAGTGCGTCGAGCAAGAACTTCCGGAAGGTTACTCGGTGTAGATTGATCGAGACTATCTACATTTTGATCAGTAACACCAAAAGCAGTCCAAAGAGTTGCGATATCATCACGTGTCGTGGTTTCATCAATAGAAACACCCAACGTGTCAGCATCAACAACCCGAAGGTTCATTTTGTGCTCACGTGCTTTCGCAGCAATCGCTTCTGCTTTCCCCTTCACATTGAGGGTCAAGGTATCAAAGAAAGCATCGTGTACAACTTCGATACCACCAGCTTTCAGCCCCGCTGCCAGAATTGAAGCAAGGCGCGATACTCTGCGTGCAATTGTCTTCAGACCTTCTGGACCGTGATAGGTCGCGTAGAAGCCAGCCATGTTTGCCAAGAGGGCCTGTGCAGTACAGATATTACTCGTCGCTTTTTCACGACGGATGTGCTGTTCTCGAGTTTGAAGTGCCATACGCAGAGCAGGCTCGCCATGCGAATCAACAGACATACCAACAAGGCGCGCAGGAATAGAACGCTTAAATTTATCGTGTGTAGCAAAGTAACCAGCGTGCGGTCCACCAAAGCCCATTGGAACACCAAAACGCTGTGCAGAACCAATTGCAAAATCAGCGCCAAGCTCACCCGGGCTTTTGATGAGTGTCAGAGCAAGGATATCCGCAGCAACACCTGCAAGACCTTTGTTCTCTTGAACAGCCGTAATCAAGTCACTGTAATCTTCGATACGACCGGAAGTACCGGGATACTGGAATAGGGCACCATAAACAGCCGCAGGATCTAAATCCTTACGAGGATCACCGATCACAACGTCATAGCCCAAAGCCTCTGCACGCGTTTTGATAACAGAAATACTTTGCGGCAAAAGATCCTCATCAACAAAGAAAGCTTCTGCTTTGCTTTTGGCAACACGACGACAGAAGGTCATCGCTTCAGCAGCGGCGGTCCCTTCGTCAAGCATAGAGGAATTCGCCAGTTCCATGCCTGTAAGGTCACTGATCATTGTCTGGTAATTCAGGATAGCTTCCAAGCGACCTTGAGAAATTTCAGCCTGATACGGTGTATAAGATGTATACCAACCCGGATTTTCCAGCACGTTTCTAAGAATCACTTTGGGAACGTGGGTGCCGTAGTAGCCCATACCAATGAATGATTTAAAAACCTTATTCTTTGACGCGAGTGATTTAGCATGTGCTAGCACATCAACTTCTGTCTGGCTCTCAGCCATAGAAAGCGGGGTGGTCTCACGAATGGCCTCTGGTACAGTTTTATCAGAAAGCTCTTCCAAAGAACCAAGACCCAAGAGCGCAAGCATTTCAGTTTGCTCAGCATCATTTGGCCCAATATGACGGCGAACAAAATCTGTTTTTTGTTCTAGGTCTTTTAGAGACACATTTGTATCAGACATGGCGAATTCCTTAATTGGTAAACCAATGCACAGCTTCTTTGACAGAAGCTGGCATCAATCAAACGTACTTAACTGAGATTACAAAGACTCAGAATTTACAGGTACTTGAGCGAGGATTAACCCTGACCTTCGATAAAGGTTTTATATCCGGCTTCGTCCATCAACTCTTCAAGCTGTGATGCATCTGTAATTTTGGCTTTATAGAACCAGCCCTCACCCATTGGGTCAGAGTTCACCAAACTTGGCTCATCAGCCAAAGCTTCGTTACCAGCAATAACTTCGCCATCACAGATAGCGTAAACTTCACTGGCAGCTTTCACAGATTCGACAACAGCTGCTTCATCACCTTTTTCCAGATCTTTGCCTTCGTCTGGAACTTCAACGAACACAACATCACCAAGCTGTTCTTGAGCAAATTCTGTGATTCCAACAGTGCCGACATCACCGTCGATTAGAATCCATTCGTGGTCTTCACTGAATTTAAGTTCGCTCATAATCCTGATCCTCTAATAAATTGTTTTTATTCAGAGCCTCGAAATTGGGACGTTGCTCTGCATTCTCGTGGGCACTACCCACTATTCTTATTTCCCGAATGTTTCGATTTTTCGAAACTATCCTCGGAAATAACTCTTTTGTTCAAACGGCATTTTCACAACTTTACACGGCATTTCCTTGCCACGTACCAGTGCGTTCAATGCTGTTTCTGGTGTTTTGTAATCAGATGCCACATAAGCAATCGCTATAGGACCACCAACAGACGGGCCAAAACCACCGCTGGTTACCTTACCAACGACATCACCTTCAGCATTGGCAATTTCAACGCCAGGACGCAAAGGCGCACGTCCTTCGGGGAGGATACCAACCAAGCGTCTTGGGGCACCATCAGCTATCTGTTTCAGAATAATGTCATCACCCGGAAAGCCACCTTCAGCGCGGCGGCGTTTTTGAATAGCCCACAACAAGCCAGCTTCGATTGGTGTTGTTGTTGTATCGATATCGTTTCCATACAGGCAAAGACCTGCTTCCATACGTAGAGAATCGCGCGCGCCCAGTCCAGAAACTTCGACTTCGGGTTCATCTAGAAGGCGACGAACGATTGCCACGGCCTTATCCGCCGGAATAGCAATTTCATAACCATCTTCACCCGTATAGCCTGAACGGCTAACTTGGCAGTTAACACCATCGATTTCCAACGTCATAAAGGTCATGAACTTCATATCAGCACAACGGGCATCAAAACGCGCCAGTACATCAACGGATTTCGGCCCCTGCAAGGCAATCAGCGCGTTGTCATACTCGACTTCGACCGTAACTTGATCGCCAATTTTGGATTTAATGTGTGCGATATCAGCATCTTTACAAGCTGCATTGATAACTAAGCTCAGTCCACCAGGAACCTTTGTTATCATCAAGTCGTCAAGAATACCGCCTTCATCGTTGGTGAAAAAGCTATACCGAATAGAATTTTCTGACAAATTTTCCAGATCAGCAGGAAGAAGGCTTTCAAGTGCGGGAATTGCATTCTCACCCATGAGGCGCACAATACCCATATGGGATACATCGAAAATCGCTGCAGACGCACGCGTATGTTTATGCTCTGTCATAATCCCAGCCGGATACTGAACAGGCATAGAATACCCTGCGAAAGGAACCATTTTGGCACCAAGTTCTACATGCAGATCATAAAGAGGTGTTTTTTTCAGGTCTTCCGACATAACCAAGCTCCAGAGCACAAAAGGTAAAACACAACAGCTATCAGCCGTTGCATCCCCCTCTGTCTTAGGACCTGAGAGATTCACAAAAAATGTTTCGCATTTTTTGCTTACTCCGTCGGTGTTTCGCGGTACGCAAAACTTTCCAGAGTTGCCTGCCTCTTGCGGTCCATGTGCCTGAGAGTTTCCGGGGCGGTTGCTCCTTCGGCGCTGTCCGTATTGTTTCGCTTAAGAAACTCCACGACAATCTCTCCCGCGAGAGGTATTTCAGCAATAGTCAGATTGTCTCACAACAACCTAACTTAGCTAGAGATTTACCCTCTTCTGGAAAAAAGTCAACCGCAGACGACACAAATTCCAGTGAACACGACAAATATCAAACAAATACAATCACTTATTTCCTAAAGGAAATTTTTCCACCAACAGATTCCCATAATCAGGTACAAGGGTGATAGCCCTTAGTTACAGCCGTGTTAATTCTGTAGGTAACAATTACCGCGGCGCTATGAAGAAAGCTTAATCTCGTGATAAACCCGAGAATCTTTAATGATAGAGCCGATTATATTTTTGTGCGGTTATAATAAAGCTCACTACGCGTGAGCTCGAAACCAATGAAAATAATATAATCATCACCTGTTTTACCATCACGTAATGGTATCGTCGGGAAAATATTGTCCACCAAAGCAACTGACGTTCTGTTGCCTTCAAATGGGGCAACAAGATCAAAAGATTCACGGCTCAAAATCTTGCGATCATGTGTCGCGACGGCGACAAAATAATTGAATTTTGCCGCGCCATCACTGGCCGGTCCCTGTGTCAATTCAAACCGAACAACAACTTGATTACTCAGGTTATTTGTTTCTTCATCAAGAACACAGACATTCGCAAAATTATTGATCGAAGCTTCAAATGTCACGTCAGTTAAATCACGTCCCTGCCCTTGGAAGCGCGTCATTTCTTCCGCTTCTTTAAGCACAATAATCTCAGGACATGCAGGGGGGGCTTTTTCCAGCTCAATCAAACCGCACCCGGAAAGAACAAGGCCAGAGAGAATAAGGCCAGAGAGAACAGGGGATGGAAAAACAACTGCGCCTGACCGAAAAGAAATGCGCGATAATACTTTAGAGAACAGGCGACCCATAAAATGTTCTATCCCTTAATCTGACAAGGATTAAAATAACTTAAGTTAGCCAACCCACGATATCATAGTTCAGCCACAGATGAATATCTTTCATACGATTATTCCTAAATACAAAGATACCAAGGCAGAAGCAAGCACCCGATGTTTAAGATCACACTGATTAGCCCTTTTCTCGGCATCCGCACTGTATTAGTTTCGCGGTTATTATATAGATGGGCTATTCTCATCAAAAGCTTTACGGACGGATGATATGAACAAAAACGATCTCACGATACTACTTGCCAGCCCGCGGGGCTTTTGCGCCGGTGTCGATCGTGCCATTGAGATTGTGGAACGCGCCCTCGTCAAGCACGGCGCACCCGTTTATGTTCGGCATGAAATTGTTCACAACAGATACGTTGTAGAATCTCTTGAACAAAAAGGTGCGGTTTTTGTTCAAGAACTGGATCAGGTTCCCGAAGGACTTCCTGTCATTTTCTCGGCCCACGGCGTACCTAAATCGGTACCCGCCGCGGCTCAAGCTCGTGAGCTGTTATATTTTGACGCGACCTGCCCTTTGGTAAGCAAAGTCCATAGAGAAGCTGAGCGTCACGAAAAAGACGGCCGTCAAGTTATTCTCATTGGGCATGCTGGACATCCAGAAGTGATTGGAACAATGGGGCAGCTCAGCGATGGGTCTATTGTTCTTGTTGAGACGGAAGAAGATGCTGAGAATTTGACTGTCGAAGACCCAGATAATCTTGCATTTGTCACTCAGACAACTTTATCCGTGGATGATACTGCCTCCATTGTCAGAATATTGATGCGTCGGTTTCCGAATATGTTGGAACCCAAAAAAGAAGATATCTGTTACGCCACAACCAATCGGCAAGAAGCCGTTAAAGCAATCGCAACAAGATGCGATGCTCTTCTGGTCATCGGTGCCCCCAATTCATCAAATTCAAAACGCTTAGTTGAAGTCGCTTACAAACAAGGCTGTGAAAAAGCAGCATTGGTACAACGGGCAACAGACATCAAATGGGATGCACTTGATGGCGTAAAAACACTGGGCATAACAGCCGGGGCATCCGCCCCTGAAATTCTGGTAGAAGAAGTAATTGATGCATTCAAAGACCATTACAATGTATCAATCGAAGAGATCAATATCCGGGATGAAAACGTTATTTTTAAAGTGCCCAAAACCCTGCTAGATACACCAGCGACAAAAGATATTCGTTGAACATCAATAACTTGATCTAATCTAGATATTATTTTTCCAAGACACCAATTTTCATTGAGACAAGAATGGCCGTTTACACAGAAGTTCCAAATGACGAAGTTGAAAGCTTCCTCACCGAATATGACATCGGTGAGGTCCTGTCCCTCAAAGGAATTGCGGAAGGCGTAGAGAACTCAAACTACATTCTTCACACGACCACGGGCCATTATATTCTGACGCTTTATGAAAAACGGGTAGAAAAAGCTGACCTCCCCTTTTTTCTGGGATATATGCAACACTTGGCGAACAATGGCATTTCATGCCCCGTACCCGTTGCAGGTAAAGATGGGAACAATCTGAGAGAACTCTGCGGACGCCCAGCTGCTATTACCACTTTCCTTGACGGTATGTGGCCAAGACGTATCCAGCCCTTTCATTGCCGAGCATTGGGTAAAACCATGGCAGAGATGCATCTCGCAGGACAGGATTTCGCTATCCAAAGGCCAAATGCTCTATCAGTCAAAGGCTGGAAAGAAGTACTGGACGCTTGTGAGGGTAAAGGTGACCAGGTTAAAGCTGGCCTGACAGGCATCCTAAACAAAGAATACGAATTTTTAGAAAAACATTGGCCAACAAACTTGCCCAAAGGGGTTATTCACGCCGATATGTTTCAGGATAATGTCTTTTTTATTCATGAAAAGCTCTCAGGAGTTATTGACTTCTACTTCGCCTGTAATGACATCTTGGCTTATGAACTCGCGATCTGCTTGAATGCCTGGTGTTTTGAACAGGATAATTCCTTTAACATTACAAAAGCACAACTTATGCTTCGAGCATATCAAGAAGTTCGACCACTTAACGATGAAGAACTTAATGCTCTCCCCATACTCGCTCGTGGCGCATCCCTTCGATTTTTACTGACGCGGCTCTATGACTGGATCAATCATCCTGAAGGCGCCTTTGTGAAACCAAAAGATCCTATCGAATATTTGAACAAGTTGAAGTTTCACCAATCCGTTAAAAGCATTTCTGATTATGGAATAACCCTATGAACCAAAGAACACCTGTAGAAATCTTCACTGACGGGGCTTGTTCAGGTAATCCGGGACCAGGTGGTTGGGGCGCCTTGTTAAGGTATAAAGACACAGAAAAAGAGCTGTGTGGTGGTGACGCAGAAACCACTAATAACCGTATGGAGCTTCAAGGTGCGATATCAGCGCTGAACGCCCTTAAAAAACCATCCTATATTGTTTTGACAACTGACAGCGTGTACGTAAAAGACGGCATTACAAAATGGATTTTTAACTGGCAAAAGAACGGTTGGAAAACGGCAAATAAAAAGCCAGTGAAAAATGCAGAACTATGGCAAGACCTAGTTCAAGCCCTGAAACCTCATGATGTAGAGTGGCGTTGGGTGAAAGGTCATGCTGGGCACCCCGAAAATGAGCGTGCTGATGAACTCGCACGTAAAGGCATGGCCGAATTCAAATAGGGCCATGCCTTTAATCGATCAGCAAAGAGAATCCTAGCCTTCTAGGATTTTAAGCAATGCTTGTGGGTTTTTATTGGCCTGAGCCTGAACAGCAAGTTCAGCTTCATTTAACACCTTCGAAGTGACCAGGCTAGTTACCTGCGCAGCAATATCTGCATCAGCCAAAGCTGAATTTGCAGCAGATACGTTTTCTATCTGACTGGCAATATTTTCACCTGCAACTTCAAAACGTGAGACTGTTGCTCCAATTTCTGCTCGGGCAGTGCTTACTTGATTGATCGCACTATCAATTGCCCCAATTGCTGTCGTCGCATTCGCTGCGCTATCTACAGTTAAACCCGATATACCTAGGGCTGCTCCCGTAACATCGACACCATCAAGAGAAATTGTATCCCCGACATCTGTTCCAACAAGAAAATCAGAACTATCTGTGTTATCGAGAAGCCCTCGACCATTAAAAGTGGTCTGGTTTGCTATTTCAGAGACGTCGTCTCTAATCTGAACAAACTCTGCATTTATCGCCTGAAGACTGGCAGGATCTTGTGTCCCACCCAAAGCTTGTGCTGCAAGCTCTTTCATTCGCATCAAGCCATCAGAAATTCTGGCAAGTCCTCCATCTGCAATTTGCCCGATACTTGCGCCTTGCGCAGCAGTGGCTGCATTTTGATTGAGAACAACCGTGTCTGATTGCAAAACAGTTGAAATAGCCAAAGAAGCTGCCGCATCGGAAGCCCTTGGAATATTAGAACCACTTGCTAATTTATTGATACTATTTTGCTGCAAACGTGAATTTTGCAGTGACGTCGCATTAATCGACGCGCCATTAACGGTAGGCATTTGACCGTCTCCAATACTTAGAGAGTGTTACGCGCATACCTGCGCAGTGCACCATTACTAGTGACCCTATTTTGAGCCTGATAAGAAAAAAAATCAATAACTTACGTATCCAAAGCACCTTGTATTTAAATAAAATTTTAAACCGTTTTTATGCTACCTGTAAAAAATCCAATTTTTCAGCGACTTGCTTGATCACAACAACCAAAGCTATCCACCTATTTTTTTCCTCATTCGCACAAATCCTCAGAGTCGCCACACATCATATGTCTGCGCAAAGTTGAAAAAATCACAAAAAGAAACATAAAAGTGCATTTTGAGATAAGATGCCAAATACACTTTTAACAGGGGCGATATACCTTTGAATATAATTCAAAAAAAATTCCTCCCGTTAATATCAGTGATACTAATGGTCATTGTTATAACAACGAGAACATCAAATCCCAGCCAAGCTGAGGGATTAGCAGTAGATATGGAACTCATATTGGCTGTGGATTGTTCTTATAGTGTTAGCCAAGCAGAGTATCTATTACAGATGAACGGGCTGGCACGCGCCCTTCGTTCATCCGCAGTGAATACAGCCATACAATCAGGACATTACAAAAGAATATCTATTGCGTTAATTCAATGGTCAGGCACAAATAATCAGATTGTTTCAATTCCCTGGACAGTTATAGGTTCCCCCATTTCTATAAACAATCTTGCCTTGCGGGTGAGTAAACTCCCCAGACACGTTGCTCTTGGGTCTACATCTATCTCTGCGGTAATTGCCAAGTCACTTCATATGTTCAACAACACCCCCTATCGATCTTATAGAAAAGTGCTGGATATATCCGGAGATGGACGGAATAACGATGGTGTGCCCGCCCATTTTTTGCGCGATGTTGCCATCAAAAAAGGAGTAACAGTTAATGGCCTTGCCATCATCAACGAAACGCCGACCCTACATCACTACTTTCGAAATGCTGTTATCGGTGGACAGGGAAGCTTTGTTATAAAAGCCAATTCTTACGAGGCCTATGAATATGCCATTCAAAAAAAGCTTGTCCGGGAAATAGCCCCCCTGCCCATTGTTCAGAATACTTTTTAGAGATCTTCTAACAGAACCTCTGCCGCTGATGCTTCATAAGCGCCGGCATCTTCAACATGGAGCGATGCCACGACACCATCCTTGATCAGCATGGAAAATCTGGCTGCGCGTTGGCCAAGACCAACCCCTGACGCATCGATAGTCAACCCAACACCTTCGGCTAGCTCGCCCAATCCATCAGCCAACATCATGATATCTCCCTCTGGATCAAGCAAATCCCCCCAAGCCTTCATCACAAAAGGATCATTCACTGACATACAGGCGATAATATCGACACCTTTATCACGTAATTTTTGTGCGTTTTCTTTATAGCTTGGAAAATGTTGTTCCTGACAAGTCGGTGTAAACGCCCCCGGAACCGCGAAAAAAGCAACCGTTTTACCCGCGCAAAATTCAGCAAAATCAATTTTATCAATCCCCTCGGCATTCTTATTCCAAACGGAAGCAGAGGGAACTTTGTCTCCAACTGAAATCGTCATCTTATTTCCAATCAATATGTTAAATTTATTTATTCGATGCTTGTTCAAAAGCACCTAAGATTTCATCTATGGTCAACAACTCGGATAACACTATCCCTTCTGGTGCACCGGGACCATAAATAATATTAAATGGAATACCATAGCGGTTATAGCTTTCTAAATATGCGGTAATCACATCACTTGGCAGGGTCCAATCGGCTTGCATTGCCAAAACATTTTTCCTTAATAACAAGGACTGGATTTCTTCCTGTTCCAAAACAAGCTTCTTGTTTACCTGACAGGTAATACACCAGTCAGCTGTGACATCAACAAAGACCACTTTACCGTTACCGACTTCTGAAGCTATCTGTTCCTGAGCAAAGGGTATCCAGTAATCCGAAATAGATACCTTATCAGCAGAGACAGAAAATTTGTAGGGAACTGCCAAGGCGAGAATAGAAAACAAAGAAACAGCAAACAAACGCTTTCCAAGCGCAAGCGATTTAACCGCCAAAACAGCCATACCAAGAGCTAAAAGCCCTGTGACAAGGACTGTTGCCAGCCAGCCGACCTGAACAAAGAGAACAGATAGAAGCCACGCAACTGTCCCCAGCAAAAGGATTCCAAGGACACCTTTCAACCAAACCATCCAAGTTCCCGGCTTAGGTAGAAAAGTGGCAAGCCTTGGTTTTGCAGCAACGATCAAATAAGGCAATGACATACCAATTCCGAGGAAGGTAAAAATCGCAAAGATTTCCCAGGTTCCCCGTGCCAAAGCAAAACCAACCGCAGTCCCAAGGAATGGCGCGGAACAAGGTGTAGCCAAAAGCGTGGCGAACATTCCTTTGAGAAAATCGCCACTGGCCCCCTGCTTTTCACTTGCACTCACCGCGCGGTTCATCACCCCACCCGGAGCCAGGAACTCAAACCAGCCAAAAAGATTTGCTGCGAACAAGGAAACAATCCCGCTCATCGCAATGAGAAATAGAGGTTGCTGAAACTGTATCCCCCATCCCACTGAAAACCCAGTAACCTTCAACAATGATGCCGCCGCAGCCAATATCCAGAAGGAGGTCAGAATACCCAAACTTGTTGCGACAAAGCTCTTGCGAATGCCCTGTTGATCTGTCTTTTCATGCTTGATCACCGACATCAGCTTCAAAGAAAGCACTGGCAGGACACAGGGCATTAGGTTGAGAATGAACCCACCTAATAACGCTATCCCAAGAAATGGCAAAAATTCCAAGATCCCAATACTTGTCCCTGCTGGAATTTCTTTATATCTGGAAACGGTTTTAAGTTCTGTGCCCTTAGTACCCTCAACAAGCGACAAGGTAATCTGCTTGCCTTCTAAAACACCCTTGGTTTCCTTCGCAATCGAAACCGGAATGATGAATTCAGCTTTGCCGCCACCATCAAGGATAACAACGTCAGGTGCAGAGAACGAAAAACCAGGAGGTCCCTCGACAATCATATCAGGGTTTCGAAATTCGTGGTTCTTGGCAGTTGCATAGACCTTGAGAATAAGGTCTTCATTTTCGCCTTCGAGAAAACTGTCCGTAATGCCAAAATTAGTTTCAGTTCCAAGTCCGGGAACTTGTTGAATATAAGTATCGATGATACCGGCTTCCAAAGAAGGAAACGCGTCTCCGGCCGGAATACGGATAGCCACTTCGGCATCAAAAGGAATACAGATTTCCTTACAAAGCAAATAACTCGCTGTCCCTCTCAAGGTTACATCCCGCGTCGGATCTTCCGCCTGAACTTCAAACGGAAAAACAACCTCATTGCTATAGCCAAATGTTTGTAAACCAAAGAGAGTAAAACGATGAGGAACCGGCCAGAAAAACTGCCAAGACTTCAAATTATCGCTTCCAGCCAGATCGAGAGAGACCGGAAAACCAGCATCACCAGGTGAGCGCCAATAGGTCTTCCAGCCTTCTTTTAGTTCAAACTGAAGCCCAAGCATCACCTTGCCAGCATCGCCGAGAGTTTCTTGTCCCGTCACCAGACGAACCCGCGAAAACTCTTCATCAACCCAAGGGGATGAAGAACCAAGGGCCGTATAAGGCAAAGAAAACAATCCAAAGAAAACAAGAACCATTCCCTGCAGGGCTCGATACAGATTGCCGTTTATCTTTTGCTGTAAAAAACGCATATATTCCTAGTTTCTGACCTTAACCAACATCACCAAAGCGACGCTGTAATTTTTGCTTTAGACTTACTCTTTTCTAAATATTAAGATGTAAACCTATATACTATAAACGAATTGTGACGATGTGACGGAATGCCTCGGCTTATAATCACCATAAGACCTTGAAGCAACGCAATGATCAACATATCAATATCTGCTCAGGAGGGATGAAATATCAATGACAAGCTTTCAGAGTAACGGTTATTTGACCGGAAAGTTACTGATAGCCATGCCACAGATGACAGATTCACGCTTCGTAAAGTCGGTCATTTATATTTGTGCTCATAATGAAGATGGCGCAATGGGGCTTGTGTTGAACCAGATTATCGAAAGCTTCTCTTTTATCGATCTCTTGGAGCAATTGGAAATACCATCAACAGAAGTATCATCCCAGATCAAGGTACATTTTGGCGGCCCTGTAGAATCTGGTCGCGGTTTTGTTCTACATAGTAATGATTACCAACAGGACGGAACAATGCTGGTTGCAAAAACAGTCTCGATGACAGCAACGGTTGATATTCTAAGCGACCTCGCCAACAACAGAGGCCCAGAAAAAAGCCTGCTTGCTCTGGGGTATGCCGGATGGGGTCCCGGTCAATTGAATGACGAACTGCACCAGAATGGTTGGCTGGTCGCCGATCAGGATGACGAAATACTTTTCGGGTCAAATCTGATGGATAAATGGAACCTTGCCATGTCCAAGATTGGAATAGATCCCGCCTTACTATCCGGCGAAGCCGGACACGCCTAAATTAATCGTTTGCTGATTAGGCTTTGACCTCGGCAACAGGAGGCAGATTAATCCACCCACGGCGAGAAAGGCGCGGGTCATTTTCTAAGAGAGCAAAGGTTATATGATCCTGCCACATCGCATTGATCTTCAAATACCCCCGAGCTTTCCCCTCTTCCAAAAATCCGACCTTCTTCAATACTGACTGGCTTGGACCATTATGTTCCAGACAGGCCGCTTCCAAACGATGCAAGCCCAATTCATCAAATGCATAATCAATCAGTGCAGATAAGATCTCTGTCATGTAGCCCTTACCTGCATGTACTTCGCCCATCCAATAGCCGATCGTCCCCATATAGGCCGCGCCACGGCGTATATTCCCCAAGGTGATCCCGCCAAGCATTGTGTGGTTATCCCGAGAAAAGGCATAAAAAGTATAACCAGCATCATTACGCCAATCGAATTTATATGCCCTAAGTTTGTCCCGAAACGACGATCTCGTCAGATTATCACTACCCCAGGCAGGTTCCCAGGGCGATAAAAAATCACGGCTTTCTCGGCGTAGGTTAGACCATTCTTTCCAATCCCCAGACTGGGGGGCACGCAGGTAAATCCGCTCGTTCATCAAGCGTAATTTCCGCATATCCCAATGGCTCATCCCACTTAAAAACATTAAGCAACAAACCTCTTTTGCAGCTGTTCTTTGCTTTCCAGATTACCAAGAGGCCCCATCGCAGCAAGCGTCATAGGGCTTTTCAAAAGCTGTTGAGCAAAACCCTGGACCATCTCCACATCAACGGCATCAATCTTCGCAACCGTTTCCTCAACAGAGATAACCCGATCAAAAATCAAAAGTTGCTGAGCAAGCTGTTCACAGCGGACGCCAGTGCTTTCCCGCCCCATCAGAATAGACGCTTTTAACTGTGTTCTTGCTCTGACAATTTCTTCCTCGGTAACGCTTGAGGAAAGATCCATCAGCATATCTGAAACGACAGGCACAAGTTCATCTATCTCTTTCTCTCCAGTTCCTGCATAAATACCAAAAAGACCATTATCCATAAAGCTGGATGCAAAAGAATAGATCGTATAAACAAGCCCCCGCTTTTCGCGAATTTCCTGAAATAGTCGTGACGACATCCCCCCGCCAAACAAGGTAGAGAGAACGTTAGCAGCGTAATAATCTTCGCTCGCAAACTCAGCGCCTTTAAACCCAAGGAGTAGGTGAACTTGTTCCAGATCTCTATCTTCCCTGAATTCCCCCCC
This sequence comes from Kiloniella sp., assembly GCF_048259265.1. Lineage (NCBI taxonomy): Bacteria > Pseudomonadati > Pseudomonadota > Alphaproteobacteria > Rhodospirillales > Kiloniellaceae > Kiloniella > Kiloniella sp. Next base: position 292,560 of record NZ_JBLXHT010000001.1, on the reverse strand, counting down.
AGTATATTCAGACTGTGGTAAGGGAGCCAGATTAACTTTTCCCAGGCCACTGAAGTGCTCTTCGGCAAGCTTAACGAAGGCCTTGTGATCCACATTCCCAGATGCACAAACCACCATAGTATCACTACCGTAGTTACCAGAAAGGTAGCTGCGAAGATCCTCAGCACTTAATCGGCTGACAATCTCTCCTCGTCCAAGAACCGGGCGCCCAAGTGCTTGTGCAGCAAAGGCCGTTTCCTGAAAGTGGTCAAAGACGATATCATCTGGTGTATCATTTGCTTGGCCAATTTCCTGCAAGACAACATGACGCTCTTTTTTGAGTTCACTTTCATCAAACAGAGGCTTCTGCAAAATATCAGCAACCGTATCCAGCGCGAGTGGAACGTCATCTTTAAGCACTTTTGCATAGAAGGCCGTATTTTCCCGAGACGTATAGGCATTCAGTTGCCCGCCTACGGCTTCGATCTCTTCTGCAATATCAAATGACGTTCGTTTCTCTGTCCCTTTGAACACCATATGCTCAAGCAAGTGGGCGACACCATTTACATTAGCGCCTTCATGTCGGGCACCAACACCAATCCAAGCCCCTAAGGAGACGGATTCTACTGCGTTCTGTTGATCTGTGGCAACGCGCAATCCATTTGACAGTGTTGAAATTTCAATTGTCATTATTTAACTGTTTCTCCGACGAGACAGCACCATGTCTTTTAATTTACCCAAATCGTTTTCCATTACTTTATATTGTTCTTCCCGATCAAAAAGATCGGCCATATGTTCCGGCAACTCAGGTGTAACACCAGAAGCTTTATGAACGGCATCAGGGAATTTAGCAGGATGAGCCGTTGCCATACAAACCATCGCGGGAACATCTTCGCGCACATTGGCTACCGCAGCAGCCACAGCAATCACAGAATGTGGGTCAAACAATTCACCCGTCTGTTCATAATATTTTTTAATTTCAGCAAGCGTTTGCTCGTCATCAAGACGATAGGCATCAAACAATCTGAGAGCCCGTTGATGACGTGCAGGTTCCAAATCAAAGTTTCCACTTTCACGGAACGATGTCAGCGCAGCTTCAACAGCTGGACCATCTTGATCAAGTAAATCAAACAACAGCCGTTCAAAATTACTGGAAACCTGAATATCCATAGATGGGGACAGGCTTGGTTCAACAGGGTTCATGGTCATTGAACCCGTTTCAAAGAACCGGGTGAGAATATCATTGCGGTTAGAGCCAACAATTAACTGGGATACCGGGAGTCCCATTCGTCCTGCAGCATAGGCCGCAAAAACATTACCAAAATTACCTGTGGGGACAGAGAAGCCCACGGGACGATCCGGAGCACCAAGGGCAACCCCAGCAGCAAAATAATAGGCAATCTGGGACATAATCCGTGCCCAGTTAATGGAATTTACCGCAGATAGATTTACCGAATCCCGGAAATTCTGATCATTGAACATTGCCTTCACATGGTCTTGGCAATCATCAAATGTTCCCTCAAGGGCGATATTGATTACGTTGTGCGAGGTGACAGTTGTCATCTGGCGTCGCTGCACTTCAGAAACACGCCCATGAGGATGCAGAATATAAATATCAATTTGATCCCGATCCCGACATGCTTCAATCGCCGCAGAACCCGTATCACCCGAAGTCGCCCCAACAATCGTGATACGCTCACCACGTTGTTTAAGAACATAATCAAAAAGACGCCCGAGCATCTGCAAGGCAAAATCTTTAAACGCAAGCGTCGGCCCGTGGAAAAGCTCCATGACCCAGATGCGCCCATTTATCTGTTTTAAAGGAGCAACAGCGGAATGTCTGAAGTCAGCGTAGCTGTCTTCGACGATCGTCTTTAGATCCTGATCAGGGATAACACCGGCAACAAATGGCTTCACAACGCGAAAGACAATTTCCGTATAGGGCTGACCAGCCATGTCGCGGATTTCTTCTGCAGAAAACTGGGGCCAGCTTTCCGGAAGATAAAGTCCACCGTCCCGGGCCAATCCAGCAAGGAGTACGTCGTCGAAGTTAAGGGCTTCTGCCTGCCCACGAGTGCTGATGTATTTCATGATTTCCTAGACCGTCACTTTTGCAACGAAACAAGCCCATCGGGCTAAAGCCAAAAACCTTACTGCGCCTTTATCGTAGCAGCAAGTAAGATCAATTTTACTATGGTTTTCCTGTACCAAGATCAAGCATCAAGATTAAACGTCAAGATAACGGGCTTTCAAATGCGCTTTGAATACCTGTGGATCAAGAGGATGCCCTGTAACTGTTGTTAGTAATTCATCTGTGGAGAGGAAAGATCCCCAAGCGTGTACATTCTCATTCAGCCAGCCCATAAGTGGTTTAAAGTTTCCTTGGGCTAACGCGGATGGAATTTCAGGTACCGCCGCCTTTGCCGCTGCAAACAACTGGGCCGCAGCCATGGCACCCAAAGTATAGGTCGGGAAATATCCCCAAGCACCGTCATACCAGTGAATATCCTGAAGACAACCAAGCGTATCGTTGGGTGGGCGAATACCCAGCAACTTTTCTAACCCGTCATTCCACGCCTGAGGTAAATCTTCAAGCCCCATGGATCCTTTAATGAGTTCTTTTTCCAGACGGTAGCGCAGAATAACGTGCGATGGATAGGTAACTTCATCGGCATCAACCCGTATAAAATCAGGCTTAACTTTGTTATAGATACGCTGCATGTTCTCGGGGCCCCAAGAAGATCCTTTTCCACCAAAGGCTGCTTTCGCTTTTTCGGCAACAAACGAAACAAATTCTTCGCTTCGGCTCGCTTGCATCTCGATGATAAGCGATTGGCTCTCATGCATCGTCATTCCACGTGCAGCCCCAACAGGCTGAAGACGCCAATCCTTAGGCAAATTCCGTTCGTACATTGCATGACCAGTTTCATGAAGGACGCCCATCAGCGACGTCATAAAATCAGTTTCATCGTACCGTGTTGTTATCCGGATATCATCCGGCACACCGCCACAGAAAGGATGCAAGCTCACATCAAGACGACCATAATTGAAATCAAAGCCTACAGCCTTGATCATTTCGCGCCCCAACGTTTCTTGTGCTTTTAAAGAAAATGGACCGCCAGGCATTTCTGCAGCTGGCTCTGATGCCTGCTTTTCCAATACAGCCTGTGTAAAGTCTGGTAAGAACGCAGCCAGATCATCAAAGATCGCATCAATGCGAATTGACTTCCCCCCCGGTTCGAAATGATCCAACAGGGCGTCATAGGTATCACATTTAAAAAGTTCGGCTTTGATCTTGGCTTCTTGTTGCGTGAGATTAAGCACTTCTTTCATCGCAGGCAAAATTGAAGCAAAATCATTATTTGGGCGTGCTTCACGCCAGATCATCTCACAGCGTTTACCAGCTTTGGTTTGCGCTTCGACAAAATCACCATCAAGTGCTGTCGCATGTCGCCAGATCCGCTGCATCTCGCGCAGATTAGCTAACTGCCAACTACCAAGATCCCCTTTGCTTTCCAGAGCTTGCGCAAACAAGTCTTCCACTTCACTGCTGGTCAAGATTTCATGCTGAACACCACTAAGAGCAGCAAGTTGTTCCATTCTGGCTTCGGCACCGCCGGCAGGCATGACTGTGGACATATCCCAACCTAATACACCGCTGGCTTCACCAATAGCGTTCATCCGGCGGAATTTTTTTTCAAGAGCAAGATAAGCTGACATTTTACATTCCCAATCAGGCAACAAACCATTCACAAGACGAGCGATTGTAATTTAGTCGTCTTCCCGTTTTTCAACAGGGCGATAATGATAGATGAAATAAATCACAGCAAGGATCAAAGCCATAGCATACCAAGTAATAACGTATTCCAGATGATTATTCACCAAAGCTATACGCGTTTGCCCGCCAAGAGGATATCCCCCCGGATTAGCCGCAGGGCCTGCATCAAGATAGACACTCATCACCGGGTTAGACAGATCTGTTTTCTGGCTCATTTCTTTGATATCCGTATAAAACCAGAAGTTATCTTCGGGATCATTAACTGGGCGAACAAATTCATACCCCTTCCATCCACCAACGCGAAGAAGACCTTCTATTTTAACGGGCCCATCAACCTGACCTTCAGGCCGAGAGGCAGGCGCTTTAAACTCAGAAGGAACAAAACCACGGTTGATCAGAATTTGTCGCCCATCCGTCATCACAAAAGGAGTAATAATCTGGATGCCTAACTGCCGATCCAGTGAACGTGCCCCCATGATAAGCTCTTTATCATGCAGGAACTCACCCTCTACCCAGACATTGATAAACTCATCAGCCTGCGGGTCAGCAACTTCGCCGGGATATGTTTCTGAAAAAGAAATAGCCACAGCAGAAGCGCGATCCGTTCGTAACGCAATTTGATCTTTTTTCCATTCCATGCGTGATAACTGCCAAGTGCCCAGAGCAATCGCAATCAAAACTACGGGAATAGTAAACATCGTAGGCCAAAAAGTTGGCTGGAAACGGCGTAAAGTGCCTTTGGTCATAATCGACAAATCCTGTGTCGCTTGCTTTTAATAATATTCGAGCGCCACCATAAGGCCTTTGCAAGAACAGAGCAAAGCGATTGAGGCCCTCTGACAAGAAAATCTCTTAACCATAGTGCGAATGTAAAATGTAGAAGACATCCCCTAGGGCATATTTGGAAAGATAGAAAGAAGAAGGCCGTGCCTTAACGGGTGAAAAGTGAATTTCACTTGCGTTTCAGGCACGGCCTTCTTTCAAACCGATACTGTTTCAGGTTGCCCTGATAGGCTGGACTTAGCCACCCCACCAGTAAACAGCAACAAATAGGAACAACCAGACAACGTCCACGAAATGCCAGTACCAAGCAGCCGCCTCAAAGCCAACATGGGCTTCAGGTGTGAAGTGACCTTTTTTCGTACGAATCAAACATACAAAAAGGAAAATGGTACCAACGATAACGTGGAAACCGTGGAAACCAGTCGCCATGTAGAAGGTAGAAGAATAAATATTATCTGTGAAACCAAATGCAGCGTGGCTGTATTCGAAAGCCTGAAGTGCTGTAAAAATCACGCCAAGACCGACAGTAATCATCAAAGCATGTACCGCTTGTTTCTGTTGACTGTTCAAAATCGCATGATGCGCCCAAGTCACGGAACAACCAGACAGCAGTAGGATCAGCGTGTTCAAAAACGGCAGATCAAATGCATCGAACGTCACAACATCAGCTGGCGGCCAAACGCCCCCTATAACGTCACTCGGATAGAACGCCGCCGTGAAATATGCCCAGAAAAATGCAACAAAGAACATTACTTCAGAAGCGATGAATAGCACCATCCCGTACCGCAGACCAATACGAACCACAGGGGTATGAAGGTGACGAACATAAGCTTCGTTCACCACGTCACGCCACCAGCCATACGTACAAATAAGAACCGATGCGATACCCGCAAAAAGAACTATATTTGTATAGTCGTGCATCATCAAAACAAGACCTGTTGCCATCAAGCCAGCAGCAAAAGCTGTCAGCAAAGGCCAAGGGCTTGGATCAACCAAATGATACGGATGTTTTACTTCGTCGTGCCCTGCACTCATGATATCCCTCTTAACCAGACGCTATTGCGTATTGTTAATTGACCTCTACAACCGGTTTATTTCCGGTGTCATTACCCAAATCACCCACATCCACACTATCTTCTTCTTCAGTATCCCGGAAGAAAGTATATGACAGAGTGATTGTTTTTACGTCACTGAGATTCGGATCATTCTCTATTTCCGGATCAACATAGAAAGTGACAGGCATGTCAACTTCTTGTCCCGGCAACAAAGTCTGCTCTGAAAAACAGAAACAATCTACTTTTACGAAATACTGACCAGCCTTTAGCGGTGTCACATTGAATGTGGCAACACCTTTGACCTTATCATCAGACGTATTTTTTGCGCGATAAAACGCAATTCCTTCTTCCCCGACTTTAAGATCAACCGCGCGCTGCGCAGGCTTAAAGTGCCAAGGCAAATCTCCATTCACCGAAGAATCAAATCGAATAGTCACATCACGATCACTAACAACCAGATCGTCCGTTGCACCAGCTTCAGAAACCTGTGTTGTGCCACCATAGCCCGTGACCTGACAAAACAACTTATACAGTGGCACGGATGCAAAAGCCAACGCCACCATTCCACAGACAACACCGCCTAGAATGATAGCAACGCGCGCATTTTTATCGCCAGCGACAGACATGCTACTTCATTCCCATCTTTACGATAGTGACCGCATACACAAGTGCAATGAAACCAAGTAAAACACCCAAAATAGCCCAGTTGCGGCGTTTTCTCTGTTTATGGATTTCTTCCGAATTTTCCACAGTTTCATATTTTTTTGTTTTGTCTTCAGACATATTAACCACCAATCAAACTCAAAATACCTGGCGTTCGATCAATAATAAGAACGGCAAAGAGAACAAAGAGATATAGAATAGAATAAAAGAACATCTTGCGAGCATGACGATCTTCGTCGGAACGCAGCACCTTGATGTTCAGCCATAGAAAATACGAACTCGCGATCAGCGCGACAGCCCCATACAGCAGACCAGCAACATTGAAGTATACTGGCGCCAAAACAACTGGGAAAAGGGCAATGGTATAAACCAGCATTTGCCACTTAGTATTCTCACGGCCAGAAACAACTGGCAACATCGGCACTTTAGCAGCAGCGTAATCGCCATCTTTATAAAGCGCCAAGGCCCAAAAATGAGGCGGCGTCCACATAAAGATAACCAAGAACAGAACAATAGATTCAATAGAGACAGTTCCTGTTACAGCCGCCCAGCCAATCATCGGAGGAAACGCACCCGCAGCCCCACCAATGACAATATTTTGTGGCGTGCGGCGTTTCAGGAACAGTGTGTATACAAAAACATAAAAACCGTTGGCTAAAGCCAGAAGTGCTGCAGCGGTCCAATTAACCGCTAAGCCCATGATCATCACTGAAAACAGGCTGAGGATCACTCCAAAGCTCAAGGCAACGTCCGGTGCCATACGACCAGCCGGGATCGGGCGTTTTTTCGTGCGTGTCATGATCGCGTCAATATCGCGGTCATACCACATGTTAATTGCTCCGGCGCCACCAGATGCAATCGCAATGCAGAACAGGGCAATAATTCCAAGGAAGGGATGAATATTGCCCGGAGCAACCATCAAACCGGAGAATCCAGTGAACACAACAAGATACATGACACCCGGCTTCATCAAAGCCCAGAAGTCAGCAACCTGCGCAACACCGCTTAAAGAAGCAGTATCTGTTGTTGTTGTATTTTCCATAGATGTATCGGTCACAATTTACTCCTGATTAAATCCGGCCATTAACATCGAATAATGCGATGAAATGGCCGGATCTATACTTAACTACCGTTATTTTATTTTTGGCAGCTCGTTAAAGCAGTGGAACGGTGGAGGAGAAGATACTGTCCACTCTAGCGTCGTTGCACTTTCTCCCCATGGATTAGCTTCAACACGACGACCGAATTTCATTGTCCAGATAGTTAGTAGAACAAAGAATATCGTCGCAGCAAAGGTAATGTACGCACCATATGATGAAATCGCATTGAACCCAGCATAGGCATCAGGGTAATCAACATAACGGCGCGGCATTCCCTGTAGCCCGAGGAAGTGCTGAGGGAAGAAAATCATGTTCACCCCAACAAACGTCAGGACAAAGTGCAGATAACCTGCCCAAGCCGGATAGTCACGCCCAGACATCTTACCCATCCAGTAATACATACCTGCGATAATGCCAAAGACAGCACCAAGGCTGAGAACGTAGTGGAAGTGCGCCACAACATAGTAGGTGTCATGCATCGCCAGATCCATACCAGAGTTCGCAAGAACAACCCCGGTTACACCACCAACGGTAAAGAGGAAGATGAAACCAAGCGCCCAGACCATAGGTACAGAGAAGCGGAGTGAACCACCCCACATTGTAGCAATCCAAGAGAAGATCTTAATCCCGGTAGGTACAGCAATAACCAGCGTAGCCGTTGTAAAGTAAGCACGTGTATTTACGTCCAAACCAACGGTGTACATGTGGTGTGCCCAAACAACGAAGCCAACGAAGCCAATCGCACACATCGCATAGGCCATGCCGAGATAACCAAACACAGGTTTACGGCTAAAGGTCGAAATGATGTGAGAAATGATACCAAATCCAGGCAGGATCATAATGTACACTTCGGGGTGGCCAAAGAACCAGAACAGATGCTGATACAGGATCGGATCACCACCTTTGGCCGGATCGAAGAAAGATGTTCCGAAGTTACGATCTGTCAGCAACATAGTGATCGCACCACCAAGAACAGGAACCGCCAAAAGCAACAAGAAAGCCGTCACAAGCATGGACCATACAAAAAGAGGCATCTTGTGCAGGGTCATGCCTGGCGCACGCATGTTAAAGATTGTTGTGATAAAATTCACCGCACCAAGAATGGATGATGCACCCGCCAGATGGAGGGCAAAAATCGCCATATCAACCGACGGTCCCGATTGCCCAAAAGATGAGAGCGGTGGATAAACCGTCCACCCGGTACCCGCACCTTCTCCGACCAACGCAGAGCCAAGCAGCAGAAGGAACGCAGGAACAATCAACCAGAAGGAAATGTTGTTCATACGTGGGAAGGCCATATCCGGTGCACCGATCATCAAAGGAACAAAGTAGTTCCCGAAACCACCGATCATCGCAGGCATAACCACAAAGAACACCATGATGAAACCGTGTGCCGTAACAACAACGTTCCACCACTGACCGTTTGGTTCACCATCAGTCAAAAAGTATTGTACGCCTGGCTCTTGAAGCTCCAAACGCATGTAAACGGAAAATGCGCCACCGATCAAAGCAGCGATTACTGAAAAGACCAGATACAAAATACCGATGTCTTTATGGTTGGTTGAACAGAACCAACGGGTAAAGAATCCCGGCATGTGATCATGGTCGTGATGGGCTTCAGCAGCAGTACCCATATCTCAAATCCTCATTTCGTTTCTTTAAGCGCTTCTCTTGGCGCTATAACCGATTGAACGGCGAAATCTATCGAAGCTTCTCAGTTAAGCTGAGCAACCTGTACGGAACGATCATCTTCAATCGCAGCAAATTCTTCCTTGGCGAATTCAACCCATTTGTCGAACTCTTCCTTGGAAACGGCTTTGATCATGATCGGCATATAGGAGTGGCCTGTGCCACAAATCTCTGAACACTGACCGTAGTATGTACCTTCTGCGTTCACTTCGAACCAAGTCTCATTGATACGCCCAGGTACGCCATCAAGCTTCAAGCCCATAGAAGGCATTGCAAAAGAGTGAATAACGTCATCACCGGTCACCAAGAGACGAACTTTCGTGTTAACAGGAACCACAATCGCGTTATCTGTTGTCAACAAACGTGGCTCACCAGCTTCCAATTCATCTTCTGACTTCATATAAGCGTCAAATGTGAAATCGCCTTGGTCAGGATATTCATAAGACCAATACCACTGTTTTCCGATCGCTTTGATCGTCATCTCGGTATCAGGATTACTGTCCGCCGCATAAAGAATTTTGAACGAAGGTATAGCAATAATCACCAAAATAATTACCGGAACAGCAGTCCAGATAATTTCAAGCAGCGTGTTATGGCTTGTCTTTGATGGGACAGGGTTCCGTTTTTCAGAAAAACGGAACATCACATAAAGCATCAGAACCAAAACAACGACACAAACCGCGACAATAATATAAAGCAGTAGCTCGTGAAATTCTTCCAATGCTACAGCAGTCGGAGAAGCGGCATCTTGGAGACCAAGACCCCATTCGACTGGCTGAGAGGCGTGACCAGTAGCAGCCAAACCGCCGAACAGTGCAACAGCACTAATTAGATAGGCAATCCGTTTCAGAAACGTCATGTACTCAACATCCTGTTTTTTTATATCAACTTTTGTTCCTGAATTGATCAGGATCAAAGTATCTTTCCCGATTCCAAGACTAATATACAGAATGGATGATTCTGACACTAGCCGGACTCCAAAGTTATTCTGGCGCAACCTACCCTATTGAAACCCGAGAGGACAAGCCCCAGATACACAAGAATTACGTATAGTAGATGCTTTAAGCTACCAAAAGATAAACATTAAGCGAACTATAGCCCTTCCTAAGAAGCCCGTCCCCTGGTTGCGACCTTATGACGCAGAACCCCATTTGCCTCACAAATCTGCGCCTTTTACATTTAATTCTTAGTGTGAAATCTGACTTTCTTGCTCAACTATTTTACGGACACGGCGTACACCTAACCATAACGCAGTAACGACAAACGGGATAGATACAGCCGCAACAATAGACGCGTTTACATCGACTCCAGCTGTCTTAACCCCTTTTGCTAAATAGTAAATCAAACTAACGACATAGTAACTAATCGCCGCCACAGAAAGACCTTCTACTGTCTCCTGTAATCTTAGCTGAATACTTGCTCTTTTATCCATAGACTTCAGAAGTGCAGAGTTCTGTTCTTCCAACTGGATATCAACACGCGTTCTCAATAACTGCCCCGCCCGGGCAACCCTTTTGGACAGTGTATCCAAACGTAATGCCATTGCCTCACAGGTTCGCATTGCCGGGGTCAGACGTCGATCCAAGAAACTTTCCATCCGTTGAAAGCCATCCATGTTTCCTTCTTTCAACTTCAAAATACGTTGTTTAACCAACTCGTGGTACGCCTTTGAAGCAGAAAATCGATAGTTGGTAGCAGCAGCAGCTTGTTCAATTTCAGCAGACAACTCTGTCAACTCGCTCAGCAACTGCTTTTCGTTATCCACATCCCGGCGATCGGTCATACGCGTTGTAATATCCTTTAGCACGCGCCCTGCCTTTGCCAGACGATCACCATATTGCTGTGCCAGAGGAAGAGAGAGAAGGGCCATCATTCGATAGGTATCAATTTCGAGCAACCGCTGAACAGCACGCCCTATTTGCCTTGGTTTCAAACCGTAATCTTTAATAAGGATGCGGCCATACCCATCCTCGTTAATGCTAAAATCCATCCAAACACCGGCAAGTCCGCCACGTAGTGTACAGGCAGATAGATGCCCCGTAGGAAAGAAAGAAACTTGCTCCTGCATCGTGCGCTCCGGTGCATCATGACCTTCGAGTTCAAGATGCACGCCGACCAGCCTTTGACCCGGTACAGCATTAAGCCAATCCTCAGGTACCAGCTCTATTGCCGTCTTTGAGAAAGGTTTATGATATACCTGTTTTGGCTTTTGAACACTTGGTGCCGTATCGTACTGCTTTCGATCCGGGTCTTTTCTGTTGCGAAAAAAAGTGTATGTGGAAAATTCTGTATGACGTTCCCAAACCACATAGAAGTGACCTAGGTCAGCCATAAAATGTTTCGTTCCCGGGGCTGGTGCTGCCACGTTAAAACGTTGGCATAACAACCCAACATGGGCTCTTTCTTCTTCGGCTTTGTTTTCTCCTGATAACATTCCTATGTGAGTGATAGTTTCTGGACCAGTCAGCTGGGTAAATGGCCTTGCATGTAATTCATTACAAAGCTCAACCCGCAAGGGGTGATCGCGCAACATTTTTGTTCCTTATATCGACCTTATTTCTGTTTTTTAACAGAGCTCTTTTAGTCCGCTTTCTTCCGTAGAAGCGTTTTTTTGCCTTTTGACAAAATGAAGTTTGACAAGATTCCCTTTAATTTGGAAGCCAAGATCATTGGCCTTCTCACTTTGAGCACGTATATTGTCTTCATAGGTATATTGAAGGAATCCATTTATGAGCTACATTGCCACAACCGACGATCTTTTTTTCAACCACACCAATTTGGATCAAAAACGGCTGGAAAACATTGTCAATAATGCACTAACAGGTGCCGACGATGGTGAGCTCTATCTTGAATACCGCCAATCCGAAGGGATGGTTTTCGATGACGGTCGTCTGAAAAATGCCAGCTTTGACACATCTCAGGGATTTGGACTTCGTGCAATCGCGGGGGACAGTGCAGGCTATGCCCATGCAAGCGATCTTAGTGAAGAAGCCATTAAGCGCGCGGTGAATACAGTTCAAGCCGTTCACAGCGGACATTCCGGCACTATGGCAGGTTCACCACAGGGAACAAACTCAGCGCTTTACACCGAAGACAACCCCCTATCTGCCTGTGCTTTTGAAACCAAAATCAAAGTGCTCAGTGATATTGATGCCTATGCCCGCGCAAAGGATTCTCGAGTAGTTCAGGTTAGCGCATCTATTTCCGGCGAATGGCAAGCGGTACAGATTATTCGCGCTGACGCCCACAAAGTTGCTGATATCCGCCCATTGGTACGCCTAAACATTTCAGTCACTGTTGCACAGGGCAACAAAATGGAAAGCGGGTCTTATGGTGGCGGTGGCCGCTTTGTTTATGACAGCCTGCTTGATCCAGCTTATTGGCAAAAGGGAACTGACGAGGCCATTCGGCGAGCTCTTGTTAATTTGGATGCTGTTCCCGCACCTGCTGGTGAAATGCAGGTCATTCTTGGTCCTGGGTGGCCTGGGATTCTACTGCACGAAGCCGTTGGTCATGGTCTGGAAGGCGATTTCAACCGTAAAAAAACATCAACCTTTAGTGATCGTATTGGTGAACGCGTTGCCTCTAAAGGCGTTACCGTTGTTGATGACGGCACCATCGCGGATCGCCGGGGATCAATCTCGGTTGATGATGAAGGCACGCCGTCTCAATGCACAACCCTGATTGAAGACGGTATTCTTGTTGGCTACATGCAGGATCGTCAAAATGCTCGACTAATGGGCGAGAATTCTACAGGCAACGGTCGTCGACAAAGCTATGCCCACATTCCAATGCCACGCATGACAAACACAGTGATGCTGAACGGCGAACACGACCCCAAGGAAATGCTTAAATCTGTGAAGGATGGCATTTACGCTGTGAATTTTGGCGGTGGTCAGGTCGACATTACGTCAGGTAAATTCGTTTTTGCCTGCACGGAAGCTTATAAAGTCAAAGACGGTATTGTCGCGGAAGCTGTAAAAGGTGCCACTTTGATAGGAAACGGTCCTGATGCCATGCAAAAAATTTCCATGGTTGGTAATGATATGGAAATGGATGATGGCGTTGGCACTTGCGGCAAAAACGGCCAAGGCGTTCCCGTTGGTGTTGGACAGCCCACTCTTTTGATCAATGGCATTACTGTTGGCGGCACGGCCTAAACCAAAGAACATTTGGGTTGTAAATTAATACTTCCTTAATTCAATTCAAAGTAGTATTCTAAATGCAACCTCCTATCGACCCTTGTATCGATATTTTAATGCCCCGGTTAATTCCGGGGCTTTTTTTGCGATCTTTTCAAAAAAAGCTGATCACCCACATAAAGAGTAATCAGCTTTTAAATTAAGTCACTTAACTGCGTCGAGTACCTCACTTAGCCGTGAGGGCTTACTTAATAAGCATACTCAATAAATGCAGGGTCAACGGACTCGTTCCAGCGTTCATAATAAGCTTTGAGCTTTTCTTCAGCTGGGGTAACTCCGCTTTCAGCTGTCTCCATCAACGTATTAAGGAAGTGAACTTCATCACGTCCTTGGCCATCAATACGTCCTCTGTTCTCCAGACCGCTGGCTGCTATTTTTACGACTTCCTCTGCCAAACCTTGAAGTTTCTGGCCACGGACGACCGCAGACAAACCCTTGGCCGGGACTTCCGCTCTCAACAATTGGCGTTCTTCATCGGTCCAGTCTTTCACCAGATCCCATGCGGCATCCAACGCCGATTGATCATAAAGCAGACCAACCCACAAAGCAGGTAAAGCACACAGAGATTTCCACGGACCACCATCAGCACCGCGCATTTCCAGGAATTTTTTCATTCGCACTTCGGGGAAAGCCGTCGTAATATGGTCATCCCAATCTTTTAACGTTGGCAATTCGCCGGGGAGTATTTTCAATTTTCCCTGCATAAAATCACGGAACGATTCACCGCTGGCATCCAAATATTTACCATCGCGATAAACAAAATACATTGGCACATCGAGAACGTAATCCACATAGCGCTCAAAGCTCATACCATCTTCGAACACAAAAGAAAGCATGCCACAGCGGTCAGGATCAGTATCAGTCCACAGATGGCTACGATAGCTCAAGAACCCGTTGGGTTTACCATAGCTAAAGGGAGAATTCGCAAAAAGGGCCGTTGCAATAGGCTGCAATGCCAAGCTGGTACGAAATTTGTGGATCATGTCCTGTTCGCTGGAAAAATCCAGATTAACCTGAACAGTACAGCTTAGCGTCATCATATCCAGACCAAGATTACCGCGTTTTGGCATATATTCGCGCATAATCTTGTATCGGCCCTTTGGCATCCAGTTGACGCCTTCCTGCCCCCATTTCGGATTGAACCCCATTCCAAGCATATGAATGCCAAGCGGTTCGGTAATTTCCTTAACCTGATGCAGGTGAGAGTGCACTTCACGGCAGGTATCGTGCACTGTCTCCAAAGGAGCACCAGAAAGCTCAAGCTGTCCACCGGGTTCCAATGTGACCGAAGCGCCGCTATCTGTTAGCGCAATAATATTGTCGCCTTCATAACCCGGGGTCCAACCAAACCGATTGGCAAGACCTTCAAGGATCATCTTGATTGATTTTTCACCATCGAATTTCAGCGATTTAAAAGTCTCATCACAAAAAGCGAACTTTTCATGCTCTGTCCCAATGCGCCATTGATCTTTAGGTTTATTACCGCTTTCCAGATAGGAAATCAGTTGGGCTTTATCCGTAATTACGGTTGATGAGGAAGAAGCGTCGGACATATTTACATTCCATTTATTCGGTCGTCGTTTAAAATAAAAACTCAGAATTGCCTGAATTCAGGCAACCGTGACCGGCGTTGTACCTTTTGGTGGGCGCATACCCCCATCTCCTAATATTGCCTGCCAACATGACAGGGCTGCAACAGCAGCGGTATCAGCCCGAAGTACCCTTGGACCAAGACCTATTGGTGTCACATAAGGAAGGCGACGAAGAGCTTCAAGCTCTTCTTCAGCAAAACCGCCTTCCGGACCGATTAATACTGCCCAAGGGCGTTGACCGGCATCTGGTTCTTTAACCAGTATTTCTGTTAGGGTTTCTGCAATAGGCTTTGCATCCCCAAATTCCGCACAAACCATTAAACGCCTGTCATCAGGCCATTTATCGATGAGTTTGTCCAATGATACGGCATCATCAACTTCTGTTACCGACAAGCGTTCACATTGTTCGGCTGATTCCTTTGCATGTGCAGCAAGCCGATCACGGTTAATTCGCTTAACATCTGTGTAACGGGTAAAAACAGGTAAGATGCGTGAACAACCAAGTTCTCCGGCTTTTTCGGCAAGGAAGTCTATCCTCGAACGCTTAATTGGCGCAAATACCAGCCAAATATCAGGTTCCGGTGCAGGTTTACGGCGCTGCTCTTGAATATGTAGCGAACACCATCCCTTGCCCAATCCCTCGATCACACCAAGCCATTCGCCGTCTCGCTCATTAAAAAGACCGATTCGTGCGCCCGTGTTAAGTCGCAAGACAGACCGCAGGTAATGCGCACCCGCGGCATCAAGGCCAACAGTAGCCCCTTGGCTCAAGCATTCTTCAACATAGAGTCTGGTTACAACACGTTCCATCTCTCGAACCTACCTTCACAAAGCAGTACTTCAGGTGTATCACTCATAATTAAACAAGTAGATAACACCCACAAAAGAGATAACACAACGCCGATATGACCAATAATGCCAGCGACAATGCTAGTGACATCGCGAATGATCGTTTAATCATTAGAATATCCCCCGCATGGACCCGACCATATCTGCGTCTGGCAAGACTGGATAGGCCGATTGGAACCTGGCTATTACTCTTTCCCTGCTGGTGGTCGATGTTATTGGCAACCAGTGCGCCCGGTTATCAAATCGGCAGTCCCTTTGCGCCGCTCTATTTCATGGCACTCTTTGCAATCGGCGCCCTTACAATGAGGGGCGCGGGCTGCACTATAAACGATATGGCTGATCGAGAGTATGACAAGAAGGTAGCGCGCACTGCCACACGTCCTCTGGCCAGTGGCGAGTTATCCATGAAACAAGCCGTGGCCTTCCTTGCCCTTCAACTTGCCATTGGGCTCGCGGTATTATCTCAGTTCAACACCTACACCATTATTTTAGCCGCATCAGCCATATTGCTGGTAATCTGCTATCCCTTTATGAAGCGTATAACCTATTGGCCCCAAGCATGGCTTGGCCTGACCTTCAACTGGGGTGCCTTGGTTGGGTGGGCCGCTGTACGAGGCGACCTCAGCCTCCCCCCTCTTCTCATTTATATCGGCGGGATTGCTTGGACACTTGGGTACGACACTATTTATGCACATCAGGATAAAGAGGACGATGCATTGGTCGGTGTAAAATCCACAGCATTGAAACTGGGGGACAAAACAAAGCATTGGCTCGTGCTCTTTTACAGCATTTGTACGCTCTGCTTTGCCGCAGCAGGATTTATTATGGGATTACAATGGCCTTTTTGGCTTGGAGTTGCAGGTTTGGCCTCTCATTTCTTTTGGCAAGTAACCACCGTTCAGATTGATGATCCAGCCGACTGCTTAAACAAGTTCAAATCCAATAGAAATATTGGATGGATTTTTCTGGCTGGGATCTACCTTGCCGCTACAATCAAATAGCCCAACCTTAAATGACGCCAATTTCCAACCCCAAGAATTTCATCACCCAAAACACTCGATCAACGGGGACGCCGCTTCTTGGAGATGAAATAGAACTTTATCTGGCCTGTCAGGATCTACCGCTATGGCAACTGGGCGAAGAAGAGCTAGATAAACTACAACTTCCCACGCCCTTCTGGGCTTTTGCTTGGGCTGGCGGCCAAGCTCTATCTCAATACATTCGAGATAACCCTGACATTGTCCGAGGCAAACGCGTTCTCGATTTTGCTTGTGGATGTGGCATACAAGCCATAGCTGCAAAGATGTCAGGGGCAAAGACAGTCCTTGCTACTGATATTGATCCCTTTGCCATCGCCGCCACAGAATTGAATGCTGAAAACAACAAAGTAAGTCTCGCAACGACGACAGAGAATTTGGTGGGAAAAGACAACCAGGGTTGGGACGTGATCCTCGCAGGTGATGTTTGTTATGAAGGGCCAATGGCCAAAGAAATCACATCCTGGCTTTGGCAACTTTCCAAGACAGGCGTGATCGTTCTGATGGGGGACCCGGGAAGAACCTACCTTCCAAAGTCTGGATTAAAGAAATTAATCTCTTATGGTGTACAGACATCCTCTGCCTTGGAAGATACCGATGTACGAAATGCCTGTGTTTGGGAATTCCCTCGGGATGAACAACCTTCATAAAAAGCGCATTAATCTTTTTCTGACTACGGTTTCTCATTATAACAAGACGCTATCTGACTGCTGCTAAGCTTGGAATAAGATTACACCTTGTTTTTTTGACGATAACCTCTGACAAGTAAGCTTAAAACTGGACCTAAGTGTAAGAGCACGCTAAAGCTCTCCTGTTAAATTGAACCGACTGTTGGCCTGATGAACGAGTACTTACAGAAGCAAACAAAACCATTTGTACTGCTGGATGACACGCTCTCTGGCAAAGGTTCGGTTTTGTTCATCAATCCAAGTAATATCATTAGCTGTAATAGTCCCGAGAAGCTGAATGCGACTTTCGCTTTGATGGACCAGGAAAGACAAGCTGGAAAGCACTTAGCTGGCTTTTTATCTTATGAGTTAGGCTACCTTCTCGAAGACAAGCTTTCGTGTTTATTACCACCGGACACAAGCCGTAATGTTCCTTTACTGTGGTTTGGATCCTTCGAAGAAGCAATCTCCCTTAATCCGGCAGAAGCACATAAGTTCCTCGCAAAACAACGGTCCGGTGATTATAATCTTACAAACCTGAAGCCTTCAATGGATGAGCAAAGCTATTGCACCGCCATTCACAAAGTTCAGGATTATATCGCAGCCGGCGACACCTATCAGGTTAACTACACGTTCAAACATCATTTTGATATATCCGGCGACCCAATAGCCTTATTTCAGGAACTCAGGCAGCGACAGAATGTCAGCAATGGTGCCTATATTGAAACAGGTCACCATTCTATTCTCTCTTTATCCCCTGAAATATTCCTGTCAACGCAAGGGCCCAAAGCACGAACCCGACCAATGAAAGGGACTGTCCAGCGCGGAAAAAGCCCCAAAGAAGACAACGAAAATAAAGTCTGGCTCACAAAAGACGAAAAATCACGTGCTGAGAACCTGATGATTGTTGATCTTTTGAGAAACGATATGGGACGCGTATGCGAAGTTGGTTCCATAGAGGTTACTGAACTCTTTACGGTCGAAACTTATCGTTCTCTGCACCAAATGACGTCGAATATCGTCGGGAAGCTTCGATCCGAAGTAAGCCCCATTGACCTTATCACGCAGCTTTTCCCTTGTGGCTCAATAACCGGCGCCCCCAAAGTGCGCACCATGGAAATCATTTCCGAGTTGGAAGAACAGCCCCGTGGCGTCTATACAGGAAGTATCGGACATATCGCACCCAACGGCGATACCAGATTTAATGTCGCCATTCGCACCCTGATGATGGACAAAATGGGCAAAGGTGAAATGGGTATTGGTAGTGGCATTGTGTACGATTCCAGTCCTGAAGCAGAATACCAAGAATGCCTTCTCAAAGGACAGTTCCTATCAGGCAATTTGGCTGGATACGCAAAACCCCTTTTTGATCTGATAGAAACACTACGATGGGAAGAAGAAACGGGGTATTTCCTTCTTGAAGAACATCTTGAACGTCTTGAAAATTCTGCAGGTTTCTTCGCTTATCCTTTTGAGAAAGAAAATATATGTTCGGCTTTGCAAAGCATAGAGCTCAAGGGTACACAGCGCGTCAGGCTTTTACTGCATAAAGATGGCTCGACAACAGTCACAGCCACATCAATAGAGCAACCCGATCCTCAAAAGCCTATAGGCTATGTCGTCTCAGAAAAGACTGCCGATAGCAGTGATATATTCTTTTACCATAAAACAACCCGTCGAGAGTTTTACGAAGACGAACTTGCCAGACAAAATCAGCTCACAGGTTGCACAGAAGTCTTATTCACCAACGAACATGGTGAGATTACAGAAGGCGCACGCACCAATGTCTTTATCGAAATTGATGGCAAGCTGTTCACACCACCTATTTCCAGTGGCGTCTTAAATGGTACATTTAGAACGTACCTGCTCAAAACAGGCTACAAAGACATCACAGAAAAAGTTCTAACACTTGATGATCTTGCAGTAGCAGACACCGTTTTCTTTGGAAATTCGGTTCGTAATCTAATGCGCGCTCAGTGCATTTCGCAGGAAATAGAAAAGGGAGCATAGAAGCTCCCTTCGTATATAAACCGAACGCCTTGAAACAGGCTAATCCGTTAGATTATGCAACCAGTTTCTGAACATATCCAGGAAGAGCAAAGGCTGCTCGGTGAATCTCTGGCGTGTAGTATCTGGTTTCAATAGCAGCTGCCTTATAACGTGCTTCTAATTGATCCAGTGACATATCCTTCAAACCCTTTTGATCCGTTCCCCAACCAAAAGCCATCGGGCCACCAACATAAGTTGGCACTGTGGCCAGATAGCATGTCGCCTCGGCAAAGATCGGCTTAAAGAACGTCAATGTGGATTTCAGCTCATCAGCCTGCAAAAACGGGACCCCGTTCTGGGTGACAAGAATGCCGCCCTCTTCAAGACATGATTTGCAATCTGTGTAGAAGTTATCTGTAAAGAGAACCTCGCCGGGGCCAATCGGGTCTGTCGAATCAACGATGATAAGATCGTATTTTCCCGAACATTCCTTCATGAAAAGGCAGCCATCTTTGATCACAAGATCTAATCGCGGATCCTCAAACGCATTTCCACAAATCATAGGAAGATGCTTTTTGCTAAGTTCGATAACTGTTCGGTCAAGCTCGACCATTGTTACCTTCTCAACAGTTTGATGTTTTAGCACCTCTTCCAGCATGCCCCCGTCACCGCCACCAACAATAAGAACCTTTTTAACGGCTCCGTGGGCGAAGATCGGAAGATGGGCAAGCATTTCATGGTATATGAACTCGTCCCGTTCCGTAATTTGGGTTACACCATCCAAGGCCATAACCCGACCATAGACCTCGTTTTCATAAATAACGAGGTTCTGATGTTCTGTTTTATTATCGAAAAGAACTTCTTTGACACGAAAACTCGAATGAATATCTGCGTGCAGTTCCTCTGTCACCCAGTTCTTCATTCTGTTTCGGTCCTGCCCATTTCTTGAGTCCTAATTTCTTTTCCACGGCGAATTTCTTCAACCAGAACTTCGTCAGGGCTAAAAGCTTCTTTCAGAACATCAATTGAATTGTGAGGCTCTGAATCACCACACATAAACACATCCAATGCCGCATAGCCTTTTTCGGGCCATGTATGAATGGAAATATGTGATTCAGCCAAAACCGCGACACCAGAAACGCCGCCGTTAGGGGTAAAGTGATGTAAATGTATATGCAGCAAGGTCGCTTTGGACCTTTCAACACATTCGATAAGGGTATTTTCGACAAACTTTAAATCATCTAACCGACGAGCCCCTTTAAGATCAATGATCAAATGGGTGCCGGCAAACCTCTCGCCATCACGTTCAATGAAGAAATCCTTTTGCTCTTCATCCAAGGCAACGACATTCGAAGCTTCGACATTTTTAGTTTCAATACCAGTCCGACAAGCGGATCCGTTTTCTTCCGTTTGGGTGGTGCTTGAACCTTGATTCAAGTCCATCCCCAATTGGAAGAGGGCGTGTGCAGTCGACACTTAGCGTCCTCCCCAACCAGTAGATGACTTTGGCTCAATCGCGGTTTAATGCCGAATGCAAAAAACCCCTGTAAAGCCACGATGTTGCGCGGTCTTAAAGAACCTCGTTTTCAAATGCAAGGAAAAAACTCACCTGCACTGAATAGGTATATTAACGGGATATACTATAGGAAGGATGAAAAACATCCAATGATTGTTTTCTGACAGCTTCCACAACCTTGCTTCTATATTGCGATGCTTCGATAAATTTCAAGATTGCATCATCAAGATCTTGGTCAGTCCCATGGCCTTTGTGAACCAACCTTAATACTTCTTCCTGCCCAAGAGCATCATACCTGCGATTTATTGCTGGTATGGCACTTAAGGCAAGAGGCTTGCCATGAAAATTGAACGCCCCAAACGAGCTACGATAAACGGCGAGACGATTGGGATCAGTCGGCAAATCATGATTTTCTGACGATTCCCATTGGCATTGAACATGTCCATAAGAATAGTTGCCACCCGGCAGCTCGGTTTCATGCATACGGACGAGCTGATCATCGGTTAACCATGTCAGAAAAACCTGAACACTGGTTCCAGGACAATATACCAGTTCGGCAGCAACGGCCCCATAGCGCGCAACATGTGCGGAATAGACCACATCGTGATCATGCAGCCAAATAGCCGTTAAGGGAATCGGATCTTGCCCCGAAGGATGCCCAACAAACTTTCGCGACAACTGTTCTGGCGCACGGTTTGAGCCATGTGCAATAACAGCTTTTCGATCTGAAAGTTTGATCCCGTACTCAGTAACTTTAGAGAAGTCTTCACTTCGCCCATCTACAAATAGATATGACGTTTCAGGGGCAATAAAGGGATATCCCTTTGCCAAGCGAAGCCTGCTACTCTGGTCACGCGGAAGTTCCCAAGGCATAAGATTACATTATTTAGTCGGTACAGGGCGGAGGAGCGTCTTTATCGACTCTCTCAATCCGGAAACGCGTTGTGCACTCATCGACCGTCAGCCACGCTCTACGTGACCACTCTTTTTTTGCGGATTCATAATCTGCAAACGGGCCGATCCACTCTTCGTCCCCCCCAACGGCTTCGCAGAAAGATGTATCTGCATATTCGCCGCCTACCACAAAAAACTGTTGTGCCATTACTGTTACTCTATACTAATCGCCGAAATTGTCTCGGTACATACGCACTTCTGGGTACTATAGGCCCCTTAACAAAAGAGTAATAGAAAAAAATTCAGAAAAATGCGTAAAAAAGTATCAAAGACAAATCACACATATAGCAGAACCCTTGCAAAACAATAACTTAAGATTAAAACACCAATATAAACGATACGAATATTTAAGAATTCAGTTTCTGTTTTTTTACGCTATACTCATCGCACAGGTTGTATAAATTTTAAAAATTCATTCAAGGGGTTAACATGCTTTCGGCTTTTTCCATTTTTGCTATCGCAGTCGTCGTGCTCGCGGTCATACTCGTTCTTATGGGGGTAAAGTCCGTACCTCAGGGAACTGAATACACGATTGAAAGATTTGGCAGATACACCAAAACATTATCTCCCGGATTGAATTTGATTGTTCCAATCGTTGACCGCGTTGGTGCCGAACTTAACATGATGGAAACCGTTATGGATGTTCCATCACAGGAAGTTATCACCAAGGATAACGCCTCTGTTCAAGTTGATGGTGTTGTCTTTTATCAAATTCTCGATGCGGCAATGGCTGCGTATGAAGTCAGGAATCTTGAGCGTGCTATACTGAACCTGACCATGACAAACATACGTACCGTTATGGGATCTATGGACCTCGATGCACTTTTATCACAACGAGACAAAATCAACGCCGAGCTAATTACTGTTGTCGACGAAGCAACCGCGCCTTGGGGCGTGAAGGTCACACGTATTGATATCAAAGATATTACACCGCCGGCTGATTTGATTGAATCCATGGCCCGTCAGATGAAGGCAGAACGTGACAAACGGGCTAACATTCTCGAAGCAGAAGGCGTACGTCAGGCACAAATTCTTCGAGCCGAAGGCCTTAAACAATCCGCCATTCTGGAGGCTGAAGGGCGTAAAGAATCGGCTTTCCGCGATGCCGAAGCCCGTGAGCGTGAAGCCGAAGCCGAAGCAAAAGCGGCTGAATCAGTATCCAGGTCAATCGCCGAGGGGGACATCCAGGCCATCAATTATTTTGTCGCCCAAAAATATGTCGAGGCCTTTGGCAAGTTCGCAGATTCTCCAAACCAGAAAACAATGATTTTGCCAATGGAAGCGACAGGCATTCTTGGTTCGATCGCAGGTGTTGCTGAACTGGCAAAAGCAGCTCTTGGCGATGACAGCACAACATCATCCAAATCGCCTTGGTCCACTGACAGCAAAGGCGGAGCATAAATCAGATGGTCGATTTATCTGGCGTAGAATTCTGGTACTGGTGGGTGTTTGCCCTGTTCCTATTGGCCGTTGAAGTTTTTGCCCCCGGAGCTATTGCGCTGTGGATGGGAATCTCAGCGGGGATTGTCGGCGGATTACTCTACATTTTTCCTGATTTACTTTGGGAAAAGCAGATTATTATCTTCGCGGTTCTTTCCGTTGTTTCCGTTGCCGTTTGGCGTATCTATGCACGCAAAAATCCGCCTGCGTCAGATAATCCAAACCTCAACAAACGCGGTTCAGATCTTATTGGATACAGCTTCACCCTTACAGCCAGTCTGAAAAACGGCATGGGTCGGGAAACAGTCAATGGTGTTCTTTGGAAAATCAAAGGTAGGGATTTACCTGAGGGTACGAAGGTGAGTATAACCAGCGTTGAAGGCACAGCCTTAATCGTTGAACCAGAAGAAGCATGATTTCATCTAATGCCATACGCCTCGTTACGGGATTTTATCTCTCACCTTGAAAACCAAGGTCGCTTAGTCAGAGTCTCACATCCGGTATCTCCAGAACTGGAAATGACCGAGATACAAACAAGGTTGTTGGCAGAAAAAGGACCCGCGGTCCTTTTTGAAAACGTCGTGCACCAGGACGGAACGCCCTATGGCATGCCCGTCCTGGTCAATCTTTTTGGAACGGTCGAACGTGTCGCTCTTGGCATGGAACGAACACCAGAACAGTTAAGAGAAGTAGGCGAAACCCTTGCTTTTCTTCGCCAACCGGAACCACCTGCAAGTTTGAAAGAAGCGTGGAGCAATTTACCGCTACTGAAAACAGTAATGGCAATGAAGCCCAAAAGTGTTTCTTCCGCCCCTTGTCAGGAAGTTGTTCTCACTGGCGATGACATTGATCTCGCAAAATTGCCTATCCAGACCTGTTGGCCCGGGGAACCCGCGCCGCTGATTACCTGGCCACTTGTTGTAACAAAAGGCCCCGGTGACGAAAAAACAGATGTCTATAACCTGGGCATATATAGAATGCAGGTTCTGGGCAAAGACAAAACACTTATGCGCTGGCTCAAACATCGGGGCGGCGCACAACACTATGCTCGTTGGAAAAACCAGAAGCCCGATCCCTTGCCAGCCGCAGTTGTTCTCGGTTCAGATCCCGGAACAATCATTGCCGCTGTAACGCCTGTTCCAGATACGCTCTCGGAATATCAATTCGCGGGTCTGTTGCGCGGAAAAAAAGTTGAGCTGGTCGATTGTAAAACAGTTCCCCTGAAGGTTCCTGCGAATGCAGAAATAATTCTGGAAGGTTTTGTTAGTCTCGATGAATACGGAGATGAAGGCCCATACGGTGATCACACAGGGTATTATAATTCTGTGGAACCCTTCCCCGTTTTCACCGTCACTGCCATCACCATGCGGAAAAACCCAATTTACCTTTCGACCTTTACAGGGCGCCCACCGGACGAGCCATCTGTTTTAGGTGAAGCATTGAACGAAGTCTTCATCCCGCTCATTCAGCAACAATTTCCGGAAATCACCGACTTTTGGCTCCCGCCTGAAGGATGTAGCTATCGGATTGCCGTCGTTTCCATGAAGAAAGCATACCCCGGGCATGCCAAACGTGTCATGCTTGGTGTTTGGTCGTATCTACGCCAATTCATGTATACAAAGTGGGTTATTGTTGTTGATGACGACATTAATGCACGCGATTGGAAAGATGTAATGTGGGCGGTATCAACCAAAATGGACCCTGCGCGGGACATCACGGTTATCGAAGGAACTCCAATCGATTATCTCGACTTTGCCTCACCTGAAAGCGGCTTGGGATCCAAAATTGGTCTGGATGCAACAGACAAATGGGAGCCTGAAACAAAACGCGAATGGGGCGAAGAGATCAGAATGGATCAAGATGTTATCGATAAGGTCGATGATATGTGGGCCGATCTAGGCCTTCCTGGTTCTGGCAAAGCCATCTGGAAAAAATAACGTACTGAAAGAAAATTAAGTGTTTGATCCACAGAAATTAAAATCTGTTAAAAATTTTGAAATCTATCAGTACTGGAACCAACAAAAAGGCGACAAGTTAATGCCTGCGCGGGCTGATCTGGACCCCGCTGATCTCAGTCACTTATTGCCAAACATTCTAATTCACGAGGTTCAGGCCGAGCCTCTGGATTTCAGATACAGATTGGTTGGTTCAGAAATTGTCCGTCATATAAACCAGAACCCGACAGGGACCTGGATGTCGCAAATACCGCATCAGAAAAAACCTAGCAAGCTCTGGAGCTTCCTTGAAGACGCTGCCACCAACAAGCATCCCGTCATCGCTAACCCACCTTATCTTGGGCAATATAAAGAGTTTAAATTTATCGAAGATATTATTCTGCCACTGTCTGCTGATAGTAAAAACGTCAATATGCTTTTCATCGGTGTTGATTTTTTGAAAGACCACAGCAAGTTACACTGACAAGCTGATTTCCAATTCTTCACTTGACCCCGGATAAAATGCAAAGCATCTTAATGCCTATGACAAAAAGCGGAAAAATTCTGAGCCTACTAGAGCGACTTATTAACCCGGCCTCCTGAATGAGAGTGCCGGGGTTTATGCTATTCGCAGCTCGGAATTAACTGGAACCGCAATATGTTTACTTCATCAAACAATAAAACAGACTGCCCAACCATGGGCCAAGTAAATTCTGCAACACAACAATCTCAACTAAAGCAGTTAGAGCGCAATTTCTGCAGCTCACTCCTCGGCAACCTACGACTTATTGACGATCATCGCGGCCATTAAGCGGCCCTCGGTGATCGTACTTATTGCCGCTAAAAACATCACGATATTATTATAGAGCTTAATTACTCGGATGCTGCGCCCAAAATTGAGAGCGCCCCGAAAAAAAGAAAGAATAAAACAATGAACAAGATGCCATTTGAACGTTATCAACCCTTTGAAACCGTCAAGTTGGACAATCGTACTTGGCCCGGAAAGACAATTGAAAAAGCACCAATATGGTGCTCTGTCGATTTACGTGACGGTAACCAGGCTCTTATCGAGCCAATGGATACCACGCGCAAATTGAAAATGTACAAGCTGCTTTTGGATATGGGATTCAAGGAAATCGAAGTTGGTTTCCCCTCTGCATCCCAAACCGATTATGATTTTTTAAGAACCCTTATCGAAGAAGACATGATCCCCGATGATGTCAGCATTCAGGTTTTGACCCAATCAAGAGAACACCTGATTCGCAGAACCTTTGAAAGTATTCGCGGGGCCAAAAATGTCATCGTACATTTATATAACTCCACATCAGAACTACAGCGCCGCGTTGTCTTCAGGCAAGACAAACAGGGAATTATCGATATCGCAGTAGCTGGTGCCAAGTTGATAAAAGAGCTTATCCCAACAGTTCCTGAAACAAAAATTACGCACCAATACTCACCCGAAAGCTTTACCGGCACAGAAATGCCTTTCGCACGGGATATCTGTGAAGCGGTAATGGACGTATGGGAAGCCAGCCCGGAAAATAAAGTTATCCTGAACCTGCCAGCAACCGTGGAAATGTCCACGCCAAACGTCCATGCAGACCAGATTGAGTGGTTCTGCAACAACGTCAAAAATCGTGATTCAGTCATTATTTCTCTTCACCCGCATAACGATAGAGGAACGGGTATTGCGGCTACTGAATTAGGCTTATTAGCTGGCGCAGATCGCGTAGAAGGCACCCTTTTTGGTAATGGAGAGCGTACAGGCAACGTTGACTTGGTCACACTTGCCGTCAATATGATGACCCAGGGCGTTGATCCAAATCTGGATATTTCTGATATCAACAACATCAAAGAAACCGCAGAATACTGTAACCAACTTCCCGTTCACCAGCGACATCCTTGGGTTGGTGAGCTGGTTTACACAGCCTTCTCAGGGTCTCATCAGGACGCAATCAAAAAAGGGATGGTGGCTCTAAAAGCAAATAACTCGGATCAATGGGAAGTACCTTACTTGCCAATTGATCCTCAGGATATTGGTCGGAGTTACGAAGCCATCATCCGAATTAACAGTCAATCAGGTAAAGGCGGTGTCGCCTATATCATGCAGAATGATTACCACATGGATCTTCCACGTGATCTGCAAGTGAATTTCTCGAAAAAAATCCAAAATATTGCAGAAACAACAGGCAAAGAAATCACACCTCAAATCATCTGGGACAGCTTCGAAAAGTCATATTTGTGCTCGACATCTCCTGTCGAATTTCTTTCCCACACAACGGTACCAGATACTCATGCCGCCGAGATCCGTCATCTCACGGCAAAGATTAATCATTTTGGTGAAGCCAAAGAGATTTCCGGCAAAGGAAATGGTCCTATTGCTGGCTTCACAGATGCCATCGCAGAAAACCTGGGCGTACGCCTGAGCGTCGAAGATTACCACCAGCATTCTCTGACCCATGGATCAGATGCCAAGGCTGTCGCTTATCTGGAACTGAAAACTTCCGAAGGTGAAACGGTATGGGGTGTTGGAATTGATTCCAATACAACAGTCGCGTCAATCAAGGCCATTGTTTCAGCAACTAATCAAATATTGGAAAATTAAGTTCTTTATTAGAGTTTGTTTCCCCATCAAACAGCGTCAGATTTTCTGGCGCTGTTTTTATTTTTACTCCATTATTTGTTGATGAATGGAGTTTCTTCAGATTGCGCACGAAGCACATGACAACATTTTTATAGTATTAAAACGAAATAATCCAAGCTCTGCGGCTTTATCACTGCTTGTTGGTAGCCTATATATGTAGCGTAACTTTTTCAAAGCTAGGAATATTTATGCCTTCGTCCAGTGACTCACAGAACCTGTTGGAAGATCTGATCAAAAAAGCAAAAGCGGCCGGAGCAGACTCCGCTGATGCGCTGATGTTCAGATCAGTATCTGTTTCCCATGCTCAGCGACTTGGGAAGATGGAGAAACTGGAGCGTGAAGAAAGCAATGATCTCGGCTTGCGGGTTTTTATTGGAAAAAGAAATGCTGTCGTTTCGTCCAGTGATTCGTCACCAGCTGCTATTGATGAGTTAGTAGAGCGCGTTATTTCTATGGCACGCGTCGTTCCCGAAGATCCCTATGCCGGAATTGCAGACGCAGAACAAATTACCAAGTCTTTTCCTGAACTCGATATTTATGATTCGGTAGAGCCTTCTGCGGATAAACTCATCAACCGCGCCAAAGAATGCGAAGAAGCCGCTCTTAGTGTTGAAGGTATTACAAATTCCGGTGGAGCAGAAGCTTCATGGGGAGAAGCCTCAATCGTTCTTGCCGCGTCCAATGGGTTTTCCGGGTCCTATAATTCATCAGGACATTCTATTTCAGTCTCTGTTCTCGCAGGAGAGAAAGAGACCATGGAAAGAGACTATGATTTTTCTAGCGCTGTGTATGGTGGCGATCTGACCAACCCCACAGAGATCGGTAAAAATGCAGCCGACAAAGCAATAAAACGCCTAAACCCTCGTAAGCCAGACACACTAAATGATATCAGTGTTGTTTATGATCCACGAGTTTCATCCAGCATCATGGGGCATATGATAGGTGCCATAACGGGCCCAGCAATCGCACGCGGCACTAGCTTTCTCAAAGAATCTCTAAACAAAAAAATCTTTGCTGATGGCATCAATATCGTTGATGATCCTCATCTTCATCGCGGCCTTAGATCCAAACCCTTTGATGGCGAAGGTCTGGGAAATAGAAAACAAAACATCATTGAAGATGGTGTTCTGCTCACTTGGCTCCTCAGCCTTTCTTCTGCTAGGCAGCTAGGATTACAAAGCACCGGACATGCATCACGGGGAACATCTGGAAATCCGTCTCCTTCTCCAACCAATCTCTATATGGAAGCAGGCAAACTGTCCCCAGTAGAGTTAATCAAAGATATTAAACAAGGCTTCTTCGTCACCGAGATGATGGGATCAAGTGTAAACGGTCTCACAGGCGATTATAGCCGTGGTGCAGGTGGTTACTGGATTGAGAATGGCGAGATTGCCTACCCCGTATCGGAAGCAACAATTGCAGGTAATCTCAAAGACATGTTCTTGAACCTTACCCCCGCAAGTGATCTTGTTTTCCGCTATGGTAGCAATGCCCCAACAATCCGTATTGATGGCATGACCGTCGCAGGTAACTAACAAATCACCATCCCCATAAGAATGTTCTTCTCAGATTGATACAGGCGAAAATGTCGAGCACAAAATCGAACAAAATGAAATTAGGAGATGCCTCCACACAATTTCTAATTAAACGCCTCTTCAAAGACTATGTCTCAGGACAGCTCGTCAAAATAGCCTTCTCTTTGATTGCAATGGCATTTGTTGCCGGCTCAACAGTGATGCTTGCCAAACAGATGGAACCCATAATCAATGATATCTTTCTGAAACGACAGGAAGATTTATTACTACCAATCGCGCTGGGTGTTATAGGCATTTTCTTTGTAAAAGGTGCTGCGACCTACGCCCAATCCATGTTGATGCAACACGTCGGCTTAGAGATTATAGCGACAATCCAAGAACAGCTCTTCAGAAAATTGATGCGTGCCGACCTCGCCTACTTTCACGAAGAATCCCCAGGTAATCTGGTTTCCAGATTTATGAACGATGCCAACATGCTCAAAGGTGTGGTGTCGAATACCCTGACATCCATAGGTAAAGACACCTTAACTGCTGTCGGGCTCATCGGCATGATGTTCTATCAGGACTGGTTTTTAGCAACCATTGCCTTTGCAGCCTTTCCAACCGCAATTTTGCCGATAGCAAAAACAGGAAAAAGAATACGTAAGGTTTCCACAAACACTCAGGAATCAATGGGGCTTTTAACAACACGACTGGACGAAGCCTTCCAAGGTATTCGTCACGTCAAAGCCTATAATATGGAAGATCACGAAACCAAGCGCGTTTCCGAAACAATCTTGACCGTCTTACGCCTAAACCTCAAAGCGGCAAGAACCAGTTCTATCTTGTCCCCCATCATGGAGACACTCGGCGGCATTGCCATTGCGATTGTTATTCTCTACGGCGGTAACGAAGTCATTCAGGGCACCAAAGATCCAGGCTCTTTCTTTGCCTTTATCACAGCGCTTTTACTCGCTTATGAGCCAATTAAGAAGCTGTCCAAGCTTAATGCAAACATGCAAACTGGATTAGCTGCGGCCCATCGGGTCTATTCTATCCTTGATAGCCAGCCAAACATCAAAGATCCCGCTGACGCCAAAGAGCTTGAAATCACGAAAGGCGACGTGGTTTTTAAAGATGTTTATTTCAATTACGACGACAATACATCAGCGCTCGAAGCCATAAACCTGACAGCAAAAGCCAACAAGACTATTGCCCTTGTCGGGGCTTCAGGTGCAGGAAAAACATCCATTCTCAACCTCATCCCTAGATTTTATGATGTTACCAAAGGTAAAATTACCTTTGATGGTCAAGATATCCGCGATGTGAACTTGAGCAGCCTCAGGCAGGCAACAGCGTTGGTTAGTCAGGAAATCCAGTTATTTGACGATACTGTCAGATCCAACATCGCTTATGGGAAAACTGATGCCAGCGAGGAAGAAATAATCGAAGCAGCCAAAAATGCGCATGCCCATGATTTTATTCTTTCCCTGCCTGAAGGTTATGACACCCAAGTTGGTCCCCGGGGATCAAGACTATCCGGCGGGCAACGACAACGTGTTGCTATTGCCCGCGCAATGGTGAAAGACGCACCTGTTCTACTATTGGACGAAGCAACTTCCGCTTTGGATACGGAATCAGAACGGCACGTTCAAACCGCACTCAATACCTTGATGAAAGGTCGAACCACCTTTGTCATTGCCCACCGCCTTTCAACCGTGATTGACGCAGACATGATCTATGTAATGGATAAAGGGAAAATTATCGAAGAAGGTACGCACACCCAGCTACTGAAAAAATCTGGGACCTATGCAAAGCTGTACGCGTTACAATTTGCCGAAGAAGCCGGAAAAATCAATGAGGCTTCACAGCCAGTTTAAAGGCTACTAAAGGAATCTGCCCGAAAAAGATTATGAAGCTATCAAAACGGATACTCCGCTCAACCTTTTCCCAAAACCTTATCGCCAGATTGATTTCTAGCTACATATCCTTTGTACGTAATACGGTTCGTTGGCAGGAAGTCATTCCTGACGAAACCCGAAAATATCTGGATGGCGATTCGAACATAATCGGCTGCTTCTGGCATGCACGTATGATCATGATGTTCAATGCTTGGAAAGACAGTGACCGTAGCAAGTTCCATATGCTTATCTCGGCTCATAGAGATGGCCGTGTTATCGCAAAATCCATTGAAAATCTCGGCTTTAACACAGTTGAAGGCTCCAGCAGAAGAGGTGGCGCAACTGCATTGGTTAACCTTAAGCGTACCCTAGAAAAAGGCTGTGCAATAGGCATAACCCCAGACGGCCCCAAAGGTCCCAGGATGCGTGCAAAAATCGGGGCCATCAAGGCTGCGCAGATGACCGGAAGACCGATACTTCCTGTCACAGGAACCGTCGCAAATCGTAAAGTCTTTAATTCTTGGGATCGTTTTGTTTTACCCGCCCCCTTTACAAAGGGTATTATTATTTGGGGCACACCAATTTATGTTGAAAGAAATGCTTCTAAAGAACAACAGGAAGCATATCGCTTGGAACTAGAAAATCAGCTAAACGAACTAACGCACATGGCTGACCAGTCATTTGGTCAAGATCTAATCCAACCAGATCCTCTACCTGCATCAGAGACTTCAGATGCGAACACCTGAGTTTTGGAACCATCGTGGCCTTATCAGTACTTTGCTGCTGCCCTTGTCCGGCTTTTATTATCTAGGCAGTATCCTACGCCAAAAACTAGCCTCTCCGACGAAGGTCGATGTTCCCGTCATTTGCATTGGTAATCTAACGGCAGGTGGTAGCGGGAAAACTCCCATTACTCTTTCATTAGCTAATACACTTCAACAGATGGGGAAAAACCCACACATCGTTTCAAGTGGGTATGGCGGCTCACAAGAAGGTCCGCTGCGCGTATTACCATCACAGCACTCTGCACGTGAAGTGGGCGATGAACCGTTGATGATGGCCCTTGCGAATTCACAAACAACACCGGTTTGGGTCAGTAAAAAAAGGATCGACGGCGCAAGAGCAGCGATAAAAGAGGGCGCAAACGTCATTCTTCTCGATGACGGTTTTCAGAACCCTGCCCTTCAAAAAGATTTATCGATTATCGTCGTAGATAACAAAATTGGTTTTTCTAACAATCGTCTGATCCCTTCTGGTCCTCTGCGAGAAAACATAACCGATGGCCTAAAGCGTGCCGACGCTATTTTTATCATCAAGCAGCCTGATGAGACTATCAATCCAGAATTAGCTGACATTTTCGACGGGAAAGACGTTTCGAATGTAACAATAACACCTGCTGATAAAACCATTCAGGCAACACTGAAACAGAAGAATATTTTTGCTTTTGCAGGGATTGGGTATCCGCAAAAATTTTACAGCACACTGAAAGATTATTCTGCAAAAATCTGCGGAACCAAGGATTTTCCAGACCACCATCAATATACCGAATCTGATCTAAAACAGATTATGTCTCTTGCCCGTGGATCTGACGCGGATGCTATTTTTACGACAGAAAAAGACTTCGTAAAAATTCCTGAAACATATAAAGACAAAATCTCCTGCTTGCCCATTCACGCCGTTTGGGATAATCCACAATTTATAAATTCTCTTTTGCATAAATTAACAGGAAACACATGACAAGCGATGTCTCTTTTCGACATAAAGTTGAAGCCGTCGGCTTTCGATTTTTGCTATGTCTGGTTGGCCTGTTTCCTGTAAAAGCCTGCTCTAACTTTGGGGGTTTCTTAGGGCGAACAATTGGCCCCCGACTTGGTATATCACGTAAAGCAGATCTCAACCTGCGCCTTGCAATGCCCGAGCTGTCTAAAAAAGGCCGCAAACAAATTATCCATGATATGTGGGATAATCTAGGTCGTGTTATTTTTGAATACCCTCACCTACAAGAAATCGTGCGAACAGATCGTGGCTATATAACCGTCGAAGGTATTGAAAGGTTCGAAGCGCCAGAAGTAAAAGATAAGGCTTTAATTTTTGTAGGTGCCCATATCGGTAACTGGGAAGTTCTTCCGATGACTGCCGCACTGCGTGGTTATCCGCAAACAATCATTGTGCGCCAGCCCAATAACCCCCTTGTTGCCAATGCCATTGATAATATCCGCACCTCTACCGGGAATATTTCCGCAGCCAAAGGCGTCGAAGGTGCCAGAGCATCTCTGAAAGCCATCAAAAATAAGTCTGCTATCGGAATTCTTGCCGATCAAAAAATGAACGACGGCATTGAAGCACCCTTTTTTGGCATTCCTTCTATGACACCAGCGGCCCCTGCATTACTTGGGAGTAAACCAAACGCTGTTGTTTTCCCTATCCAATGTATAAGAACTGGCCCAGCAAGCTTTCATCTCGTGTGTCATTCTGCAATTGATTTCCCCAATAATGTCCGCCGAGACCAAGCAGGATTAGAGGGCATGACAGAGCTTAACAGCATCATAGAGAGCTGGATCAGGGAAAAGCCAGGAGATTGGCTCTGGCTACATCGTCGTTGGCCCAAAGAAGCTTATAGAAACCTCAAAGAAAACTCCTGAACACCTTATTTAGGCATTTGACCAACAAGGGTTACCGGATCGACCCGTTCTTTAAACCAATTCATGCGCCAATCCAAATGCGGACCGGTCACACGCCCGGTTGCGCCAAGTGTTCCCAGTTGATCCCCTTGAGTGAGAAAATCACCAACTTTAGCTGTCACTCTATCCATATGCAGGAATGTCGATGACAAGCCGTGCCCATGATCAAGAATCACAGTCCCACCGGAATAATAAAGATCTGGCTCGGCTAAGGTGACAATGCCCGGTGCCGGAGCAAGAATAGGTGTTCCCACAGGTGCCGCTACATCCACACCATAGTGTGGTCGTTTAGGAACCCCATTAAAGACCCGCTGACTGCCATATACGCCGGAGATACGGCCATGGGCTGGCCAGATAAAACCAGACGCATACATGGGTTCATCAAAATTTGATGTTCTTGCTTTGGCAACTACCGCTGCATCACGACTGATACGATCCGAGACTTCTTTGGGGGGAGATACATATTTTTTCGCAACCCCCTCTATACGCTGAATTGCATAAACCCGTTTTTTAATTTCATAATTCCGGGTTTGAATTTCGCCGTCCGGCTTTTGAATAATTAACTCAATAACACCTTCGGCATCACGCCCAAATCCAAAAACAAAATCGCCTTGCTCGGAAAGTTTTATAACCTCTTTATTAAGAAAAACCTTTGTTCCGCTTGGCGCTTTACCGATGATGATCCCGCCTTGAATAAATTCTCCCTGCACAGAAATATTATCATCTGCCAATGCTGAAGAAACCAATGTCGAAAGCGCGATAAAACACACAAATAAAGGCTTCATCATAGTAAACTTCCTTGGGCAGTATTTGTGGAATCAAGTTTCTTTTTTTTCTGCGTTTTCTTCAGCGGATCTCCGAATGCTCCCTCGCCGTTGTCTCCACCAACAACGGCTTCAATGAATGCATTATCAGCAAACTCGATATTCAGCTTCGATCCATCTCTGATTTCAGAGGCCGTCAGAACATTACCATCAGAACTTCGAACAACAGAGAAACCACGTTTCAAAACGTTTTTATAAGAAACACCCTCAAGAACACGATCCAACGAAGTCAGCTCATTCTTGGTACGCTCCAAACGCAAAGCAGCCGCAGATGCCATACGACGCCCGGAATCAAGTTTATCCATCTCGAACTGACGCACCGGAACAATCTGTTCCCCTACTCCCTCAAATCGATCACTTAATGACGACAGGTGATGTGAAGCAAGCAGGATTTGTTGCTTAGGATGCGGTAACCGCGCTGAAAGTTCAGATAATTCTGATGTTTGATGGCGCAAATAACCCTTCATCGCATTACGCATGCGTTCTACACGATCATCCAGCCGTTGGGCTTTTTCTTCGATCAAACGTCTAGGATCTGGGAGGCCTCTTGCTAGAGCCTCTATCTGCATCCGACGCTCGCCCATTAAACGGTTTGCACCGGCATAAATCCGTCGGCCTATATTCTGAACTTCACCAATCAGCTCAGCCCGCACAGGTACTGCCATCTCAGCTGCCGCAGTTGGTGTAGGCGCGCGTCTGTCAGAGGCAAAATCAATCAACGTTGTATCCGTTTCATGACCAACCGCGGAAATCAGTGGAATTTTAGAATTGGCCGCAGCGCGAACCACAACTTCTTCGTTAAAGGCCCATAGATCTTCGAGACTTCCGCCCCCACGCGCAACGATCAGCGTATCAGGTCGGGGAATGTCTCCATTCGGATCAAGTGCATTAAAGCCATCAATCGCTCTGGCAATTTGCTCTGCCGCGCCTTCACCCTGGACCAGTACAGGCCAGACAAGAACGTGACGCGGAAATCGATCAGATAATCGATGCATGATATCACGAATTACCGCCCCTGTAGGCGACGTTACAACGCCAATTACCTCTGGCAGGAAGGGAATAGCTCTCTTACGTTCGTCAGAAAACAATCCTTCTGAAGCAAGCTTCTTTTTACGCTCTTCCAAAAGTTTGAGCAAAGCGCCTTCGCCGGCAATTTCCATACTATCAATAACAATTTGATAGTTGGATCGCCCCGGATAACTTGTAATGCGCCCCGTTACAATGACTTCAAGACCATCTTGAGGCTCAACAGCCAGTTTACTTGCCTGCCCCCGCCAACAGATCACGCTCAAAACTGCATTTTCATCTTTCAGTGACATATAAATATGCCCTGATGCAGCGCGCTTAAGACCAGAAATTTCGCCACGCACACGAACACGGTCAAACCGGGTTTCAAGTTCCCGCTTGATAGAGTTAGAAATCTCGCTAACGCTCAGTGCTGGCGCGTTATTTCCACGTGCTTCTGCCGGATTACCACGCGTATCAGCAGATTTAGACGGTGCTGATTTAGACGCTGTTTTTTTTGGTTGGGGTGTAGAAAACAAATCATTCATGCGGTCATCCTAAACATCCGTCCCAGCAAAGTCGACAGACCAATCGCTGTTTACGCGCTATTTTCTTACTTCTATTCAAAAAACAAATCTTCTCCATAAAACCAATGACACATACGAGATTTTTGACAAAACTTTTCTGCACTAGTTCTGGTATTCTGAGAGTGGATAGGGCATAAGCTTGCCAGATTAATTGACCCTAATATTCGGGAGCACAAAATGAAAATTCTCGTCGTTGGATCTGGTGGCCGTGAACACGCCCTGTGTTGGTCTATTGTCAAATCTCCCTTGTGCGAAAAACTTTATTGTGCCCCGGGCAACGCCGGAATTTCTGACGTTGCAGAATGCCTGCCCATAAAGGCAGACGATCTGGATGGTCTGGTTGCTTTTGTACAACAGAATGACATCGGATTTGTTGTGGTTGGCCCAGAAGCTCAGCTTGTCGATGGTCTCGTCGATCGCATGAACGCCATTAACATTCCCGCCTTTGGTCCTTCAGCTGCCGCAGCAGAATTGGAAGGCTCGAAAGGCTTCATGAAAGATATCTGTGCAAAGTACAATGTACCAACAGCCAGCTATCAGCGCTTCACGGGCCTTAACGCTGCAAAAAAATACCTCGACGAACAAGGGGCACCAATTGTTATCAAAACCGATGGTCTTGCCGCGGGTAAAGGCGTTACCGTCGCCATGACATTGGAAGAGGCACACACCGCCGTTGAAGAAGCCCTTTCCGGGCGCGCCTTTGGTGCTGCGGGTGCGGAAGTTGTAATCGAAGAATTTATGCAGGGTGAAGAGGTCAGCTTCTTTGTTTTGACTGATGGCGAAAGCTATCTTCCCTTGGCATCTGCACAGGATCACAAATGTGTTGGCGAAGGTGATACCGGCCCGAACACAGGTGGCATGGGTGTTTACTCTCCGGCAACAATCCTGACGCCAGAGTTGGAGCAACAGGTTCTTGAGCAATGCATCAAACCAACAATCGAAGGCATGAAATCTGAGGGCCATATTTATAAAGGTGTTCTGTTTGCCGGACTTATGCTGACCGAAACTGGCCCAAGATTGATCGAATACAATGTCCGTTTTGGCGATCCGGAATGTCAAGCGCTTTGCTTGCGCTTAAAGTCTGATATCCTTCCTGCACTTTTGGCTTCTGCACAGGGCGGCATAGAGGATATCAAGCTCGAATGGCATGATGAAACCGCATTACTGGTTGTCATGGCTGCAAAAGGTTATCCCGCAGCTTACGAAAAGAATACTGTCATAGAAGGTGTTGATAACGCAGGTACCGACCCAGCGGTCACAATCTTTCATGCTGGCACAGTCAGAGGCGAAGACGACAGTTTACAAGCTGTCGGAGGACGGGTTCTGGGTGTAACCGCTTTG
The DNA here is from genome assembly GCF_048259265.1 of Kiloniella sp. Lineage (NCBI taxonomy): Bacteria > Pseudomonadati > Pseudomonadota > Alphaproteobacteria > Rhodospirillales > Kiloniellaceae > Kiloniella > Kiloniella sp. The sequence continues at coordinate 254,835 of NZ_JBLXHT010000001.1, read as the reverse complement.
GGATCTGATATCAAAGAAGCACAGAACAAAGCCTATCAGGCCGTGGATAAAATTACATGGGACCAAGGCTTTTGCCGTCGTGATATCGGGTGGCGGGAATTGGCACGTAACGCCTGATTAACGCCTCAAGGCAATATTAAGGTAGTACCAGTAAAGTCCTTGGACTAGACAGTTTATCGACGCTCCTGAAAGAAGGTTTTAAGAATTTCGGCACACTCCGCTTCCCGAATACCACCATATACCTCGGGCGCATGATGGCAGGTTGGGTGCTCGTAAACTCTGGGACCATGATCCACACCGCCACCCTTGGGATCATATGCACCGTAATAAACCCGTTGGATACGTGCGAAAGAGATTGCCGTCGCACACATAGGACATGGCTCTAGCGTAACGTAGAGGTCGCAGCTTTCCAGCCGGGCACTGTTCTGGAGCTTTCCAACAGCTCTTATTGCGAGTACTTCAGCATGTGCAGTCGGGTCACGATCCCGTTCGACGCGGTTATGCGCCTGTGCCAATACTCGCCCGCTGTCCCGATCCACAATCACAGCCCCAACTGGTACTTCGCCTGCCTCAGCCGCCTTTTTTGCTTCCTTCAAAGCAAGCGCCATAGCTTCGCCCGGTTTTTTGCAAACCTGTGATTTCTGTTTTTTTTCCATAGCCAGGGACTCTCATTGGAAAACATGAATTGGTCAAGTAGAAGAGCAAAAGACCACCTAAAGATCGCCACTGCATAGGACGTTTGTTTTATTCACAGTAGACAGAAGCCAAAGTCGAGCATACATTCCGGCCATGACAAACTCAAAATCGACACGACCAAATCGCCAAAAACCCAGTTCGAACACCAAAGGTTCGAGTGCCAAAGGCCCAAGCACAAAAGGCAACGCCTTTAAGGCTAAGGGGGTCAATCGCCCTTACAAAGGGAAGCCTTCTGGGAAAAGCACTCAGCAAGATACAAAACCTGCTGTTGAAACAATCGAACTTTCGGATAAGAAAGAGCGCATTGCAAAGGTGATCGCACGTGCTGGGCTGTGTTCCAGACGCGATGCCGAACGCTGGATTGCAGAAGGTCGTGTCAAACTTGATGGCAAAGTGCTGGAGACACCAGCAATTGTTGTTGGGCCGGACAATGCTATCGAAGTAAATGGCGAACCACTTCCTTTACCGGAACGTCCACGCCTGTGGAAATATCACAAGCCAAAGGGACAAATAACAGCAGCACGCGACCCAGAAGGTCGAGACACTGTTTTTGACCACCTTCCCAAAGATCTTCCGCGTCTTCAGCCTGTTGGACGACTGGATTATAATTCGGAAGGTCTGCTGCTATTCACCAATGATGGTGGACTGAAGCGTAAAATGGAATTGCCAGCCACAGGCTGGACCCGACGCTATCGTGTCAGGGTGCATGGTCAGGTTGATGAAAGACACATCAAAACCCTTGCCGAAGGTATTACCATTGATGGCGTTCACTACGCCCCTATCGAAGCCAGTATTTCCCATCAAGCCAAGACAAACGCATGGATGTTGATGTCTTTGAAAGAGGGAAAGAACCGTGAGATCCGTCGTGTTTGTGAACACTTGGGACTGATCGTTAACCGGCTAATCAGAGTTTCCTATGGCCCCTTCCAACTTGGCGAAATTGAACCCGGTGATATTGTAGAACTACCTGCAAAACTTATCCAGGATCAATTCGGTCTTGAGGGAAAATCAGGTGCACAAAAAGACAAAACGAGTAGACAAGGTCCATTCGGAAAAAAACCACAAGGTAGAACAAGCCGAAAACCTACGGATAAGCCATCGACGAAGTCAACGGGCAAAAAAACAGTTCCTTCTCGTGGAAAATCAACATTAGGTCCACGTGGCAAACGCTCCTAAAATGATCTCTAGGTAATGGTGTTCGTATGAGGATTGTCGGCGGTAAACACAGAGGGCGACCTTTAACCTGTCCAACGGGGAAAACCGCGCGTCCAACACTTGATAGAACGCGCGAATCGCTCTTCAACATTCTTTTGCAAGGCGATGTCAGTAAAGGCCTGCTGCCAACAGGGACAAAATCCTTGCTCATCGGCCAACATATTCTGGATGTTTTTGCCGGGACTGGCGCTTTAGGTCTGGAAGCACTTTCAAGAGGGGCGCAAAAAGTAACCTTTATAGAAAAAGCCCCGGATAGCCTCTCAGCCCTCCGAGACAATATCAAAAGTCTGAAAGCACAACAGACCACCCAAGTTATTCAAGGCGACGCTTTAATTCCACCGAAAGCTCGGGAAGCCTGTTCTCTTGTTCTTATGGATGCGCCCTACAATCAGGACCTAACAGGTCCGTCAATCTCGGCACTGGACAAAGCAGGCTGGATTGCAGAGACAGCACTCATCGCTGCCGAATGTGATGCCAAAGAAAAAGTCACGCCTCCCCTTGGCTTCGAAGAAGTCGATAACCGTAAATACGGTAAAGCCAGAATTTTCTTTTTTTTACGGGCATCACTCGAAGGTTAAAGAGACTTCATCTGTGCTTTTAAGCTTTTTGCAGCCATTGCGTAACCACCGTCGGCTCCATCGATAAAGTGGATATGTTGCGCATGGTGTAGATCAAGCAGTAGGCAAGTCATCAAAGCTTCGTTAGAAACATGCGTGCCATAAGTTATTTTACCTGCGGCTTGCTCTTTTTCCAAATACATATGGAGCTCCTGGATAACTTCCAAATCACAATCCAAAACCATCCGAACCATGTCATCAAATTTTCTGAAATCAGAATTATTGCGTAACTCTGTCAGATAGGTTTCTGGTTGATAAGGACCTGATTTTAAATTTACAAAATTAGCAAACCGCAAATAGATTTTTTCAAAGAGCGTTTTCAAGGTAGGCCAGATGTTCGTTCCTCTTCCTTTACTTGCAGCAAATTTTTCCAAAAAAAAGTTCTCAAAAAGCCCTCTAAGTTTCATATGCTGAATTTTCACAGGGTTTATATCTGAATTTTTCTTGTTCAAAATTTGTTCTATATTATCAACAATGTATGGATATTCGTGATCATGAACCGCATGCACTAACAATGTAATAATCTGCCCATTAACAGACTTTAAAGGTTGCCAGTGACAGGAAAGCCCTTCCAGATTAGGTAAGCGTGTTACAGCATGCAGCTTACAAAACTCCCCGGTTTCATCTGCCTTTATAATAGAATCAGCCAAGGCCAATCCGCCACCATTGAATAATGCGAGACTATTGCCGGGTGATAACTCTAATCGAGCAACTTGAATATTTTTACCACACTCTTTGATGTGTGAAACGGGCACACACCCGACCCTTAGTTCCAAATCGTAAAAATCCTGGCCAAAGCTTTTTACAGCAAGCAATTCGTCAATCAATGTATCGAGATCATCTGATGAACAGAGCAAAGATGCCCCGTCTCCACCAAAAACAAAGGGAATTTTTGCGCCACCAACCGTATTAAAAACCGCTGTAATACACGCAGCCCCCAGCATGTTAATATCTTTATAGCGCCCGGCTTCTATAGCTTTGGTAGAGCTGACAACATCCGTGACGATTACCCACCAGTCATCGGGAGCTTCATGATAATACTCATCACTAAAGGCATGGAAGAATCGTGTCGCAGGCTTCAGGCTCAAAAAGTCAAAACTCAAGAAGTTCTCCCCGTGTGATGCGCTCCAGAAAAGCTTTTGAATACTTCCCAGTAATCAACACTCGAACGATTAAGTCGTAAAATAGCACAGCTTATAGATAGGAACGATTATCTTCTGGAAAAGAGCTTTTCTATATCTGCTAGCTTCAATTCAATATAGGTCGGGCGTCCATGGTTACATTGCCCAGAATGCGGGGTCACTTCCATCTGACGTAAAAGGGCGTTCATTTCCTCCCCATTGAGGCGGCGTCCAGACCGGACCGATCCATGACAGGCCATCGTCCCCAGAACGCGTTCAATTTGTTCTTTGAGGGCAAGGGTTTCACCCAACTCAGCAAGTTCATCCGCAAGATCCGTTACCAACGCGGCTGCATTTGCACGTTCCCCCAAGATTGCGGGAACCTCGCGTACAACAACGGCCCCAGCACCAAAACCTTCAAGAACCAGTCCCAGTTCTGATAACTCATCCGCCCGTTTCACCAATCGGTGTGCCGCATCTTCGTCAAGCTCAACAACTTCAGGCAAAAGCAGCATCTGGGTTTTCACCCCCTGTTCAGCCATTTGTGCCTTCATTTTTTCCAGAACAAGTCTCTCATGGGCTGCATGTTGATCAACGACAACAATACCGTCTGCAGTCTGTGTAATAATATAGTTCTCATGGAACTGTGCCCGTGCAGCCCCTAGGGGATGAGATGCGTGGTCAAAATTATCAGCATCAGTAGAGTGACTTTGGGGAACAGAAGACTCCCCGCCCCATTCCATCGGACCCTCCGAAAGTCCAGACGGGAAATGTTCTTGCCGTGCATGTGGAATGAAGTTTTCTGCGCCGGGTAAACCAGATTGAGCAGATCTCATTTGCTCATCGGATAAGGGGGCGTGATAGTCCATCACTGCGTCAGACAGACGCCCGGAAGGATAATTAACCGAGGACTTTGATTGCCACGTATAATCGGTGCTTGGACGTAGCGTCGTATACCCACCGTTTTGCTCACCCCTTGCCCGCGCGGCCTCCAACATGCCCAAGGCTGCATTTCCAACAGATGTCGAGGCCCGATGCCCTGCCTCTGCCAATGCATGCTTACAAGCACCAACAATTAGGCCACGCACCAAGGCGGCATCCCGAAACCGAACTTCGGTCTTTGCCGGATGCACATTCACATCAACCATTTCAGGTGGGAGATCCAAAAACAACGCAAGAAGCGGATGTCGGTCACGTGCAAGAAAATCCTGATACGCGCCTCTAACAGCACCTTGTAACAACCGATCCTTTACTGGACGCCCGTTTACAAAAAGATACTGGTGCTGTGCATTCCCACGATTGAGAGTTGGCAATCCTATATAACCTGTAAGCTTCAAATATTCACGTTCGGCTTCAATAGGCAGCGCATTTTCTTCAAATTCTCGGGCCATAACAGATGAAAGGCGTTTCAAGCGCACTTCAAATAAGTCACCACTACTCGCTGGCAACCGAAGGATAGTTCTTTTCTCGTCAGAGAGTGAAAAACCCACTTCCGGATTTGCCATAGCAAGACGTTTTAAAACATCTTCTGCATGACTGACTTCAGTTCGGGCTGCTTTCAAAAATTTTAATCGGGCTGGTGTCGCAAAAAACAAGTCCCTGATTTCAACCCGCGTCCCGGCGTTACATGCTGCAGGCTGTGGATCAGTTACAACACCGCCTTCTACCTTAATTGTCCAAGCATCTTCAGCCCCTAATTCACGGCTTGTAATCTGCAAACGAGCCACCGCCCCGATAGACGGAAGCGCCTCGCCCCTGAACCCGAGGGTTTTAATATGAACAAGGTCATCACTGGGGAGCTTTGAAGTTGCATGGCGTTCGATACAAATGCCAAGTCCTTCACGGCTCATCCCACAGCCATCATCGGTAACAGAGATATAGCTGCGTCCACCATCACGCATGACAACGTCAATGTTACGCGATCCTGCGTCCAGTGCGTTCTCCACCAACTCTTTAATTGCCGCAGCGGGGCGTTCGATAACTTCACCAGCAGCGATTTGATTAACAAGGGTGTTGGGTAGACGGCGAATTAGCACTTAAAAGGCTCCTGATTAAAGATCTTTTAACATACGGCGGGCGAGTACCTTGCCTTGCTCAACGGCGGGCTGATCATAAGGGTTCACCCCCAACAGATCAGCCGTAATGACTGTCTCCAGCATAAAGTGCATGGTCAAAGCCCCCAACGTTTCTTCATCGATTTTGTCTAATAGGAACTTTCTCACCGGACGGCCATTTTTGGCCAAAGTCTGCATTGTCGCCTCGGCAGAAACAGTGAGCAGATCCCCCAAAGTACGCCCCCGGAGATAACTCAGCGAATCTTCACCTTTTGGAAGCACTGTATCAACTGGCAACCCCATGCCTTTGGCATCATGATAAATCATTGTGAACATCTTGTCCTGAGGTCCATCCAGATACAGTTGTAACTGGCTATGCTGATCAACGGTTCCAAGTGCTCGAATTGGCGTCGTTCCCTTACCCTCTTTACCCAAGCTCTCTGCCCATAACTGGTTATACCAGAGACCAAGATCAGCAAGTCGGTCTTCATAGGGCATGATAACGGTTTGCCGGATACCACGTTGACGCTGTAATCCCGTCGCAATGGCTGCGCCAACTGCCGCGGGAATGTCTTCCATTGAGGCACCCGAAAAAGCCTGATCAACAACTTTTTGGGCACCGTCTCTCAAAGCAGCCGCATCCAAACCAGCAATCATTGCCGGAAGCAACCCGACCAAGGTAAGAATACAAAATCGCCCCCCAATCAACGGATTTTGATCAAGACATTCAAGCCCTAAATCTCTGGCAAGTTTGCGAAGAGGATTAGGACGTGGTTCTGTAATAACGGTAACTCGTTCTGATAATTTATCCGCGCCGTATTCCTTCTGAAAGATTGGTAATAAAGCCATAAACTGAGAAACAGTTTCCGCAGTTGATCCTGATTTAGAAACAACAATTAGACCTGTACGAGAAATATCAAGATGCTTTAAGAGAACATCAAAACTATGTGGGTCAATATTGTCGATAAAATGAAGATGCGGTCCACCGTTAATTGGCCCAAAGGCACTCGTAGCTAGACCATACAGCGTGCGTCCACCAAGCGAGGACCCCCCTGTCCCCAAAACAATAATATCGTCACAATTTTCCCGGTAAGAAGACACTAGCGCTTGGCAAGAAACGAGGTCATCGCGCTCGCTCGGGATCATCAGAAACGGCAACCGTCCACTGTCTTTATCATCTTTAAGACGGGCGAGACTGGACTTACAGCCTTGAAGCTGTTCTTCAAATATTTTCTGTTCCAATCCACCTTCGCCAAGTGTACTGGCAAGGCAAAACTCTGCATCGTGTGTGTAAGACATTGTCTCTTTTATCTATCTAAGAATATACTTGTAGTATTACCGATTTGTCGCTGATGACGAAAGCTTTCATCCCATAAAACCGTGGGAATCGCTTCTTCTCTTGCAGATAAAATGTTATTGCTCAAATGGCAAAGGTGCTTCTTCCTCAAGCCCGACCGGGCGCCCAGCAATAACAACGGTCAACGAATCTGGCTTAAATAATTCTTTGGCAACCCGTTTTGCGTCTTCCAATGTCACGGCCTCAAGGTACTTATTCCGCTGATCTAGGTAATCAATCCCCAAATCATTCAACTGCATCGCCAACAAGATATTTGCAACCCGCCCCGTGCTGGTAAAACTTAACGGAAAAGAACCCGTCAAATAGGTTTTGGCATCGATCAATTCCTGTTCGCTTGGTCCTTCTTCAGCCATTAATGACCATTGCTCTTTCATAATCCGGATTGTTTCAGCAACGCGTTCATTTTGTGTGGCGACCGAAGCCATCACAAGCGGTGCCTGATCCAACAAAGAGAGGTAGCTACCTACAGAATAAGTCAAACCTCTTTTTTCTCGAACCTCCTGATACAACCGAGAAGAAAAGCTTCCTCCGCCTAGAATATGATTCACAATAAAGGCGGCATAATAATCAGGATCATCCCGGGAAATACCTCTATGGGCCATTATAACTTCGCTCTGGGGAATATCCTCGTCCAGAATGATCGTTCCCCCTTTTATCGCAGGTGACGCACCAGATACCCGAAATGGTTTTGATTTTTGTGTAAGACCACCAAAGGTCTGATCCAACAATGTCCCAAGTTCAACACCATCCACATCCCCAACAACTGCAATGGTCAGGTTATTTTGGACAATGTTCTCTGCCAGATAACTTTTCAAATCAGAAATAGTTATGTTTTTCAGGCTTTCTAACGTTCCATCGTTTGCACGACCATAAACATGGTTGGGATAATAAAGGGTACGCAAAGTACTTTGCGCTTTGTATCCCGGATCATCCGCTCGCTGTTTAAGAGCAAGAGAAATCTGTGATCGAATTCGTTCAATTGGCTCACGGTCAAACCTTGGCCCCGTCAAAGATAGCCCAAGCAACTCAAAAGCTATCGCCTTGTTTTTTGTTAACGTGACAAGCTCACCACTAAAAAATTCACGCCCGGCATCAAAGCCCAACGAGATAGACAAATCATTTAATTTGGCCTGGAAAGCTTGCGAATCAAGATCCCCTGCCCCCTCATCAATTGTCGCGGCAACGAGGTTGGCGAGACCTTCTTTACCCTCCGGATCGACAGATGATCCTCCCGAGAAAGCAAACTTCATCGAAATAATGGGGTTACTACGATCTTCGATAAGCCAGGCGTGTATTCCGCCGGGGCTGGTAACCTGAACAATATCAACAGCAAACGCCGAAGAAAGATTATACAAGCTCAACAGAATTGTCAGCCATATGGCAAGTCCGAGTTTGGCAAAAGACTTCATTATTCGGCTCTCTTTTCTGGCAACAAAACACCTGTAACCGACTGGTTATCAACAAACGTTTTTTTCAACAGATCGTTGATCTTGTCTGATGTAACTGCAGAAATCCTGTCTGGCCAAGCTTCTACGTCCTCGACACTCCCACCTGTAGTTATCGCACGCCCAATCACATTAGGTGCCGCGGCAAGAGAATCACGAGCAAAAACGGCAGCATCAACCATCCGGGTTATAGCTTTATCCACTTCAGCCTGCGTTACCCCCTCCTCTATCAAATCAGAGAGTTCTTCCCGTAACCGTTTTTCTACCTCATCAATACCCACCCCTGGACGAGGAGAAATATAGAGAGTAAAGGTACTCAGGTCATAAGCATTGGGGCTATAGGATGTACCAACAGATGCTGCCAGTTTTTCTTCAATAGCCAACTTTTTATATAACTTGCTGGTCGCTCCTGAGCCGATAATCTCGTCTAACACCTGTAATGCGTAAGGATCATTATTACCGGCGGTCCGATAACTCGGGGCAAGATATCGTATCGTAACAGATGGATTAGTGATCAAATGACTTTCCTTCACAACCCTTCGTGCAGCATTTTGCGGGGGTTCTGAAATCCTCTTTCGCTCGGGCACTTCCTTGTAGGGAATAATGCCATAGTATTTCTCAGCAAGAGGCTTTACTTCGTCAACGGTAACATCGCCTGAAATAACAAGGACAGCATTGTTCGGCGCATACCATTTTCGATAAAAAGACAGAGCTGTCTCTGTATTCAATGCTTCTATTTCATGATCCCAACCGATAATTGGTATCCGGTAAGGATGATTGAGAAACTGACTGGCTCTCATAACTTCACCCAACTGTGCGCCCGGGCTGTTTCCAACACGGCTTCGCCTTTCTTCGCGCACGACTTCTCGTTCTGGCAAAACCTTTTCATCATCGAGGACAAGCCCTGTCATTCTGTCGGCTTCTAGTTCCATCACCAATTCAAGGCGATCTTTGGCTACTGTTTGGTGATAGGCCGTGTAATCCCAAGACGTAAATGCATTTTCCTGTCCCCCATTTTTAGCAACCAACGCTGAAAATTCGCCCGACTTGAAACGTTCAGCTCCCTTAAACATCAAGTGCTCAAGAAAATGGGCATTCCCAGATTCACCAGTATCTTCATCGGCGGCTCCAACTTTATACCAAAGCATTTGGGTTACAATTGGCGCTCTATTATTGGGTATAACAACAACCTCGAGCCCATTATCAAGGGTAAAAACTTCAGGATTAAATACGGCACTTTGTAACGGCGAAAACGGTAAGGCAAAGCTGATAACAAACGTAAATAAGGGAACAATCGATTTGAATTTACAAAACATTTTAAAGCAATCTTCGTAATTTTGGCTTGATAGTTTTAAAAATTACACACGGCATGATCGCGACAATCAATGCTCACATGATCATTCGTGTTCTTCATGACCCATTAATCTGGCAAAACTAGGGCAAGATGCCAAATTTCAAACCGCCTTAACAAAACAAAAAAAGCTCCGACAAAATCGGAGCTTTTTCAAAATGTTATCAATTAACACCTAGAACAAGTTATCAAACACACCCTCGAGTGGTGCTTCCCGTTCGATCACAATAATCTCGGTTTCGCCTTGACCACGCGTACCGAGGGCAGCATTTTGCTGAATACGTTTTGCCTCTTTTACCGGATCAACCAAGCTATTGGGATTAGGTTGATCTTTCCAGAAAATCAACGCATCAACAACCTGTTCACTTTCAGAATTAAGCTGACGTGTTTCCCGGTCAATAAGAAGGCGGATATCATCAGGAGCCTCATTTGCGCCCGCCGACTGTAAGAGCGCCATTTCGCCATCGCTACGTCCAGCTTGATCCAGTGACGAACTTTTTTCTGGTCCAGCAGTGCCGTCAAGATTAAACACAGCACGCTTCGCTTGCCCCTGTGCCGATCCTTCTTGAGGACGCAAAGCCCCCGGACGAGGAGGCGCAAGGTTGTAATCAGGTGGAAGGCTAAGAGGTGCTCTGGACACGACTTTAAATTCGTCGGGAGCACGCTTTCCTAATCCAATTTGTTCTTTCAAGCCATCACTACAACCAGTGACCGCTAAGGCGACAACAATTAATCCAAAAAATTTGATCTTATTCATGCTTTCAATCCGCATCCTTTTTCAAGGTCCTTACTTATTACCCTTAGATGGCGTCAAGAACAAGCCGTCATAGAGCAAAACCATTACCCCGATAAAAATAAAGCTGTCTGCGAGATTAAATGCAGGCCAGGGATTAAAGATCCGCCACGGCAAGACCGGGATACTGAAACTCAGGAAATCAACCACACCAATGTGAATAAATCTATCAATTACATTTCCGACCGCACCGCCACTTATCAGCCCGACAGACACAGCGATCAGCTTACCCGGCTCTTTGTAAAGCCAGACAAACAGAGCCACCACAATAGCAATGGCAACCCCAGCTAATAAGAAGGGGCGCCATTCAGAAGCGCTACCAAACAGGCCAAAGCTTACCCCTGGATTATAAGCCAGAACGAGATCAAAAAAACTTGTGACCTCGATAATTTTTGGTGGGGTCATGATCTCTAGCAGTACATACCACTTACTGGCTTGATCAATCCCGGCAATCAATAAAGCCAGTATTAAAGCGCGGAGTACCATCAAATTACCTTTACTCTAGAGGTGCAGCTTAGCTGACACTTTAGGCACTAGCAGCTAAAACGCTGGCACAACGGCTACAAGTGCCCGCATGCGGATGGCTTCCGACATCGGGAAGTACTTTCCAGCACCGCTCGCACTTATTTCCTTCGGCACCATCGACCACAACACCAACGCCGTCAACATCATTCAAACGATAAGCTTCTTGTGGTGCATCAGCTTGGACCAATTCGATCTGAGATGTAATACAGATATCAGCCATATTAAGATCACCAATCGCAGAAAGTAGCTCTGGACGGTTTATATACACTGCTGGCCGCGCCTGAAGGCTAGAACCAATTTTTTTCTCAGCTCTTAAAACTTCAATTGCCCCGGTAACAACACGACGAACTTCACGCACATTATCCCAGCGCTCAGCCAGAGTGCCATTATTCCAGACAGCTGGAATTTCAGGGAAGGTACGCAAATGCACAGACTCAGCTTCGTCTGTTTTCCCACGAGCCAACCATGCTTCCTCTGTCGTAAAGCATAAAATTGGTGCCAGCCATGCCGTCAAGGCATCAAAAAGCGTATCGATAACAGTACGACATGCACGACGTTCCAAAGTATCTTTACCGTCGCAATACAGTGTATCTTTGCGGATATCGAGATAGAAGGCAGACAGATCAAGCGCACAGAAATTATGTAGAGCTTGGAACATTGCGTGATAATCATAATCGTCACAGGACTTGCGAACGATAGTATCCAGCTCGGTCAAACGATGCAGAACCCACTTCTCGAGCTCAGGCATTTCCTCTACAGGCAAACGCTCTGCGTCGCTAAATCCATCAAGGCTTCCCAATAAGAACCGTAGCGTGTTTCTTAAACGACGATAAGCATCGGCTTGATACTTCAAAATTTCATCACCAACACGTAAATCTTGCGAGTAGTCAGAAGCAACCACCCAAAGACGCAGGATATCTGCACCGTATTTGGCATTGATTTCCGCAGGCGCCGTGATGTTACCCAAAGATTTGGACATCTTGCGGCCTTTGTTATCAAGTACAAAGCCATGGGTCAGAACGGCATCGTATGGTGCGCGACCACGTGTCCCGGCAGATTCCAGTAGTGAAGTATGGAACCAGCCACGATGCTGGTCCGATCCCTCAAGGTAAAGATCAGCCGGCCATTTCAATTCTGGACGTGCTTCCAGTACAAAGCTGTGAGTTGACCCTGAATCGAACCAGACCTCGATAACGTCCTGGATTTGCTCGTAATCATCCGGGTTATACTCGTTACCAAGGAAGCGAGCTGGCGGGCTGTTAAACCAGGCATCACCACCTTCTTGTTCGAAAGCATCAACAATACGATCGAGAACCTTCTGATCACGAAGGGGTTCACCCGTTTTCTTTTCCATAAAGATCGGCAGAGGAACACCCCAAACTCGTTGGCGAGATACACACCAATCCGGACGACCTTCAATCATCTTGTAAAGGCGGGTAGATCCCTTCTCGGGAATGAAGCGGGTTTCATCGATAGCTTTAAGCGCTTTATCCCTAAGCTCATTGGTTTCCATCGAAATAAACCATTGAGGCGTAGCACGGAACACCAATGGTGCTTTGGAGCGCCAAGAGTGGGGGTAACTATGACGCATGGATCCTTTGGCCAACAAAGAGCCTGATTCAATCAGAGCCTTGATCACACGACCATTGGCGTCACCTGCTTTACCTTCTTGGGTATAAACACAAGCACCAGCAAAGAACGGAACATGGTCGTAATAAACGCCAGCTTCGTCAATCATCATAGGGACTTCCAGTCCCCGCTGACGGCCGAGTTCATTATCATCCGCACCATGACTTGGTGCGATATGAACAAATCCCGTACCAGCGTCGTTTGTTACAAAGTCTGCGTTCAACAACGGTACTTCGTAATCATAGCCGCCATCAGCACCCTCTAACCCGTTAAGGGGGTGTTTGACCTTAACATCAGAGAGGTCAGAAACCACGCCAACTTCGGTCCATGCTTCGATCTTTGCATCGATTCGAACCTGTTCAGACAATTCACGGTTTAGAACAAGACGTTCACCAACTTTGGCAATGCTGTTTTCACCCAACTCAGTGACTTCGTAAACCACATATTCGAACTCTTCGCCACAAGCCACTGCCCTGTTAGCAGGAATGGTCCACGGTGTAGTTGTCCAGATGATGATCGATGCGCCGTCGAGCAGCTTGTCATTACTGCTGGCAATCGGAAAACGAACCCATATCGTTGGTGACTTAAGTTCATGATATTCAACTTCAGCATCGGCCAAGGCTGTCTTCTCTACAACCGACCACAGAACGGCTTTGGTCCCCATGTAGAGACCTTTATTCATCAAGAACTTACCCATTTCCTTCACAATCAGGGATTCTGATTGATAGTTCATGGTTTTATAAGGTTGTTCCCAATCAGCTTCGATTCCAAGACGCTTGAATTCTTCAATCTGAATTTTGATCCATTTATCGGCAAACTCACGACATTCCTTACGGAACTCTACAACAGGAACTTCGTCTTTATCCTGACCGCGCTCGCGATAGCCTTCTTCGACCTTCCATTCAATCGGCAGGCCGTGGCAATCCCAACCAGGTACATAGTGCGCATCTTTACCCAACATCTGTTGAGAACGATTGATCACATCTTTCAGTACCTTATTAAGGGCGTGTCCCATATGAAGATGACCGTTAGCATAGGGCGGGCCATCATGAAGTGTAAATTTTTCGCGGCCTTTGCTCTGTGCACGCAGTTTTTCAAATAACCCAATATCTGCCCAACGCTGCAAAATCTCAGGCTCTTTTTTAGGCAAGCCAGCGCGCATAGGGAAATCAGTCTTGGGGAGAAAAACAGTATCTTTATAGTCCGTGCTCATGGAGCCACTCTTCCATTTTAACAATTATGTCGTTTTAACAATTATGCTTGGTGTTCATCTGTTGCCGAAACAACGGGGTCGATTGGATGATCAGATAATTCCAGTAACAACTTACGTGCTTGGTCACCGTCTATTTTGATCTGTTCCGTCAAAGCCGTCAGGCCATCAAATTTCTTTTCAGGGCGCAGATATTCCACGATTTGTACACGAAGGTCCATATCATAAATATCTTCGTCAAAATCAAAGATGAAAACTTCAAGGTTTACACCTTCGCCATCCATTGTCGGGCGTGCACCAATATTTGCTACACCATTGTACCAATGGGTTAATCCAAAACCTTCAACCCCGGCCTTGGCAACACGCACAGCATAAACGCCCAGACTCGGAACAAGATAATTTTTCATGGATAGATTCGCGGTCGGAAAGCCAATCGTTCTTCCGCGCTTAAACCCATGCATGACTGTGCCGTCAATTTCCCAGTAACGCCCCAAAATTCTTGCTGCATCAGCTGGTTTGCCTGATTTGAGATATTCCCGGATTCGCGATGACGATAAAACAACATCGTTTTTATCTTCAACCAATGTAGCTGCCGTCACCCCGAAGTCGTGCTCTTTTCCCATGGCTTCGAGAAGATTTGCATTGCCCTGGCGGTCTTTACCAAAACAAAAATCCCCCCCAATAACTAAATGTTTCGCACCAAGATCACGTACCAAAGTCTCCAGGACAAATGATTCAGCTGACTGCTTGGCAAAATCGAGAGTGAAATCCTGAATATAAACATGATCAACGCCAACCTTTTTCAAGGCATGTGCTTTTGCGATCATTGGTGTCAAACGAAAACAAGGTTGATTTGGTTTAAACAGCGATCGGGGATGAGGCTCAAAGGTTAAAACCGCCAAAGGGCGGTTCAATTTTTCCGCAATCTCTCTTGCCTGACGAATCACGGCCTGATGCCCCAGATGAACACCATCAAAGTTGCCAATTGCAACGACAGCTCCCCGTGCGTCATCCGGTAGATTGGTAAAGTTATGAAAAACTGCCATTTATTAACCTAGGCTTATAGCCTGTAAGCTCCTGAAATATTCTATGCGTCAGGCTGTAAAAACATTTAATGCGTTTCCGATATTAGCAGACGCATCATAAAACAACCCTCAAAGGCCTATGAATACTAGGTCAAAGGCAGCTTGAAAACAGCCTTATGGCTTTTTTATCAAAAGATTTAACGATGAGAGACTTATTGATCTCGTGAAGACACCATAACCATTGCCTCGCCATCCAACACATCCTTGCCCCTTACTTGGCAAAGTGTCTCTAAAACCACACGTTTTTTAGACGACATAACTTCCTTCACCCGCACGATCGCCGTAACAGTATCACCAATACGTACAGGCCCTTTAAACCTCAGTGACTGGGAAAGGTAAATGCATCCTGGTCCCGGAAGTCGCGTTCCCAAAACTGTCGACAGATAGGATGCTGTTAGCATGCCATGGGCAATACGCCCTTCGAAAACACTTTTTTTCGCAGCTTCTTCATCAATATGTACAGGATTGGTGTCACCTGAAATACCTGCAAACAAAACAATGTCGGCTTCGGTTACTGTCTTCGAGAATGATGCTTCCATTCCCTCATTCAGATCTTCGATATAATACCCTTGTTGCCCGAACATAAGCTCTTCCCTCCGCCGCAGATTTATTTTTTCAGTTTATTATTATTTAGATGATCCCGAGATTTGTATTATTCTTTCTCAAAAATCAATTTTTGGATAACTTCACGAAAATTACGTTGTTTCGCATCTGCAAACAAGTGTTATTTTGCACCGCAGCATACACTGATATACCCGACAAACCATCTTTGGCATTTTTTGAAAAGTGATTTAAGATTAGGAGTTCGTTTTATATAAAGGCTGATCCAGTGCTCTCATTCCCAAAAACGTTTGCCATTATCTCCGCTCTGCTGATGCTCACAGCTTGTGGGGCAAATAAGCAGGCAAAACCAATAACTGGCAACCTGCCCTCCATTTCGCCAGAAGGTGCCCGTATATATTTTTATCGTTCTCAGGTTCCTTTTCTCGCAGCTATCGAGCCTGAGTTCCTTGTGAATGGCAAGTCTGTGGGATCTGCTAAAATCAATCAGGTTCTGTACCGCGACGCACAGCCGGGTAACTATGAGATCAAGATTTCGTCTGATATTGACAAACCGGTTTTAATACTCATAAAGCCCGGAGAATCCCGATTTTTCAAGGCTTACGGCACGACATCAGTCATCCGCAGCTATCACGCAATCAAAGAAGTTCCCGAACCCGAGGCTCTGAAAGAGATTCAAGGACAAAAACTTCTGCCCCCAGAGCAAAGTCCAAATTAGGCGGCAAGCTGTCGTAATCCCCAAAACCCAGAACAGGTTATTCTACAAATAAGACCTTTAGAACAAAAACCACCACAAATGCGGCCTGGTCAGTTGGTCTGAGAAAACTGGCCTGAGCAAGCTGGTCTGGGTAAATTAATAAGCCAGCGTCCTATTCCGCTTCTCTTTCGAGAACTGCAGCAAAAAAACCATCCGTATCATTTGTTGCCGGACTTAAACGAAGCATGTCGCCTATTGTCTCTGGCATAGACGACGGCATTCTTTCTTCCCAAACATCTTTGACTGGCACCAATTTGAAATCAGGACGGGAACGAAGCAATTTAGCCACCTGATCTTCGTTTTCAACAGGCAAGAGAGAACAAGTAGCATAAACCAAACGTCCACCTGGCTTCACCAAACGTGCAGCAGACGTCAGAATATTTTCCTGTAATGCGACCAGTTCCTCTAAATCCTTTTCATCTCTGCGCCATTTCGAATCAGGCGCTCGGCGCCAAGAACCAGTACCACTACATGGGGCATCGACGAGAACACGATCAAACTTGCCTTTGTTCTTTTTAACCCAAGGATCACGTTCACTCTCCAAGACT
The DNA here is from genome assembly GCF_048259265.1 of Kiloniella sp. NCBI lineage: Bacteria > Pseudomonadati > Pseudomonadota > Alphaproteobacteria > Rhodospirillales > Kiloniellaceae > Kiloniella > Kiloniella sp. The sequence goes on along the minus strand of NZ_JBLXHT010000001.1, from coordinate 237,871 downwards.
TTTCGTTCGGCATTAAAAACACCGGCTCGCTTCAATCGCTGTGCCGCACGGTTCAAACGCTTGTTGTGAACATCCGCCGCGATCAGCTGCCCGCGATTATCCATGTCAGCAGCCAGAGCAAGCGTTTTACCACCTGCCCCTGCACAAAAATCAATAACCCGTTGTCCGGGTTCAACCGCAACCATTGCCGCCAAAACTTGTGATCCGGCATCTTGAATTTCAAATTCACCACGCTCGTAGAAAGGTAAATGCGCTTTACGACCTGCGTCCGTAATCCTCAGGCCATGCGGCAGCCAATCTAGCTTTTCAACCTTACACCCCGCCTTTTCCAATCTTGGAATCAGGTCGTCGCGATTACCTTTAAACGGATTAACCCGGATATCCAACGGTGCTGCTTCGCGCAAAGCATCGACTTCTTCAGGAAAACGATCTCCAAAGACTTCGCGCAACCCTTTTTCCGCCCAAGATGGGCACTCCAACGTCACAGCCTCGGGCATGGTTTCATCAGCAAGTTGCTTTCCATCCATCGCGCTCAACACACGCGCTTCTGAATCAGTTAGTCGCTTAAGATAACCGCCGCCGCCTTTGCAAAAGTGCGTAATATCCTGAACGTTCTTGCCATGGGTAAGAACGAGATCCGCAAGAAGAAGTTTACGTACTTGTGGTGTCTGACCATTGATTTCCAGCCACCATAACAAACGGCGATAACGACGGACAACGCCCCACACCATATCGCGAATACGTGTATGATCACGCGGGGTCAAACGCCCCTTTATGTTTGAAAAGTGGGCTGCCAACGCCCGATCTATGGGGCTGTCGGAATTCGTTGCTTCTTCCAGAACCGCCAGAACATGAAACAATAAACGTCCCATAGGCAAGTCAACACGTTCTGCGCCACGCGCCAGCCGTGCCCCACTTTTAACAGGCTCGACATCTGATCGCTTTGTATAAAAATTGTCCTCACCTGAGGAATTTCGATCGTTCACACGATCATCGCGCGTTCTACCATGCTGTCGCTTATTTTGATGATCGACGTAGCGTGTCTGCTCTGCATCTTTTCCGTGTTTTTGCGCGAGGAATCTTTCCTTGCGCACCTGTTGTTTTCCAGCGCCAGACTTACCGTCAGCAGATTTTTTATCATTAAATTGATCAGCCACGATACGCTCCTAAAGCCCCAAAAGGGCTTGTTCCTTTTTTGTAAACCCAACGATGACACCTTGTGGCGCATCAAAAACCGGGCGTTTAATGAGCGTAGGATTTTCCATCATCAAGTTCCGGGCCACAGCCTCATTCACCGACTCTTTAATATCATCTGATAAATTTCGCCACGTCGTGCCTCGCTTATTAAGAAGCTTTTCCCATCCCGCCACAGCGATCCATTTATCAAGGTCTTCTGCAGACAAACCGTCCGCACGGAAATCATGATACTGATGATCGAGACCTGCAGCAGACAATGTTTTGAGTGCCTTTCTGCATGTATCGCAGTTCTTAATACCGTAGACTTTGATCATCAATCTTTCCGTTCTTAAATAAATTCTGGCACCTAGGTAACCTTCTGATCACGAAATGCAAGCATAGTTGTCAATTCTACTAAACATAGCACCTAAGCGAATTTCGTAACTCTTCTATTTTGCGAAAGGATTTTTGTCACCAAATCTGCCCCTATCGCTGCCACCAGAACAGACTGAAGATCCCTGTCTTTATGATAGAGCTTTTCCAAATCAGACCGTTCCCAAACCAGACACTTGGTCCTTTCGCGCGTCGTTACTGTCGCGCCGGCTTTTTCCATTGTCAAAAAAGACATTTCGCCGGCAAATTGTCCGGCCTCAATTTCACCAACACGCTTATGACCGACAGATACAAAAGCTTTTCCCTCAAACAAAAGAAATAATCTATCCGGGCACTCCCCTTCGAAAAGAATTGTTTCACCTTGCTCAAATTCAGACCAACATGCCGCCCGAAAAAGTCGCTTAACAAGAACTCTATCCATCATCGGAAATGCTTTATCTTTCAGAGATTGCTCTTGATCTGATAAGTTAGAGCGACGTTTTTCCAAAATAAGAACCGTCGAGTGAAACAAGTTCACGGTAATAAGAATCATATTTCCAGAAAAAGATAGCCACACCGGACCATTCTCAGGCAAGAGAGCAGCAATCGCCATCGCGAGCTTAGCTACAATGGTAAAAATTCGAAGCCATAAAATATCACTGACAACAAAAGCAACAAACGTCAGCAAGAAACCGATAGCAACAAGCAGTTCAGGGAGACTTGAAAGGTTTTCCTGAATAAAAGGCATTATCAACTCCACTCAAATGAAAGCCACGAAGTTCCCGTTCACGAACCACCCCTCATCCTAAGGCGTCAGTATGGAAGAAAGGGGCGATACGCCCAAAAGCTGTCCATGATATGTAATGGCAAGCCCATAGCACGCCGTGCCGATAACAGGCCCCAAGGTTCCTAATCTAGGCAAGAGATCGCCATTATTTTGATGTAACCGTCCAGAAACAGGAAAGTACCCTGTCTGCTCTAGAAATAACTGATCCTCTGTATCCCTGGAAATACGGCGCTGATGATCAGACCAAAGCATTGCAAGAACCCCATACCCCCCTAATCCGCCAAAAAAGAGAATAAAGGCAAGATCCCCGTTCACAAGCACATGGCTGAAACAGGCAATTGTTACCCCCATCAGCATTGGGTGTCGGGTCAATCTTTGTGTCCCTTTTGAAATATACGAGCTAACAATCAAAATGATTGCCACGGGCATCAAAAGAAAACTTTGCAGGAGGATAACCGCACTTCCTGCCACCCAGTATTCAACATAAGAACCTTGGACATAGCCATAAACAGCGGTACCGAAGACCACCAAAGACGCAAAAGAAAAAAGCCCCTTATATTGCAACTCCCCTATCTGCGTGACTATTGCCGATCTTACCTTTCGTGTCGCTGTTAGCAAATGTAACAAAGAAAACAGGCCAAGCCCGCCAATAATCATATAAATCGCCATTTCATCCCCATTTATCCAGCGCCCTGCTTCAAGCCCTATTCCTCTAGTATCATGATTGCAACACCGAAGAGCATCGTTCACTAATCGCTCACTGCTTTGCAAATTAAAGCTTTATATAGATTGGTCATGCCTGACATCTTATTCAAAGCTATTTCAAAATATTGTTACAGCTTGGCGTTTTTTCTCAATTCGGGTATTACCCCGTTTAAAGTTCCGACAAAGTTGTTGCACATGAACCGGTACACGGACAAAAGAGAGATCCATGCAAAATACCTCCCCATATAAAGAACCAGAAAAGTGGGATGTCATTATTGTTGGCGCAGGTGCTGCGGGCCTTATGTGTGCAATTGAGGCTGGGAAAAGAGGGCGGCGCGTTCAGGTCATCGACCATGCAAAAAAACTCTGCGAGAAAATTCGTATATCAGGCGGCGGGCGTTGTAATTTCACCAATATACACACCACATCTAACGACTTTATTTCCGGGAACAAACACTTCTGCAAATCTGCATTGGCACGCTACACCCCCTATGATTTTCTTGATTTGATGGCCAAACACGAAATCAAGTATCATGAAAAAACACTTGGACAGCTTTTCTGCGACAACTCTGCACAGGATATTATTGATATGCTGCTAGCAGAATGCCGTGACGCAGGCGTCGAGATTCACAATCCAGTATCCGTTAATGGTGTTCGCCCTATACCAGAAAGCCCCAATGGCCTTAAGTTTACTCTCGAAACCAGTAAGGGTGCTGTCACATGTCAATCGTTGGTCATTGCAACGGGGGGGCTTTCCATACCAAAGATCGGGGCTACAGATTTCGGCCATAGAATTGCCCGACAGTTCGATATTCCCGTTACACCAATCCGGCCTGCGCTTGTCCCTCTGACCCTCAACGCTGGTGACAAAGCCTTTTGCAAAACACTTAGTGGTGTTTCACAGAACTGTATCGCCTCAGTTAAAAAGCAGGGCTTTCGCGAAAACTTGCTGTTCACCCATCGCGGTCTTAGTGGCCCAGCGATACTACAAATCTCGTCCTATCTGGAACCGGGAAAATCACTTTCCATTGACTTGTTACCTGGCCAGAACATTGAAGAAGAGCTCACCGCAGACGCAAACAAAAAAAAGACCCTGACCAATGTTCTGGCCCCCTTTATGAGCAAACGCTTTGCGCAGGAATGGGTCGATAGATTCAGCGAAAACAGAACGCCCGCAGATATGGGCAGCAAAAAATTACGTGCTGTGGCCGAGGTAATCCACAAATGGGTCATTACACCATCGGGGGATGAAGGATACGCCAAGGCCGAAGTCACACTTGGTGGGGTAAACACAAAGAACCTTTCATCCAACACTATGGAAAGTAAAACCCATCCAGGTATCTTCTTCATCGGCGAGGTGGTCGATGTAACCGGACATCTGGGCGGTTTTAATTTTCAATGGGCATGGGCATCAGGCCACGCAGCGGGCCAAGCCGTTTAGATCATCATTAATACCCGACAGATCTCTCGACCTGTTTTGGTAGCTGTCCTGTTTTTCTGTATTTTCTAATATTGCCAGCAACAATCTCAACAGCCGTTCCGGGATTAGTCGGCGCCGCGACATGCGGCAAAAGCGTGATCTTCGGATGACGCCACAACGGATTATCAGCCGAAAGCGGTTCTTGTGAAAAGACGTCCAACACCGCATGGGATAACTGCCCGTCATCCAACGCAGTGATCACATCTCCCTCAATCTGGTGACCGCCACGTCCAAAGTTGATCAATCCTGTCCTTTTTGGAAGCTGAGAGAATAAGTTCTCTGATAGAATTCCCTTTGTTTCAAATGTCAGAGGTAGAAGGTTTACCAACATATCAAGCCCCTTAAGAAACGTCTCGAGACCGCCTTGCCCAGCAAAACACTCAACGCCGTCCACCTCTTTTAATGATCGGCTCCACCCACGAACGTTAAAACCCAAGGCCCGTAGCTGTTGAGCAGAGGCAATCCCCATCTCCCCCAAACCGAGAATACCAACCGTACGATCAGACGACCGCAGTAATTCATGCTGCTGCCATTCCTGACGTTGTTGTTGTTGGGCATAACGAGGTAAATCACGATGCAGGGCCAGAACATGCGTTGCGGTTGCTTCAGCCATAGACGCAGATAAGGTTGGATCAATCAAACGAACAAGAGGAACGTTTTCAGGTAAGGTTGGATCCCCCAACAACGCATCAACACCAGCCCATAAACTTTGAATCAATTTTAACTTTGGTAGAGTACGCAACACCTCTTGTGGGGGATTAGCTACAATCGCTATATCGACATCTGTTATGTCATCGAGATCAGCCAACAACCTAATATCTTCTTCTGGCAATGCAGATCTGAGCTGTTTTAACCACATAGTTTCTTCTTCAGTTGAAACTGATGTCAGCAAAAGAATGCTCATGATGCAAAAACCCTATCCATTGATTTAAAGCCTTTAATCTCTATCGGATTTCCAGATGGATCAAAGAAAAACATTGTCCATTGCTCGCCAGGTTCGCCTTCGAATCGCACCATGGGCTCTAACACAAACTCAACTTTGGCCGCTTTGAGTTTCTCTGCGACACCAATCCAATCCTCATATTCAAGAATTACCCCTAAATGCGGCATCGGCACCATATGTCCCCCGACCTTGCCCGTAGCTTGAACCTCAAAAGGCGTGCCAAGGTGCAGAGAAATTTCGTGCCCAAAAAAATTATAATCGACCCAACTGTCAGATGATCGCCCCTCTTCACAACCAAGTATCTCACCATAAAAAGAACGTGCGTCGGACAAGTTGCGTACATTGTAGGCTAGGTGAAAAAGGCTTTTCATCGAAAACACTCCTGATAAAAACTTATAAAATCATGGTCTTGAGAACTCTCTAGCACAAACAATAAATAACAATTACTTTATTATTGTTACTTTAGACATAGGAATATCTTTGCTTTGAATAGTGATTTTCTCAAAAGCCTAATCGCTTTATCCAAAGAAGGCTCGATTGCGCGGGCAGCACAATCACAAGGACTGACAGCCACAGCAGTAAGCCAACGCATAAAAGCGCTGGAAGAACAGGTTGGGTTTTCCCTGACTATACGGTCAGGGAAAACGGTTCATTTAACTGAAGCTGGACACCGCATTCTACCCCAAGCAAAGCAATTGCTGGAAGTTGAACGCGACCTGTTAAGTACTTTAAACAAGGGGCAGGTGTCTGGTCGTTTAGAGCTAGGAGCCATCTCAACGGCAATGACGGGCATAATCCCCAAAACCCTGAGCTTCCTTCAGAAGGATAAACACGACTTGGAAGTAAAGTTACATCCGGGAACATCAAAGCAGTTATATAACCGCATGCTCTCAGATGATCTCGATGCAGTCATCATCAGTGCACCTCCTTTCTCTTTACCAAAAGAGCTCAAATTTGAAATCATAAGTCAGGAGCCACTCTGCCTGATTTCTACAAAAGACCTTTTACCAGAGGATTGCTTTAAAGCGGAAAATAAGAAGGCAACAAAATTCTCATCCGATCTTCTTAAGCAACTTCGGCAAAAACCCTTTATCCGGTATGACCACAATGCCTGGGGAGGAAAACTTGTTACTAAATTTTTGCGCGACAGCAAGATCACGGTTCAAGAGTTTTGCGAGCTTGATGCCTTGGAAGCGATTACCGTACTCGTGAACTCTGGCCTTGGCATATCCCTGATCCCAGACTGGCAAGGGCCTTGGCCAGAAGGGACTGACCTTCACAAAATCATACTATACGACACACGCTATTATAGAAAAACAATATTAGTGCGAAAAAGGTCGACCGCGAAGGAAACCATTATCTCTTATATAGGGGAAACGATAAATCACCGTCAAACCAGATAGATACTGGCGATCAAAAGACTTACACCAGTAAAAGCAACAGCACAGATAAAAATGTAAATAGGGTGCCAATAGAGGAATAATGGGTTCTTTTCCCGCTGACGATCCGGATTCTTGATGCGGCCCTCAAAATAGATTCCTGTTTCGTAAAGCTGAAGTGCCGAATCGATATTTCGAGATGTTTGTGACACGTGATGACGGCGTCGACCATGCCGGACCAACAACATCACGATAACACCAAACAGAAGTCCATTAACCAAAAGAACTGCGCTGACCAATTGAATAGCAAGTTCTGCTTGATTCGTTATCCAGCCAACCAAAATAAATTGCGCGGTCAAATATCCAAAGACAAGACGAAGATCCAGATTCGCCATAAACCGGAGCTGTTCTCCTTGCTCCTTAGCAAGCTCTGCCAGAACATGTGCTTTTACACGATCAATCTTGGACATTTTATTTCTCCCAATGCCACGGAAACAAAGGGAATACTTTCCCATCGCCACGAGGGAGCATCTTAATGTCTGGCTGGGAAAAGCCGCTATCAAATTAACGAATATAATCGCTTATTCAACGGCGTTTTGCGGAAAATAAATGGTGCCCCCGGCCTGAGTCGAACAGGCACATCCGAAGATACGAGATTTTGAGTCACGCGCGTCTACCAATTCCGCCACGGGGGCACTTGTGGATGCGCATATTACTGATGGTTTCGCCTTTGGCAAGCCTCGATTTCATTTTTATAATTTATCTAAAACTAGATTTATAATTCATCTAAAATTAAGCACAAAAATAACACAAAGGTTCGGGGTTTTTGCTTTTCCCTAATATTTCTAGTAAACTATCGCTAGAACTTAATTCCAAAGTAAGGTTACTTTAAGTTTAAACGGCTTCTTTCTTGGGGGGAAGAGATTCACAATAAATGGCCGTCGTTAATCATAATAATCCCCTCAGAAGCTCAAATCGCACCCTCGGGAGGGGTTCTATATGAGTTCTACATTCAGGTTAGTCTGGAGCAATCGTGCGCCATGTTAGATACCAGTGTAATAGTAGATCAAACTGAAAATGAGATGCCTGACATACAGGCACGCGTAAAGTGGTTCAATGCCACCAAAGGGTTTGGATTTGTCCAGGCTGGGGAAAAACTCCCCGATGCATTCCTTCATATATCCGTTTTAGAAAGAGCAGGTCATCGTTCCCTGCCCGAAGGCGCAGAGCTAATTTGCGACCTGACAAACGGAGACAAAGGGCTACAAGTCAAAAATATTCATCGCGTAGAATCTATACCGGAACCGCCCCCACCTCCTGGAAGCGAGAGTGGTGAGCCAACCATCGAAGGTATTGTTAAATTTTTCAATGCCGACAAGGGCTATGGCTTTGTTTCCCCTGATGATGGCAGCAGGGATATCTTTATCTCTGCTCGCATTTTGGAACGGTCTGGGATATACCGGGTAACCCAGAATCAGCGGATCAAAATGGAAACCGAGGATGGTGATAAAGGTCCTTTGGCTACAATTGTCCAGCTCCTTGAATAGAGAGAAACCTCACCGTTATCAGTAACGCAGTGCTGAACTCGAAATAACCAAGCAGAGATACATGCCAAACTCTTTGCCTTGTATCTCTGCTTGACCTTCGGGGAAGAGTCCTGTTTTCTTCGCTTCCTAATCAACATAAGGAAGCTCACCGTGTTTCGTAGCCTTTATAACTGGACCATGAGTCTAGCCGCACATCCTCATGCGCTATTAGCTCTCGGCCTTATCGCCTTTATAGAGAGTTCAGTTTTCCCAATTCCGCCGGATATATTGATTATCCCAATGGTGTTGGCTGCACGAGACCAAGCATGGAAAATAGCCCTTATCGCAACTATTGCTTCCGTTTTGGGCGGTATGTTTGGCTATGGAATCGGGGCCTTCTTATTCGAATCTATCGGCCAACCCGTCATAGAATTTTACGGCAAAACAGAATATCTGGAAGATTTCAGAACCCAATATAATGACTGGGGCGCCTGGATTGTATTTATCGCCGGGGTGACGCCTTTCCCCTATAAAGTGATCACGATTGCTTCCGGATTTTTTGAACTTAACTTTACCGTCTTCAGCATTTCTTCATTGGGTGCACGCGGGCTTCGGTTCTTTTTTGTTGCGGGACTACTATGGTATTTTGGACAGCCGATCAGAATATTTATTGAAAAGTACCTCAATATTCTTGCCTCAATCTTCTGTATACTCCTAATCGGGGGCTTTGTCGCTCTTAAATACCTGATCTAGAGGTCACAAACAGGCGAAATATAATGGCTGCACTAGTTAAGACAATAACGAATATCAAGTCTGGATGGATGGCGTTAATCGCTATTCTATCCAGTGCAGTCGTTCTGGGGGGCGCCTTGGCCTTTCAATATATTGGAGGTCTACACCCCTGCGTTCTCTGTATGTATCAACGCTGGGCCTATGTTACGGCAACAGGCTTTGCTGTGCTGGCTTGGACCTTAAGAAAAAACCCAGCAGTGGCGAAAATAACATTGGGCGCAAGCAGCTTGTCATTTTTTGCAGGCGCCGCTATCGCTGGGTTTCATGTCGGCGTAGAAAAACGTTGGTGGGAAGGAACCAGTGAATGCCAAGGAGGCGCACTGGATCTTTCAGCTTCGGTAGAAGACCTGACCAGCCAATTGATGGACCAGCCGATTGTTCGGTGCGATGTCGTGCCATGGGATCTTTTTGGGATTTCAATGGCTGGCTATAACATCATCATATCTTTAGTACTTGCCCTTGTCTGTCTATGGACAATTAAAACCAGCAAGGAAGTCTAATCCTTCCAGATCTTTTCATTACGATCGTTACTTACCTGACCGAAATAAATTCTTATCTTTTATCCACGGGTTCGGACCAAAATATTAAGTCTCCCCATCTCGTTCTAGTTCAGCATCCCAATAAAGAAAATCATGCCAGCTTTCGTGAAGGTAATTTGGCGGGAAACCGCGGCCGTTCTGATTAAGCTCATGAACTGTTGGACAGCGCGGCCAGGACTTTAACATCATTCTCGCTTCTGAAGGTGACCGCCCCCCCTTGGACAAATTACATGACTGACAGGCTGTAATAATATTCTCCCACGACGTGCCTCCCCCCTGGCATCGGGGAATGACATGATCAAAGGTCAGGTATTCAGACGCCTCTCTCACACCGCAATATTGGCAAGTAAAAGCATCCCGTAAGAATACATTAAACCGGGTAAATGCCGGACGCCGATCCATCTCAACATAACTTCGAAGGGCAACAACACTTGGAATACGCATTTGGAAAGACGGCGAATGAACCTCGCTCTCGTACTCAGAAACGATTTGAACACGATCGAGAAACACAGCTTTAATTGCATCTTGCCAAGACAAGACAGAGAGAGGGAAATAACTGAGTGGACGAAAGTCCGCGTTTAGGACCAACGCCGGATTAGCAGAAAAGGAAACCACGTTTTTCCTCCGTGGGATCTCAAAACACCAGGGCGAATGATACCAAAGCACCAAAACTGAACGATACTGAAGTATCTACTAAAAAGTAATGCTCTTTTTATAAACATACAACATTTTGTGCCAAAGTAATAAAAGAAACACAAAACTCAGGTTTAACTGTCACAATTCAGCTCATTCCACGACACGAGCGTTAGATGCAAAAAAGGCTCTTTTCCACACGAAAAAGAGCCCCTGTTCAACATCGCAATAAGCGCGTTTTTCCTAGCCTATTCATCTTTAACAGCATAACCAAGCAATTCAGTCACAAACCCAACACCCATGCGAATACCGTTTTCATCAATACCGTGTCCAAGTTCGGAAATCATTTCCTGATATACAGTTATATCGTGTTCTGTCATCGCCTGTACTGCCGCGGGAAGCGCCTCAGGGGGAACAACTTCATCCTTATCACCATGGATCGCGAGCACAGGGCACTTGCTAGATAGTTCATCTTTGAGCAAATCAGGCGCAACCAGCATGCCGGAATAACACATCATGCCTGCGAAAGGTGACTTTTGGCGGAAACCAAGATGGTATGCCATCATAGCCCCTTGGGAAAAGCCCATCAGAAAAACACGCTCCGGCGTCAAATTATAATGCGCCATTTCTTGATTAATAAAAGCTTGCACAACAGGCGCTGCTTTTTGAATGCCATCGAGAATAAGATCCCGATCCCTGCTCATCAAGCTAAACCACTGCCGCCCCATCGGGGCCATATCACAAGGCTGATGCGCATCCGGAGAAACGATAGCAGCATGCGGAAGAGCATTGGCAAAAAAAGGCGCAAGACCAATCAGATCCTGCCCATCTGCACCAAGACCATGCAGCATGATTATGAGTTCTTTTGCTGGCCCACCCGAGCTCGGCTCGTGACGAGGTCCAGTTAATGTTACCTCTGACATTTCCATGCCCCCCATGAATAACTATCTACTTTTACACGACTTTTTAACACAGGTCATCAATTTTAGCCAAATAGTTAACAAATTCTCAACTATTGGGCCATAAAAGGGGGCAAAATTTTGGAAAATCAGGCGATACCAGCATGGCGATAATAGTGCCATAAAAAACGGGCGCCAGCACTACGATGGGGTCGCCAATTTTCGGAAAGTTCATACATTTCTTTCGGTGTTGGACGATGTTCCAAACCCTTTAAATGCTTCATCGCCTCTTGCAAGGCCAAATCAGCAGCGGGCATGATATCAGGTCGTTTCAAAGCAAACAAAAGATATACTTCACACGTCCAACGTCCTATACCTTTTACTTGGATCAGATGATCAATAACTTCATCATCTGACATATCCGGTAGATGTTCCAACTGCAGGCGCCCCGCCAAAACATCTTCAGCCAATCCACGTGTGTAACGTTGTTTTGGGCGACTCAAACCTGCCGCCTTCATTCCGTCGTCATCCAACGCTAAAATATTTTCCGGGGTGATCTCCCCAACTTGTTCCACTAATCTACCAAGGATTGCTTTTGCAGACTGAACAGAAACCTGTTGAGAAATAATCATTCCGACCAAACCGTTAAACCCGGCATCTTGAGATCGGATGGGCGGCAAACCACAATCAAGATATGCCCGTGCTACATCCGTATCTTGCCCTGAAAGTGCCTCCAAAGGGGCACGTAAAGCTTCATCCGATATTTTTTGATCACTCACGACTGGACTTCCCCCTTGTTCCCATTGCACATTCTATTTGATGAAAACCCATTTAATGACAACATTGCCAACACAAATCTTTCGTTTCGCACCCTCACCCAGCGGATATCTCCATCTTGGACACGCTTATTCCGCTCTCTTTAGCTGGACACAAGCGCAAAAACACGATGCCCAGTTCATTCTGAGAATCGAAGATATAGACACTACGCGATGCCGCAAGGAATTCACTGAGGCGATATACGAAGATCTTTCATGGCTCGGCTTGGAGTGGCGTGATACCCCGCGTAATCAGTCTGAACACATGGACGATTATCAGAGGGCACTCAAAAAACTAGAAGACCAAGATCTTCTCTACCCTTGTTTTTGCACGCGCAAAGAAATTCAAAACGAAGTCCAGCAATCTGGTCGTGCTCCGCACGGACCAGATGGTTTAATCTACCCCGGCACCTGTAGAAGCCTGTCTGCCACTGAAAGAAAAAAACGCATCGCACAAGGGGACAGCTATGCCCTGCGCTTGAACACAGCGCAGGCGTGCGCTTTAGCAGGAGAGCTATATTGGCATGATGAAAGAAAGGGAAAGGTCAGAGCAACACCAGAAATTTTTGGTGATGTTGTTCTTGCCAGAAAAGACATTCATACCAGTTATCACCTATCCGTAACCGTTGATGATGCCCTTCAAAATATTTCCTGCATTACCAGAGGCACCGATCTCTTTGAAGCCACTCATATTCACAGGCTTTTGCAAGCGTTACTAAAATTGCCTGTTCCAACCTGGCACCACCACGATCTGCTTCACGATGAAGAAGGTAATCGGCTGGCCAAGCGACATAACGCTCTTGCCATAAGAGAACTCAGAAAACAGGGGAAAAATCCTGACGACATCAGAACGATGGTTGGTTTATTAGATCAAAAATAAAGTCCGGCAGATCTGATGAACAACTTAATTACGCCCGGATAAAAGACCGCGTGCAATAACCTGTGCTTGTATCTCTGCTGCGCCTTCAAAAATATTCAAGATACGTGCATCACACAGTACACGGCTGATTTTATATTCTTCCGCATAACCATTACCACCGTGAATTTGCAGAGCATTATCAGCATTTGACCATGCAACACGCGCCCCTAACAACTTAGCCATGCCGGCTTCAATATCACAGCGTCGATCCGAATCTTTCTCCCGCGCCGACGCGTAGGTTAGCTGTCGAGCGATCATGGTTTCGACAACCATCCAAACCAGTTTCCCATAAACTCTGGGGAAGTTGTATAGCGATTTATCAAATTGGATGCGATCGTGCGCATATTGCATCCCGAGTTCCATCGCACACTGCGCCACCCCGACAGCTCTTGCGGCTGTTTGAATCCTTGCCGATTCAAAGGTCGCCATTAATTGCTTGAACCCTTGCCCCTCTTCCGCCCCAAGCAAGTTCTCTTTTTTGACTTCAAAACCGTCAAAACCAAGTTCGTATTCTTTCATACCGCGATAGCCAAGCACCTTGATTTCACCACCGGTCATGCCTTCAGCCGGAAAATCGTCATCATCATTTCCTCGGGGCTTTTCCGCGATAAACATTGAGAGACCTTTATAGCCGGGCTCATCTGGATTGGTTCTAGCCAGCAAGGTCATGATATCACTTCGCGAGGCATGCGTGATCCAGGTCTTGTTACCCGTGATTTTATAACAATTCCCGGATAACACCGCCCTTGTTTTTAAAGCCCCCAAATCTGACCCGGTATTGGGTTCGGTAAAGACAGCCGTCGGTAAAATTTCACCTGATGAAATTTGGGGGAGCCACTTTTGCTTTTGCTCTTCCGTTCCGCCCAAGCGAATGAGCTCTGCGGCGATTTCTGAGCGCGTCCCCAAAGACCCCAAACCGATGTAACCACGGGAAAGTTCTTCGGTCACGACACACATAGCCGTTTTCCCCATCCCGAGGCCGCCATATTCTTCGGGAACCGTAAGCCCGAAAATACCCAATTCGGCTAACTGTTCCACAACTTCTATCGGGATGAGTTCATCCTTCAAATGCCATTCGTGGGCAGCATCACTGTAATCATCGGCAACTCTTCCGAACTGATCCCGGACCATTTCCAGCGTCTCATCACCAAGTCCTAAAGCCCCAAAATTTTTACTTTCAAGGCTATTCACCAAAAGATCAGCCAAAGCTTTTCTATTTTCTTTTGTATTCCCATCACCAATCAACGCACGAACCTCGTCCGTATGGAAATTGAACACATCAGTTTCTTCTACACCCAAATCCTGAGGACGCAGGATTTCAACCTGGCTGATTGCAATTCCACCAGATAGCTGGGACAGATATTCGCCAAAGGCTATTTTGAGGATGAGCCGTTCTAGTTCGCGAAACTCATTTCCGCTATCCAGCCTTTGTGCCCAAAGAAGCATGTTTTCCAAAGCAGAAACATACGTCGCCATCCATGCATAGCCATGGGCTGCGAACTGATTTTCCTCAATTAAATCGGCTGAAACACGCCCATTATCTATTGTTTGTTCAAGCAGATAATCACGTGCTTTTTCCTGCAGTGATTTGGATGAGGATATCGCTTTTCCGCAACGGGAAAAAAGCTCTTTGTTTTCTGACATTTTTTGCCTCAATGGAATTACTCAGCCATAGATTTTTCAGTGTACCTGCTTGAAAACAAGAGTAACCGTCTGATGAAAAGTCTATTAAAATAAAATCGAACAATAAAAAGACCGATAAGCGCAACAGCCCTCTACGACATGACGTAACAGAGGCATGCACCCGTATAAGCATTACCATCGCGCTTATCGGCAGCAGGAAACTTAAGCGTCAATCACATCTTCCAAGGTACGTAACCCCGGGCGTGTTGATTGAACGAGCACAGCCATATTCCCGGGCTTGTGTTCATTATTCATCATCTTGGTATGGGCCCTTGGTATGTCATCCCACGAAAAGACTTCTGACATACAGGGGTCAAGACGTTGTTCTATTACCAGCTGATTTGCCTGCGACGCCTGTTTCAAATTGGCAAAGTGGCTGCCCTGAATTCGCTTTTGGCGCATCCAGACAAATCGCGCATCAAACGTCAAATTAAAGCCCGTTGTCCCGGCGCAAAAAACAACCATACCGCCACGTTTAACGATGTTACAGCTCACAGGGAAGGTTTGTTCGCCCGGATGTTCAAAGACAAAATCAACATCATTGCCCTTGCCCGTAATATCCCAAATTGCCTTACCAAACTTCCGAACTTCCTTCATATATTCCTTATAGCCGTCGACATCATTCACCTCGGGCAGACGTCCCCAACAATCGAAATCCCGACGGTTCAAAACACCCTTGGCACCAAGGGACATAACGAAATCTCGTTTGGTTTCATCAGAAATAACACCGATCGCATTCGCACCAGCCGTGGCAATTAACTGAATAGCCATAGAACCCAAACCACCGGAAGCCCCCCAGACCAGAACGTTATGTCCCGGTCTCAGGATATGAGGGCGATGGCCAAATAACATGCGATAGGCCGTTGCCAAGGTCAGGGTGTAACAAGCGGACTCTTCCCAAGTCAGGTGACGGGGGCGATGCATAAGCTGCTGGGACTGGACTCTCGTGAATTGCGCGAAAGATCCATCAGGTGTCTCGTAACCCCAAATACGTTGGGAGGTAGAAAACATGGGGTCACCACCATTGCACTCTTCATCATCCCCGTCATCCTGATTACAATGTACAATAACTTCGTCACCAACTTTCCAACGGGTAACTTTTGACCCGACAGCCCAAACAATTCCGGACGCATCAGATCCGGCAATGTGATAAGGCTCTTTATGAACATCAAACACAGAAATCGGTTTACCAAGGCCTGCCCAAACCCCGTTGTAATTAACACCCGCCGCCATCACGAGGACAAGAACCTCGTTATTTTCTAACTTTGGTATATCGACAACTTCAACCTGCATTGCCTGTTCCGGATTGCCCTGGCGTTCCCGGCGAATAGCCCAAGCATACATCTGCTTGGGGACATGTCCCATCGGGGGAATTTCCCCAACTTCATACAGATCTTTCTTTTCCTGATGCGCTGTAATATCCACGATTTTTGCTGTTTCACTCATCTTAGCCTTATCCCCATTCATGCCACCTTTCTGGTGGTCTTTACATGTCGCCCGGAGCGGCAAAAACTTTCTCTCTGTTGAAAATCAGTTTAGCTCGAGTTGTTTTTTTTGCAACGCACAATTATTATATTTTTACTAAACACTAGATAATATAGTAATTTTATGTCTATATTTTAACAAAATAACGACAATAACGAAAAATTCAGGGAAATTTCGGATGTCTGAGGGATCAAAAAAGACAATCAACAACGCACATGCAGCAAAAGCAGCTGATCGCCCTTGGTTATTCAGAACCTATGCTGGCCATTCAAATGCCAAGGCATCCAATGAACTCTACAAAACGAATCTGAAAAAAGGTCAAACAGGCCTGTCTGTCGCCTTCGACCTTCCAACCCAGACGGGCTACGATTCGGATCATATCCTTGCACAGGGTGAAGTGGGGAAAGTCGGCGTTCCCATCTCTCATCTAGGAGATATGGAAACACTGTTTCACGAAATTCCTCTGGATCAGATGAATACATCCATGACGATAAATGCGACGGCCCCGTGGTTATTGGCACTCTATATTGCCTGCGCCGAAAAACAGGGCCTAGACCGTAGCAAACTGTCAGGCACAACCCAAAACGACCTGATCAAGGAATACCTGTCTCGCGGCACTTATATCTTCCCACCACAGCAATCTATGCGCCTTATCACCGATGTGATCTCGTTTACCTACAATCAAGTTCCCAAATGGAATCCTATGAATGTTTGCTCTTACCACCTTCAAGAAGCGGGGGCGACACCCGTTCAAGAGCTTGCCTATGCATTAGCGACAGCCATATCTGTCCTTGATGCTGTAAAGGATTCCGGGCAAGTACCGGATCACGATTTCTCAAAGGTCGTCGGCAGGATTTCGTTTTTCGTAAACGCCGGCGTACGCTTTGTGACCGAGCTTTGTAAAATGCGGGCTTTTACAAGACTTTGGGATGAAATCTGTCAAGAACGTTACGGCGTAACAGAAGAAAAATATAGGCGGTTCAGGTATGGTGTTCAGGTCAATTCTCTCGGACTAACCGAACAACAACCTGAAAAT
The DNA here is from genome assembly GCF_048259265.1 of Kiloniella sp. Lineage (NCBI taxonomy): Bacteria > Pseudomonadati > Pseudomonadota > Alphaproteobacteria > Rhodospirillales > Kiloniellaceae > Kiloniella > Kiloniella sp. Next base: position 220,702 of record NZ_JBLXHT010000001.1, on the reverse strand, counting down.
AACGTCTACCGTATTCTGATTGAAATGCTGGCTGTTGTCCTCTCCAAAGACGCCAGAGCCCGCGCCGTCCAACTTCCGGCCTGGAACGAAGCTATGGGTCTACCGCGCCCTTGGGATCAACAGTGGTCTCTCAGGTTGCAGCAGATAGTCGCCTTTGAAACCGATCTCCTTGAATATGGCGATATTTTTAACGGCTCTACAGAAATAGAAAACAAAGTTCAGGCGCTCATGAAAGAAGCAAAAGAAGAGCTTGCTCGCATTGAAGAAATGGGCGGCGCGATCGCCGCTGTAGAGAGTTCTTATATGAAAGGCAAATTGGTAGAATCAGCGGCGCAAAGATTCAGGGATATCGAAAGTGGAGATCTCACAGTCATCGGCGTCAACAAACATACAGAAACAGAGCCTTCTCCCCTGACAACGGGCGAAGATAATGGCTTCTTAAAAACGGATGACGCCGCTGAAGCCCAGCAAATTGAGAAATTAAAACTCTGGCGTCAGAACAGAAATGCCCATGACGTTGAACACGCCCTTTCCCAACTTAAAACCGCAGCCTTGACAAATGGCAATATCATGGAGAGCTCTATCGCTTGCGCACATGCTGGGGTTACAACGGGTGAATGGGCGCAAACACTCAGAGAAATTTTTGGAGAATTTCGCGCCCCGACAGGTGTTGGCCAAAGTTCTTTGAACGAAGGAGGTCAGGACCACCTCGTAAAAATACGGGCTGAGCTTGATGAGTTAACAACGAAGATAGGACGCCGCCCCAAGATTCTTGTTGGCAAGCCAGGTCTTGATGGTCATTCAAACGGCGCAGAACAAATCGCAGTTCGCGCCAAAGAAGCAGGATACGAAGTCGTCTACGAAGGCATTCGCTTAACACCGTCACAAATTGTAAACGCCGCCTTGGAAGAAGGTGTCCACATTATTGGCCTCTCTATCCTTTCCGGATCTCACGTTCCCTTGGTGAAAGAGATCATATTAAAGATGAAGGCCGCTGGAATTTCAGACATTCCTGTTGTCGTCGGCGGCATCATCCCAAAAGACGATGCGGAACGCCTTTTGGAACTAGGCGTTTCTGCCGTCTACACACCAAAGGACTTCGACCTTGGCTCCATCCTTAGCGATATAACCAACATATTATCAGCACCCTACAAAACGGCCGCGGAGTAATATTTTGCATCCTCGACACCCCGGAAAAAGCAATTTTCAAAGAAAAGAGGTTATTCGGGAGCTTAAGAGTCCTCACTAAAAAGTGAGTTTTAATTTCAAAAGCTGCTCCCATTTAATCTTAAGAAAGTTTAAGCATGGCCCTTGTAATGTTTAGTGCCATCCATAAATAGATCATCAAATTCAATTTTACGTACTTAGACTTTTGTTTTGTCAGTACTTTTTAGCTCAATTTATGAGCAACGAGATCAAAATGAACCTTATATTTCGCATCGCTTTTTCAGCCGCCCTTCTCGTCTTTGGTGTCATGTTCCTTGGACGGTCTCACGCACCTAGCGTTCAACCCGCAGCTATACTTGAATCAAAAAGCTCTCTTGAATCTCCTCAAAAAATAATGGAATTAAAAAAGCCAACCTCAATACAACACGGCTAATATAGATTTTCAAAACGGATTTTAATCCGAACCGAGTGCTTTGTTTTTAATTATTACACATAAATCTCATTGCCAATAAATCTGGGAAATCGCAATATACTCCTGAAATAATGCCTCCCCGCAGCAAATAATTCAGGAGTCCTCCTTGTCTCTGTTAGAGCGCGTCAAAGCCTGTCATTTCTGGCAACCGGAAAATTATCGCCCCTTCATTATCAACAATGAAGTTCATGGGCACATCACACATGATTTAGCGACAAGACTAAAAGATTTCACTTCTGTCTTTGATGTATCGTCGCAAAGCGTCGCTCTTTCAACCAAGCTCACAACATTTGAAAACCGCACCAGCGAAGTCGAAAGCGTTATTAAGGCTTTGGTAAAAGATGGCATCATCCCCAGGTGGCGAGATGAAGAATATGCCGTAACCAATAGCTGGCATTTGCCCCCCCTTTTTAAAATGGATCGCGGGGCTTCTGGTCACTTTGGTATTCGAAGTTACGGTGTACACGTCAACGGCCTTGTTCATACAAGAGACGGCCTGAAGATTTGGATTGGGAAGCGCGCGTTATCTAAGCCAAACGCACCCGGAGAATTGGACCATATCGTAGCTGGGGGACAACCCTATGGTTTAACCATAATGGAAAACCTGATCAAAGAAGCTGAAGAAGAAGCCAACATCCCACGCGCTATAGCAGCAACAGCCAAAGCAACAGGTATGGTTACCTATCGCTGCGAACGCCCGGACGGCTTGAAAAATGATCACCTTTATACCTATGACCTATATTTGGATGAAAGCTTTACCCCGCAAAACATGGACGGAGAGGTAGAGGAATTTTATCTATGGCCCATAGAAAAGGTTATTGACCGCATCACAAATACGGATGATTTCAAATACAACGTCAGCCTTGTTTTGATCCACTTTTTGATCAGAGAAGGTTACCTCACCCCCGATGACGACACCTATTCAGATCTGATCAAAGGCATGCACCGTCAAGACATTGCGTGATAATTCGTAAAACCAGACGAACGAATACAAGACACAGAAATAATTCCAAAAAAATAATTCGGAAACATAATTATGGACAGTTTTTTAAATATCTTGATGGTGCTTTCACTTGTTGCTGTCGTTGTCATCCTCTTTGCCGGACTTATCAGCATGGCCCGCGGCGGTGAATACAACAAACAACACGCCAATAAATTCATGCGGTATCGTGTTTTAGCGCAAGGAATTGCACTTATTATTTTCCTGATCGCATTTTGGGCCAAGAACCAATAAGAACAGATTAAAGCTGCTGAACACTCCTTGATAAGAAAAATTTCAGCTTTATTCGTCAAAAGTCAGTCGCATCGGTGATATATCCTAGAAGTCCTTCCAAGGTATTCTTTCCACCTGTTAAAGGAAAAAGCCAACTGTTATAGAAAAAGGTAAGACGACAAACTCAACCCTTTAGAAAGAGAGCTTGCTGTAATGGTCCAGCTGACACGTATTTACACAAGAGGCGGCGATAAAGGTAAAACATCGCTTGGTTCAGGAAAACGCGTTCATAAACACGACCTTCGTGTTGAAGCTTATGGCACCGTTGACGAAACAAACGCCATCGTAGGTATTGCACGATTACACAGCAAAGATCTTGTTGATGACATTCTGGCACGTATTCAAAACGATCTTTTCGATCTTGGCGCAGATCTCTGTTGCCCGGAAGAAAAAGACCCGGAATACCCTCCCCTAAGAATCACTGCCGAACAGGTGGAGAGGCTTGAACAGGAAATAGATGATTTAAATGCTGATCTAGCGCCTTTGAAGTCATTTATTCTTCCCGGGGGAAGTGAAATTGCAGCCTACCTGCACCAGGCCAGAACCGTTTCACGCAGAGCTGAACGCTTTGTATCAGCCCTGAGTCAAACAGAGGACATCAACCCCGAAGGATTGAAATATATAAACCGTCTTTCCGATTTGTTTTTTGTTCTGGCCCGCCATGTCAACGACAAGGGAGCCAAGGACGTGCTCTGGGTACCTGGGGCAAACCGATGATCTTCGGGAGAAAGTCTTCAGCGGATCATTGACAGTGTATGTTGGCGAGCCTAAGGTTCCCGGCGACTGGCTGTTAGAGAGTAAAGCGACAGGTATATAGATTCCTGTCATTTTACTTAGGTAAAGCGCGAATATTAAGGATACTTCTAGATGAAAGTACTCGTCCCAATCAAACGCGTTATAGACGCGAACGTGCAGGTTCGGGTTAAATCTGACCAGACTGGCGTTGAATTAACAAACGTCAAAATGGCGATGAACCCGTTCTGTGAGATTGCGGTTGAGCAAGCTGTACGCATGAAAGAAGCTGGCATTGTCAGTGAAATCATTGTGGTTTCAGCTGGACCAGCCCAGGCTCAAGAAACTCTCCGTACTGGCCTTGCAATGGGTGCAGATCGTGGCATTCACATTCAGAGCGATGAAGATCTGCAGCCACTGGCAATTGCCAAGTTGCTAAAAGCTGTTGTCGCCAATGAAGAACCCGGTCTCGTTATCCTTGGAAAACAGGCGATCGATGGTGACAACAATCAGACTGGCCAGATGCTTTCTGCCCTTCTTGGTTGGTCGCAAGGCACCTTCATCTCTGCCGTTGAAGTAGCAGGTGACAAGTTGAACATCACACGTGAAGTCGATGGCGGTTTGCAAAACGTAAGCCTTCCAATGCCAGCTGTTCTGACCGTTGATCTTCGTTTGAACGAGCCACGTTATGCGTCGCTTCCAAACATCATGAAGGCGAAGAAAAAACCTATTGATGCAACATCACCGGCTGATCTTAACGTAGATGTGACACCGCGTGTCAGCACACTGAAGGTCACAGAGCCTCCTGCGCGTGATGCAGGTGTAATTGTTGGTTCCGTTGCTGAACTAGTCGACAAACTCAAGAACGAAGCAAAGGTGATCTAACGATGTCTATTCTTGTTATCGCCGAACACGACAATGCAAGCATCAAGCCTGCTACCCTAAACACTGTTACCGCAGCGACACAGCTCGGTGATGATGTTCACGTTCTTGTCGCGGGCTCTGGCTGTGCCGCAGCTGGTGAAGCTGCCGCAAAAATTGCAGGTGTTTCCAAGGTTCTTGTTTCTGACGCGTCTGAATATGCTCAGGACATTGCAGAAAACATTGCACCATTGATCGTTAATCTTGCTTCTGGTTACAGTCACGTGCTGGCACCAGCAACGACCTATGGCAAGAATATCCTTCCACGTGCTTCTGCTCTGTTAGATGTTCAGCAGATCTCAGAGATCACAGCAATTGAAGCTGCAGATACGTTTGTCCGTCCGATCTATGCCGGTAATGCCTTGGCAACGGTTCAATCTTCAGATGCAATCAAACTTATTACCGTTCGCGGTACAGCTTTTGATGCCGCAGCAGAAGAAGGCGGTTCAGCTGCAGTAGAAACTGTTGATGCAACAGGTGATGCCGGTCTTTCCACTTTCGAAGGTCAAGAGCTGACAAAATCCGAGCGCCCTGAACTGACAACCGCTGGCGTTGTTATTTCAGGTGGTCGTGGCATGCAGAACGGCGAAAACTTCGCCATGCTGGAACGCGTTGCAGATAAGCTTGGCGCAGCTGTTGGTGCGTCACGTGCTGCTGTTGATGCTGGCTATGTACCAAATGACTACCAAGTCGGTCAAACGGGTAAAGTTGTGGCACCAGACCTCTACATTGCTGTAGGGATCTCCGGGGCTATTCAGCACCTTGCCGGAATGAAAGACTCAAAAGTCATCGTTGCTATCAATAAAGACGAAGAAGCCCCAATCTTCCAGGTTGCTGACTATGGCCTGGTTGCGGATCTCTTCGATGCAGTTCCCGAGCTTGAAGCTGAGCTTGGATAGATCTTTTGTTTTATCTCTCTCACTTATTGAGACTTGATATTTCAAAGACCGATCTGCAATGATACCCTACGACAAGACGCTATCAAACATGATAGCGTCTTGTTTTAAATTACAGTGTAGCGGAAAGGCTCGTGAAGAGTATGACTATTCAGGATATTAAATCCGTTGGCATTATTGGCGCAGGGCAGATGGGTAGTGGCATTGCACACGTTAGCTCCATTGCTGGCTTTGATGTTCACATGGTCGATGTCAATCAAGATCAGCTTGATTCAGCACTCGCCACCATCAAAAAGAACATGCAGCGCCAGGCATCCAAGGGAAAGATATCCGAATCTGACATTGCCACAGCCTTGGGAAGAATCAAAAACTCACAGGAACTGGAAAGCCTTTCCGAGTGTGATGTGGTTATTGAAGCCGCCACAGAAAACGAAGAAATAAAAAAAGATATCTTCCGCAAAGTTTGTCCTTTGATGAAGCCAGAAGCCATTCTCTGCTCTAACACTTCGTCAATTTCCATCACACGCTTGGCGGCCGTGACAAATCGTCCGGGACAGTTCATGGGCATGCACTTCATGAACCCAGTCCCAATCATGCAGCTTGTAGAGTTAATCCGTGGCATTGCGACGGAAGCAGATACCTACCAAGCAATTAAGGATATGACCCACAAGTTGGGCAAAACATCAGCTTCATCCGAAGACTTTCCGGCTTTTATCGTAAACCGTATCCTTTTACCCATGATCAACGAGGCGGTTTACACCCTTTACGAAGGGGTCGGTACGGTTGATTCAATTGATACTGCGATGAAGCTTGGCGCTAATCATCCAATGGGCCCCTTAGAGCTGGCCGATTTTATCGGTCTGGATACTTGCCTTGCCATTATGTCTGTACTGTACGACGGACTTGCCGACACTAAATATCGCCCTTGCCCGCTATTGGTGAAGTATGTTGAAGCAGGTTGGGTTGGTAAAAAATCCGGTCGCGGCTTCTATGATTATGGCGGCGATACGCCTGTGCCTACACGGTAAAACGAATTTAATTACCAATGTAAAAGAGCCATCGTGTTTTCACAGATGGCTCTTTTTATTTTCAGCAATATTTCAGTCAGATCCAGTTTAACCTCAGCCTGTAATCTGGACTGATTTGCGCTTTCTATTTCGCTGTATAAAAATCAACCAGTGTCTTTACTTCCGGCGCATCCCATTCAAAAGGACCGATGAGCGCCCCGACAATCATACCTTCTTTGTTAATCAAATAGGTTGATGGCAATCCCCGTAACCCAAAAGCACGAGAAACGCGGCCTTTGGGGTCAACATAGGCCGGTAAATTTTTCAGATCTTTATCCTCAAAAAAAGGAAGAACCTTTTTAAGACCTGCTCTGTCTTCTGAGAGCGTGACAACACGAAAGAGATCACTTCCCAATTCCGCCTGTAATCTGTCTAGATCGGGCATTTCCTTTACGCAAGGTGCGCACCATGTTGCCCAGAAATTCAAAAGAACAACCTGCCCCTCCATTTCCGCGAACGAGCGTAGTTTTCCCTCTTCATCCTGAAAGGTTTCGATCGGCACTGGAATAGGTGGATCGAACAGAGTAAAGTTCCCTTCGAGTCGCCCTTCGAGTGGAGGTTTATCCACAGCGCCAGCAAATGACACGCTCATCAAAAGCGTTACAGATGCTGCAATGAGCATGTGAAAAAGACCGGACAGGCGAAGGGCTTTAATTTGGATCATTTGTACAAGTCCATAAAGTCGTAAGACCGAATAAGGCGAAAGAGAATACCGTGTCAGAACCAAAAACACCCAGTGAGACATCTGCCAATGCAATGTGGGGCGGACGTTTTAGCGTTGGACCTTCCGAAGTTATGGAAAAAATCAACGCTTCCATCGATTTCGACAAACGCATGTCCGCACAGGATATTGCTGGGTCAAAAGCTCACTGCAGTATGTTGGTTAAGCAAGGTATTATCAGCACAGAAGATGGCAATGCAATACTCCAAGGTCTAGACACAATTTCGCGAGAGATTGAAAACGGAACCTTCACCTTCTCTGCTGCTCTGGAAGATATTCACATGAATATCGAGAATAGATTGCGAGAACTCATCGGGGATGCAGCGGGTAGATTACATACTGCGCGTTCTCGAAACGACCAGGTAGCAACGGATTTCAAGCTTTGGGTTCGAAGTGCGATTGATGAACTTGATAAGCAAACTGGCCTTTTGATCGAAGCCTTGATCAAGCAAGCTGAAGATAATTTTGACGTCATTATGCCCGGCTATACCCACCTACAAGCAGCCCAACCTGTGACATTTGGTCACCACATGCTTGCCTATGTTGAGATGTTTGGACGCGACAGAAGCCGACTACGGGATTGTCGCAAAAGATTGAACGAATGCCCTCTGGGGGCTGCAGCACTGGCAGGGACATCTTTCTCAATCGACCGGCACATGACTGCCGAAGCCCTTGGCTTTGATCGCCCAACAGCAAACTCGCTGGACTCCGTTTCTGACAGAGATCACGCGCTTGAGTTTATGTCCTCTGGCGCGATCCTCGCGACCCATCTCTCTCGCTTTGCAGAAGAACTTGTGATTTGGTGTTCTCAAGGTTTCGGTTTTGTCACTCTTTCCGACGCCTTCACAACCGGCAGCTCTATTATGCCACAAAAGAAAAACCCGGATGCAGCAGAGCTCATTCGCGGTAAAGTTGGCCGGGTTATCGGTTCAATGAACACTCTTTTTGTTGTGATGAAGGGCCTGCCCCTGACCTACGGCAAAGATATGCAAGAAGACAAAGAGCCCGTATTTGATGCTGCTGATACACTGATTCTAAGCGTGACGGCTATGACAGGAATGATCAGTGACATGGTTGCTAATCGCGACAAACTTCATGCCGCAACAGCCCATGGGTTCCTGACGGCAACCGACCTTGCCGACTGGTTGGTCAAAGAACTTAACCTTCCCTTCCGGGATGCCCATCATGTTACGGGTACCATTGTAAAACTGGCCGAAGACAAAGGCTGTGATATAAGTGACTTGAACTTAGAAGAAATGCAAAGTGTCGAAGCACGCATTTCTCAGGATATATTCAGAGTTCTCACCGTTGAACAGTCCGCCCAAAGCAGAACAAGTTTTGGCGGAACAGCACCTGAAAATGTTAAGGCCGCTGCGAAAGCTGCCAGAGAGAGATTTTTGTCATGAAACAAGCCGGAACCATAAAACAAATCTGGATTGTACTAGGACAACACATTTCCGGGAAAAGATCTCTTGCAACAGCAACTCTTATTGGCGCAGGTTTGCTACTCGCCGCCTGTGGTAAGGTTGGGGGGCTAGAACGCCCCAGCGGAGATTGGGATTATCCACAACAGTATCCATATCCCCCTGCTGTAACGCCCAACTCCTCTTCAACAGGTATACCGACCGCTGAACAACAAAACGCTATACCCGAGAGTTTGCAGATACGTAAAAATTCGAAGGTCAAGACAAAGATATACGGACAGTAAAAATTATGAGTGCCTTTGAATACCGCCATGGTCAACTTCATGTCGAAGATCTGTCACTGGCAGAAATTGCCCAAGAAGTTGGGACGCCCTTCTTTTGCTATTCCACCCAAGCCATGGTGAATGCATACAACTCTTTTTCTGATGCTCTCGCAAAAGCAGGCGTCAAAGGCACAATCTGTTACGCACTCAAGGCAAACTCTAACCAATCTGTGATCCAAACCCTTGCCAAAGCAGGTGCAGGAGCAGATGTCGTTTCTGAGGGAGAGCTGCGCCGCGCGTTGCAAGCTGGTGTCGACCCAAAGAAGATTGTCTTTGCAGGCGTTGGTAAAAAACCATCCGAGATGGTCGTTGGTCTAAAAGCTGGTATCCTACAGTTCAACGTTGAATCTTTGCCCGAATTAGAAGCCCTTTCTGCAGTCGCACAAAAAATGGGCGTTACTGCACCTGTTGCTTTTAGAATAAACCCTGATGTCGATGCAAAAACCCATGCAAAGATTTCAACAGGAAAAGCTGAAAACAAATTCGGTATTGATATTCCAAGTGTTCGAAATTTCGTTGAACAAGCCAAAGCTCTTCCAAACATCGCTGTTGAAAGCTTGGCCGTTCACATCGGATCACAGTTAACAGACGCAAGCCCGTTCAAAGATGCATTTGCACGATTGGCGAGCCTCTATCGTGAACTACAGAGTGCGGGTCTACCGCTGAAACGGATCGACTTTGGCGGCGGCCTCGGCATTCAATACAATGATGAGACACCGCCTGATCTGACCGAATACGCACAGGCCGTCAGCGAAGCCATGCACGGATTAGATGCGGAATGTATCTTTGAACCCGGCCGTTTTCTGGTTGGGAATGCCGGTGTTTTGGTGACAGAAACTATATACGTAAAAGATGGCACAAATCGTCGTTTCCTCATCATCGACGCAGCCATGAACGATTTAATCAGACCATCCCTTTACGATGCTTGGCATGACGTCACGCCCTTGAAGCAACCCGATCAAGAGACGCCGCTGAAACCGTGTGACATCGTTGGTCCAATCTGTGAGTCAGGCGATACCTTCGCGACCCAAAGACCCCTGCCCGAAATTGCAGCGGGTGATTTCCTCGCCATGGAATCAGCTGGTGCCTATGGCGCTGTTATGGCCTCTAGCTACAATACCCGGCTGAATGCTCCTGAAGTTTTAGTCAAAGCAGATCAATATGCGATTGTACGTAAGCGTATTGATTATGATACACTGATAAACCAGGACATTCTGCCCGAGTGGTTGTCAGAATAATATAACCGACTTTATTCGTCGTATTATGGGGCGGTATGTCCAAATGAGCCTACCAAAGGAACATATGGACCGATGGATAGTACCGCCCGACGAAGATCACTGTTAAAAAAACAGCCCGCAAGGCCCGAGCTTGGGTTACCATGGAAAATTCAAGCTAAAACCACACTGACCAAAATGATCCTCTTTTGGGAAAGTTTCTGGCAAGCATCCTGCTTTTTTTGGGGAACACTTTGCGCTTTTGTTACCCTGATCCTTCTTGACTTTCCAGCACAAATCCCTTCTTGGGGGCATATCGCATTCCTCGTTTTATCTGGTGGCCTGCTCATTTACGGAGGAATCAAGGCCTTTTTATCAACAAAGATGCCAACTCGTCATCAGGCCTTGCGACGCCTAGAGCAAGACAACCAACTTCCTCACCGCCCCTTAAGTAGTCTTGATGATCGCCCCGTAAAAGCCTCAAAAACTGGCCTTGCTCTATGGCTCGACAACAAGAAGCGTTTAGCTGACTCATTCAATTCGCTCAAACTAACAGCACCGAAACCACAGTTATTTAAATTGGACCCTTATGGATTACGGTCATTGATCGTCATAGGACTATTCATTGCATCCTTTTCATTTCATCAATGGTCGGATCGCCTGTCTTCTGCTTTTGAATTAAGCAAACTATCATCACTTTCCAAGCAACAAGACGTGACATTCAGTTTGTGGTTGACCCCTCCAGATTACACCGGGATGCCCCCCCTCTTTTATGACCAGAGCTTTAGCCCACCACCTGAAATAAGCCTACCAAGCGGCAGTAAAGTAATTACTCAATTTAATGGGGAAGAAACACCACCCGATATTCTTCTTGGTGATCGGACATATCAAACAGAACAAACAGGTTCGCTAAACCATCAAAGCGAGTTCATTATTGAACAGGGGGGAAACCTACAAATTGGTGGATCATTTACATCCGTTGTAAATACCACGATTAACCTCATCGAGGATAATCCGCCCCAAATATCTTTAACGGAGCCCCCCCAAGCAAATGATCTTGGATTACTCTGGCTCAATTACGAAGCGCAGGATGACTACGGTACCACCTTACTGACCATAGAATTTTGGCCACAGAATACACAATACGGGCCAGAAAATCCCGAAAGTACAAAGATAGAAACCCCCCTGCCCGCAAGCAAGGTCAAGACTTACAAAGGTCAACAATACCTCGACCTTACCGACAATATTCTCGCTGGTGAAGAAGTATGGTTTAAATTGACTGTACAGGATGGGATAGGGCAATTGGGGCAAATAGAACCAATTAAAATCGTTATACCTGAACGCAGTTTCACCCATCCTTTAGCCCAACATCTCGTGCAACTTCGCAAGGACCTAAAGACGCCAAGCAACAAGCTTGAAGTTATCGCGATACTTGGCATGTTAGTAAAAAAACCTGATACATACGATCATGATAGTCTGGTTGCTCTGGCCATGAGCATTGTCGGCAAGCATCTTCTTTTTGAGCCGACACAACCCGGCGTTTCAGAGAGCCAGAATATTCTTTGGAAAACGGCTCTCCACCTTGAAGATGGTCGCATCAGCACCGCGCAAAGAGAACTAAGAAGTATTCAACAACAACTCCGTGACGCATTGAGTTCCAATGCCGACCAAGACGAAATCTCTCGTCTTATGGATCAGTTAGAACAAGCTGTCGATCAGCTTCTATCAGATATGTTGAAAGATTTTCTGGACAACCCAGACAAAAACACCCCTGCCCAACCATCCGAAAATGCTCAAACAATTGAAAGTAAAGATCTGCAAAGCATGATCGAACAAGCAAGAATGCTTGCTGAGAATGGTTCTATAGAAGAAGCAATGGAGCTACTTTCACAGCTTCAAAACATGTTAGAGAATCTCGCTTTCCAAAAAGGCCAGCAACCAGGCAACAATGCCAATGACGTAGGGCGAGAAACATTTGAAAAGCTCCAAGATCTGACTAAGAGACAGGAAGAACTTCTGGAAAATAGCTACAAGCGCCAACAAGAAGCCCAAAGTCAACGCGAAGGGAACGGAGCAAAATCCTCGCCACAAACAATGCCCGGCGATGGACGCCCCGGAGAACAAGGGCAAGAGCAGAGCCAAGAACGATATCGTGATGCAAAAAGCCAAGAACGCATCAGGCAAGAGCTTGAACAGATGATGGAGAATATTCAGGAGCTTCTTGGTAATCTTCCAGAAGATTTTGATCAGGCCGAGCAATCTATGGGCATCGCACGCGATGCTTTACAAGGACAAACCGGCGAAGGAAAAGAGAACGAACAAGCTGTACGCGCCCAAACCAGAAGCCTGAGAAAACTGCAAAATGGTACAGAACAAGCCGCTGAAAAGTATTTAAAAATGCTCAACCAAGCCCCAGAACGTGGTAGCGGCTGGGTCAGAGGCAAAGATGGATCAGGACGCGATCCGTTTGGACGAAACATTGGGAGCAAGGGTGGAAATATCGCCAAACAAGGCGTTCCATTGCCTAGCGAAAATGACGTTATCAAAAGTAGATCAATTCTTGAGGAATTGAGAAACCGAAGGAATGATAGAAAGCGGTCTATAGAAGAGAGAACCTATATTCAAAAATTACTGGAACGCTTTTAAAGAATATGAGTTCTAACTTGATATCGGCTTGCTCTCATGTAGAGAAATAACAACATAATTAACCGCTATAAACTCAGGATTCCCAAACCTCGAAATACCTTCGTAATACAGATAAAAACCAGAAAAATAGTGGTAATCTAGGAAAAATCTTTCCAATACAAGTTGATACAGCTGGGTAATTCACAAATTAAAGACGTGTAGTTCAATTTCGTGTACAATCACCTATGGTTGTCTTTTGCCAACGGTGGAGTCCTTAATGAATGGAAAGCGTTTATCAAAATACATCATCTTGTTTTTGTATGTTTTGTTTACCTCACTATGGATGATGGGATCTGTTGCTCTATCTGATGAAAAATCCTGCAATGTGATACGGGTTAATGGGACAACTGATTGGTACCCTGTGTTAATGTATTCCGAGGAAGCGAAGATACATCATGGAATCGCAATCGATATAGTCCGTGAAGTCTTTCGGCGCCTTGATGTTGCAGTCGTAGATGAACCCGCTCTTCCTTGGAAACGAATGCTGCGGCAATTGGACAAGGGAGAGCTTGATCTTTTACTCGGTGCATACTGGACCAACGAACGCGCCCAAATTTATGGCTACACTGAACCTCTCATTAAAGATGAGGTCGCCATTTTTGTCCGTAAGGGAGAAGAGTTTCCCTTGAATAACCTTAAGGACTTGGTTGGGCTTGTAGGCCTCCGTCCTATGGGAGGATCATATGGTGAAAATTTTGATCACTATGCCAAAAAACACCTCGATATTCACGGTGTCAAGGAAGGTGGTACCCTTGACTTATTACTTACCGGACGCGCCAACTATGCCGTATTGAGCCGATACGATGGTATAGCCGACCTTCGGAAAACCGGAAATTCAAATCGCATCAAAGACCTTCCCTGGCCCGTGGCTTCAAACAATGTCCATTTAATGATGAGCAGAGCTTCCCCTTGTTACTACCTTCTGGACGACATCAACAAAGTAATCCGAGATCTCCACAAAGAAGGCTTTACTGAACAGCTTGAGGCGCGATACCTTCAGGTTAATTAAACCTAAATCAGGTAACATTCTGGCGTGGGAGCGTCATTATTATTTAGCTTGTCTGTAGGCCTAAAGCTTCTTCTGCTGCATCACAAATTTCTTGCAAGCTAAATGGCTTTGTCACGACCTTGAAAATCAGCTCTTCCAAGTTATGTGCTCGTTGCTTTTCAGCTGAATACCCCGTCATGAGTAGCACAGGCATTTCTGGGGCATCTTTTGCCACCTTAAGCGCCAGCCCGATACCGTCCAGCCCCGGCATGACAATATCTGTAATCAAAAGATCATATTTGTCTTCACCAAGCGCTTCTAGTGCCTGCATGCCATCGCCAACGGCTTTTACTTCATGATTTTTATGCGTCAAAGCCCGCGCAACAAAACTACGTACAGCCTTATCATCTTCAGCTATCAAAATCTTCGCCATACAGGGTCACCGCTCTCACGCTAAACTTATAGTTAATAATTCGTTAATACGAAGAATATCACGTCGTTGCGAATGATGCCACGTTTGAAAGAACCGACGAAAACTATCAGGCTACAGGGCTATTCATCGACAGGGTCAAAATCAGGGTTTTTCAGAGCATCATCATCCGAAATAAAACTTGTATTAACCCCCGCAGCTTTTGAGCTGCTTAGAAGTTCAATAAAAAACTCTATTTCTTCTTTCGGTTCTAAATAAGGAACATCCAATGTAATGGTTTTACGAGAAACCGCCGCACCGCGATTATCTGACAGCCAGCCTATTAGCTTGGGAACGACAACCTTCTTGTCCAGAGTATTCTTAATTTTACCTGTTAAAACAATAACCTTGATACCATCACGAGATCCTCGTTCAGTTTCCTGATCTTCAATTTTAAGACCGTGCCCTACTAAATAAACCTGTAACCCCAAAAGGTCATACACTTTCATAGCTTCAGGAACAGTATCGACAATCTTGGCCCTCGTGGGGCGATCAGCAAGAGCATAAGCACCTCCCCCCACCATAATCAAAAGGAGAAGCCAGGCGATAAGTCCCCCTTTTCCTTTTTTCTTTTCTTTCTTTTTGTCTGGAGCAAAGCCTTTTGGCCGCTTGGTGCGTACATTTCCTGGCTCAACAAAGTCATCATCCAGTGGTGCCGGTTCTGGTGGAACTGGCGAAGGCGCTTCTTGTGAAGAAGCCGCATCACTTTCCATCTTTGGAGCATCGTTTGTTTCTTCAGGAATGTCCGCGTTAGCAGATGTAAACTCCAAATCAGGTTCCTGAAACCAAATATGTCGACAGCTACTGCAACGGACCTTGCGCCCGGAATCACCTAGGGCATCAGAGGCAATTCGGAATTTGCTACTGCATTCAGGACAAGAAACAATCATTCGATTTTTCACCAGCGAAGAAACTAAATTGGCCTTAATTTATACGGTCCAGAAAATACGATGGCAAGTAAGGCCTTACCCAGCAGCTATTTTTGTTTTACGTTCGATGATTAATCAAGGCACAAGGCTTTACGCTAGCAGACTAAATATGTCATTGTTTTGTCGTCACTCACCACTATGGATTTCAAACTTTTGGTCCGCTTTCAAGATGTTCATTTGCGTTATGGGTCTGGCCCGGATGTCCTTCATCAGGTCAACCTGACGCTTGCCCCAGGGTCCTTTCATTTTATGGTTGGTCCCAGTGGCGCAGGCAAATCATCCCTTTTGCGACTTATGTATCTGGCCCATCGCCCATCTTCGGGGCGGCTGAGTATTTTTGGACGGGATGTGTCCCAGCAAGATCGTAAAGAGTTAACGATGCTTAGACGACGCATTGGCATTATCTTTCAGGACTTTCGCTTACTTGATCATCTGACCGCTTTGGAGAACGTCGCCCTTCCTCTTACGATTACCGGGCAATCCCTTGATAAGGTCCGACGGAATGTAAGTGAGCTACTGTCTTGGGTTGGTCTGGCTGATTACCTCGACGCAAAACCGCCAACACTTTCTGGTGGGCAACAACAACGCGTTGCGATTGCCCGTGCCGTCATTGCTCGCCCAAGTTTATTGTTAGCTGATGAGCCTACAGGGAACCTAGACGATAAAATTGCAGAACGTTTACTTTTTCTGTTTGAAGAGCTTAATAAACGTGGCACGACCATCGTTGTCGCCTCCCACAACGAAGGCCTCGTGAACCGTTTCAACCATCCCGTTTTTAAAATCGTCAATGGCGAAGTCAGACTGATCCGCAACGAACAAAACGCGACCGCGTCAATAACAACGGATGGTGCGTGATGTTTGGCAACAGAAACGATGTGCCTCTCGACAGAGATGCATCCAGCAGGTTTTTACCATGGCTAATTGCGATGATGGTTTATCTCGCAACGATGTCACTTGTCATTGCCCTTACAATGAACAAGCTGGCCAATAGGTGGGATCAAGGTCTTTCAAGTAGCTTAACGATACAAATCCCTTCAGAATCATCAGAATCAAAGCGATCTGCCATCGAAAAACAGCTTAAGCTTTTCATATCAAAGATTGAAAAGCTGGATAATATCTCCAAAGTTGAACAACTTAACGACACAGAACTAAACAAGCTTATGGAACCTTGGCTGGGCAAAGATATATTGCTTCATGACTTGCCCATTCCTTATCTAATCTCCGTCGAACTTGATAATTCCAGCGCCAAAACAATTGATGAAATCAAAGCTCTTCTTGCCCAAGATATCCCCCAAGCCAGCGTAGATGACCATCAACGCTGGCTTGGTAATTTATTGGGCCTGACCAAAATCATTCAAATTATTGCTTTGCTTGTTGTCGTTCTCGTAGGCGGTGCCGCAGCCTTAATGGTTATTCTTGTCACCCGAATGGGACTCGCAATTCATCGACAAGTCGTTGAGTTATTTCACCACATGGGCGCACACGATTCATATATTGCTTCTCGTTTTCAGTTTCATGCCTTGAAACTCAGCATTGTTGGCGGCCTGTCAGGGTTACTTCTTGCCGGGATCACAATCGCCAGCTTCAGCTCTTTATTGGGGCAGGCGAATAGTGCCGTTCTTCCGACACTTACCTTTAGCGCTGGCGAATGGGGATTACTCTTATTAATGCCATTATCTGCTTCTTTAATTGCGATGATGACCGCAAGGTTGACCGTTTTAAGAAGCTTGGCCCTGATGCCATAAGGAAGGGATGCCATGACCAACAGAGAAGAGTTGATCGTTGTTTCATAAACCAATGCGCAGAAGATTCCTTCTTTTAAAACTTGGGTCCTTCCTAACTGTCGCCGCGTTATTATCCTGGGTACTTGGTTTTTTTTGGTTTGCAACGAACCTGCCAGAAGAAGTCACAAACAACACAGAAGATGCCGATGTCATTGTCGTCCTGACCGGGGGGAGTGACCGTATAAACACCGGGCTAGATCTGTTAGAACAGGGCATAGCAAAAAAACTTTTTATTTCAGGCGTATACAAGGGCGTTGAGGTACAAGAGCTTTTAAGATTATCACAGCGATCACCTAAAAATCTGGAATGTTGCGTCAAGCTGGGGTATCAGGCCGACGACACACGAGGGAATGCACTTGAAAGTCAAAACTGGATAGAAGAAGAAGGCTACAGTTCATTACGGCTTGTCACAGCGGCCTACCATATGCCAAGAAGTCTTCTGGAATTCAGAAATGCGATGCCAGAGATACAAATTCTGCCTCACCCTGTCTTTCCACAACATGTGAAACAGAAAGACTGGTGGCTCTGGCCGGGTAGTATGACTTTGATTTTATCAGAATATGTTAAGTTTCTGATGGCTCATATCAGGATCTGGTTCGAAGATATACAGGCGATATTGATTGGATAAAAACCCGATGATTTTTTTAAGATCCCTGACGTTCAATATTTGCTATTTAATTTGGTGTGCAATTTTTTTCACCCCATGCCTTATACTCATGGTATTCCCTCAGCGCTTTATGCTACACGCCGGGCACTATTGGGCACGGGTAATTTTTTGGCTCCTCAAAGTCATATGCGGCACGACCTATGAAATTCGTGGGCAAGAAAATATCCCCAAAGAGGGGGGGTTCCTATTGGTCAGTAAACATCAATCTGCTTGGGAAACTATCGCTTTGATGGCTTTTTCAAACAATCCTTGTTTCATCCTAAAAAAAGAACTTTTGATGATACCCTTTTTCGGGTGGTATCTTTGGAAAAGTGGTGTAGTTGCCATTAACCGCAAAGCAGGGATGAAAGCTCTTCGGCAAATGATCAAAGAGGCAAAAGAACCGTTAGACAACGGTCGCCCAGTCATCATTTTCCCAGAAGGGACAAGGGCAACCCCACATCAGAAACCAAACTATCAAACAGGAATTGTTGCGCTCTATAGCGGGTTAAATGTGCCCGTTTGCCCAGCGGCTGTTAATTCTGGTCTGTTCTGGGGCAAAGATGCTTTCGTTAAAAAACCCGGCAATATTATACTTGAATATCTACCCGTTATCCCTGCGGGCCTCGACAGAAAAGTGTTTATGAAAACAATGCAAGACACCATAGAAAAAGCCAGTAATCGTCTTATGAATGAAGCTGAGCAGAAAAAAGAGGCATAAATGTCTAAGCCTCGTAAATGTCCAAAGTGTTCAACAGAAATCGGCATCGACGAAGATATCTGTTATGCCTGTGGCGAGAATGTCCCCTTCAATCATCCTTGGTACATAATGCCGCTAGGGGGAATTATCGTTCTCGGCTTATTTTGGCTTTTGACCGACTTTGACGCCTTGATCCAATATGTGGCTCAAAGCATACCAGACAAATAAAGTCTTACAAATCTAGCCTGCCAAATCACCCCCGGGCATTCCAAGACATATTTCTCTGGAATAGTGACATTGATTTCCGCTTTTACTAACCCGCCTTCCTTGAGGAAAAACGAACCCAAGTTCAGGGAAGATGCTTTTGAGCCTCAACTACGTTATCAAGAAGTTCTTCCAGCCCAGGATCATCAATATTCAGTGCCTTGAGGTGTGACACAGTGTTGTCGAGATATTCAAAGCATTGACCGCTACTACCCACGCCTTGAAGAATATGTGAAATCAGTTCCTGATTATTTAAGCGACCTGCATATTGATTGTGCTTCGTATCCGCCACAAAAGTTGCAGCTATAACTTTCTCACCTGACTTCAGCGAGATATCGTACCAACCCGGGTGGTATACGCCAGAAATCATTTCTCGCTCAAAAAGATAATCCATCACCACAGCGCGTTCTGCCGCAGGAACTTTATAAGCCATTCCAACACAGGAACCACCTTGGTCCAACCCAAGAACAAGCCCCGGGCATTCAGGCGTTCCACGGTAAAAGAAAGAATAGATACAAAAATGTCGATGAAAGCCATCCAACACCGCTGGTTGGACCTCAACATGCGGGAAACCAGGGTTCCACATTAAAGAACCATAGCCAAACACCCAAAAATCCTGGCCCTCTTTGAGCGGTAATTTCGAATCATAGAAGGCCCTTAATTCAGGGGTCGACATTGCTCTGGTTCTCCGAATCGTCTATGGCTAAAGAAAGATGAGTGTAACGATTGCTTTGCCAAACGAAAAGCAACGCCCTCAATTAAAATGATTTAGTTCTATAGAAACCAAGGGGCGATATAAAATGTCTGTAGATGCGGACAAAAACGTCAATCAATCGTCTGGCATAGCAAAGAAGTTGGTCATATCCGGCCTGACACTATGCATACTCTTCATCTCATTCTCTATTGCTTTTTGGTTTTGGGCCGCAAGCCAAATGGAAACAAGCCTGAACAGATGGAGCGAAAAACAACGATCCCGAGGGTTTGAAATTTCTCATGGCCCACTATTCATAAGTGGGTTCCCCTTTTTAGTTCGGGTAGACCTCAAAGAACCTCGCATTAAATCCCCCGAGGGATGGTACTGGCAGACGCCTCACCTAAGCGCTGAAGCAACACCTTGGTCGCCACTCAGCATGGTCGTAGATCTGAGTACAGAACATTTTATTGGCGGTCTTCCCAATAACCATCCCCCGATAACAATCGAAAGCGAGTTGGCAAAATCCACCGCACAGCTAACCCTTGAAGGTGAGTTACTCAATGCTCGGCTTCAGGCCGACAAACTCGTCGTAACCCGTGAGAACCATCATCCCCTTACAATAACAACACTGGATACAACTCTTGGCCCTCTGAAATCAGCGTCGGCCCAAAACCCGCTTCAAGAGTTCAATATCCTCATTAAAGCGCAGGATATAAATCACCCTGAATTGGATAAAACGCCTCTAAAGGGTCCGATATCTCAGTTAAATCTGGACGGGACGTTGTATGGTACAGTCCCAAAAGCCAAGCTTAAGAAAGCCCTTCATATCTGGCGGGATACAGGTGGTTTTCTATCCCTGCACGATATGAGCTTACGCTGGGGCCCACTACTACTGGATGCCAGGGGCAAAATAGCCGTGGACAATTTGCTCAGGCCTTCGGGGAACCTAGACAGCAGAATTGAAGGAGCTGGAGCCGTTGTTAAAAAGCTAGAAAAGACCGGCCTTATAAACAAAGGGCAAAGCTTTGGCATAAAGTTATCCTTGGCTGCCTTGGGAAAAACAAACGAGCGCGGACGCCATGAAATAGAAGTCCCACTTATTATGAAAGACGGATGGCTCTCTATTGGCCAGGTTACGCTACTTAAGCTACCGCCCATCGCAAAGTAACAGTATCAATAAAAAAAGCTCACTTCCGAAGAAGTGAGCTTTTTTACAATTAATCCTGAGTGCTATCTGGTTCTCGAGCATCAAACGTACCCGCCTGATGCGCATCCACAATACCGCGGCGAATATCCCGGGTTTTCCGGAAGCGATCTTCCAGAACATCGCCTTCGCCCCACCTTACCGCTCTTTGAAGCACGGACAAGTCTTCGGAAAATCTTTGCAGCATTTCCAAAACGGCTTCGCGATTGTTCAAGAACACATCACGCCACATAATGGGATCAGAGGCTGCAATTCGTGTAAAATCACGAAAACCACCCGCTGAGAACTTCACAACATCGGCCTGTTGGGTTTCCTCTAGGTCTGTTGCCGTCCCCACGATTGTATATGCGATCAAATGAGGCAAATGAGATGTAATCGCCAAAACTTTATCATGATGGTGAGCCGTCATGATTTCAACCATACTGCCCAAGGAAGCCCAGTAATCCGTGATAAGATCAAGCGTTTTGCTGTTGGTACCGGGAACAGGTGTTAAAATACACCAACGCCCTTCAAACAATTCTGCAAAGCCTGCCTCTGGACCTGAATGTTCTGTACCTGCAATCGGGTGCCCCGGAACAAAATGTACGCCATCAGGCAAATGCGGCCCCACATCCCGAATAACCGATTCTTTGACAGATCCGACATCTGTGACAATAGCGCCTTCCTTCAAAGACGGTGCCATTGCACAGGCCAAGTCATCATAAGTACTAACCGGCGTGCAAAGGATCACCAGATCAGCATCAACCACAGCTTCGGCAGGCGTTTCATAGATCGCGTCAACCAAACCTAATCTCATGGCTGTATCGCGGGTGCCCTGGCTGCGAGCACAGGCAACAATTTCTTTTGCCAAACCATTTTTACGCGTTGCAAGAGCCAGAGACGAGCCGATCAGCCCAATTCCAACCAAAGCGATTTTATTAAAAAGTGGGTCTTTTTTTTCAGTCATTGATAAATGCGGTGAGACTATCGACCACCACCCTCATCTCATCTTCGGTTCCGATTGAAATACGAATATGTTCTGCCAATCCATAGGCAGACATACCACGCACCAGAACACCTTTGTTTTTCAGGAATGTCAGAGCTGCTGCTGCGCGTTCACCGGAACCAAAGTTCACCAGAACAAAGTTACCGACAGAATCATGCGTTTCCAAACCAAGTTCAGACACCTGTTGGCGGAACCAGTTAAGCAGACGACTATTAAGTTCTTTTGACCGGGTAATGTGTTCTTTATCTTTGATTGCAGCAACACCCGCCGCCTGCGCAGCCAAGCTGACATTAAACGGACCGCGAACACGGTTGAGAACGTCAGCGACTTCTGCTGAACAATAGGCCCATCCCAAGCGAAGCGACGCAAGACCGTGTATCTTTGAAAATGTCCGTGTCATAACCACATTGTCATTTTCTTCGACCAAGGTCGCACCACTGATATAATTCCCGTTATCGACATATTCACAATAGGCCGCATCAATAACCAGCAGCACATCGTCCCGTAACTCAGTGCGCAATTTTCGCAATTCAGTTTCAGTGACATAGCTTCCGGTTGGATTATTCGGGTTCGCCAAGAACATGATACGCGTTTTATCGCTCACGGCTGCCAACATCGCATCGACGTCAATACGCAGATCTTTTTCTCGGGCTTTAACAGGTACACCGCCGGCAATCTTGGTACCAATCGGGTACATCAAAAAGCCGTGCTCGTTATAAACAACTTCATCTTCAACGCCAACGTATGCGTTAATCAGAAGGCCTAACAGTTCATCAGAACCAGCCCCACACACAATTCTGTCTGCATCCAGATTTTCTGCTTCGGCGATACCTGTTCTCAGTAAATAAGAGCCACCGTCCGGATATCGATGAAGGTCCTCTGCGATTGCGAGATAAGCCTTTTTAGCCGCGTCAGAAGCACCTAATGGGTTTTCATTCGAAGCCAAGCGGCAAATCCGATCGACACCTTCAACTTTAGATTCTCCGCCAACATAAGGGGATACATCCATAATTCCGGGTTGCGGTTTTAAAGCCATTGTAAAAACTCTCTTATTTTACTGAATAGTTATCGGCAATGTCCTGATGAAATTATGCGTCCGTCAATGGAACCGCATAACCACCGATTGTCCAGGCATGTGTAATCCTTTGATCTGACAATTCGGCTAGTTTGGCCAAGCGCTCATCACCTAGTGCCACATAATCATCCACTTCGATCAACTGTAACCATACAGACGGATCAGGCGTGTGGATTTGAATATTAACGGGTTTCAAGTCAGATTTTTCCAACAAATTCGTCAGAGTTGTACGAGACAAAGGCTCAGCAGATTCGACCACAATATAACTGCGATCATGGCCTGTTTTTTCCTGAGCACCCAATCCAACGATAACCCCTTCGGGGCCATCAGTGTTGGACATCTGATAAAAAGGTAAGCGCGCGATAATTCTGGCGTTTGTTGCGCCTTCTCCCTGTGCAAGAGAAAGCCACCAAGGATTACCTTCTCCTGCTTGTGGTAGAGGAAGAACAGCCGCAGTTGCTGCGCCGTCCGTGACTTCACGCAAAACACTCATCACTGTCTGACGGCTAGAGATCGGCGTCTCCATGCCAAAATGTTCCCGAGACAGATCGTAGTAGGTATTGTCGCCTTCAGGGACACATACAGATACGGAAAACCTGTTTTCCAGCTGTAGTGTACTTGCAAAGATCTCTCTCCACAGACGAACAATCGCTGATTTAGGCAAGATACCGTCATGCCGCTTAATAAGGCAGCGCAACACTTCTGCTTCTCTACCAGCATCAAGACTTGTCGAAGATTGCCCTTTTTCTTTCACGATCGATTGGACAACACCCGCCCTTTTCATCAAAAGGTCATGGATTTGATTGTCGATTTCATCAATCTGGCTTCGCAAAGAAGAAAATTTATCTTTTTCAGACATAATTTTTAAAGGCCTGTGATTCGCTATTCCAGAGAAGAGATAGACATAGAGGGGGCGAAAAGTAAAAGGAAAGATTCATGCATAGAGTAAGACAGACGCCTTAATTAACTTCAAATACCTGACAGCTGACAAGTTGCCTCAGCACATCAGGTTTTGCGAATAAATGACCGTATCTAGCTGAACGATTCCGGATAAGGACAAACCAGCAATAAATTCTTCTCTCACATAAGTTAACTTACCTCATACACACTCTAATAACTGCCGTCTCAAAACAACCCAAGGGATAAACTTTAAACTTAATTCGGATTAAGATTATAATCAGGAATGCTTTGATGGCTTCGAAATATGATAGATTTTTGATGTATTTTGATAGGCTTGTGGGGCGCCCACCAGGCTTGAACGGCGTATATTCTGAACCTTTTTAGGGGTTCCAGGGGCATATAACTGCTTACCAGCCTCAACAGTTAAAACACCTGCAAACGTCGGGAAAAATCTTTTCCCCATTCGTTCCCACGCAGGTGCCGATTGCAAAAAGGTCAACCGTTGGCTGGGTGGGACGTAAAGAGATCTGTTGGTCGTTATCGGCACAAACAATGCATCATTCAAAAGCTGCGAGATCTGTGACCGACTAAAAGGGCGCCCCCAGCCAAAAGGGGTTTTATCTACCCGTGCCCAGATACCCCGTCGGTTCGGGGCAACAATAAGCAATCGACCGTCACTGGTCAGGACGCGCCATATTTCTCGCAACATATCTCGTAGATATTCACTGCTTTCCAGACCATGAACCAACAGGACTCTATCAATAGAATAATCTGGTAGAGGCAGCTTTGTTTCATCGACTAGAGATGTTTTCCCCGGCCCCCCGCGGGGCCAGTGGCAAACACCTTGCGATGCAGGCATAAATGCCAGGACACGATCGGCTTCATCTTCGAACTGTGTAAGGTACGGCGTGGTATATCCAAGCCCTAAAACAGATTTACCTTTTAAGTTTCTCCAGTGTTCGCGAATACTCCCACGAATGACGTGCGCGGCAGTTTCCCCCAAACGGGTGCCGTAAAATCCCTGAAGATCAACAACGTCAGTCCACATTCTTTTATCTGCTTCTCACTAGAAATTTGTGTCGCCATAAACCAGTAGCGAAAATCATAATCAAAAAAAAAATCGATCGTCGATCTTTAAAACATAGGTTGCTAAGATCACCTTAACAAATGAAAAGCCAAAAAGGCTGTTACATTTTATATCTTTAAGCTCCTCCAATTGGAAATGAATATGCTTGATGTCAGACAAATCCCTATACTGAGCGATAACTACAGCTACCTAATTAAAGATACAGACACAGGCGCCGTTGCTGTCATAGACCCTGGTGTTTCAGACGTAATTCTTGAAAAAGCAGGTGAACTTGGTTGGACGATCACAGATGTAATCCTGACCCATCATCATGATGACCACATTGGCGGTCTGGCAGATATCAAACACAAAACCAACGCAAAGGTCACCGGCCCACAAAGGGATCAACACCGTATTGATGGCATGGATCTTATGGTTGATGGTGGGGACAGCATTCAGTTTGGATCAAAAACAGCAAAAGTATTTTATGTTCCAGGTCATACTTTGGGTCACATTGCCTATTGGTTTGAAGATGATAACATCCTCTTTCCCGGCGACAGCCTGTTTTCATTGGGGTGCGGTCGCCTGTTCGAAGGCACACCAGAAATGATGTGGCAGTCTCTTCAGCAATACCTCACCCTTCCAGAAAAAACACTTATCTATTCCGCACATGAATATACTCTCTCAAATGCAGAGTTTTCGCTAACAATAGACCCGGATAACCCGGATCTCGAAAACAGGGTTAAAAAGATAAAGAGTTTGCGAAAAGATAACCAACCAACAGTACCAAGCTTGTTAAGTGAAGAGTTAAAAACCAACCCTTTCCTTAGACCCGACGATATCGGCATTCGGGAAAAATTGAACATGCTTTCCGCGACAGATGCAGATGTGTTCAGGGAAATCCGTAACCGCAAAGACAATTTTTAACACCCTCCATACGAAGCCAATCAGGCATTTAATCGTACCCTAATATCGGAGCCATCAATGTATTTATGTTTTTCGCCCACCTCCCCCTACGTCCGTAAAGTGCTTATGCTCGCCGTGGAAAAAGGATTGGAGAGTGAAATCAATCTCGTCCCCATGGGAACCTTCACTAAAGAATCAGAAATTTGGCAAAAAAATCCCTTGGGGAAGGTTCCCGCGCTTGAAACACGTGAAGGAACAATCCTATGCGATTCACCCCTGATCTGTGAATATCTGGAAAGCCTGAACCAATCTCCTGCACTTATTCCAGCATCGGGCGATGCTCGCTGGAAAGCCCTGAATTTCCATGCTCTAGCAGATGGCATTATGGATGCCAGCCTATTGAGAACAATGGAGCGACGTCAACGCCCAAGCGAACATCAACTTGATTCTGTGCACGAAGCCCAAAAATTCAAAATCGACACCACATTGGATGTATTTGAGCAAGCCGTTATAGACAAAACTCTTGGCGAAAATTTTGGCCTCGCAGAAATAAGTCTCGCCTGTGCACTGGCTTATCTTGATTTCAGATATGCAGATGAAGACTGGCGTGCAAGCCACCCAAATCTCTCTGGCTGGTTCAAGCAAGCTTCAGAGCGCTCCTCCTTTGTAAAAACATCCCCGCCGACAGGCTCATAAAAATATGAAGAGCTACTCTGCACAAGAAATAATCAAACATCTTGATCTTCAACCTCACCCAGAAGGGGGGTGGTACAAAGAAACCTATCGCCACCAGCCTTCTGATGGCGGCAGAGGGGACCAAACTGCAATTTTCTTTTTACTGGAAAAGGGCCAAAGCTCTCATTGGCACAAAGTAGATGCTGTCGAAATGTGGCATTGGTACGCGGGTAGCGCCCTTACTTTGAAGTCTCATGACGAGAAAACTGAAACGACCGTTACTTTAGGGCCCGATGTTATTGCAGGACAAACACCACAACACATCATTCCTAAAGACCACTGGCAAGCAGCCTGTGCGGATCAGGGATGGGTACTTGTCGGCTGTACCGTCGCACCGGCTTTTGATTTTGATGGGTTTGAGCTAGCTCCGCCCGATTGGACGCCAGGGGAATCATGCTAACCCAGACAATCAAAAGAAAAGTTATTACGCAACAGCATAATCCTTTAACATCACTGAAAGCTGGCGCATATCGTCAAAAACAGCATAGGCGCCAGCTTCTATCAGCTTTTGCCCTTGACCTTCTTTGTCCACAATATGTTCTGCTCCGACAAAACCAAGAACAGCTATTTCCGCATTCTTGGCCCCCGTAACACCAGTAACCGTATCTTCGATAATCAAAGCCTGTTCTGGCTTAACCTTCATCATTTCACAAGCCATCAGATGTAAATCAGGTGCAGGCTTTGGGTGTTTGACCATAGAAGAGCTGAATCGCCTTTCTTTGACGAAAAAATTTCCCAATCCGGTTTCATCGAGCGCACTATTCAGCCGATCAGTTCTACTGTTAGAGGCGACGCAAAAGGGGTATTCAAGTGTTGAAAGTGTTTCTTTGATAAAGGGAAGTGTTACAAGTTCATCTGCCATCTGATCAATCGTTGCGCGTTCAACAATCTGCGCAAAGTCTTCCGGTAATTTCGCGTCAGAGATTTTATTGAAATGATCCCTTATGGCGTCATCGGTATATCCTGCGAATTGATTGGCAACATCTTGTGGGCCTAACATAATGTTATAATTGGCAAGTGTCTGCGATACAATTCGAGCCGCCAGCGCTTCACTATCAACCAAGACACCATCACAATCGAAAATAATAAGTTCAGGAAAAATCGTCATAGATCTCTTATCACTTCTAATAAAGTTCT
The DNA here is from genome assembly GCF_048259265.1 of Kiloniella sp. Classification (NCBI taxonomy): domain Bacteria; kingdom Pseudomonadati; phylum Pseudomonadota; class Alphaproteobacteria; order Rhodospirillales; family Kiloniellaceae; genus Kiloniella; species Kiloniella sp. The sequence continues at coordinate 193,325 of NZ_JBLXHT010000001.1, read as the reverse complement.
AATATTCCAGAGAATTACCTGTGGCTTATGGCACAATCAAGACAGATAAAAGAAAACCCTGTTATCTCAGTAGAGGGCTGAGGTAACAGGGTTTCAATCATGAACCAAGCATTCTTGGTTTTCTTAAGAAATCGCGTCTCAATTACGCTTAGTCCATATACTGGCCGCCATTCACACTCAAGGTAGAACCCGTCACAAAGCCAGACTTTTCGGATGCCAGAAAGACAACACAATCCGCCACTTCTTCTGGCTCTCCCAACCGTCCAACAGGTATCTGTGAGATAATTTTGCTATTGAGAATTTCCTCGGGAACAGCCCGCACCATTTCTGTACCGATATACCCCGGCGCGACAACATTTGCTGTGATGCCCTTACTTGCATTTTCCTGTGCCACTGACTTGGTAAACCCAATCACACCCGCTTTCGCCGCAGCGTAGTTTGCTTGGCCAAACTGTCCCTTTTGGCCATTGATCGATGAAATACTAATAACGCGCCCATAATTGCGCTCTCGCATGCCATCAATCACACCGCGCGTCATATTAAACAGAGAGTTGAGATTAGTGTCTATCACGGCCTGCCACTTGGACTGATCCATTTTATGCAACGTTGTGTCCCTTGTAATACCCGCATTGTTCACAAGAACGTCTATTGCACCCAACTCTTTTACTACGTGGGCAATGCCTTCTTGGCAGGCATCGAAATCGCCAACATCCCATTTAAAAACTGCGATTTTATTTTCATCCCGGAACTTTTGCGCAGCTTCGTCATTTCCAGCATAACTGGCTGCAACACTGTACCCAGCCTTTTTCAAGGCAATTGAAATGGCCGCACCAATTCCTCTGGTACCTCCGGTTACAAGAGCAACACGAGACATTTTTTATTTCCCTTCGTTATTTGCTGTCTCAGGGCAGAACCCTAAATTTCTGTAATTTAACCTAGGATTTTTGGACAAAATCGCGAGGCATCTACAAAAAAAGGCCGCCCAGAACAAAGGCAGCCTTTCCACAAAGAGTTGCTGTCGATGATATTTTTATTTTTTGTTTCATCAACAGTCTCCCTGATTTTCTTAATCGCGCTCAACACAGAGAGCAATTCCCTGTCCGCCGCCGATACAAAGGGTCGCTAATCCTTTTTTAACATCACGTCGCTGCATTTCATGAAGCAGCGTCACAAGGACACGCGCACCTGAAGCCCCAATTGGGTGTCCCAGAGCAATTGCACCACCGTTTACGTTCACAATATCCTCATTCCAGCCAAGTTCCCGGTTAACAGCGATGGCTTGCGCAGCAAATGCTTCGTTGGCTTCAACCAACTCGACATCGTCAATCGTCCACCCGGCTTTTTCTAATGCCTTACGGCTGGCCGGAATAGGACCAGTCCCCATAATGGCGGGGTCCACACCAGCCGTTGCCCAAGATACAATTTTCGCCAGCGGCTTAATGCCATCAGCTTGCGCCTTGCTTTCAGACATCATCACAACCGCGGCCGCACCATCATTAATGCCTGATGCATTTCCTGCCGTTACAGTGCCTTCACGATCAAATGCGGCTCTTAACTTGGCAAGCCCTTCAGCCGTTGTATCAGGCTTTGGATGTTCGTCTGTCGCGACAACAACTTCACTGCGTCGGGTTTTAACTGTGACAGGAACAATCTCATCCTTGAAGTATCCAGCTTCCTGCGCAATCGCAGCTTTTTGCTGGGACCCGGCAGCAAAAGCATCTTGATCTTCACGGGATATATTAAATTTTGTTGCGATATTTTCTGCTGTTTTTCCCATGTGGTAATCATTCATTGCGCACCACAATCCGTCCTTGATCATCGTATCAACAAGTTTGACATCACCCATTTTGGTTCCCGTACGCATGTGCGAGACATGCGGAGCTAAGCTCATGTTCTCTTGACCGCCAGCAACGACGACATCGGCATCACCCAAGGCAATGGATTGATACCCTAACGCCACCGTCCGCAACCCTGATCCGCAAATCTGATTAATGATATAGGCAGTCTTTTCGTTTGGAATACCAGCGCCCAACGCGGCTTGACGAGCAGGATTCTGGCCATCCCCTGCCGTCAAAATTTGACCAAGGATAACTTCATCGACACTTTCAGGTGAAACACCTGCGCGTGCAAGCGCTTCGCGAATAGCAATCGTTCCAAGTTCCGCGGCAGGAACCGTTGAGAGACCCCCGCCAAACGCGCCAACCGGGGTTCTCGCCGCCCCAACAATAACAACACCAGACATTACAGATACCTTTCAGAAAAGCTGTATCTCAAAAAATAATTTCCATAAAACCAGAAGCTCGTATTCCCCTGAACAACCAGTTACCTTATCCTATTCATTGCCAGCGCAATGCTGCACTGCAAAATTATTACATAAACCATAACGAGGCTAGCCATCAAAAATCAAGACATTATTGCACTATCGTGACATAAAAATTTATTTATACCCTCAAATATTGAAATTATATTGCATTTTTATGATCCAAATTGTTCCATCCAATCTACAATTGGCTTCCAGACTTTTGATTGTGCATTGCGACTAACCATAATACCAATGTGCCCCAATGGGGTTTCAATCAACGTACTGCGATCAATACCGGCAGACAGCGCAAGAGATGACGCCTTCGGCACAATCCGGTCATTATCAGACACAACAGACAAGGTTGGCACTCGCACCTTATTTAAAGCAATCTTCTCACCCGAAACTACCCAATGACCTTTTTCAGTCAGGTTTTCACCATACCATTCCTGAAGACACTCACAGGCAACTTTCTGTGTAAGAGACACCCCATCATTCAACCAGTCTTCCAAAGATATAAAGACTTTTTCTTGCTCCGTATCCACATCAAGTTGCCTGAAGTTCAAAAATTTCCGTAACGACAATGTCGGATCCAAAGACGCAAACAAACTTTGCAGCCCCTCGCCAGAAAAGTGCCCCACAGTATTTATCCACGGTAAAAGACTTTGAAGCCAACGCCCTTGTTGAATTGCTCTTTGATCTTCTTTTTCGTGAAAATCCCATGGGCTCGCGATAAGTACGAGGGACTTGACCAACGGTTGAGCCAAAACGGACAAAGCGGTTGCTAAGGTCCCCCCCATACAATAGCCGATTACGATCGGTTTTTTTCCGCTTCTTTTTTCCACTTCTTTCAAAGCCGGTAATAAATATTGGACAATATAGTCTTCAAGACCAAAGTTGCTCTCGGCCGGGCCAGGATGCCCCCAATCCATTACGTAAGGCCCCCAACCTTCATTGGTCAGCCATCGGAGAAAACTGTTCTCCTTTAGTAAATCAAGAATGTAATAGCGGTTAACCAACGAAGGGATAACAAAAAGAGGATAATCATCGATCTCTTTTCTATAACTCAAAAGAGAGGCTGAACCTTTGGTCCAGACTGTCGGCAGTGCCTTCCGTTTGTTAACGAACTCAGCATTTTGATATTTTTGGATTCCCTCTTGATAAAAAGAAAAACGTCTAGCTATAGCGCCATCAATTGCCGTAGAAAGTTTTAGAGGGTCATCACCTAATACTTCAGCTGCTATCCTTGCTTTCATCGTCTCCGGTATTTCCAGAGCCAGCTTCGAGTTCGGCAATTCGCCTTGCAAGAACCCCAAGCCGAGCTTTGAGCTCTGCAACGTCATCAACGCCGACATCATGTGCATTGGTAGCGGAATTGGACTTTTCTTGCGATTGCTTTCCACCCGTCCCAGCCCTTTCTGAATGCCCCATATCTTTTCTCAATACGGACAAAAGCGGATTTACCTCTCCTGCTGTATCAGGATGATAGGTGCTATGGTAAAAAGCTTCCCACTTTCTGTACAGATCAATTGTTGCAGGATCGAGATCTGCAGACATATCCGCCATCAAATGCCATGGAGTCAGCTGCAATTTGGAAAGATGGCTGATCCATAGATCCAAATATTCATCAGCAAGCTGATCGATATCTTTTTCCCTGTCCAAAAAGGCCCCTCTCCCATAGTATACGTATTCGTATTGCGTTGCCTAATGGCTATATTCGCACAAGCAATGAGAAAAACAGACAAAAAATTCTCTTTTTTTAAGGCTTTTACATCCAATTCATTGACAGAGAGCATCGCAGCGCAGCAATATTTAAGAAGCAGTGCACAAACAGCAATGAGCCAGCAACAGAAACTGGTAAACATAATAAGCATTGGAGGCGAGGATCTTGGCGACCTCAAAATCAGGGAATAATGACGATACTATCGTTATAAAAAAATACGCAAACCGACGTTTGTACAACACAGCGACAAGCAGTTATGTGACATTGGATCATCTATGCCAGATGGTTAAAGATGACGTAGAGTTCGTTGTCTATGATGCGAAGTCTGGAAATGACATCACACGATCCGTCCTAACCCAAATCATTGTCGAAGAAGAAGCAAAAGGGCAAAACTTGTTGCCTATTTCCTTCTTGCGTCAATTGATCAGCCTTTATGGCGATTCCATGCAATGGGTTGTTCCCAAATATCTGGAACACATGATGGAAGGGTTTTCCGAAAATCAGGATAAAATGCGCCAGTCAATGCAAGAAACCTTTGGCGGCATTTTTCCTTTTGGCAATCTGGATGAAATGAACAAACAAAACATGGCTCTTTTTGAAAACGCCATGCAAATGCTGTCCCCCTTTCAGAACCCGCAACCGTCCTCAACACCAAATACCGAGGAACCAGAGGAAAAACAATCCGCTGCTAAGACTGATAATGGTGGGTTCGACGACCTGAAAACACAGGTTGAACAGTTGCAAAAACAACTCGACGCCCTAAGCAAAAAAAAATAGTTCCCAGCACGACAACAAAACCGCCGCGTCAACAGACTAGGTAGGAAAAACCCAACAACAAAGTGGCTCCCAATAAATCGGGAGCCACTTTTGAATAAGCTATTATTGACAAAATTTTGAACTGGTTACTTATATTGGGAAAACAATTGCGTCTTTAACCCCAACATTTTCGATAAGCCAATCAGGTTTAATTTCCGGCTTCCCAAAATAAAAACCCTGAAGCAAGTCAATCCCTTCACGAGAGAGGAACTCAGCTTCTTCAGCCGTTTCAACAAATTCAGCAATTGTTGTGTGATTTAGCGCTTTGGCTAAACCCAGAAGATTTCTAACAAAAATCTGATTTTCCTCATTATCAAGAATACCAGCAATAAATGAACCATCTATCTTGATAATATCTACTGTAAGCGTTTTAAGATGCCTAAACGTTGTATAGCCTGCTCCGAAATCATCAATAGCAACCTTACAACCAAGTTGCCTTACAGCAGAGACAAAACGCGCTGACTCTTCCAAGTCATGAAGCGCCGCTGTTTCTGTGATTTCAACAATCAACCGACTGGCAATATCTGGCCTCGACTTCACACGCGAAGACAACGCCCTCAGCCAGCTGCGATCTGATGCTGTCAGCCCAGATATATTCAAGGACATCGTAATGTTCGGATACCGGACCAAGTCCTCTAAGGCCAACTCCAAAACTCTACGATCAATAACCCGCATCATGCCCAACTGTTCGACAACAGGTATGAACCGCCCTGCCGGAACGGTCTTTCCATCGCGATCAAACATGCGCAAAAGAGCTTCAACCAAAATAAGCTCATGACTTTCAGAATCGACAATCGGCTGATAAGCCAAGGCAATCCTGTCTTCTTTCAGGGCTAGCTTGACTTCCTCACCAATGATCATACTGGTTCGATAGTTTTCACACTGCTCTACAGTTAACTTGTAAGGCTTAACACAATCACGGCCATTTGACTTTGCGTCCAACAAAGCGCTTTCAGCTTTTGCAAAAGCATCAAAACTGGTTTTTGTCTGTTCAGGAAAGTCGACAAAACCAACAGAGACCGTCACGTAAATACGTTCATTGTTTATCTCAAACGGTATTTCACGAACGGTTTGTAAAATGCGATCAGCAATGGTGTCTGCTTCCTCATGCGAAGCGACACTCATGATTACACCGAATCGATCGCCCCCAAGGCGACCAACAATATCAGCCCCCCGAATGCTTTTATCCAGGCGTTCACCAACCTCGACCAAAACGGCATCACCCGCTTCAAAGCCATAAGCGGTGTTAATCATACCGAGATGATCGACACCAACGGCCAAGAAAGTGCCCACATTACTGTATCGGATAGCCTGCTCAAGAGAGAAATCCAGAGATTCCCTTAACCTCAACTTATTAAAATGCCCAGAAAGCTCATCGTAGCTGGCAAGATATTCAAGCCTTGCCTCTGCCTGTTTCTTGACGGTTACGGGGCGTAGCACGCCAGTCAACCTTGTTGGTGCCCCTGTGGTCGAAACATCAACCGACCCTCTATCGTGGACCCATTGAAAATTACCCGCGCCATCCCGAATGCGATATTCGCAATCGTAGAGGGCCTCACCAGAAAAATGATCTGTTAAATTACGCATTCTTGCTGGAAGATCTTCGGGGTTAATACGATTGTGAAAGGTTTCACCTGTGGCTGGGATCAAATTATCATCCAAACCAAAAAGAGACGCAGCTCTGCCCAACCACATAAGGCTATCTGTTGCCAAGTCCCATTCGTACATGACATCGCCTGATGACTCCAATGCGGTTGTCATCTGGTCCAGAAGAGAAAGATCTATATTATTATCACGAGCGGACCGGAGCACGGTCTGTCTACTCCTACCTGAAGATGGACAACTATAAATACCCGCACAAGACACTGATATTCACGTTAAATTCAAATGAATAATAGCGATTAAGTCATTAACGAATACTGAATCCAGTTCATAATTAATCGCAATAAATAAATAATGGGTTTTGTATAAAGGCTTTATCAATTCAGTTGCAAGAAACTTATTTTCGCTTTGAGAACAAAATATTAAGCAAAGTGTCTAGAACAAATTAAATATCCAAATCAAGTTTCAAAATAAGCGAAAATACAAAAACTATTTCTTTTAATATCTACCATGGAATACACACTCGATATTGGTTAATAAAAAGTTAATACACACACCGCCTAAGTACAAAATATAATTTTCAAAACATTTTATACAATTTCTATTGAAACTCACCCTCAAACGGTCTATTTCACACTAAAAATAATGTAAACACTTTGCTATGTAAGCATCCGTATTAAGTGAGTAAATTTCGTGACTCGTGCAACAAAAAAACCTTCCGACACATACCGTATTGAGAACCATGTAGGTCAGAAAATACGTGAACGCAGAACTATGCTGGGCCTAACTCAACAGCAACTAGCCGATTTAATCGGGGTAACTTACCAACAAGCTCATAAGTATGAACGCGGCATAAACAGGGTTTCTGCTGGTCGTTTGTATGAAATCTCACAAGCCCTGGGGGTAGAGATAAGTTTCTTTTACGAAGGGCTTCATGACACTCAAGGTACCGTGAGCGAACGTCAACGAATGTGTTTGGATCTCGCGCGGAACTTCACCAATATCAAAAATGAAAAACATCAGGACGCTTTAAGTATGCTTTGCAGGGTATTATCAGAGCAATCACTGACTGATCCTGAAACAGCCTGAATCACAAACAAGCCAGAACATCAAATCGAGTCAAATGCCTCAGATACATTAACCGGGCTTATCAATATCTAGAATTCATCGGGTTACTGACGAAAGCTCTATTCCTAAAGAACCCCTAGCCTTTCTTGATTATACTTTTCGGTTTGGATCTCGCGCCACCAAGATTGGTTTTCAAGATACCAATCAACAGTATCAACAAGTCCTTGTTCAAAGCTAACTTTTGGCGACCAATCTGTTTTAGACTTAAACTTCGAGACATCTAGAGCATACCGTTTATCGTGCCCCGGACGATCCTGAACATTTACAATCAAATCAGAAAAATTCTCTCTGGCCGGATAACATTGATTCATATGGTCACAGACCCCTTCGACAACCGAACAGTTTGTGCGCTCCTCTCCAGACCCAATGAGATATGTTTCACCAACATCTCCCTTTTCCAGGGTTAGAAGAAGAGCTTGGACATGATCTGACACATGTATCCACTCTCTCACTTGGCTTCCATCCCCATAAAGCGGCAAAGCTTTCCCATCAATCGCGTTCGCAATCATTAAGGGAATAAGCTTTTCGGGAAACTGCCATGGACCATAATTATTACCACAGTTCGTAATCATTGCTGGCAGACCATAAGTATGCCACCAAGCTTTTACGATATGATCTGAGGCCGCTTTCGATGCTGAATAGGGTGACCGGGGATCGTAGGAACTCTCTTCATTGAAAAAGCCACTTGCCCCAAGAGAACCGTAAACTTCATCAGTAGAGATATGCAGGAATCGAAATTGCGCGGGGGCTCCCTTTTCCTTCCAAAAATTTAGGGTATTCTGCAGTAAATTAAAAGTTCCGACAATATTACTGCTTATAAAATCACCTGGTCCGTCAATTGATCGATCAACATGGCTTTCAGCTGCTGCATGGATCACAATGTCTGGCTGGGCATCTTTGAAAGTACTTCTGACCGCTTCATTATCTTCAAGAGCAACTTTGTTGACAGAAAAATATTTCTGAAAGCCATCTAACCGCCTAAGATCAGCGGCATAGGTCAACTTATCCAGAACAATAATTTTGTCGGCATCTAAACGGCTTAACTGTCGAACAATCTCTGCACCAATAAAACCAGCGCCGCCAGTTACAAGAACCCGTTTGTCTTTCCAAAAATGCTCTGCACTCATTAAAGGCCTCACCTAAAGTTTGACGGTATAAACTAATGAAAAGAACAAAGACTTGATAGTGAAGTCGCTCGCTAAAAAAGCGCCCTATACGTTACCCGATTTCCAAATACTCATCATCTTCAGAATTATCCGCGACAGACATGGACGAAATATCAATAATACGGCACAGGCGACGGTGAAAGATTTCAATAGAAACAGGCTTTGCCAAAACGTCACTAACGCCTGACTGGATGGCCTCCATCACTCGATCGTATTCAGTATGTCCCGTCAAAAGAATTATCGGAACACGACTAAAAAAACCGCCTTCTTTTCTGAGGCCCCGGGTAAATTCCAAACCATCCACAGGCTCCATTTCCCAGTCCGTAATAATAATATCAGGCTTTTTAAACTTCAGCTCTACCCTAGCAGCTTCGACATCGCGAATATATTGAACATCAAAGATTCCCATTGCAGTGAAAATTGTCTTAACAATACGCAGCATATGCGCACTATCATCAACAACCATCACATTCAATCCTGACAAATCGTAGGCGGACAAAATACCCTCGCAAATATTCCAAAGCTGTCTTTTACAAAATAATAGCAGAATTATCCGCCTTATTGTGAGATGACAAACTTATAGCCCGAAGCCAGCGACAAACAAAAGCAGCGATACACATAAGCAAACAATAATTTTTATTTAGGAGAAGTGCGCCAACGGATTCACAAAAAACAAAAACCGAAACAGGACGCAGAAATCGGACAAGAAAAAAGCCCGGCTTTAGGCCGAGCTTTATCAGAATGGCGCACCCGTCAGGACTCGAACCTGAAACCTCTTGATTCGTAGTCAAGTGCTCTATCCAATTGAGCTACGGGTGCGTTTCAAAGCGTCTCCAGAGTAGATCCCTGAAAACGAGGCGGAAGTTACTCTTGCTTCTGTAAGGATGCAAGCCCTAAATCGCAGATTCGTATTTTTTTTTAATCTCATGCCTAACTATCAATTAGTTGGTGGGAAAACTCTTGTCCCTGAGACTCCCTTCAAGTAGTATCTGGCCTAAGTATTTTGGGGGGTTGGTCAACTCGTGTATCTTTTCGGGCGTTTTTCCCGTATCAATTATAGTAATAATACTAGATTTGAGAGATGATATATTTGGCTGATCACAATCAACAGTGCGGACTTGTCAATGGGATCCATTAAATCCTCTGTTTTGCGTAATACCGTTACAGCTTTGGCTGCGGTGATGTTATTAAATGGTTGTTCTTTTACCGAAGAAGCCTTGTGGCCTTCTATTGTCGGGGAAGAAACTGTAGAAGATGCAACGACGACTGCTGCAGAGGCACCTGTCGTTCCTGATACAGTTGTAACCGATAACATCTCTGGCTTGCCTTTGCTGGGCTCAACCATTTTTGAATCTCCGGGGGTAACGCCGGGACAACCAACAGGAACGCATGTTGGCAAAAAGGTTGAAGAGCTACGCGGTGATCTTTCGAGGCTTCAAGCTCGTTTGATACATCATAATAACAACTTACAGACACAGCGTAACAACGCACGCGGTAGTGCCGGAACTTACCATTCCATTATTGCTGCGATGAATACGCGTCTTCAGGTTGGGACCACGCCCGGTAACCCACAGATGGTGAACGGCTGGAACAAAGCACAGCAAGAACTGGAAGCTGTTGGTGCGAGTATCACCAATTTAAACAGCCTTTCCAACGAAGCAGGATCAACTTCTGCCCTTGCCGCCTTCGTTCTGGATTCAGCAAAGTCGACGTATGAATTACGTGGTGCTTTGGATGAAGATCACAGACAGCTCGCTGTTCTGGAAGACGAAGCCAACCAGACGGTTGTTATTCTTGACCGCCTGATGAATGAATTGACCGAAGATATTGCGCGTACACAGAACTACTTCTCTGCTGAACGTACAAATCTGACTGCCCTTCAGGTTGCAGTTGATAACGGTGAGTTTATCGGTGGCAACCTTGGCAGCAGAACTTTTGGTCTTCCTGTACCTCCACCACCAGGCGGGACTGCTGGCCTTGTCGGACGTCAACCACCTTTGGCAATCATTCGTTTTGATCAGCCAAATGTGAATTACGAACAAGCACTTTTCACTGCCGTTAGTCGCGCATTGGATCGTCGCCCGAGTTCAGCTTTTGACTTGGTAACGGTTGCCCCAGCTCGTGGGAATTCAGCTCAAGTTGCCTTGGCAACGAGCAAATCCCGCAAATACGGTGAAGATGTTATGCGCTCATTGACGAAGCTTGGTTTACCAGCCTCTCACGTATCGCTATCATCAACCAGTAATCCGGGCGCTCAGGTTCCAGAGGTTCATGTTTACTTACGGTAACAGGATCTAAATAATTATAAAAAAGCGGTATCATTTTTGATACCGCTTTTTTTGTGTCTCGAAATATCTTCCGAGCGAGAACAACATAGAACAATACAAGCCCCTCCATAAACGCTCATCTCTTACCCCCTATAGTCTATTGACCCGTTCGCAAAAATACTTCAGAGCATGCTCTGTCACCTCACTCATTTTTTAGCTTGGATCTCCCCTTGTCAGCGGACCTAATACCCATCATCGCTTTTATTCTATTTATATCCAGTTTGGTTCAAGGGGCCGTCGGTTTTGCCTTTGGGCTAATTGCCTTAACCTTCCTGACCTTGCTCGGCATCGAACTAACCGCAATTGTACCACTACTTTTAACTGCCGGCCTCGCTCAGCTTCTTGTCGGGGTATACAAGCTACATAAGCACATCCAGTATGAGCCTTTGATAAAAGGATCTGTGATCAGGTACATCACATTGCCTTTGGGTATTCTTTCTCTTGGGTACATCACCACAACCATAGACAAAGACCAAATTGAACAACTGGTCGGCCTTCTCATTCTTGGAATTGTGGTTCTACAGCTTATCGTCAGGCCCCACCCCCGAGAAAAGCTTCATCCCTTCTGGACATTTATTGCATTTGGGGCCAGCGGCTACACAGCAGGACTAATTGCTGTTGGAGGCCCACCGATTGTTTTGTGGGTCATGGCCCACAAATGGACAAACGGACAGATAAGAAGTTTTCTTTTTGCCAGCTTTCTTGCCTCAGCGCCGATAAATGCAGTCGTTCTGTACTTCGTTCTGGGTGATAGCGTCTTTTCACCTATGCTTTACGGCCTTGCTTTTTCTCCATTGATCGCGCTGGGCTCACACTTAGGCGTTAAACTCGGCCACGCGTTTTCTCCTGAAAAGCTTCGAACAATTGCTTTTTCCATCCTTGCCATAAGCTCTCTTTCATCCATCGCAGCACCCCTGCTAAACTAAATTTATAGCGTTGCAATCAGGGCAGGCAAGGTTTGCCCTTCTAAAGGTTGAGATTTTTCGCCAGTTCTGCTTTATTCCGGCATCATTTAAAATTGGAGTCGAAAACCGTGTCCGAACAACCAAAAACTTTTCCCGTATCTTGGGAACAATTACATCGTGATGCCAAGGCCTTGTCATGGCGCCTGATGAACGAGGGTCCTTTTGAAGGGATTCTTGCTGTTACACGTGGTGGCCTGGTACCTGCTGCTATTATCGCGCGCGAACTGGATATCCGCCTTATCGACACCGTTTGTATCGTTAGCTATTCCAGCGAGAACAAACAAGGTGAGCTCAAAGTTCTCAAAGAGTCACCAAAAGAAAGTAAAGGCTGGCTGATTGTTGACGATTTGGTAGACACAGGAAAGACAGCTCGCGCCGTGCGTGAGATGATGCCAGATGCTCACTTCGCAACACTCTACGCCAAACCAGCTGGCCGCGATATCGTTGACAGTTTCATTACAGAAGTCAGCCAAGATACTTGGATTTACTTCCCTTGGGACCTTGCCCTACAAACTGTCCCACCATTGGTTCAGGGTAAATACGACTAACTAAACGTCGTAAAGTATTCGGCTCTACCGGCTGATTGGATAGTTATCAATCAGCCGGGTATTGCCAAGCCAGGCAGCAACAAAAATACGCCCACTTAACAAATTATCCCGATCAGCAACATCACTGAAAAGCTCAAGATCTTCTTCTGATCGAACCTCAAGGTAGTCGATTCGATCAAATCCGCTATCCAGAATAACTTTTCGCCCCCATTCCAAGACGTGATCAATGGCTTCGCCTTGACGAATCAAATCTGCAATCGTGCTTTCCACCTTATATAAAGTCGGTGCAATGGCACGTTGGTCTGCTGATAGCCGACGATTTCGGGAAGACAAAGCAAGATGATCACCTTCGCGAACTGTCGGGACCCCGATAACATCGACATCCAAGTCGAGGTCACTGGCGACACGCTGGATCAATAGATACTGCTGAAAATCTTTTTGTCCAAAATAGGCTCGATCCGGCGACGTTTGAATGAGCAGCTTGGAAACAACTGTTGTAACCCCGTCCATATGCCCAGGGCGTGTTGCCCCGCAAAGGCAATCCTGCATCGTCCCCACGGCAACAGTGGTACTGTATCCTTTTGGATAAACCTCATCTGCTTGGGGGAGGTAAACAAGATCTACACCTGCGTCCTCAAGCTTTTTCAGATCCGCATCAGTATCCACCGGATAGGTATCCAGATCAGCCTTATTATCGAACTGCTTGGGATTAACAAAAATAGTAGCAATAACGCGATCATTATCTGTCTTGGCGGCGCCCACAAGCGATAGATGCCCCTCGTGCAATGCTCCCATGGTCATCACCACGCCAACTTCTTGTTTATCAGCCTTCCAGCCGGAAACAAGGGCGCGAAGATCCCGTTTGGATTTTACAATACGCATTACTTTTCCTATTAACCCCTGATAAGGGAGCATTATCTTGAAACGAAATACTTGCGCGCCGTTATAAACAAACGCCAATCACGATACAAACAGCTTTAGAGAAAATCCTAACAAAGCACTTATTGCACCGCAACAATTCGCCCTCTCCTTTTTTCTTCGTTATACTAACCTGCAAGCCTAAGCTTGCAGGGGCCGCAGATTTCACTAGACTGCCGTCAAATTCATCCTTAACGAAAGAACTATTATGAGCGCTGCTCTCGATCTCAAACAACGCCCGACCATTCGCCTGAGACCAAAGGCACAGAAAAGACTGTTGAATGGTTATCCGTGGGTCTTTTCCAACGAAATTGAGGTCAGCGCAGAAACCAAACAAATCCCGGCAGGAACGGTCGTTAGGATCGAAGCCAACGATGGTCAACCATTAGGCACAGCAATATACAACCGTCAGCCACTAATCTCTGCTCGCTTGCTTAGTTCTAGCGCCAAAACAATTATTGACGAAGATTTTTTTGCGGAAATTTTGCGAAAAGCTCTATCGCTACGTGAAACCTTGTTTAGTGTTCCTTACTACCGTCTAATTCACGCTGAAGCAGATGGTATTCCGGGGACGATTATTGATCGTTACGGTGATACTTTAGTCCTACAAGTTAATACTGCAGGTATTGAAAACCTTCTGCCCGCATTGCTTTCCGCTCTGGATCAAGTACTGGATCCCAAAACCGTTGTTCTTCGAAATGACACACCTTCGCGTTTACTTGAAGGCCTCGAATGCTATGACAAGGTTGCCAAAGGCGCGCTGGACGGCCCCATCAAGGTCATTGAGCACGATGCAACATTCTTTGCTGAACTTCAAGAAGGCCAAAAAACTGGTTGGTTCTTTGATCAACGTGACAACAGAACACTCGCTGCTCGTTTTGCCAAAGACGCGGATGTTCTCGATTGTTACTCCTTTGCTGGTGGCTTCACAGTTCAATCCGCACTAGCAGGTGCCAAATCAGTCACAACAGTTGATCGCAGCCAAACTGCACTGGATTTGGCTGCCAAAGCTGCCGAAGAAAACGGCGTTGCAGATAAATGTACTTTTGTAAAAGCTGAAGTCTTTAATCATCTTGCCAAATTGGCAAATGACGGTGAGAGCTTTGATCTCGTTATTGTTGATCCGCCAGCCTTTGTAAAAAGCAAAAAAGATATTCAACAAGGATCAAAAGGTTATAGAAAACTCGCCAGACTCGCCGCCAAGCTTGTTAAGCCCGGTGGTTACCTTGTTGTGGCATCATGTTCTCATCACATGGATATCGACAATTTTGCAGATCAGACTCGCAAAGGTCTTTTGGATGCAACCAGAAAATCCCGCCTGCTCTTCACCCGGGGGGCAGGACCAGACCATCCCGTACATCCATTCTTACCCGAATCTGAGTACCTAAAACTTCAACTCTACACACTGGACTAGCCCTCATGATAATCAACGTAGATTTCCTTCGCAATCATCCTGATTGCATCGAAATCTGCGTTGATTGGGAATACATAACTTGGGGAAAGAGTTACGGCTGGGCAAAAGAAAACGTTCTCAAAAGTTATCAACGAATGACAGAGGACGCTAATCCTGAGCAAACTTTTGTCGCGTAATCCAAGAACAAGCCTATCGGGACGGCTCTCTTAATTGAAAACGATCACGAAGATTATAAGAATTACCGTCCATGATTGGCAGCTCTGTATGTCGCTCCTGCCCATCGACGTAAAGGTGTTGCTCGAAAGCTAGTCGCATTCGTTGAAGAGGTCGCACGTGATCGGGAAGAAAAACAATTATTTCTTTATACCCTGACTCCAGAAATTTACCGCGCTATGGGATGGAAAGTTATCGAGCAATTTGGCGACAATAAATTTCTTATGAATATTGAGTTTTGAAAGCTGTAAATTAACCAAACAACTGTGACTTAGAGTTCGACACACTGGACTTGATCGGGAGCTCTAAACAGAAGCAAGCCCCGCCAAGTTCGGAAACATCTAGCCAGATATCCCCGCCGTGTGCCCGCATTAAATCCCGGGTTATTGCGAGCCCCAAGCCAGACCCGTTTTTACGTGTCGAACCTTTAAACGGTTTAAAAAGGTTTGATCGGGTTTCCGGCGGGATTCCCGGCCCATCATCAGCGATTGAGACAATCAAACAATCCAGCTCGGTTTGCAGTCGAATCTCTGCGGTCTTGGCACCAGCTTGTTCTGCATTTCGAGCAAGGTTTTCAAAAACCCTGTAAAGCTGCTCCCAGTCACCTGAAACATTCGTGCCCGGCGGTATATGATTCTGGACAGTGATATCAACAGATTCGGCGACTTGAAGCGTATCCGCGACCTCACCAGCCAGTTCGTGAAGATCAAAGTCCATAATATCGAGCTGTGGTGTACCTTCTTT
Organism: Kiloniella sp.; assembly: GCF_048259265.1. Classification (NCBI taxonomy): domain Bacteria; kingdom Pseudomonadati; phylum Pseudomonadota; class Alphaproteobacteria; order Rhodospirillales; family Kiloniellaceae; genus Kiloniella; species Kiloniella sp. The sequence goes on along the minus strand of NZ_JBLXHT010000001.1, from coordinate 177,462 downwards.
GGAAAAGTTAAGCATCTGTCCACAGATATGAACAGCTCGGTCAATCGCCGCCAGTAAAACAGGCGCCACCTCTCGAACCTCGGGGTCTTCGCTTCGGTTTAAACGATCAGAAATCAACCGAGCCGTAGCCAGCCCATTTCGCAGGTCATGGTTAATCTTGGCCGCAGCAGTGCCTATCGCCGCCAGCCGGGTTTTCTGCCCCAAAGAGGATTGTAACGAAACCTGCATTGATGCCAGTTCGGATTCAGCGATCCCGACTTCATCAGTTCGAGAGGATGGCCTGATGATACGAGTAGCATCTTCTGGGGCATCTATGAATTTAATCATACTGCGTGTGATCCGTCGTAAAGGCTGGACCATTAACCAATGTAGACTGATAAAAACAAGCGCCGCCGTCATCAACGCAATCCCCAAAGAAAGCGCCAGAATCCGCCAAGAATATTCATACATATCCCAACGCATAGGTGTTTCGCTCATTACCACCTCAACAAGAACCTCGTCATTTTTTGGCGAAGGACCGACGATTCTAAGAATACGATGCCGTGTTTGACCAAGAGCAACAAAAGCATCCTTTATCAGGCCAAAGAAACTTTCCTCTCTCAAGTCGTAAGTCTCATCAATTTCGACCTCTGCACTACTCATAAGCTTCAGCTTGCCCTGCCCGGGCCTTTGCAGGGCAACTGCCAAAGCATTCACGTGGCTCAGAAGCTCTTTTTCAAGGTCTTCACTCACCATCATGTCATCGGTTGCATCTAGAGCAAGTATGGCTAGGTGGGCATCCGCGAGATGTTCTTGAAGATAGACAAACCGGAACCGAGCTATGGAAGGCGCAAAGATCAGAATTTCTGCCAACAACACAAAGATAGCCGTCAGCACCAATAGCTTCGCTGACAAACTGGTGATAAAGGGTGGCAGTTGAATTTTTCCGGCCATGAGCTCACTATTTCATTTTCAAAGATTAAGTGAAGCTTATCCAAACTTGGCAAGAAAACGAACAATCTTCTTCACACGATCACTAAACAACGATTCTGTATAGTAGCTGCCCGCCACACGTTTACTGACTTCAGAAAGCGTTGGATAGGGGGCAATCACATTTGCCATGTCGCCGATTTTCAAGCCTTTGGACAAGGCAAGTCCCCAAGGCAGTATCAATTCACCGGCCTGAATTCCAACAATAGACGCCCCCAGAATTTTACCTTTCTGGCTCGTGATCACCTTGATCTTTCCTTCGGTTCGACGTTCCGCCCGAGCACGATCATTATCCGCGAAAGACCAGTTAAGAATTTTGTGCTGAACGCCCTGCTTTTTTACATCAGCCTCAGATAGACCAACTTGCGCCAACTCGGGGTCTGTATAGGTTACCCACGGCACAGCATTGTATGAGACCTTTGCCGGTAACCGAAACAAGGCGCTTCGAATAATAATACCCGCATCATAGGCCGCCATGTGCGTAAACTGATAGCCACCAGTTACATCCCCGGCCGCATAAATCTTACGGTTAGAAGTTCGAAGGCCTTTATCAACAGTGATACCCTGTCGTTCATATTTGACGCCAGCAGATTCAAGGTTAAGCTTTTCAAGATTGGGAATACGTCCCGCTGCCAACAAAAGGTGTGTACCGTTAATTTCACGCTCTTCACCGTCGGCCTCAACACGAAGGCTCACACCATCAGGACTTTTACTCGCGGAAAGAACTTTCGTCTTTTCCAAGAGAGAGATCCCATCACCGGCTAAGCGATCACGAATAACAGATACCAGATCGGGATCGTCTTTTGGCATTATACTTGCCATCTCAACAATAGAGACCTCACTTCCCAAATTGTGGAAAGCCTGCCCCAGCTCGCACCCAATTGGGCCGCCACCAACAATAATGATTTTTTTTGGTAAATCCGTCAGATCAAAAACAGATTCGTTGGTCAGAAACGGGACCTCTTCAATGCCTTTGATTGGCGGAACCATTGCACGAGATCCCGTCGCAATAACAAAACGTCGCGCCTGAATTATCGTATCGCCAGCCTTCAATGTTTTCGCATCAATGAACTGACCCGACGCTTGAACAACATTAACACCTAACGATTCAAAACGTTCGACAGAATCATGGGGTTCAATACCAGCAATCACAGCTTTCACATGATCATGGACTTTTTGAAAATTCACTTCTGGCGGATCATAGCTCACACCAAATTCAGGTGATTTCTTCCAACTACGCGCTATTTTCCCTGCTGTGAGCAATGACTTAGAGGGAATACAGCCGTAATTAAGACAATCCCCACCCATTTTACCCGCCTCGACAAGAACGGTATCAGCGCCCATCTGAACAGCACCAGCAGCGATAGACAAGCCAGCTGACCCTCCACCAATTACGCAGATATCTGTTTTAATTATGGTATTCCCCATGGATAAGCGGAGATTAAGTCTGTTATTCTTGCCGATTTCTTTATAAAGGACGGGAATGAACGACAGTAACGCAAGCCCCAGTATAGGAAGTAGTATTTCTGGTTTCAGAATAATGCCTAAATCAGGGGTACCGCCGCTACGGAACAAAGAATCCAAACCATTACCGACAGACGCGTAAACAAAGGTTCCAGGAATAATGCCAATGAATGTTGCGACAACATAGTTTCGAAGCGAAACACCCACAAATGCTGGAACGAGGTTTACCAACCAAAAAGGAAAAAGAGGAACCAGCCTAAGGATTAGCAAATAATTCAATTCATTTTCATGAAAACCTTGTTCCATTTTTTTCAGATACCCCTGCGCTTTCTCGCGGAGGATATCCCGAAATGCCGTCTTTGCGGCAAGAAACACCAGGGTAGAACCAATAGTGGCAGCAACAACCGCATAGGTACCGCCAAACCATGTTCCAAAAAGAAATCCCCCTGCGATGGTAAGAAATGAACCGCCGGGAATCGAAAACGCAATAGCGATGGTATAAACAACAACAAAAGAAACAATAGCAACAAAAGTACGCTCTTGAACGAATCCATTCAGCGCTTCTCTATTCTCTTTCAGCGCATCGAAACTGAGATATTGGTGCCATCCTAATGCATAAACGATAACCAATCCCGCCACGAGTATAAGTAATGGCAGGATACGTTTGAGCAAAGAAGCCCGTTGTTTATTATCATCGTTTGTTTCAGTCATACTGGTATCGGTATCTATCATGGGAATACATTTTTGATGTAATAACTCAAAATACAAGCCTATCAAGCCATTCACACAGGGATGTGATCAAACGAGAGCAGCTAAACCCCAAGTTTAGAACGAAACTTCCTACTTTTATCTTTAGAACGATAAAAAGTACTGTGAATTACCTTAAAACATTGATAGAACCTGCTCAACGGTGGTTAGCAACAGTCTTCGTTCACAGTGTTTCCCAGACATAATTCAGGAAAAAGTTTTTGTTTTTTGAGGGAATCCATTGAATCTGACTGACAGGCGTTGACAGATGCTCAGTGCCCGCTTATACACCGACCACTATTTTCAATAACCTTCCGGATAACGGAGAATTACAGTGAAGCGCACTTTTCAGCCGAGCGTATTGGTTCGTAAACGCCGCCATGGCTTTCGCGCCCGTAAAGCTACCGTCGGCGGTCGCCGCGTCCTAGCTAACCGTCGCTCAAGAGGTCGTAAGCGTCTATCCGCTTAAGACTATGATGCTCGAGGTCGGAAAGCTCAAAAGGCGATCCGAATTTCTTCGGGTAGCAGCGACGCATAATAAATGGGTCACACCCGGCTTGATTCTTCAAGCCATGCGGCGTCAACCTGAAAGCTCTTCTAACTCAGAAGAGCTTTATAGGTCTGGCGCTATTCGCATTGGTTTCACGGTTACCAAGAAAGTTGGTAATGCTGTAATCAGAAACCGGGTGAAACGTCGTTTACGTGCCGCTGCAGCAGAAATACTTTCCGAATATGGGAAAGCTGAACACGATTACGTTCTGATCGGACGAAAAACAACATTGTTTCGCCCATATGATGATCTTAAAAACGATCTAAAGATATCCCTACAACGGGTTAAAACAGATCGAAAGAAAGCATCAGGTCCCCAAAGACCACAGAGCTGATACCCGATTAACGAGAGGACACAGTATTGAAAATATTACGTGCACTCCTTTTAGGGTTCGTAAAGCTGTACCAATACGGAATCTCTCCCTATACTCCCGCAAGCTGCCGTTACCATCCCACATGCTCTGAATATGCAAGCGAGGCAATTGTCACGCATGGCGCATTACGGGGTGGTTGGTTAGCCCTGAAACGTCTTTCTCGTTGCCATCCTTGGGGTGGTTACGGTTATGATCCTGTACCAGAACCATCTGACAGCAATCATTGCGATGATTGTCATGTCACGAACAACCGTTGAGCCGATCACTGATGCAAAACGAAGATCAACGTAATATTCTTCTTGCTGTCGTCTTGTCCGCCGTCATTCTTTTTGGCTGGACCTTTGCACAAGAATACTTCTTCCCGCCAAGCCCTGAGCAAATTGCTGCCAGAGAAGCTGCACAACAGCAGCAACAATCACAAGCAAACATCGCTTCTGATAGCTCTATCCCCGAAGTACCAGGTGGAACGAATAACCTTTTGAAACTCATCGAAGGCCGTCCAAGAGAAGAAGCTTTGGCAGATGCAAAGCGGATCACAATAGACACACCAACTGTTGAGGGTAGTATTTCCCTCACAGGTGGTCGGATTGATGATTTGGTTCTCAAAAACTACCAAACAAGTCTTGAAGAAGACAGCCCGAACGTTGTTCTTCTCTCGCCAGCACAGACAAAGAATCCTTATTACGCGGATTTCGGGTGGATTTCTTCCGACAGAAATCTTGCCGTTCCAGACAACAAAACAACCTGGACGACAACAAACACAAGTCTGACACCAGTAAACCCAGTTATCCTGACATGGAACAATGGTTCAGGGCTAAAGTTTGAGCGAGAGCTTTCCATTGACGACGGCTACATGATCAGCATCAAACAACGTGTCGTAAACACATCAAACGACATCGTTGATTTAGCTCCCTACAGCCTTGTTTCGCGAACAAATACACCAGAAACTCTGGGATACTATATTCTCCACGAAGGTCCAATCGGTGTTCTAGGCGGAAGCCTGACAGAAGTCGATTATTCGGATCTGAAAGAAGATGGTAACGTTACTTTGCCGAGCACAGGCGGATGGCTTGGCATCACAGATAAATACTGGCTTACAGCCCTGATCCCCGATCAAAGCAAAGAAATCAGCACACGGTTTATTTACAGTGGCAAGAACGGTCCTGATCGTTATCAGACTGACTATTTTTACAATGTAGAAGCTGTCCCTGCTGGCGGAACACTTGAATTCAGCAGTAATCTCTTTGCTGGAGCCAAGGAAGTTCCTTTAATTGATCAGTACACTGATGACCTCGGCATTCAAGATCTTGATCTTGCTGTGGATTTTGGTTGGTTTTACTACATCACCAAGCCTTTCTTCTACGCCCTTCACTGGCTAACAAGCATTATCGGCAATGTTGGTCTGTCTATTATGGCTCTGACAGTTATCATCAAGCTTTTCCTTTTCCCCTTGGCAAACAAGTCTTATGTTTCCATGGCGAAAATGCGTAAGCTACAACCTAAGTTGGTTACTCTACGTGAAAAGTTTGGCGATGATCGCCAGAAATTAAATCAGGAAATGATGACCCTCTACAAGCAAGAGAAGGTCAATCCGATGGCTGGGTGTTTGCCCATCGTTATCCAGATCCCGATCTTCTTCTCTCTCTACAAAGTTCTCTTTGTAACTCTGGAGATGCGTCAGGCACCATTCTACGGCTGGATTCATGATCTGTCTGTTCCAGATCCAACCTCGCTTGTGAACGGCTTTGGCCTGTTGCCATGGGGAATTCCAGAAGCAGATACGCTGATTGCCTTCCTGAATATCGGTATCTGGCCTGTGCTCATGGGTATTTCCATGTTCTTACAGCAACAGCTAAACCCACAACCAACAGATCCTGTACAGGCAAAAGTGTTCCTGTTTATGCCACTGTTCTTCACTTTCCTTCTCGGAACATTCCCAGCCGGACTTGTGATTTACTGGACATGGAACAACCTGCTTTCCATTATTCAGCAAGCTGTGATTATGAAAAAAGCTGGTGTTCCTTTGGGACGCACGCCTGCAGAAACAAAAAGTTAACCCCCGTTTTTGCAAAATCGATCTTGAAAGGCCCTGACACTAAGTCAGGGCCTTTTCCGTTATTCCTTGCTGAAAGCAAGAACAAAGACTATTCATCACCCCGCTCTCAAATGTAATAGTATATTTTGCCCACGATAGAATGCTGGGCCTGAGATATAGGGCCAAAGGAAAGAAAAATGACTGACGATATTCAAAATTCCGGCAACCGCTTCGATAAACCCGAAGAGGATCCCGCGATGCTGGAAGCTGGTCGATTGCTTTTCGCAAAGCCCTGTGACTTTATCCTAGGTGCCACAAAAGATGAACACATTGGAAGCTATAACCTGCCAGAAATAGCCTTTGCCGGGCGGTCCAATGTGGGAAAATCAAGTCTGGTAAATGCGCTGACAGGACAGAAAACACTGGCGCGTACCTCGAACACTCCGGGGCGAACCCGCCAATTGAACTTCTTTGATCTTGGTCAGAAGCTTATGTTGGTTGATCTTCCTGGGTACGGTTATGCACAGGCTTCTAAATCTGACATTGCCTATTGGACAAACCTTACCCGTAACTACTTACGTGGACGGGCTGAACTCAAGCGTATTTTGCTTTTGATCGATTCACGGCATGGTGCAAAAGACAGCGATCGCCAAATCATGGATGAGCTCGACACCTGTGCTGTTTCCTATCAGATCGTCATGACAAAAACAGACAAGATCAAACCAACACCACTTGCAGAAGTTGAAAAGAAACTCACCGCCGAACTGGCCAAGCGTCCAGCAGCACATCCGCAAATTATGAAAACTTCATCCGCTAAATCACTGGGCATTGCCGAACTCAGAGCAAGCATCGCCGCACTTACGGAACAAGGTTGATAAACGTCCGTGTTTTCACCTGCGAAATATTTCGCTATAAGCTGTTAATCACATTCCTATCAAGCACCTTATTCCATACTTAACATAACGAATTCAAAGGTCACCAAGATGACAACCAAACATGCCAAGGACCCCAGAAAGTGGCTTAGAACAGCCCAGACAATTTCAGAGGCCTTGCCATTTATGCGACGTTATTCTGGCAGAAAAGTTGTCATCAAGTACGGTGGCCATGCCATGGGTGATGCAGATCTAGCCGACAAATTCGCCCACGACATCGTTCTGTTAAAGCAAGTTGGTATAAGCCCCATTGTCGTTCATGGGGGGGGGCCGCAAATTGGTGAGATGTTAAAACGACTTGCAGTAAACAGCGAATTTATCGATGGATTGCGAGTAACCGATGCCGAGACTGTTGAAATCGTTGAAATGGTTCTGTCTGGTAAGATCAACAAAAGCATCACCGCAGCAATTAACAAAGCTGGTGGAACTGCTGTTGGGGTTTCAGGAAAAGATGGAAGCCTTATTAAAGCAAAAAAACTACAGCGAACAATTAAAGATCAGGATTCAAATATCGAGAAGGTTCTTGATCTCGGATTTGTTGGTGAACCCGAAGAAATTAACCCTAACTTCCTTCTCGAGTTAGATAGATCAGGTATGATTCCTGTGATCGCTCCTATTGGCTACGGACCGAATGGTGAAACCTATAATATCAATGCCGATACAGCAGCTGGTGCCATTGCCGCTGCCGTTGGTGCGTCACGCCTATTATTAATGACTGACGTTGCGGGTGTCTTGGACAAGCAAGGAACGCTTATTTCAGAGCTCACAATGTCAAAAGCTGAAGAGTTAACACAAGACGGAACAATTAGCGGCGGCATGATTCCAAAGCTTGAAACCTGCCTGGAAACAGTTCGTGGTGGCGTTGATGCGGCCGTCATCCTTGACGGTCGAGTTGCGCATTCCATGCTGTTAGAAATATTCACCGATTGCGGCATAGGCACGATGATCAAAAAGGCCTAGAAATCAGTAAGGCTTCTTAATCAAATACTTTTTTTTGGGGGGGGGTATCAGCCCCCTGACAAAAAATCCACCGAGAGAAGTCTCAGGCAGGAAGTCAAGATTGGTAGTTACTGACTGGCTATTCGGCATCATCAAGATATAGAGTAACTTGCCAATCCAACTCTTTATCAGAGATCGGAGCTTCGCCATTCTCATCAGCTTTAATCGACTGTTGTGGTGGAATACCTGCTAACCGTAACTGAACAATATTTGCCAACTCCATAGAAAATCCAGCTTTCCAAACCAAGGCAACGACTGTTTTTGCGGCCCTAGAAAGAACCATTCTGCGCGCGACTAAAGGCGGTAAATCCGCAGCTTTGGCAAGAGCCTGAATAGCAAATTCACGGTCACCACAATGTAACCGCGTTGTTATAAGGTCTTCTGTCAACTTTCCCGATTTATACAGCTTTTCAACTTCGCCCTCTATTGCTTTCTCATCTTCAGAATCGATGCTTTCCTGGAGAACATTATCAACCTCCATCCGTTTACGAACTTCCAAACCAATTGCCGTAGAGACTTCTGGATCCATATCTGGCCTGTCTAATAAGTTCTCCAACAAAGTTTCAGCAACAAAACCAGCCAAGCGCTTCAAAGAAAGAGGCGAAAGTTTAGGACGTTTCACAAGAGGTTCGTGCCAAGCCTGAACCCCAGGGGCTTGTTCAACCAATAGATCCAGCGTTTCCTCACGTATTTGCGCCGATTGGTTATCAAGCATCGTAGCAATCGCGTCGTAATCTTTGGTTTCAACAATAGCATCTGTAATTTTTTCACCGAGATTGGAACGCCGGGAAATAGCTTTTAGCCGTGAGCCTCTCACGCCATCCCAGATTATTTTCAACAAGTCTTCGTCGGTTAAAATCGGCGAGGATTGCAGAACAGGAGATGCCACACTATCGATCTCATCACAGGCAAGTCTACGGACGATAGCAACAGGGATTGTGTCTAACTCTTTGACAGCGTCAGAAATAATTTCTCTAACTTTATCTTGCTGATCTTCAACTAGTATTTCGAGGGTTTTTATTACAAAGTCATATGCTTTTCTTTGTGTTTTCCGATCCAGCTCAGGTGCCAGCTTACCGATTTTCTCGGCAAGTTCCATACGAACCTGACTATCATTATCCTTTGCGAGCAACAAATCAGCTCGTTTCGGTGTTAAGGCGTTAGAGGCAATTGCCTGACGTACGTTGGCATTATCATCATCAGCTAAATAATAGAGGATTTCCGGCTGGATATCCTTGTGACTGGCCAATGACAACCTGACTTCGCTATCTTTGCTTTCAGCCATTTCTTTTGCGTCTTCATACGCCAACGCTGCTTGCATTCTTTTACCACCCTTTGACGAATCAGCTGATTTACTCATTAATCAACCTCATCATTATTTTCTTTGACGACATAAACGCCATTTTTGCCAGATCTTTTCACTCGGTACATGGCCTCATCTGCATGTAATAACAAATCGGACAGATTTGTATCATTCTGCGCCGAAAAAAGATATCCACCAACAGAAGCACTCAAAGACCACTTGGGGTCATCTTTTCTGGAAAACGCAGGAATAAGCGCATCCAAAAGATCTTGCGCTTTGCCTTGTGCCTCTCCTTCGGGAACAGCCGGTAAAAACAAGACAAATTCATCCCCACCCAACCGCGAGATCCAATCATTCCGCCTTGTTTTACTTTTTAAAATTTCCGCAAAGTCCTTAAGAACCTTGTCTCCTTCTTGATGCCCATAAGCATCGTTTACATACTTGAAATTATCCAGATCAAGATAGAGCAATAAATGTGTTTTTTCATCCCCCAGATTATCCTCGAGGAAACCATCTAACAGGTGTTCAAAGTGCCGCCTGTTCAAAAGCCCTGTTAACGGGTCTGTACTCGATAGAGCTTGGAGTTCTTTATGATGGCCGTATTGTTGCAGCGAAATACCAATTTGAACTTGTACACGCTCAAGAAGTTCACCTTCCCCAGGAGACCAAGAGGCTCGGTTCCCCTTACGCCACAGACAAGTAAATCCGTTTAACTGACCACGAAATTTAGTACAAACAGCAACAAGAATACCATCTGAACTGGTTTCCTGATAAACGGTTTCGCCCATTTCCATTGCAGCTTGTACCCGCGCAATCGCGTCCAGTTGTAGTGCTTCACCTTCCTCTGCAACAGCCTGCCATATATCGCCGTCAAAATGACTAATCATCACAGAATCTACGGGTAATGCCGGGATCAGACAATTTGCGACAGATACCAGCATTCTGATTGGCACCATTTCACTGCGCGCAATTTCCAAAATTCTATTATAGACACGTTCACGATGAATCTCGTTAGCCCGCAATAATTCATCATGACGTAGTTCTGTGATATCACGACAAAACCCTCGATTCCCGTGCCATATTCTACGATCTCCCCAAAGAGGCATCGACGTTACTAACAGGCACCGCTCATCACCAAAGCTATCTTTGACCCAAATTTCTTCCTCCTCGCAAGGAACCTTGCAAGAAAAGGGGTTAGTAACAATTGACGATGGATCAGCAAACAGGGTTTCTGCATCTGAACCTGACAACTCAGTAGAAGAAAATCCCAAACCTCCTTCGGGGGTAATAAAACTGATTTTTCCTTTTTTATCAGTCTCCCACGCGAAATCACACGCGGCCTCAAGAAGATCACGATAACGTTGTCTGGATTCAATCAACGCTGCGCGCAAGTTACGTTCAAGGGAAATATTACGCCCAAGCAAAAGCGCGGATGCCCCGTCAGACCAAGGCAACAAGGCAAGATCAAAAGCACCAAGGACACGGCTATCCTCATCCTTCCCTTCTCGCACGAGCAAAGGATTAACTTGTGCAGCTCGCCCACTTAATGCCGATTGCAGAGCATCGCGGTACTCTTCAGATCCCCCGCGTTTAATAAAGGTACACAGTAAATCAGCCTGTTCATTTGCACTGGAAACACGACCGTTTCTTTCAACGAAAAGAACCGCCCCAGGAAAATCTGCAAAGGGTCCGCCTGGAATGGTAACGCCCCATAGTTCCTTGTCGGTTTTATTTGGCAAATCAACACTCTTATTCATTTTCATCTTTCCTGTTGGAACCTTCGCGGCACCTCACAGATACTGTTCTGGGTCAAGTTTAAATCACCACAGTTAACACCGACTTAAACTTGTTATTTTGCATAATTAAATATTGTAAAAGCGATTCTTTCTTGGCTAATCATAAAAATCTGACTAGGCATTCTTATTACGCAGATGAATGTTCGACGATTGGAAAGTGAAAAATGGCGAGCTTAGACGACAGAGATGTCTGGTTATTTGATCTGGATAATACACTCTACCCAGCTTCGTCCAATTTGTTCGGGCAGATTGAACAGCGGATGGGAAGTTTTATACAAGAATTTCTTAATCTCGATCCAATTGAAGCCAAAAAAGTTCAAAAGGATTATTTCCATCAATATGGCACAACACTGAAAGGCCTTATGGTCAATCATGATCTGACACCCAACCGGTATCTGAATTACGTACACGATATCGATTTTGGTGTGATTTCACCGAACGAGGCACTCAATAAAGCACTTACAAATCTACCCGGCCGAAAGCTGATCTTCACCAATGCATCCAACATTCACGCATCAAATGTAATGGATCGTTTAGGGGTTAGTCATCATTTCGAAGAAATTTACGACATTGCAGATGCAGATTACATACCAAAACCATCACAATTCCCTTATGACGACATCATCAAGAAACATGGTATCGACCCCACCCGAGCTGTATTTTTCGAAGATTCTGCCAAAAACTTAAAGCCTGCGGCTGAAATGGGAATGACAACAGTCTGGGTCAAGACAGATATAGATTGGGCATCCGTGGGGGCAACCGATGATAAAGGGCAGATTGCTGATTTTATTCATCACCACACAGACGATCTCGTGAGTTGGCTGAATAATCTATGAAACCTGCTTCAAATTGGGAATAAACCCGCCCCAAAAGCCATAAATCGTATAACATCGGCTTCAGGGCCTGTAAGCGTTTGACAAGAGAATAACCTCTGCCGCATTGTCCCCACCAAAGCCGCGAGGGCTCAATCAGATAACAGTCGACGATGGGACGTGTCATTATGAATACTGATATCCAGAATAGCATTGAAAGTGCCTGGGAAAACAGAGACCAGGTAAGCGCAGCAACAACAGGTGAAGTTCGCGAAGCCGTAGACGAAGCACTTATGCTTATGGATTCAGGTCAGCGTCGGGTTGCAGAGAAAGGTCCTGACGGTTGGATCGTCAATCAATGGCTGAAAAAAGCTGTCCTCTTGTCATTCCGCCTCAACGATATGTCTCTCATCGCTGGTGGCCCCGGCGAAGCCACAAACTGGTGGGATAAAGTTCCCTCAAAATTTGAAGGTTGGTCCGGCGATCAATTTGCATCCGCGGGGTTCCGTGCTGTTCCCGGCAGCATCGTGCGCCGTTCAGCTTATATTGCTCCCGGTGCTGTCCTGATGCCAAGCTTTGTTAATCTAGGCGCTTATGTTGATAGCGGTACCATGGTTGATACTTGGGCAACTGTTGGCTCTTGCGCGCAGATCGGCAAGAACGTTCACCTATCCGGCGGCACTGGTATCGGTGGCGTTTTGGAACCGTTACAGGCTGGTCCAGTTATTATCGAAGACAACTGCTTCATTGGTGCCCGTGCCGAAGTTGCCGAAGGCGTTATTGTTGAAGAAGGTTCCGTTCTTTCCATGGGCGTTTATATCGGCGCATCCACCAAAATTATTGACCGTGAAACCGGTGAAATTTTCATGGGTCGTGTTCCAGCCTATTCCGTGGTTGTTTCTGGTACACTTCCTGGCAAGCCTCTTGCCGATGGAACACCGGGGCCGAACCTATATTGTGCCGTTATTGTGAAGCGTGTTGATGAACGGACTCGTTCAAAAACATCAATCAACGATCTTTTACGTGACTAACGAAGACCGGAGCGAAAATAAATGACCGTCGAGAACCCCGACTCTGCCTTAGAAGTCAGTCAGGCACTTATCAGATGCCCCTCTGTCACGCCTACAGAAGGCGGGGCTCTCGACCTCATGGAATCGCTTTTAAAGCCCTTGGGTTTTGAATGTCAGCGTCTGCCATTTAGTTGCGCAGAAACCTATGACGTTGATAACCTCTATGCCCGATTAGGAAATAGCGGCCCCGTGTTCGGGTACGGGGGACACACCGATGTCGTCCCTGTTGGTGATGCTAACGCCTGGAGTGTTGATCCCTTTGGCGGCACTATTGTTGATGACAAACTAATTGGGCGTGGCACTGTCGACATGAAAGGCTCTATCGGGGCCTACGTCGCTGCATTAACCCGTTTTATAAAATCACCTCAAGGTCAAAACCTAAATGGTTCACTAAACCTGATTATTACAGGGGACGAGGAAGGCGTTGGCCTAAACGGAACACGCAGAGTTCTCGACTGGATGACTGATAAGGGTGAGAAGATGGACGTCTGTCTTGTCGGGGAACCAACAAGCAATACTGTTCTTGGTGATATGGTCAAAATTGGTCGTCGTGGATCTATGAACTTCGCCTTAACCGTCCGTGGTGTGCAGGGACATACGGCCTATCCGCAGCTGGCTAGCAACCCGCTACATCCCGCCATCAACATGCTGCACAATCTGTTGCAAGAGCCATTGGATAGCGGAACAGAACACTTCCCGCCTTCAAGCCTTCAATTAACAACCGTTGACGTTGGTAATCCGGCGACAAACGTGATTCCGGCAGATATCACGGCAAATTTCAATGTTCGCTTTAACGACCTCTATACCTCAGACCACATTGAAGCTTGGGTACGCGAACGCCTACACCGGGCTGATTTTGACTATGATCTAAAAATTCGCGTATCCGGGGAATCGTTTTTGTGTCCCCCAGGTCCTTTCAGCGATCTGATCGGCACATCTATTCAAGATGTAACAGGTGTTAAAACTGAGCTGGGCACATCCGGCGGAACGTCGGATGCGCGTTTTATCAAAGATTACGCGACAGTTGCTGAATTTGGCCTCTTAAACGATACTGCTCATAAAGTAGATGAACACTGTACAGTCCAAGAACTCGAGAGTTTATCCAAGATCTATGAAACAATGCTTAGGGGATATTTCAAAGCGTGATCCCAACTCTCGCAGAAATAAAAACCAACCTAGGCGACGCTTTGCAGTATATGCGTTTTAACGGCGCACAGATAACGCAGACAACTGTGAATACAGAGGTCTTTTGGAAATCATTTTTTGCAGCGGTTCTTTGTATCCCCGGCACAATCTATTTAACGATTGCCCAACCGCTGGAACCAGAGCCAACTGTCGATCTTTTTGCTCTATTCCTTATTGATTCACTTTTTTATGTCATAAGCTGGATTGCCTATCCAATAATGATGCATCTACTGTTAATTCTGCATAAAAAAGAAAACTTGTTTGGCCAATTTATAATCCATTTCAATTGGCTACAAGTGTGGCAATTACTAGCTTTCACGTTATTGTTCTTTGTTTTACAAACAAATTACCTACCAGATTCTTTAGGGGCCTTTTTATACCTGACCATCTTATTGTACGTGCTTATGGCACAAGCTTATATGACAAAAACAACACTAGAAACTGGTTGGTTTTCAGCTACAGCCTTCGTCCTTTTTTATATCATCCTAGGGCAGGCAATACTCACTCTTAATCAGGACATGATGTATTTGTAGCAATCGACACAAAACCTAATTGTGTCCAATGCTCTTTAAGCTAAAGATCATCTAAAAACCACAGTAATCCTTTAATAAAGCCTATGGGGTAAGTCGTCTCATGTGTTGTTCCATCAATGACTTCACTCTTCATTTCGAAGCTTTCATAATTTCTTGAGGATAATTGGTCAGTAAAATTGTTTAAATCCTGGACCATGTCATTCCTCATTCCCTTTTTTAAAGTTTCGAGTTCCCCAACAGCAAAATAAACCTTAGCGGCCAAATCTTTATTTTCTTTTGCATAATTGTTCTCTACGCCAAGGATCATATTATCTTTAAACCAGAGTGACGGGCTTGTGAGAATGTAATGGGAAAACAATTCTGGTTTTGTAAATAAAACCCACGTACCAAAGGAACCACCCAATGATTGCCCTGTAAATATTCGAGTGCTGCTCGTTCTGTAATTTTCTTCCACCAACGAAATCACTTCTGCTTCTAAAAACTGTAGATATTTTTTTGCACCACCCGTTTGATATTTTACCCAGCTTTTATCCTCAACAGGTGTCAAATCCCTTACTCGACTGGACATACCGTTTTCGTTTTTGGCAAAAGAAATACCAACAAGAATTGCTTTATCTGGCGCAGCCAGACGCATAACACCTGCAGCGATTTGAAAAGGGTATGGCCCGTCGTTACTATATATTACAGGGTAATATTGCTGGATATTTTCATGATATCCCCTTGGTAATTGGATAAAAACATCATAGGTACGCCCCAAAATTGTTGACTTTACTTCATGAATTTCTGAACGCGGTATTTCGAAGGACCTTGGATCTTGCGCATGAACCACTTCAGTAAAAATCACACTAAAGAAAATGATAACTGTTTTGAGAAGGTTAAATTTCATTAATTGCGCCTTTTGGATTTATTCAAATAGAACAGTAACCTGAAGAGATTTATCTGAATACATATATTTAAATACTCAGTAAATAGGCTGAGTATAATCACATTGAGAAAGACGGAGCCTAAAAGGCATAAGTTTTGGTTTAGTTGAAAGGAATAACAGGTCAAATTTCAAGAAGAGTATATCTATGAACTAAGTTTGACGGAGCTAAATCACTGCACCGTAGAATTTTTCCCAACAGTAGGATCATGAGCAACATGGTCTTCAGATAGAGGATCAAAACCAACCGATACAAAATAAAGCCCCCAAGCCGGAGCCATCTCACCAGCTTGACCACGATCTTTTGCTTCCAACACCCGTTTCAGATCTTCTTTTGTCCACTTACCCATGCCTACCTTTTTTAAAGATCCCGTGATGTTTCGCACTTGGTGGTAGAGGAATGAACGAGCAGATAACTCGATACGTATTTCATCCGCCTGTTGGGTGACTGAAATCCGGTTAATGGATTTTATCGGGGATTTCGCCTGACAATCCTTGGCACGGAAAGATGTAAAGTCGTGAACGCCAACTAAAACCTGTGCCGCTTCATGCATCGCATGTACGTCCAGTTTCTGGGGAACGAACCACGCTTTGTTATGATCAAGAACAAGATGTGCCCGACGGTTTATGATACGGTAGAGGTAACTGCGTTCCGTTGCAGAAAACCTTGCATGAAAATCATCATCCACAACCTCTGCATCCAGCACGGCTACCTTAGCGGGGCGGATATGAAAATTAATCGCTTCTCTGACTTTGTGAGCAGGAAAATCCTTTTCCAGATCGACAGATGCAACCTGCCCCAGGGCGTGCACACCACTATCCGTCCGTCCCGAGGCAAAAACCTGTGCCCGCTCTCCACTGAACTTGAAAATTGCTTCTTCCAATACTTCCTGAACAGAAATTTGCTCCTTTTGGCGTTGCCAACCAAAAAAATCTGTCCCGTCATATTCAATGGTGAGTTTATAACGAGGCATTATACGCCTTTAGTTTCGTGAGCCTGCATCAAATTTGTCCCTTTTTTCAGTGGGAATCCATTCAAGAATGCTTTGCGGTCCATAACACCTTTTCCCGGACGCTGTAGTTTCTCAATCCGCAGCGCATCCTCGCCACAGGCGACCAACAGCTCATCATCAAGTAAAGTTCCCGGTACAGCATTGTGAAGATTTTCAACAAAAGAAACTGCCTGAACTTTAAAGCGATCCCCTTGGTAAGTGAAATGTACGCCCGGCCATGGAGTTAAGGCCCGCACCTTGCGTTCAAGGTTTTGAGCTGACTGCGTCCAGTCTAATTCACTTTCATCACGAGATAATTTTTTAGCATAAGTTACGCCTTCTTCGGGTTGGGGTGTTGGCACCAAGGAACCACCCACAAGCCCGTCAAGAGCTTCAACAATCAATTTGCCACCAAGTGCCGAAAGCGCATCATGCAACGAGGATGCTGTTGTTGTTGATGTAATATCGATCCTACCTTCGAGAATGACATCGCCTGCATCAAGCTCTTCAACCATTTGCATAATACAAACGCCACTTTCAGCATCACCAGCTTCGATCGCCCGCTGAATAGGGGCAGCCCCACGCCAACGTGGTAACAGCGAAGCATGTACATTCACGCACCCCATTTTCGGTGCATAAAGGGCTTCTGTAGGTAAGATCAGCCCATAGGCAACCACCACAGCCACATCAGCCTTATGTTCTCTGAATATATCCTGAACATCGGAATTTCTGAAGGTCTTGGGTGTAAAAACCGGCCACCCCTGATCAGCTGCATAGGCGTGAACTGGCGACAGCTTTTCTTTCTGTCCCCGCCCAGCCGGACGCGGTGGCTGGCTATAGACAGCGACAATCTCGTGCCCGTTTTTCGCCAGGGACTGCAAACAAGGAACGGAAAAATCCGGGGTTCCCATAAAAACGATACGTAACGGTTTCATCCCATGTTCCTTGTTTCGTTATTTATCATGCTGTTTGCTTAATTCCGCGTCCTCAGAGCCGCAGGCAAACCAAGCGATTATCCCGCTTCCTTTGCCGCGACGACTTTCTTCAGCTTCTTCATAATCATGCCGCGCTTTAGCTTTGAGATATGATCGACAAAAAGCACACCATCAAGATGATCAATTTCATGTTGGATACAGGTTGCCAAAAGACCATCAGCCTCAAGTTCGATCTTCTTCCCTGCCTCATCAAGATAAGTCATTTTGATCGCAGTCGGGCGTTCGACATCAGCGTACTGTTCTGGCAAAGAAAGACAGCCTTCTTGATAAACCGAATACTCGTCTGATTCCCAAGTAATTTCCGGGTTTACCATACAATAGGGCTGATTTTCTTCTTTATCATCACTAACATCGACAACAATAACCCGCTTGGTCACACCAACCTGACAAGCAGCAAGGCCAATCCCAGGCGCCTTATACATCGTTTCAAGCATACTAGTCAGCAGCTCACGAATTTCATCGTTCACTTCTTTAACGGGTTCACAAACGACTTTGAGGACCGGGTCCGGGGCGATGACGATATCAAGAATAGCCATGATTACTCGCTATTTTTACATATTAAATTTGATACACTGACGTCTTAAAATTAATAAGATTCAGCTCTTTTCTCTTAGGTATTGCCTCATAGCCGTCAGGTCAAGCAAAGCCTGACACAAAAGCCTCTACTGACGAAGCCGTCTAGCCCATGCTAGACTTAGTTTCGAATCGCAAAATGTTCTTTTTACACCCAATTGGATAACCTATGGATCTCACTGTTCTCCTGACTGGCGCCACGGCTGGTTTCGGTATCGCACTTATTATTGGCCTGCTTATCAACCTTAAAACAAGAGGACAAAATTCTGAATTAAGTGCGTTAAACCAAAGCCTTGTAGATAGGAAACAAGAACTCTCTCTAGAGTTGGAAAAGCAACAGGCAGAATACATAAAGTTACGCACAGAGCGCGAAGAGCTGCATGAAGCCTATACTGACGCCATCACACGCGCCGCCACAGAAGAACAAAAAGCATCCCGCATTCCAGAGCTAATTGATCAAACAAAAACTCTTGAACAGGACAATCTGAATTTGCGGAACCTCATGGCACGTCTAGAGGCTGAAAAGGCTGAAATGCGAACAACGCTCAATAAGGAACGTGAAGCGCAAACAGAGAAGTTACAAATTCTAGATGAGGCCCGGATAAAGCTTACAGAGCAGTTTGAAAACCTTGCCAATCGCATTTTGGATGAAAAATCGCAAAAGTTCACCGAGCAGAACAAAAAAGGCCTGGAAATGCTTTTAAATCCCTTGAAAGAAAACATTCAGGGATTTCAAAAACGCGTTGAAGAAACCTATGACAAGGAATCAAAAGAACGTTTCTCTCTCCATAAAGAAGTACAAAGGTTGGCCGATCTTAACAAACAAGTCAGCGAAGACACCAATAACCTGACCAAAGCCCTGAAAGGACAAAGCCAAACACAAGGTGCCTGGGGTGAAATGGTTCTGGAAATGGTTCTGGAAAAATCAGGCTTGAGCAAAGGGCGCGAATATGACGTCCAGCAGTCAATGAATACCGAAGAAGGCAAGCGCTATCGCCCGGATGTCATTGTTCACCTACCCAATGGCAAAGACATCGTAATTGATTCAAAAGTGTCCCTGACGGCCTACGAACGCTTTCATTCTTCGGAAGAGGACGATCAAAAAAGCATCGCCCTTGCCGAACATGTCACATCGATCCAAAATCACGTAAAAGATCTGTCGCAGAAATCCTACCAAGACCTAGAAACTATTCGGTCATTGGATTATGTCCTATTGTTTATGCCCATCGAAGGGGCCTTCAGCACGGCAGTCCAACACCAACCGGACCTTGTTGGGCAAGCCTTAGAAAAGAATGTTGTTATTGTGACACCCTCTACCTTATTACTCGCCCTGAGAACGGTCGAAAACATCTGGCGTTATGAAGACCAAAATCAAAATGCCCAGAAAATTGCCGAAAGAGCTGGAAAATTATACGACAAGTTTGTTGGCTTTGCAGAAGATTTGAACAAGGTTGGGGACTTTCTGACAAAAGCACAGCTGAGCCACGATGAGGCTTTCAAAAAGCTCTCAAATGGCCGAGGCAACATCGTCAAGCAGGTTGACCAACTACAGAAAATGGGGGCCAAAGCCAGTAAAACTCTGCCAGGGAATCTGACAGAGTTTTTGGATAATGACGAATCAGATGAACCTCAGAATAAAGAATCGCCTCTTCTTTCTGATACATAAGTGAATCCGTTATCGCTTATTCGTTGGAAACCCTGAGTTTGTAATCAAAAGAGACTTTACCTTCAGCAGGGATCTCAAGCGTCCAGATAACCTTGTTCGCCGACTTTTTCTCGTGCTTGACGCTTTCGTTCAGAATATTCCAATTTCGTGGCATGTTTCCGACAACGTCAACGGACACAGCTTTGTCGCCACTATTTCTCAAGGTAATTTCTTGGGTCAGTTGATAACTGTTTCGCGAGAGGTTTTCATAAGAAAGCTGTTTACCGTTCCCTGTGACTTGGTTGGCAGAACCGATCACCAATTCAAACTCTTCTCCTTTCGGAACAGCCTGCATGTGCTCTTCCCCCATAAAGATCGATGAATTGGCATCTTTAACTTGCTGATAAACACGGATAGTGCCCCCAGGAAGCGGTTGACCAAGACCTTTGTCTTCGATGTTTTCAACCTTTAAAACAATGTCAGCTTGTTGACGACCTGTTTCATCAGCACCAGGGTAAGGTTGGACCAATTGTTGAAAGCGATAGCGTTTTTCAATTTCAACGGCATCATTTTCAAGCAAGGTCACCTGTTTCGTTTCGACACCACCGATATCAATCTTGCCCGGCAGTCGATAGACATCCCGATCGGCCACAGACTGACGTTGCGGCATTGATGATTCTGCTTTAGAAAACATCACATCGCTTTCAGCACCCATCATCGCCATTCGTGGAGCCGGGGCAGGCTGAACACGCTTTACATTACCCGCCACCAATCGAACATCTGCATCAACAAACTCAACACCTGTTTGGTTGGTCAAAGTTGCCATTGCTTTCAATGATAACTTTTCACCACTGGGATCTAAATCCGCGACATAAGTCACGCGCCAGTCCAAACCACCTGTGAGGTAGGTCAGCTTAAGATCCTTGTCACCGGCTTTTGCGCTTTCCACAACAGCAAGTAGTGTTGGACCCGCTCTTAATCCTTCAGGTATCGAATCATAAACGAGACGACCCAAAATTCCGGTCTCAATTTTATCTTCAACCCTCAGAACCACGCCCTCACGAACAGCCAAAATATCTGCTTTTAGCGCGCGTTCTTCACCGGTTTCCGGATTAGTCCGAATCAAGGTTACGGTTTTACCTAGAGAAGCTTCTAACAATCGCTGCGGAGAGAGAACTTGCTGATCAAGGCGCTGTTCTCGAACACGAAGCCCCTCTCCCGCAATAAAAAGACTATCAATCAAAAGATGAGGACTAACATCCTCCAGCGCTAAGGTACTCCCGCCTGCTGACAGTTTACTACGGCGCGTCTGGCTAACCTGCCCCAAATTATTACTGTAGAACACTAGCTCAGTAGATTGATTAGCATCTGCTCCAATGGGGATCTCTTGAGCACTTGCGAGAGTACTCAAAGAGAATGCACCCAACAAAGCAACCGCTAAATAATTAGCAGAAAATAATCTTGAGGCGGTCATTATGTCAGCTCCTCAGCTTTGACGTTATTGCGATTGATTGCCAAGATGCTATTGCATTACGACAAAAGCATGTCAGTAATAAGACATAAACCTTGCCTTAGCATGCAAGAAACAACTCTGATTACGAGCGATTTATCATAAACAAGATCTAGTTTATGGTCTTTACATGACCTTTTCTGTAATTAAGAGTATTGGCAAAATCAGCGATATCAGTAACGGTAAAACGTTCGTCGCCACAGTCGTACCCCATAAAGAAGCCTGTCGGGTGAGGGGTGTGATTATAGCCAGCAGGTGTCGACGATCTTACAGCTTGCATAAAGGTGATACACTCTGCGCTTTTATCATTTTCAAGTTCAGCATAGTAAAACTTACCATACTGATTAGTCAGAATATTAACCTCAGCAGGGTTGAGTTTTGGGGCACTTTTCTCAAAGTCATTCCAGTCAGACATTAACTTGCCAAATTCTTTTTGGTCTATCTTAATTCTGTAATGACGAGCATGGCCAGCCTTGGTGATTAACATACTACCACCATCCCACACCCATTCTTCCTGATAGGTACCGCTATAGGTTACTTTTCGTGCATAAAGAGATGTATCTTTAGTTTGCTTCCAACTAAGAACAGCTTCATTTTTGGGAATTCCCTCCCAGTCAGTCCATCCACTATTCGTTGTTTGACAAGCACTTAAAATAAACAATGAAGCCGTTGAAAACAAAACAGCAAATTTAGACATATTCCCCCACAAATATAATGTAATAGATAAAATTCGGCATCTATTTCGTAATGAGAATTAAAGCCCCTTGCAATCAAAAATTGAAAAATTATTCATCAGCACATATTTTAATCAATAACTTAGTTGGTTGATCGACGTGCTTTCAGAGCAGCGGTAAGCGTTCCATCATCCAGATAGTCCAAGCTTCCCCCAACGGGAACGCCATGGGCTAGTTTGGAGACATCAACTTCATATCCTGCGAGACATTCTGTGAGATAGTGCCCTGTTGTTTGTCCGTCAACGGTTGCACTCAGAGCAAGAATAATTTCCTGCACATGTGTTTCACCTGCTCGATCCAGCAACTGATTAACATTCAACTGGGCCGGCCCTCGTCCATCAAGCGCAGACAGCGTGCCGCCCAAAACGTGGTACAGGCCTTTAAATGCGCCACTTCGCTCCAACGCCCAGAGATCACCAACCTCTTCAACAACACAGATTTTACTATGATCTCTTTTGGGACTCTGGCAAATAGCACAGGGGTTTTCAGTATCAAGATTACCGCATGTCCGACAATTTGTAATGCTCGCGGCTGCGTCAGTCATTGCTTTGGCAAGCGGCAGCATCAGACTTTCGCGCTTTTTCATTAAAAAAAGCACCGCCCTTCGCGCCGACCGGGGACCTAGCCCTGGTAAACGCGAAAGAAGTTGTGTCAGACGGTCAATCTCGGTTTTAGCCATGTATGTCGGCCTAGAACGGTAACTTCATGCCAGCCGGAAGATTAAGGCCACCAGTTACGTCTTGCATTTTTTCCTGTGTCGTCACTTCAACTTTTGAGCTTGCGTCGTTCACGGCCGCAAGGATCAAGTCTTCAAGAACTTCAACATCATCTGCATTAATCAATGACGGGTCAATTTTGATAGACCGAAGATTGTATTTGCCACTCATAACCACTTTGACCATGCCTGCGCCCGCAGCGCCTTCGATTTCCAAGTCAGCCAAAGCTTCTTGCATTTCCGCCATTTTGCTCTGCATCTGCTGAGCTTGCTTCATTAAGCCGGCCAGATTTTTCATCAGATTTCATCTCCGTTATTAAGGCGTTGTAGCAACTCCGCATCATCAAGATCCGGGTCTTCCATATCTGGGTCCATGATCTGATCAATCAAGGACTTTTCATCCACGCCTTCTACTACATAGTTATCAGGCATCAAGCCTTTTCGGCTGATTAATTTTGTTCCCGGAAACAATTTAAGAACAGATAAAACAAGCGGATCTTGCATCGCTTTATCATCAAGCGCTTGATTAATCTGTTTTTCCTGCGCCCGGATGGTATCAACACCGTCTTTTGCTCTCTCGATGACTTTCCACTTCGCCCCTGTCCACTCGCTCAGATGGCGTTGGATTTTTGCAGATAAATCACGAGGCGCATTCTCGGCAGGCTTATACTCTATTTCACCCGGACTAAACCGAATCAGATGGACATCATTCCCAAGATAAGCGGACAGAATTCTCTCGCCCCTATCCCGTGCAAGATTAATCACATCCCGGAATGTTTTCGGGGATGCGTAAACCTCTTCTTCAAACTCAACGTCTGGGGAAGTATTATCCACAACCAATTCTGGTTTTGTTGTTGCTCCAGATGAAGCAACAACATTCGGGTCCATGGCCACGGCTTGCCCACCATTTGCCATTCCACGAACGGATGTCTGTGAATTTGATGTTATTCTATTGCCTTCGCCGCCAGCTCTATTTTGGACGCCGCCAGCAGGGGCGTTACCCGCTGGAGCGTCCTGGAGCTTTTTTATGAGATCCCCCGGTGTGGGAAGATTACTCGCATAAGCCAGACGAATAATTACCATCTCAGTTGCCTGCAAAGGATGAGGCGCAATTTGAATTTCCCCCAATCCTTTCAGCAACATTTGCCAGGTTCGCGCAAGTAGAGGCATTGAGAGCTTTGTGCACATCTCGCCACCACGAACGCGTTCAGCTTCGGGAATCCCCGGTGCTTCCAACGTTTGAGGAACTAGTTTAGCCCGTGTTAGAAGGTGGCTTAGTTCCAAAAGATCTTTCATCACAACAAGAGGTTCTGCCCCCCCGTTATAGAGATCAGACAAGATACTCAATGATTCAGGGCAATCCCCCTGCATCAACGCATCATAGAGATCGAAAATCCGGGTTCGATCCGCCATACCAAGCATATGACGAATTGGCTCGCTTTCTATTTTTTCACCACCGCCCAAGGCAATAGCCTGATCCAAAAGAGACAAACCGTCACGCGCAGATCCATCAGCAGCACGCGCAAGAAGACCGATTGCTTCGTCCTCAAACTCAATTTTTTCTTTGCCGAGGATCATCGTGAACAGCTTGATGAGCTCTTCATGTTCCAAACGCCTGAGATCAAAACGTTGACAACGGGACAGAACGGTTACCGGTACTTTGCGAATTTCTGTCGTCGCAAAGATAAAGACAACGTGCTCTGGCGGCTCTTCCAGTGTTTTCAACAGCGCATTAAAGGCACTGTTGGAAAGCATGTGCACCTCATCGATGATGTACACTTTTTTGCGGGCAGATACCGGGCGATAGCGCACAGATTCGATTAACTCTCGAATGTCACCCACGCCCGTACGGCTCGCCGCATCCATTTCCATCACATCGACATGGCGATCTTGAGCAATAGATGTACAACTCTCGCACACACCACAAGGATCAGCGGTTGGACCGCCTTGCCCATCAACACCAACACAGTTCAGCGCTTTAGCAATGATACGGGCTGATGTTGTCTTACCCACACCACGAACACCGGTTAAAATAAAAGCATGGGCCAGACGATCAGTATCAATCGCATTTGTTATCGTTTGGACAAGGGCATTCTGCCCATATAGATCACTGAAAGAGGCAGGGCGATACTTTCGCGCCAAGACCTGATAAGCCGCGTTGGATTCGTTTTCCGGTTCAGCGGGTTCTGTAGAAATATCGCTCATACTACTGCTTGATTTGTGTCGAATAACTCCACTTTACCCCATTGAAGCATCAAGGCAATCATCCACAGCAAAGTTCTTGAAAAAGAGATGATCAGGCACAAAAAAACGAGCCAAAAGCTCGTTAATACAGTTACTTATCATAAAAATAGAAGGTGAGAGGCTGAACCACGACCCGCGGCTAACTCGTTACGGCTGCTTCCTTCCGGATCTGACCGGGTTGGCGAGCGCTACGCCCATAGCCAACCTCTCGCCCCCTATATCGGACTTCTCCGCCACGAACGCAAGCCCTTTTGCAGGAAATTAATTTTCGAACGCTCTAAATGTTTACAGATCGACATCTCTGGTACACCCTCTGACCATGACCACAAAATTACATATCTATTCTTCGTCCGAACTTGATCGTGCAGCTCACCTGCGTGTTCATCCCGACACCTTGCAAAGCTATCGCAACTCACCCGATAGTCTCGTCACAATCGTCTGGCGCCACATGGGGCTCTTTACGTCTAATACAGGCACCAGTACTAGCGATGACATCGGACCCTATTTCATTCCCGCCAGTCATGCCGGAGAGATTTTTGATCTGGCAGAAGAGGTAATTTTTCTTGGCCTTCGGCACAACAGACCCATCTTGGCCGCAATGCTCCCCCACAGTGAAACAGCCCCGGAGCTTTCGCCTCTGGAATTTTCTCAGGGTACCTTTTTGGATTTACGGGATCATTGGTCACTTCTAAACAAAGAAGACGCCGCCATCATGGCCTATGCACGTGGCCTAAACCACTGGCATAAACACCATCGTTTTTGCGGACATTGCGGAAACCCAACGCGTTCAACAGAAGGCGGACACGTTCTGGAATGCACAGGTAGCAATTGTGGCAAGCTACACTATCCCCGTACTGATCCCGCAGTAATCATGCGTGTCACCGATGGCGACTGGTGCCTGCTTGCCCGAAATGCAGGATGGCGCCCGGGGGGACACTCTGTTTTGGCTGGCTTCCTTGAAATTGGTGAAAGCCTTGAACAGACTGTTATCCGGGAAGTAAAAGAAGAAGTTGGAATCACGGTCCAAAATGTCCGTTATCATTCTTCCCAACCTTGGCCTTTCCCAGCTTCGTTAATGGTGGGCTTTACCGCAGAAGGGTCTCGTCATGATCCCCTAGTTCTGGATTCAAATGAAATTGAATCTGCCAAGTGGTTCCACCGTGACGAACTCTTGGCTTCTCCCGAGGACGAAACCTTCAATCTTCCGCGTAAAGACTCAATTTCGCGCGTTCTTGTCGATGACTGGCTAAAAGAAAAATAACCTCTATTCAAACAAGAAAAGCTGGGCGACGAACCCAGCTTTTCTTTTATCATCAATCGTCCTGTGGCTTTCTAATCAGGATGGTGTCCTGAAAGAATTGGCGGGATAAACCCCAAGAATTTTAACTTCTTTCGAGAAGAAACTCAGCTCTTCTAGTGCCAGACGAACCAGACGTTCCGAAGGATGGCCTTCCACATCTGCATAGAACTGCGCGACAGAAAAGCTACCGTCTGTGATATAACTTTCCAGCTTTGTAATGTTCACACCATTTGTCGCAAAGCCACCCAATGCTTTGTATAGCGCCGCCGGAACCGACCGCACCTTAAAAACGAATGTCGTCACAACCATACCGTCTTTGGGATCGGGATCAATCGGGTCCCTCGCCATAATCAAAAAACGGGTCGTATTATCTGCGTTATCATTTACATCCGTCCCCAACGTCTCAAGGCCA
Source organism: Kiloniella sp. (assembly GCF_048259265.1). NCBI lineage: Bacteria > Pseudomonadati > Pseudomonadota > Alphaproteobacteria > Rhodospirillales > Kiloniellaceae > Kiloniella > Kiloniella sp. The sequence continues at coordinate 150,652 of NZ_JBLXHT010000001.1, read as the reverse complement.
TATATTTCACCCGCCATAGAGGTCGCGATCGCACCGACATCCTTATTATTCCATAAGGATACCTGCTCGGCGGCCCCTGCTGTATCAGCCGCGACAATCGGCTCTATATCATGTTCACGCAAGAACTCACGGCACTGCGCCAAAGCCTGAACATGGGAATGAACCTGGCGTAAACCCTTCAGAGTCGCACCTTTGGGGGCAAGCAACTGATGTTCAATTTTTTGATAATGCTCACCAATAATATGTAATCCCGATTCTGGCATCAGGTGATGATTATCGGCCACGCGTCCCGCGCTTGAATTCTCAATCGGAATCATCGCAAGACGGGCTTTACCATTCCGAACTGCTGCAAAGGTATCCTCAAACGAATAGCAGGGCAGCGTTTCCATGTCTGGAAATACCGCTCGACAAGCTATGTCAGAGTTTGCACCCTTGACGCCCTGAAAAGCGATCAGATTATCAGCATCGGTCATTGGTTTAGGCCTTAGTTATATTGTTAATCAATTTTGGCTTCTCGTATTAATTCGGCCATTTAGCTTTGACCATATCAATACAGAAGACCTCAGGATCCAGCGAGAATCTGTCTCGCCTTTTCAAGGTCCGCAGGAGTATCAACCCCAAGCGGAACAGTGTCAACGAGAGCAACATCAATGCGCATACCTGATTCCAAAGCCCGAAGCTGCTCTAATCGTTCGCGTTTTTCCAAAGGCGATGCAGGTAAAGAGACAAATTTCTCCAATGCTTCGCGACGATAGGCATACATGCCAATGTGATGATAGAGAGGTTGATCATTATTACCCTCATCCCAAGGCGCTTTGCTTCTTGTAAAATAAAGAGCACGAGAAACTGTTTGTCCCGGTATAAAACCAGCGACGGCCTTTACCACATTTGGATTATCTCGTTCAGCCAAGTCGGATATTTCTACTGCCAGAGTGCCTATATCGACACCATCCGTCGCCAAAAGTTCAAACGTTTGCTTGATCAATCTTGGCTCAACAGTTGGCAAATCCCCCTGCACATTAATGATGGCGTCATATTTATTTTCCGGATCGAATTTTTGCAACGCCTCATGGATACGGTCAGAACCAGAAGGATGATCAGGGTCTGTTAAAACGGCATGCCCACCAATCTTTTTAATTGCATCCGCGATTTCCTGTTCAGCACAGGCAACCACAACAGGCCCCAACTTGGCTTCGACAGCCCGATTGTAACACTGGGCAATCATTGGCAAGCCTGCGATATCCGCCAAGGGTTTATTTGGCAAACGCGAAGAAGCCATTCGCGCAGGAATCAACACAACAGGATTTTGAGGACTGGACATGAAAGGCCTTTAACAAATAAATTTAGTTAATGGATTCACCTGAGTATTACTTACTGAGAGAATCCTTTTCTTCGCTCTAACATAGTTAAGAAACCGCTTCTAAACAAAGTGCTTTGCGCTTTTTTCACTATAACTATTCAAAAAATCCGCTTAAGCTTGGCAAAAATCAATGGAAACTATTGAATGCTCGGCGTCAGAACGCTATTGTCTGCCGGAAATTCAAATAAAAGCCCAAAGGGTCAGGAAGAATGTCTTTAGAGAATAATAAGGCTTTTGCCTCAGTACTAACTGCCGGCATCATCTTAATGGCATCTGGTTTTGCAGCAAACATGCTCTACCAACCAAAAGACTTGGAAGAAAATGCCTATAAGGTTGAAGTCGCTGATAGCGGTGCTGAAACGGCATCGACAGCCCCTGCTGGCCCAGTTATTGAACCAGTAAGTGCCCTTCTTGCTTCTGCTGATGTTGCGGCAGGTGCAAAAGGATTTAAGAAATGTGCTGCCTGTCACACCGTAGAAAGTGGTGGCGCGAACAAATTAGGCCCGGCGCTTTGGGGGGTTGTTGGCTCTCAACGTGCTTCAGCTGATGGATACTCCTATTCTGACGCTCTAACTGCCATGAATGGTGAAACTTGGGATTACGAAGCTCTCAACGAGTTCCTGACCAAGCCAAAAGCTTTTGCCCCAGGAACGAAGATGGGTTTTGCTGGTCTCAAGAAAGTTGGTGCCCGTGCGGACCTGATCGCTTACTTGCGCGAGCAAAGCGACAATCCGGCGGCTCTGCCAGAGTAAGCAGAAAAACAAGCATCTAAAAAAGGCGACCCACCGGGTCGCCTTTTTTATGCATCACAATTGTAAAACAAATCTGCTAACAACAATTTGAGCTAGATTTTAAGCAGGGTTCCTCATGATAAGTTCCGATTTTCTTTGTCCCAACGAATTTATACAGCTTGGCGAAAAGCTTTGCGACGCTGCACAGGACGTTATCCTCAACCATTTTCGACAATCGCTTGATGTCGAAGGAAAAAGCGATGACTCGCCCGTCACCATTGCCGACAGAAATGCAGAAAGCGCCATGCGTGATCTCATCAACACAGCCTATCCTGATCATGGAATAGTCGGCGAGGAACATGGCTCTGAGAATCTGGATGCAGAATTTGTCTGGGCCCTAGATCCAATAGATGGCACCCGGAGTTTTATTTCTGGCCACGCCATTTTTGGTACTCTCGTTGCTCTTTTACGTAATAATCAGCCTGTCATGGGCATACTTGCAATGCCTGTGCTCGGCGAGCGTTGGGTCGGCGCAACAGGACACAAAACCCTTTTTAAGGACTTTAGAGGCATCACCCAGGCGACCACTCGTGATTGTGCCAAACTATCTGATGCCACAATTGCCACCACTTCTCCCCATCTATTTAAAGAAGATGAGTTTCCAAAGTTCGATCGAGTTCGCCAAAATACCAAAATGCCCCTCTATGGTGGAGACTGTTATAACTATGGCCTTGTCAGTAGTGGATTAATTGACCTAACCGTTGAAGCTGGTATGGGTGTTTATGATTTTCTGGCGCAAGTCCCTATCCTCACTGGTGCAGGGGGGACCATGACAGATTGGGAAGGCAATGCCCTTGGCATGCATTCTGATGGAAAAGTCATCGCTGCTGGAGATGCCCGCGTACACCAAGAGGTTTGCAACCTCATCAATCAATAACTCTTATCAGTACCAAAACAAAGTTGGCTATTTAAGCTATCATGTTAACCATTTTTCATTACTCACCTGCCACTATCCTCATTCGACTTTGGTTGAGGTGCGAAAAATGGTTAACGAAGTCCTTGATCATAAAACAAAAACACCTCAAACTCTCCAAATAGAGGCTTTTGCCTGTTAAACAGACATTTCGGAGGTTATGACAAGACGATGCGCACACTCTTTCTGGTCAACTTTGTCCTCTGCGTCTTCTTGCCGTTTTCAGTTACCGCACAAACGACAAAATCCCACGGCATCGCAATTCATGGCGAACCGGGTTACCCTGCGGACTTCACTCACTTCAACTATGTCAATCCTGATGCACCCAAAGGCGGCGAAATTCGCATTGCAAGCGAAGGCACCTTTGACAGCTTTAACCCCTATATCATCAAGGGTGTTCCCGGCCCGGGTTTCACGCCAGAAACTCTTTTGGTGTCTAGCGCGGACGAAGCTGCCAGCGCATATGGGTTAATCGCTGAAGATCTTGAATGGCCGGAAGACAGATCCTGGGTCATCTTCACCCTGCGCCCAGAAGCCAGATGGCACGACGGCGTCCCCATAACCGTCGACGATATTATTTTTTCTTGGGAAACCATACGTAATGACGCCGGACCTTACGTAAAAAACTATTACGCAATCTTGAAGAATGTCGAAAAGGCCGGGGATAATCAGGTTAAGTTCACTTCAGACGAACCGGGTAACAAAGAATTCCCCATTCGCGCTGGATCATTGCCGATTTTTGCCAAACATTACTGGGAAAGCAGAGATTTCTCTAAAAGCACACTGGAACCTCCTTTGGGAAGTGGTCCTTACAAAGTAACGGACTTTGAAGCTGGTCGTTATGTAGTTCAAGAAAGAGTGAAAGATTACTGGGGAAAAGATCTGCCCGTAAACAAAGGGCAAGATAATTTCGATAAGATAAAAACCACCTACTACCATGATGACGATGTCATCAAGCTTGCGATCAAATCAGGCGAAATAGATTATCGGAACGAACGCTCATCCAGTGCCTGGGCACAAGATTATGATGTCCCTGCCATTACAAAAGGATGGCTAAAAAAAGAATCAATCCCACACAAACGTCCCCAAGGAATTCAGGGTTTTTTTTACAACACGCGGCGAGACATTTTCAAGGACCCAAAAGTCAGAGAAGCGATTGGCTATGCCTATGACTTCGAGTGGACAAATAAAAACTTATCTTTTGGGCTGCTGACGCGAACAACCAACTTCTTTGGAAACTCTGATTTATCCTCAACAGGAGTTCCCAAGGGTCGCGAGTTAGAAATACTAGAAAAGTATCGCGGCAAGATTCCTGATCGTCTTTTTACAGAAGCATTTCATGTCCCTACATCTGATGGAAGTGGTTGGCCTCGACACAACTATCGCAAAGCTTTCGAGCTTCTTGCCGATGCAGGCTGGGTCGTGAAAGATCTGAAATTGGTGAACGAAAAAACCGGGGAGCAAATGTCTTTTGAGATGCTTGTTTCATCCAAAGGTATGGAAAGAACGATACTTCCCTTTGTGACAAGCTTAAGCAAGCTTGGTATTGATGCCCGAATTCGCCTCGTTGATCGATCCCAATACATCAACCGTATTAGAGATTTTGACTATGACATCGTCATTATTAAACTTCCTGCTAGCATCACACCCGGTACAGAACAACGCGGTTTCTGGACGAGTCAAACCGCAGATAAAAAGGGAAGCGGCAACTTTGCAGGCATAAAGGATCCTGTTATCGATGAGCTAGTAGAAGCCATCGCCAATGCAAATGATCGTGAAGAATTGGTTGCCACGGTCCGTGCATTAGATCGAGTATTACTTTGGGGATATTATGTTATCCCACAGTTCCATACCGAAGATGATCGTGTGCTTTACTGGGATAAATTTTCACGACCAAAAGTTACCCCGTGGCGAGGAACCAGCACATCCTATTGGTGGTTTGATAGCGACAAAGAAGCAGCATTGATGGCTTCAATGGCAAAAAATGAACAGGCACAAACCAGTGACACAACAAACGACAATGAAACATCCCTTGTCAAAACCTCTGGGAACAATGAACCGTTTTTTGATCCATTAATTATTGATACCTTTTTGAATAACTTTGAAAATCTGGGCCTTAATCCGGAAACACTAAAAGACTTTTTCACCTTTCAGATCTTTGTCGATCCTGACGCTTTTTTTAAAAAAGATAACTGGCGCCCCTATGCACTCGGTATCAGCTTGTTGATTATTGGCCGCTGGTTCATTCGAAGACGTCGACGCAACAGGGGGCAAATCTGATGCTGGCCTATATTGTTCGCAGACTTTTACTGATGATCCCAACACTTCTTGGGATCATGGTTTTAAATTTTGCCATCATTCAGCTTGCCCCGGGCGGCCCTGTGGAACAGGTCCTCGCCAAACTGTCAGGGCAAGGCGCGGAGATATCAGAACGTATAACTCAGAACAAAGATGATCTGGCCCCGATCAGTGATACAGAAGCATCAAACACCAGCAAGTATAAAGGCGCACAAGGGCTCGACCCTGAACTTATCAAAGAGCTTGAAGTTCAATTTGGTCTGGATAAGCCCCTTCATGAACAGTTTATCGTCATGATGGGTAACTATTTAACCTTCGATTTTGGTGAAAGTTTCTTTCGGGATCGGCAAGTTATTGACCTTGTTATAGACAAAATGCCTGTTTCTATTTCTCTGGGACTCTGGACCACATTACTTGTTTATTTGATCTCTATTCCCCTTGGCATAAAGAAGGCCATTCGCGATGGATCCTCTTTTGATATATGGACCAGTGGCATCATTATCGTCGGGTATGCTATTCCTGGATTTATCTTTGCCGTTCTCCTGCTTGTCGTGTTTGCCGGAGGCAGCTATCTCACAATTTTCCCTCTTAGCGGACTAACATCAGATAACTGGGATGAGCTATCAACACCCAATAAGATACTCGACTACCTGCACCATATCATTTTACCCGTCACAGCGATGGTGATCGGCGGTTTCGCCAGCTTAACAATGCTGACCAAGAATTCATTTCTAGATCAAATTGGCCAACAATACGTCACAACGGCACGGGCAAAAGGCCTAACAGAAAGTCGTGTGCTTTACGGTCATGTATTCCGAAATGCTATGCTCATCGTCATCGCAGCCTTCCCCGCCAGTTTCATCGGCGTGTTGTTTACAGGCTCTGTACTCATCGAGGTTATTTTCTCCTTGGATGGACTAGGTCGTCTCGGCTTTGAAGCCGTATTCAATCGTGATTATCCTATTATTTTTGGCACCCTGTATTTTTTCACCCTTGTTGGACTGCTTATGAATATCATTGGTGATCTCGCTTACATGCTCATCGACCCCAGAATTGACTTTGAAAGTCGGGAGGGTTGATCTATGAGAGGTGATACACAAAAACTATTCGGCGTGACTCTCGCCCCGATGAATCAGCGGCGGTTACAAAACTTCAAAAAAAATCGCCGGGGATACTGGTCACTTTGGATTTTTATTGTTCTTTTCGGCCTGAGCCTGCTCGCCGAAGTGATTGCTAATGATAAACCTATTGTCGTTTTCTATGACGACCAAGCATACTTTCCGATTGTGCAAGCTCTCCCAGAAACCCACTTCGGCGGAGAATTCAAAACAGAAACAGATTACCACGACCCTTATGTTCAGAGCTTGATTTCTGCAAAGGGTTGGATGATCTGGCCGTTAATTCAATACAATTATAAAACTGTAGCCTATAAGCTGCCTGCGCCAGCCCCCACACCACCCGATTTTGATCATTGGCTCGGCACAGATGATCAGGCGCGGGATGTTGTCGCCCGTCTGCTCTATGGTATGCGAATATCAATTTTATTTGGCCTGTTATTAACAGCAATCAGCGCCGTTATCGGTGTGACAGCCGGTGCAATCCAAGGTTATTTTGGTGGCGTGCTTGATCTCGTTGCGCAGCGTTTTATTGAAATATGGAGTGGCCTACCAACCCTCTATATCCTCATTATTGTCAGTTCCGTTCTCGTACCAAGTTTCTGGACGCTTCTGGGGATCCTCATGCTCTTTAGTTGGGTCGGCTTTGTCGGTGTCGTCAGGGCCGAGTTTCTAAAGGTACGAAACTATGATTACATCAGATCAGCAAAAGCGCTGGGGGTCAGCGATAGAATGATCATGTATCGCCATATCCTACCCAATGCGATTGTTGCAACGCTTACCTTTCTCCCCTTCACGTTAACGGCAGCAATTACGGGGCTGACCTCTCTTGATTTTCTTGGGCTAGGTCTTCCCGCAGGATCAGCATCACTTGGTGAGCTTCTTGCTCAGGGCAAAGCAAACCTTCAAGCTCCGTGGTTAGGATTAACAGCCTTTGTTTCCCTCGCGGTAATGCTCAGCCTTTTGGTGTTTATTGGTGAAGCAGTCCGTGATGCCTTTGACCCCAGAAAGCTTTTTAACGGAGGTCGCTCATGAGTGTTCTCGTCGACCATTCCACTAAAGAAGAGCAAGCTCTTTTGGATATCACCAGTCTTTCTGTCCAGTTTCGTGGCGACGAAGAGACTGTCGATGCCGTCGCGGGTATTACCTACAAGCTGATGGAGGGGCAAACAGTTGCTCTGGTTGGAGAGTCCGGATCAGGAAAATCTGTCAGCGCCCTATCTATTTTGCAGCTGCTCCCTTACCCACAAGCACACCACCCACAAGGAAGCTCGATAAAGTATAGAGGTAAGGAAATCATTGGTGCCGATGATGCCACCATGCGGGATATCCGTGGAAATAAGATTTCGATCATCTTTCAAGAACCCATGACATCATTGAACCCGCTGCATACGATCGAAAAGCAAATCAACGAAGTCCTTTTTGTGCATAAAGGCATGAGCAAGATCGAAGCACGGAAACGTACTCTCGAACTTTTAAAACTGGTCGGCATTAAAGATCCTGCTGGTCGCCTAAAATCCTACCCACACGAACTGTCTGGTGGACAGCGACAACGTGTCATGATTGCCATGGCACTCGCCAATGAGCCGGACCTTTTGATCGCGGATGAACCAACGACAGCACTGGATGTCACCATTCAGGCGCAAATTCTTGAACTACTTAAAGAGCTTCAAGAAAAACTTGGCATGTCTATTCTGCTGATCACACACGATCTTGGCATCGTCAGAAAAATGGCCGATCGGGTTTGCGTCATGACAGAAGGACAAATTGTCGAACAGGGGCCGACAGAAAAAATTTTCTCGCAACCAGAGCACCCTTACACTCAAAAGTTACTCGCGGCCGAACCTCAAGGAAAACCTGTCGAAACCAATTCTGATGCACCAGAAATAATGGCCTGTGAAGATATCAAGGTTCACTTCCCGGTTAAGCGAGGCTTGCTGCGTAGAACCGTTAGTCATATCAAGGCCGTTGATGGCATATCCCTCACCCTGCAACAGGGCCATACAATTGGCATTGTCGGCGAGTCAGGATCGGGAAAGACAACCCTAGGCCTCGCCCTCTTGCGTTTGATATCAAGTAAAGGTGCAATCCGTTTTGATGGGAAATCCATTGCCAACACAAAAGGATCGCAACTCAGATCACTTCGGCAAGAAATGCAAATTGTTTTCCAGGACCCCTATGGATCACTCAGTCCTCGCCTCTCTATAGGACAGATCATCGAAGAGGGCCTCAAGGTTCACGGACTAAGTGGCAATGCCAAAGAAAGAGAAGCACTCATTATAGAGGCCTTAAACGAGGTTGGCCTTAATCCGGAAAACCGCCATCGTTATCCGCATGAGTTTTCAGGTGGACAGCGCCAAAGAGTTGCCATTGCCCGTGCCATGGTTTTAAAGCCCCGTTTTCTGGTACTGGACGAACCAACTTCGGCACTTGATATGTCCGTTCAGGCCCAGATCGTCGATTTACTTCGTGACTTACAGGTCAAACATAAGCTCACCTACCTTTTCATAAGCCATGACCTGAAAGTAGTTCGCACACTGGCGGATAATGTCATCGTCATGAAAGATGGCAAAGCAGTTGAAACGGGGACAGCCAAAGAAATCTTTGAAGCTCCGAAAACTGCCTATACTCAAGCCTTGATCAAAGCGGCTTTTGATCTGGAAGTTGTTAACCAAGACGCGATAAGTGCTTAAAAAGCTTCACCACAGACATTAAACTCGCTGGAATCTAAGAGATCTAGAAAAACAATTTCTGAAGGTAAACCACTGCGAAATAAAAAACTTTTGTTGCCGGATTGCCATACCTTTCCTGCATCCCCTACACTGTCTATTCGATGACCGATCATTAGGGGCTCTTGATGGCACTTCTTTTTATTTCTGAAACGGACAAGTTGGATTTGTGGCGTAAATATCTGCGCGATGAAATCCCTGATCTCGATATGCGTCTGTTGCCAGAGATTGGAAATAAAGAAGACATAGAGTACGCCCTTGTCTGGCAGCCCCCCAAGGGACTGCTCAAATCCCTACCAAATTTAAAAGTTATTTTTTCCCTAGGTGCCGGGATAGACCATCTGGCCTCGGACCCGGATTTACCCGAAAACGTCCCCGTTGTGCGAATGGTTGATTCGTCTTTGACGTCAGGCATGACAGAATATGTTGTCATGGCGGTCCTAAACCACCACAAAAGTATGCGGTTGTATCGCGAACAGCAGAACCGTAAGGAGTGGGCGTTGCATGTCCCGCCAGTAACCTGGGATAGGCGGGTTGGTATTATGGGTATGGGAGTCTTGGGTTCAGATGTCGCAGGTAAGCTAAGCTATCTCGGCTTTGATGTCGCAGGGTGGAGCCGGACCCACCGGGAACGACCAGGCATAAAAACCTATGCGGGTGCAGATCAGCTTGAAGACTTTCTAAAAACAACCGAAATATTGGTCTGCCTGCTGCCTCTGACTTACGAAACAGAAGATATTCTTAATAGAGATCTTTTCGCCATGCTGCCCAAAGATGCGAGTATTATCAATGCGGCAAGAGGCGGCCACCTGGTTGAAGAGGACTTAATAAAAGCACTGGATTCAGGCCATCTGTCCGAGGCAACTCTGGATGTGTTCAAGTCCGAACCACTGGATCAAAGCCATCCCTTTTGGGATCATCCCAAAATCACGATTACGCCGCATGCTGCCAGCACAACACACCCAAGCTCTAGCGCCCGTAATGTAGCCGATGGTATCCGGCGCTTTGAAAGCGGAGAAGAGCTATTAAATGTTGTCGATATGAAACGAGGGTATTAGGCCTGTCACGGTGTATTCCATGAGACACCAAATTCACTCTATCAAAAACAGATATTTAATGACTGGAAATCCTCTGCCGAAACTTGAGGGTTCAGATGCGATGGGCCTTAGACTTCTTCGGCATATTGTTCGACCATATCCCCAAACTCTCGTAAATAAACGGAACCTTTGATTGTTCGTTGCACAAGGATCGAGCGGCGGTCATTCTCATCCGTTTTCCGGCGAACAAAGTCATACTTTCCTAGACGATCAAGAGCACGCGTCACGGCTGGTTTTGACATATTCAGCTCTTCTGCCAACCCACGAACAGTATGTTCCTGATCTTTGAGATATACATGAAGCAATAAAGTAAATTGGCGAGACGTCAGATCTGGCAGCCCTTTTTGCAGAGCTGTGACCATAACGCCTCGCCATAATTCTAAAGCCTGTTTCGCTGGTATATCCACGATCAATCCCAAACGTTCCGCAATCGCAATGATTCTAGAACACAAACAGGACCAAACTCAAGATATTCCTTCAATACGTTACAGGAGCATCATAGCCGTTTAACTTTCTTGCTCAAGTTGGCTTAAAAACTCATGCATTTTTTCGGCACAAGCAATAAAGCCAATATAAGTCAAACAGCTATATATTACCGAACGGTAACACAGGTAACTTTACTCAAACTTGCCACTTTATGAGAAACAGATCCCAGAAGAAGGGATTCCAAATCACCGTGACCACGGCTCCCCATCACAATCGCATCGACTTTGTTTTTGTCGGCAAATTCAACAATCGATCTCGCAGGTGGGCCAACTTTTACTTCAGTCTTGATATTCTCAACACCAACTTTTTTAGCAATTTCTTTTGCTTCGTTGAGAACTTCTTGGCTAAAGGAATCAAGAACATATTGTGCGTCCTGACCAGAAACGTGTTCAACCTCCATAAAGCGGCGCAACCCTTCGTTCATTTTGACAGCTTTTGCAACTGTCAAAAAAACAAGCTCACCTTCAAACTTAAGGGCCAGGGCTGCGGCTTTTTGAACGGCCCGCATACTATGCTCGGAACCATCAACCGCACAAAGGATTTTATTGAACATTGTCATACTCCATCTGTAAGACAGTTATTAAAACCAAATTCAAAAGAACATTAGCATAAAATAAGAGAATTTTCCCAATCTCTATGAACAACCCTGAAATGCAAAAAAGCAATCCATTACGTTTTTCTGTAGATCCGGGAAAGTAAAAGCTTATTGTCCGACCATTTCTTTAACCATAGAATAAACAGCTCTCAGGCCAAGAGCTTCACCACCTTCTGGCTTCCCTGGCGAAGACGAATTGTTATAAGCCATGACGTCAAAATGCGCCCACGGAATATCTTTCTCAACAAATTCCTGCAAATACAACGCTGCCGTGATCGCGCCGGCATAGGGGCCACCAGATATATTGTTCAGATCAGCAATCTTGCTATCCAGTAGTTTTCGATAAGGTTGGTACAACGGCATGCGCCAAACTTCATCACCTGTCGTTATGGAATGTTGACGCAGCTTCTCTGCTGTCTCGTCATCATTACAGAACATAGCAGGTAAATCAGTACCTAAGGCAACACGCGCAGCACCCGTTAACGTCGCAAAATCAATAATCAGATCCGGTTTCGCCCGACTTGCTTCGGCAAGGGCATCACACAGAACCAAGCGCCCTTCAGCATCTGTATTTCCGATTTCGACTGTAAGACCTTTACGAGTTTTAATGATATCGGATGGTCTGAATGCATTTCCGGAAACTGCGTTTTCAACAGCAGGAATAAGAACTCGTAACTGGCAAGGCAGGTTACTTTGCATTATTGCCGCAGCAATCCCCAGTACATGAGCAGCACCGCCCATATCCTTTTTCATAAGTAACATACCAGCCGCAGATTTGAGATCCAGACCACCGGTATCAAAACAAACACCCTTGCCCACAAGTGTAATTTTGGGACCTGCATCTCCCCATCTGAAATCAATCAATCGGGGGGCACGGACAGAAGCCTTACCAACCTCGTAAATCGCCGGATAGTTAGCTTCGATAAGCTTGTCACCGACGATGACATTACAATCGGCTTCGTATTCACCAGCCAATTGTGAAGCTGCGGTAGCAAGCTCTTCTGGCCCCATGTCGTTACTCGGCGTATTAATCAAATCACGTGTCAGGTGAACACCACTTGCAAGGGCGTGAACCTGTGTTTGATCCGCCCCTTTAGGCCAAACAAGTGTCGCTTGAATCTTGTTGTTCTTCTTGTAGCGTGTGAACTGGTACGTCCCAATCGCCCATCCCAGAGCAACCTGTGTTGCAGCTTCCTGAGAAAGCTCATCTTTGAGGTAGTAAGTACCCTCTGGAAGGTTTTGACTTAACCCCGCAGCGGTCCATAGACCGGGAACATCCTGATCTCCAAACCCGACGACGATGGCTTTAACACCATCATTCTGATCCGGTAGTGAACAGGTCGCCCCCTCATCAGCTTTAAACCCGTTTGCAGTCATCCATGATATGCCCTTGGCATTTTCTTGTAGCTGCTCATCAAATTGTTTTTTGTTTAAAAAGATTAAAGGTATAGCCTGCTTTGGAGCAGAATCAATTAGTTGAAAACTCATGTTTTTCCTACAAATTACCAGATCGTGAGAAACAAAACAGTGCCCACATAGAAATGAATGCTGCTGATGTTACAACCAGATAAGTACAGTGCACAGTCTTTTTTAGGCTCAAAACAATATAATACTATGGCAAAGTTATTCTGAAAGATGGGCGTGGAAAATAAATTTGAGCATAGAGAAATCCGTATCGATCCTAGCTATTGAGCTTTGGGTAGCGCGTCAAACCGTTAAAACCATCAAACTACTCTTCAACACCTTTTTCAGCATCAGTAGAATTAATTTCATTTGATGTTTCATCGTCAATCACGACCTGATCGCCGTCTTCGGACACATCCTGACCTTCTTCTAGGTCTTCATCCATAAAGGTTTCTTCTACTTCCGGGATCATGCCAATTTCACGGTAAAATCGTTCAGCCCCAGGGTGTAGAGGTAAGATCAGACCATCCAAAGCGGTTTCCCGGGTTATATACTGGCCAAGTGCATGCCCTTTTGTCAGGTTTTCTGCAGTGGTTTCATGCCACAATGCCTTGGTAATTCCATAAACCAAATCGTTATCCAAGTCATCTCGCACCAAAAACTGGGCTGGAACCATCAGGGCCAGTGTATCAGATGTATTTTTATAGGTGCCAACACCAATCGTCCCCCCAGAAAAGAAAGGATATATTTCTTGCAGGATTTCAACGTCAGTTTGACTGAGAGACAAAAGTCTTGCTTTGTGTCGATCAGTCAGAACCGAGACCAACCTTGCTGGCGCCCCCGCAATCATGAAAAAGGCATCGATTTCACCACTTGCAATGGCTTCGTATGATTCACTGTCTGACAAAGTGAACATATTTTCTTTCGAAACCCTGACACCCCGGGTTTCCAAGAGTAACTGCGCAGCTGCATTTGTACCAGAACCTGCTGGTCCAATAGAGACTTTTTTCTTTTCAAGATCTTCAAGAGATCGAATACCACTATTGATACCAACCACAAGATGCATTGCTTCCGGATATAGGTTCGCAACACTTCTAAGGTTGCCAATAGCACCGCGAGTGCGGAAAACATGCTCGCCCCGCAATGCCCAGAAGACAACATCAGCTTGCGCAAAGCCCCCCTCAAGCGTGCCATTAGAAATACCAATCACATTAGAAACAGACCCTTGCGTCGAGACACTCACAGACAAAAGGCCGTCAACACCGCAACTACCACCTTTTTCACAGGCGCGAGACCCCACTGGCTTGCTGATAGAACTGGCAATAATGCCACCCAACGGAAAATAATTTCCTATTGTCGCCCCGGTTCCAATTCGAAACACAGGCGTATCTTGGGCCAAACTAATATTCGAAAGTATCGATATACAGAAAATAGAAGCGACAATAACGAAGTTTTGGATGCTCTTTTGAAAGAAACGGTACCTAGAGGACGTCGAAAACAACCGACTGCCTTTCTCTTATAACAGATTAGTCGCTGGGAAGCTTTTCTTATCCTACGACACAACTGGTTAAAAGTTAATTACAACCTTGCCATTATAACAATTTTTTTATTACTTAAAAATTTTACGACACAAGGCATTACCTCTTTAGTAAACCAACGGAAAAGTCTAGTCGATTTCATCCGTTTTTAGCTTTAACGCAGAATTTAGCAATGAATAGTGACAGAGTGTGGGTATATTTATGGCCGTAATTAGCCGGGCTAATAAAAGGCGGTAAAATTAAGCGGCCTGCTCCATAAGCACGCCATCAGACAGTTCGACTTGTCGGGTTGCCACCCTGTTCAGAAAATGATGATTGTGCGATACAATGATCATGGCTTGCGGAAGCTCTGTCAGCAACGAAATCAAATGTTGCTTTGTATCCCGATCCAGATCATTTGTCGGTTCATCAAGTAAAAGAACTTCGGGCTCTAACGCCATAACTGTTGCCAAGGCAACAAGCCTTTTTTGGCCGCCAGATAATTTATGCGTAATTCTATCGGCCAGATGTTCTAACCTTAAAAGCTCAAGGGTACGTCCGACGATTTCAGCAACTTCTTCGGATGACTTGCCTAAATTCAAGGGGCCAAAAGCTAGGTCTTCGGCAACCGTTGGGCAAAAAAGCTGATCATCAGGATCCTGGAAAACCAATCCGGCACGCACCCGGACATCACGAAAATCTTTTTCCTGTTGTCGCACAGCCCCAAAAGCATGAATTTCACCGCTATTGGGTGTTTCCAAACCGTTTATCAAGCGAAGAAGGGTACTCTTACCGGCACCATTACTGCCAGTTAAAGCCACACGATCCCCGGCATTAAGTTCAAAATTCACCCCTTTGAGAACATCCAATCCACTTGCGTAGGAAAAATGCAGACCACGTAGCGAAATCAGCGACGCCATCAAAAATACTCCACAGCCAACAGGCCTAAAATAACAACAGCCGCACAGACTGAAAAAATACGGTCGCGCGTTTCTATCTTCATATTATTCAAAATATGGAATCGCCCGTCGAAGCCTCGACATTTCATTGCTTCCATAATCCGATCAGATCTCTCAAGACTTCTAACTAGCATCATACCAATTAGATACCCAATAGAACGCAACGTATGTATATTCGTCCGGGGAACAAAACCACGGGCTTTCATCGCCATGCGCATGGTTTTGTATTCTTTGTAGAAAACATCAATATAACGCACAGTGAAAAGGAATAAATGCACCAGCTTTGCCGGAACTTTCAGGCGATAAAGTGCGTGCCCCAAGACTGATGGCTCCATAATACCGACTAATCCCATGAGGGAAAAGAGTATGGCGTTCGCCTTCAGTCCAACCTCTGCCGCACGGTAAAGCCCTTCTTTACTGGCATCCCATCCCCAGACAGAGAAAAGGGCCTCCCCCTCCATTGTAAAGGGAAGTGTCAGCATCAAAACCACAATGAATGAGTCGACAACAATAACCTTTCGGACCGTTGTCCATAACGGCAAACGTGATGACAGTGAGAGCCCTACCCCAACACCAAGAGCAAGGGTCAAAGCACTCAGATCATGCATTGCTGAAATAAGAAAGGCGAGCAGTACACAAGAAACAAGGCGAACACGCGGGTCTAGGCTTTTTAAAAATGCTTCAGATCGGCTCTGATCATTCTTAACGGCCCAAGATTGCGAAACTTCGCCCAGTACCTGTGTCATATTACGCGCCCTTAACCATATCGTTCTTCTTGGTCTGTCTGCGACCGAGAAGGAAAGATGCTATACCAAAGATTCCAAGGATATAACCAATACCCCCCAGGATATCCTGCATGCGACGTTCTTCTTTGTATTGCGCCAGCTCTTTTCGCAAAGACCGTACTTCTTTGGACGTTTTTGAAACAAGCTTCTCCAAAGCGACCTGATCAATAATCACAAGATTGCCACCTGTGTCTGAGACAATGGGCTGAGCGACATCATTATCAGAAGAGACAACTTCCTGACTCGATGATATCTCAGGAACACTTCCACCTTCGAGATTATTAGGCAACTCCTCTGCAGTAACAGTCAGTGTTGCAATATGTCCCGCGCTCAAATTCGCACGAAAAATATGATCGACCTTCTTGGTCGCCGTGAAGATAAAAAATCCTTCCTCGTCCGTTGTTGTCTCACCCAGCTTGTTATCTTCCGGATCAAAAACTTCAACAAGAAGGTTTTTTGCCATATCCCCATTGGAAAACCCAATTTCACCTTCGATGATATTTCCATCAGGATAAGCGGCTGAAATAACTTTATGTGCCCAAGCATTCGAATAGACGCCGAGCGTAAGAAGAGATGCGAGCAAAAATGCTGCAAATTTTAATTTACCGTACAGCATTGATCAGCTCCGGTTTAACCTTTGTAATTAATTGAATAGTCGCGGCTGTTAAGATGCCTTCCACTGCCATTACAGGGAAGTGTGCGACGATGACAAACTCAGCAGCCTTTGCGAATTCATCCCCGGATAAGGCGAGCGAAATCGCAACCATAATCGCCGTAAAAAAGATGGATAGAGATCCGCCCAGAAACCCCCAGAAACCAGCAACAGAAAGAATTTTCCGGCGGTAAAGGATGTATCCGTAAATCATCACCACAGCAAAGAGTGCCAAAGAGATACTATTTACTGAAACACGCCATGTTGCCCCTTCGACCTGATAGGTTTCGTAAAGAGAAACACTGGCCCAGATAGATAAGACAAAGAAGATAGCAAACAACGCATCGGCCACAAGTTTGGCCAGATTTTGTTGTTGAGCAGTAATACCCCACCGACAGATAAAGAAAACCATCACAGCGGGAAAAGCAATATTTACTGCATTAACGCCCAGTACTGTCAGCCCCCCAAAACCGAAGAAAACAGCTTGTAACAACAAGGCAACTACAAGTGCGGGAAAAGCTGCCCAGCCGAGAATAATGCCTAACAGCCCATTCAAAATAAGATGAACTGAGGAAAAACCGAGCGGGACGTGAATCAAAGAGACCACGAAAAAGACAGCCGATAATACCCCGACCCGTGGTAAGTCTTCCGGTTCCAGCTTTTTCAAACTATAGGCCACACCAGCGGCGGCGATAACGCCGCCGCCAATGAGAACTGGATTTGATAAGGCACCATCAACGATATGCATCGTTATTTATCCTTAATCAATATCTCGGGCTTGAATCCAAATCACAGCATCCTGAGAAAGCTCTTTACCTTCGTGCTCTTTATCCGGCCCAACGCCAAGAGCTGCAAAGCCCCAAAATCCTTCTTCGGGAATACCGAAAGTAAAAGTACCAGACGCATCCGCTAAAATTGCGTGTGCAGGTGACGAAATCCGGGCTTCACTTGCAAAGCGATTATTTTCAGGATCTGCAGGATAGTTGAGATACTCAACTTCAATCTCAGCAAACGGAACTGGTTTTCCCTCGGATAAAACAACCCCGGAAAATGTTCCCCCCTCAATAACGTTATAAGGCTTTGTCAGGGGGCGGATTTCAGTTTTCAAACCCTGAGGCTCAGCCCAGTCAGTTGGAAGATCACCAACGTTCACATACGATTTTGTAATTTGTTGAATAAATATGTCTTCACTTGCTTCGTAAAAAGGTGCTGGGTTTAAGACAAAAACGTTGTCACCAAGACCGCGTAACTTCACAGAAGCTTCGTAAGCTTTTCCTGTATTTTCATTACTGGTCCACTCGATGACTTTCAAGCTATCCATCAGGTCTTTCCTTTTACCTTTACGAATAACGTAAAACTCTTCTGGTGTTCCCATTTCCATCACATGGCCTGATTCAGCAGGGTGTGTGAATGGCATTTTTAATGTTATTTCTCCACCCTTTTCAAGCATAGTCTCTGGTGTATAAACCAATTGGAAGTGTGCTTGCGCACCAGAAATAAAAGTTGCCAGTCCGCCAAAAACGACACCACAAGCAACCGTTCCACAAAGAAGTATTTTTTTCATCGCGTTCAAAAATCCCCTACCTTCAATGCAATCCATTGAAGACAACGTTCCTAAAATAAGCTGATTGGAATCCGAGAAAAAAATCAGACATCTCGTCAAAGCATGAACAGGCATTCCTGCTTAAGCTTATTCCAGCAGCTTGGCTCAAAGGCACGCCACAAACGGATGTCCGTCACCAATGGTGCTCCCCGCCCTTTGGTCTAGTGACATTATGCCGGCAGGTCTCCTGGCTCACGGATCGTTGCTCAATCACCAAACCTTCCCGGCACTAAACCTTTCGATCATGCCAGTGGTTATTCTTGGTAAGAACTCACCGTTTACAGTTGCGGGGGCAGCCACGGTTCAAGATCCCCTGATGGGTAGATCCTTCCGTGTTCCCTTTTAATCCCCGGACGACTTCATCCGTGGGGAACCATGCATGGCGCGAGTTTATGCGGAGAAAAAAAATCCTGCAAGTCCTAGATGTCAAAAGGACAGGTGCGTCTTAATAATTCATCGCGTATTCAAATAAATCTACCTGATTTTTTATCCATTATTTTACTGAAGTAATCTACTTGGCATTTCACAACAAACGGCATACTTATCAGTATGTCTTTGAATGAATTCGATACGAGTACACATGATGCCCTCTTCAAATAGCATATCAAAAACGACACCCAGTGGTCAGAACTGGCTTAATCCCGCCATGGAGATCTTATCCGAAGAAGGCTTTCAGGCGCTCAACATTCCACGATTATGTCTGAAGCTTCAATTAACCAAAGGCAGTTTTTACCATCACTTCAAAAGCTTCGCAACCTTCAAACAGGAGCTACTCGCTTTTTGGGAAAAGGACTATACACAAGATATATTTGACGAAATAAGAGATGTAGAAGATCCCGAAGCCCAATATGAAATGCTTTTTAACCTCGCGTTTGAAAAAGACCTCGCTGTTGATCTTGCAATTCGCGCATGGGCACAGGCAGATAATCAGGTCAAAGAAGTTGTCTCAAAGGTTGATGAAATTCGAATCAATTTATTAACAGAAATGTATCAAAAATCCTCTAACCTATCCTTGGAGACCGCGCGTAATTACGCCGTGATTGATTACACAGGATACATCGGATTCTACAGCCTGTTTCCAGACGCACCAGATAGCTGGGCACGTGATCTCGCTTCTATTCAAACAAGAGCACTTCTTTCGGACAGTAAAATGACTGGCGGAAAAATTTAAGCTTAAATAATTCAAGGTAGAAGAATTTCATTTGTAATCACTATGTACAATTAAATTGATCTATCCTCTTGAAAAAGACACACTGCCCCGGAATCGGTTTTTCGGGTGAAAATTTGATCCGGAAATAATAGGGAACACGGAAGGATCTACCCATCAGGGAATCTTGAACCGTGGCTGCCCCCGCAACTGTAAACGACTTAAAGCTTGTTATTACCACTGGTACTTTCCAGAATTTTTAACTTCTGGAACGTATCGGGAAGGGACAATGCTCTTACGTTGTAAGCCAGGAGACCTGCCGATTTAACGTCACCTGTCTGATGAACGGGGTGTTCATTAGGGCGGTTTTCCGTCGAGTGGCGTGCCTGTCGATACTGGCAAGGCGCGGTTCTAAGCTGATCTTGAGATCAATGTCTAAACTCGCACTGCCATTGTCATAACTTTTTTTAGACAAGGCGCGTATCATGTTTTTACGAATGAAACACAAAAAAAACTCAAAATCATCGTGGGCTCTCCTCTTAACTATTTTCTTAACAATATTTTCTTCTCAACAGGCTAAAGCACATTTCATAGAGCTTATCCCTTCATCTTCACTAATAACTAAAAGTGCTGAGAGTGACTTTTCATTCGATATCCGGTTCACCCATCCGATGGAAGGGGCGCCACTTATGGAAATGGAACAGCCAAATTTATTTGGCGTGCAAGTCGCGGGGGAAAAGTACGATTTA
Source organism: Kiloniella sp. (assembly GCF_048259265.1). Lineage (NCBI taxonomy): Bacteria > Pseudomonadati > Pseudomonadota > Alphaproteobacteria > Rhodospirillales > Kiloniellaceae > Kiloniella > Kiloniella sp. The sequence goes on along the minus strand of NZ_JBLXHT010000001.1, from coordinate 130,452 downwards.
ACAGCAGCCCTTCAATCCACAACGATCGAGGGAAAACTTAACCCTGCAAATGCAACATCCTATGTTGCAAACCACAAAATAAAACGTGCCGGGGACTATAGTTTCTACCTCGTCCCCAAACCCTATTGGGAACCAGAAGAACAAGCCATGATTATCCACTACACAAAAGTAGTGGTAAACGCCTATGGCTTGGAAAACGGCTGGAAAGATCCCATTGGATTGCCCGTCGAAATTATTCCATTGAGCAGGCCTTATGGCCTATGGACAAATAATTTGTTTACAGGGCAAGTGCTCAACAATGGGCAGCCTGAACCACATGCGACGATCGAGATTGAATATCGAGGAGAAGGGCAGGTCGCTATCCCAGCGACGCCTTTTATCACCCAAGTTGTACAGACCGACAAAAATGGTGTTTTCCACTATGCAATGCCAAAAGCCGGGTGGTGGGGATTTGCTGCTCTTCTGGATAACGGAAAAACATTACTGGCACCTGACGGTACAGAGGCACTGGTAGAAGAAGGCGGCTTGATTTGGGTACATACCCAAGACATGCCGCAATAGAATTTCCAAGATCCGGAATTATTGCCAGAAGAAATAACCTCAATATAAAACAGGTTATAAAACAACAAAGCGGTGGGCTCAATTTCAGAGCCCGCCGCTTATTCACAAAAGATTATCCTGTCACCTGTTGAATACAGTACAGGCTTAGCCTGACATATAGGCCATCATCTGTTTATTTTCATACTCTAATTCCAAAAGACGTTTACGCACCACATCGCCGATTGAGATCATTCCACACAACTTGCCTTCTGAAACAACCGGCATATGACGGAAGCGACCATCAGTCATTTTTTGCATGACATCATGTACTCTTGCATCTGGCGCACAACAAATAGGATTAGCCGTCATAATCGTATCAATTTTATCGGTAAAAAGGCCTTTCCCTTTTTGCCCGATCCCGACCACAACATCGCGTTCAGACACAATACCGACAGGACGATTGTCATCATCAGCAACAACCAAAGCCCCGATTTTAAAAGAATTGAGCATATCAATGACTTCTTGAACAGTATGCTTCGTCGTAATCGTGTGAATGTCCCCGCCTTTATCCGCAAGAATGTCTTTAACCGCACCACCGGAAGCACCCCCAGAAGATCCTCCCGCCTGGCCAGAACCAGAACCGCTGTCACTTTGATAGATTGCGGCGCTGAAATCACCGGAAAATAGCATTTATAATCCTCCTCGTGTTCTGCTGTATTTTGAGTATAGCACAAGAATTTTAGGACATAACTTTTGTTTCAAAAAAGTTCCCGGAAGACCTAGTCATATAGACTCCCGGGACAGTTGGCGGATTAGAAAAGCCTGCCAGCACGCTTAACGAGTGTTAAAAACTATACGTAACCGCAAGACCACCAAAGAACTGGTTTTTACTTTCGACAAAAGGACTATCAGCAGCATCTCCCAACAAACGCGCATAACCTAACGCCCCGTTCATTGCCCAATTTTCATCAAAGCTATACGTTGCTCCCAAGTTAAATCCGACATCCTTTAAACCTGCATCAGCATCATGTTGGTTATACTTGCTTCTGGAAGCTTGCTTGCTATTCACGCCAAAATAAGACTGCATATAATCTTCTGATGCCCAACTAACAGATGGGCCCGCTGAAATCCAAAGACGTTCATCAAGAAAACTATGTCGATATTCAGCATTCAGGCTGGCAAGAAGACCTTTGTCTTCTCCGCTTAGATCCTGGGTTACGTCTAAACCCAATGCGTACATTCCCAAATCAAGTTCAGCAAAAGCAGTCCCTGCGAGGCCGGCATCAACATCACCTAGTCCCTTCAGGGCCGAATTATCGCCCTCATCTCTCCCCCAGTCATAGTTCAGGGAAACGCCCCCTGAAAAATGTTCTGACCGCAGGAATGTCGCCCCAATACCGCGATCAAGCGAAATAAAGAGCGTATCATCTAACCAAGAGGCTTCGAGTATAGGCATCGCCCCCACACCATATTCATCAGAGCCTTCATAGTCAGGCCCAAACCCGGCCCCTGCACCAATAGAAAAATCCCAGTCACTTAGCGCGGCATCAACAAAGTCACTAGACTTACCACTGCCTGCCACGACTTGATCATCAGCCACAGCCAATGGTGCAAGATTGAAAAAAATAAATGACGAGAACGACACAAACTTAATCAGTTTGCTTGGGCGAATATCAATCAGCTTACCATCTTCACCTTCTAAAACAGATAAAGATATATAAGAAAATACAGAACGGCACTTAAACATGAGTCCCTCATTAAACAGCGAAAATATACCGTGCTTATAAGAGAGCTTTCTGACAGAGGCCTGACCGCTGAAATTTAAAAGTTGTTTTAGGCTAACGCCAACTCGGTGCCGAAAATGTCATTGAAGTAGTATTCAGGCAAAATCATTTCATCGGGCTTTACACCCTTCAGCGGCACAGGCCCAACCCTTTCAAAAAGACGTTGAACATCGCGTACTGACAAGCCATCCCAAGATTGTTGCAACGCTTGGCATATTGAATCTTCCAATTGCTTATAAATAGCTTTGATAAACATTTTTTGGTTAGAAGATGTTTTCAGCCTGCGTAAACTCGGCATTTGCCAATGGACTCGCAAAGCACCCAAAGGCCCCAAAACAGGCTGATTTTCATCAGGCGCGCTAATACTGATGACAAGGTCAATATCCGGGGCCCCATCTTCCATAAATAACTTGTGAGTTTTTGAAAAAAGCCCAGCTGTGTCATATCCCTTGGCTTTGAGAAACTGCTCGACCATTGGTATCATTTGACCATCCGGTTCCATTCCCGCACTAAAAGACCGAACACGGCCGCCCCCAAAGTCCCGCAAAAGCGTTTCCCCGATCAGACTTCTCGCTGAATTCTCTGTGCTTAAAAAAAGAACATGAACTGGTTTTTGCACCATTATTAATAGCCCTTCTGATCAACTACGTGTTCGGTCCACCAAAATTTATTATCAAACGTTGATAGACAAACAATTGATAGGGCAGGGAAATATCAATCACATGAAAAATAAATGACCCATTTATGAATTTCATCAAAATGTGTACGACAGTTAATGTGACGTCTGCATCATCCTGAAAATTATCAATAGCTCGTTCATCACAGATCTGATAGCAGGCACAAAACGTAAATCACCGTGTACGATTAAATGAAGGTTCGAAATCAACCCTGGAATATCCGGTGTTAATCTTTTTAGTTGAGGATCATGGTCTCCCGCGGCAGAAGGCAATAATCCAACGCCCAAATTCTCTCGCAGAACCGTTTGCATCATCATCGCATTACTAATTCGAATAGTAGGCACAACCGTTTGAAGCGTTGATCGCATCCATGTCGCATCCGGTTGATACCTGTGTTCTTCATCCCATCCGATCCAAGGTAAATTTTTCTGTCCAAGCCAATCCTCTAGATCATTCCCTTGCGATAAGGGTGTGATGTCACTGTTCTTTGATGTAAAAACAGCAAAAGGCATATCGCTTAATTTTTGTGTGAAAAGATTTCCCTGTTTGGGCTTACAAAAACGAATTACCAAATCGGCTTCTCGTCGCGACAGACTTGCCTCTACATGCGTTGTGATCAATTCAAGCTCAATTCTAGGCAAGGCTTTCCTTATCCGATGAACATATTTGGCCAGTAACATTCCTATCTGTTCATTCATCGAGACTCTGACCGTCCCAACTGAATCTGCTGCCAAAAGTGTGCTTTGACGATCCAACGTTTCAGCCGCTTCAGCCATGGGAAAGGCCTTTGAAGCCAGCATCACACCGGCTTCCGTTGGGGATAGTCCTTCGGACAATCGCTCGAAGAGGCGATTCTTCAGTCCATTTTCCAAAGATTTTATTCTGCGCCCGACGGTTGGTTGGCTCATGCCTAACTCTCGTGCTGCTGCAGAAAAAGATCTCCTTTCATAGACTGAAAGAAAAACTCTGATATCATCCCAATCATATGGCGACTTAAACATTCACGCCCCTATTCATTTACGCATATCAAAGTTACATTTTTTTTCATACCATACATTAATGAATAGATCTATTTATAGAAATACGGCCAACTAACGATCTACAGGCAGAAAATGTTTACGTACACAGAGCATAATAAAACAAACTTTCAGGCAATGTTCGCCGTACTGTTTGCCGCCTTTCTTTTCTCGGCCATGTTTACGTTACCCAAAGGTTCAGGCACAGATCTACCTTGGTTCCAGATTGTTTTTATCCGCTATACAGGTGGGCTGATTTTTCTGCTCCCTACCGTATGGCGATGGCACTGCAAAGGAAACAGCCTAAAAAGCAGTTTGGGGCTTCTCCATATTGGACGTTCAATTGCTGGTATTGGTTCCGTAGCTTGCGTGGTCATTGCCGCATCCCTGATCCCACTTGCAGATGTCATAACCATCAGCTTTTCTAACGGAGCCATCGTCCTTATTTTAGCAGGCGTTATTCTAGGTGAACGTGTTCTGCCTCGTCACTGGGCGTCAATTATCATCACCATCTTTGGGGCAAGTCTTGTCGCATCTAATAGTTCAAACGGTGGTCAAAACGCCTTTTTTAGTCCTGCAGCTCTCATTGCACTTCTTGCCGCTTGCTGCATGGCCGTTGAAATCATCGTCATCAAATTCGTCAGTGAAAGAGAAGCTATTCCTGTAACTCTGCTATACGTGAACGGACTGGCTAGCCTCTTGTTACTCATTCCTACTTTGATTTGGGGACAGTGGCATGGTCTGGAAAATTGGTGGCCTGTTCTTTTAATGGGACCCATTGCCATTTTGGGGCAAACCCTCAACCTATTTGCTTTCAGAAAAGCGAATGTGGTTTTGCTAACGCCGCTAACATATAGCTCAATACTTTTCTCTGCGCTTTTGGGATTCTTTCTCTTTGGCGAAAGTCTAAGCTGGTCCACAGGAACCGGTGCTGCCATTATCATTACAGGCTGTTTGATTGGAATGGGTATCTATCGAAAAAAAGTGCCCCAATCTTCCTAAGAGCCTCATGGCGAAGCTCTTAAGCATTACCTTCTTGGGTCTTGGCTATTATATGAGCTAAAGTAGCTCTAGCTTTGTCTTCGTGTATGAACGGCAAAGCTCTCGACATATCACCAACGACAAGGCCAGATAAACTCCCTATGATCAGCGATCACAGTGACCTTAAAAGTATCGTCTCTCGCTTTACTGACGAGCAGGTATCAACCCCTGTCTTTGTTGCTAACGTTCTGCGCGAAGCAATTATCTCAGGTACTCTTCCGCCACACAGCCTTGTCCGACAAGATACGGCCGCAGATGCAATGGGTGTCAGTAAAATCCCCGTCAGGGAAGCCCTGCGGACTTTGGAAGGTGAGAACCTTATCAGCTTCGAGCGAAACAGAGGGGCACGGGTTCTTCCGGGATCAATTCGGGAAATGATTGAAATTTTTGAACTCAGAAAAGTGATCGAACCGCATCTTCTACAACTCTCGATCCCGAACCTTACAAATGAAGATCTAACTGGCGCCCAAAATTTGATCACCCGTGAAGCTCAATCAACGAACCAAAAAGAGTTGGGCGAACTTAACCGTCAGTTTCACGAAATCATTCTATCCGGAGCAAAAGAAACCATCGGGTACAAATTCCAAGCCATTCTTTTTACCACATCCGAACGCTATTTGAGATTAAGCTTAAAAGAGCCATCCTCTCAAACGCGTAGTAATGCAGAGCATCAACACCTGATAACAGCCTGTATTACCCGCGATGGAGATAAAGCAAAAGAGCTTCTCGTAAAACATCTGGAATCTGCTCAGAGTGTTATTCACGAGAAGCTCAAACAGGATAAGTCTGTAGATCCCTAACTTCAGAAACCGTTCTTATAAATCTTTTGCAAGCCTGAGCGCGTCATAGATTGCCGCGTGGGTATTTCGGGCGGCAACGGCATCCCCAATTCTGAAAAGCTGAAACTTACCATCAACATTCGTGGCAATTCTTTGTGGCTGCCCATCAACAAAGGCTTTGTGATCCAATTCGCCAAGATTCAAAGACATCGGTTTGAGATCAAAATAGATTTCATCCAACGGAATCGTACCGTGATTGACCACAATCTGATCGTAGTTTTTCTCTTTGATCAAATTACTATAATCAGTGCCAATTTTAGCCCGTAGTCGATTTCCATCCCGCTCAACATCTTTCAGTCGATAGGTAACGGTAAAGGTCACATCTTTTTCCTGCATTGAACGCATATAAGGAACCAAATTCATAGCCATGACATCAGGGGCAAAACTACGGTCCGGCGTCATAATCTCGACCTTTGAACCTATATTTGAAATAATTTCAGCGGCCTGTAATCCGGCATGATCTCCCGCATCGTCATAAACCAGAACGTCCTGACCCGGCTTAACATCACCAGCAATGATATCCCAACTGGAAACCACCAACTCATTACCATTTTCCAGAACTTCAGTGTGGGGTAAGCCACCCGTTGCAATAATAACAGCATCTGGGTTTTCCGCTTCAATATCGGCAGCTTCTGCCCAAGTATTAAACCGAAACTCAACACCCCGCGTAGTACACTGTGCCATACGCCAATCAATGATCGAAATCATCTCGGCTCGCCGTTGGCTTTGAGCAGACAGACGAATTTGCCCCCCGGGTTCAGGTGCGGCTTCGAAGACAACAACATCATGTCCGCGTTCAGCAGATACTCTTGCAGCTTCCAGCCCGGCGGGTCCAGCCCCGACGATGACAACTTTACGTTTCTCATCCGCTGCCGGAATATCGTGCGGCATTGTCAGCTCTCGCCCTGTTGCCGCATTGTGTATGCACAATGCATCCCCACCCTGATAAATGCGATCCAGACAATAGGTTGCGCCAACACAAGGACGGATATCATCTTCGCGCCCTGCCATAATTTTTCTCACAATATGCGGATCAGCCATGTGCGCCCTGGTCATACCGACCATATCCAGAAGCCCTTCGGCAACCGCATAACGCGCTGTCGCAACATCGGGAATACGAGCAGCATGGAAGGTTGGCATGCCTGTGGCTTTTTTCACTTCTCCGGCGAAATCCAGATGAGGCGCAGATTTCATTCCCTGCACTGGAATAACATCCGTGAGGCCAGGATCCGTATCAATATGCCCGCGAATGACGTTGAGAAAATCGACCAACCCAGAACGTTTCAACCGCTTTGAGATTTCAATTCCTTCAGACGCTGAAATTCCATCCTTGTCCGCTTCATCGGCAGTATAGCGAATACCAACAATAAACTTGTCACCAACACGCTTTCGAATAGCTTCGAGTACATTTAACGAAAACCGCATTCTGTTTTCCAGCGACCCGCCATACTCACCATCCAATGTGTTGGTTCGTGGCGACCAGAACTGATCCATCAAATGCCCATAGGCTTCCAGTTCAATGCCATCCAGCCCAGCAGCTTTCATGCGCTCCGCCGCATCGGCATAATCCTCGATAATTCGAAGAATATCCCAGTCTTCCATCTGCTTCGGGAAAGCACGATGCGACGCTTCGCGGTGGTGCGACGGCGACACGGCAGGTAACCAGTCCCCTTTGTTCCAGCCTGTTCTACGCCCCAGATGAGTCAACTGGATCATCACGGCACATCCATGTTCATGACATGCGTCCGTAACTTTCTTCATCCAAGGTACAACCTCGTCCTTGTAGGCCAACACATTGTTGAACACAGGGGGACTATCACGGGATACGGCGGCAGACCCCGCAGTCATGGTCATACCAACCCCAGCTTTTGCCCGTTCTTCATGATAAGCACGGTAACGATCCTTAGGCATTCCGTCTTCTGGGTAGGCAGGTTCATGGCTTGTGGTCATGATCCGGTTTTTGATTGTCAAATGCTTCAGCTTATAGGGCTGTAACAAAGGATCATTACTGGCCATTTCTCTCTCCTGTTTATTCTTATCCCTGGTCAGTTTCTTTATCTGGCTTTTTGCCTGTTTATCTGTCCGAGGTTTTCATCAATGTTATACGAAAGCTAAAACTCAATAGAAGATTTTATATCGAGCGCAGCTGGTTAATTAAGGGGCAACCGACGGAATAATCCTGTGTTAGCCGGATCGTTGAAATGACTTATAGGTCCATGTTCAACAAAATGATCATGCCAGCGTATCATGGCCTCTGGATCTAGCTCGACCCCCAAACCACATCCTTCCGGTACTGCTATGGTATTATTTGTCTGACGGAAAGGACCGTTTTTAATGACATCGCCAATTTGCCAACGGAACAAAGATTGCGAAGGTTCTGTAATCCATGGTGTTGCGGCAACAACGTGCAAATACGCCGCGGTCATAATGCCAAGGTCATTTGAATAGCACCAAAAGCCTTTGCCCATTGCTTCACAGGCCGCAATAAATTTCATTGTCTTCCCAATACCCCCGAGCGCAGCAAAGTTACAGACAAAATAATCTGGTGCGCCAAGGGCCACAGCACGTCGCAAATCAGGGACATGCGTGGAAAAGGGAATGATCGAGTGTTTGCGCAGTTCGGCCATTTCTTCAAAGGTCGCAACCGGGTCTTCGTAATTTCGAATGTTATACGGCTCAAGTTCTCTCAGAACCCAACGTGCCGTTGTCAAAGACCACTGCATATTTGAATCAAGACGCAACATGGCATCAGCCCCAAGGGCTTCTCTTAAAAGGCGGACAGTTTTGACCTCAAGTCCGGGATCGCCCTGAATAAGCTTGCCTTCAAAATAACTCGACCTGTGCTCCTCTTTCATTCTCAAGCAATAATCAACAATCGCCTCGGGGGTCATCTCCCCACCTGCACCGTTGTTTTCGGGTCGAAAAGCAAAGTATTCGGTGAAGGGGATTTCCTTTCTAACGGCGCCACCCAATAGTTTATAGAGCGGCATATTCATCACCTTACCCCGAATATCCCAAAGGGCGAGTTCCAATGCGCCAAAGGCTATTGAAATTGCATTTTCACCTGTATTTGCTGTTATCTGCCACGGCGGCACACAACGTGCCTCGCAATTGGCGATATCCAAAGGATCAGCTCCGATAAGGGCCTGCGCGATCTCTTCTTTGATAACCTCACCAAAATGCCACCAGGGCGCTTCCCCCAGTCCAACAACACCTTCATCCGTGAAAACTTCGATGATGGATTTGGATGCGCCGGGATAAAGTCCCGCTGTCCACCAGAAAGGTGCATCAAAAGGTACATTTACATGAGTGACTTTAATATCCGTAATTTTCATGACTTAGGCTTCACCAATCTCTCAACCTTCATCCAACCGATCAAATTCTCTTAATACCAAGCATCTTTCATTTCAGTTTTCCGTCGATTCATAAAATCAAGCAGGGCTTCGTCTGTATCTGCGGCCAAATGCGGTGCTTGATAATCTGCCAATATCTTTTTCCATCTGCAGTTGGCACGGATCATGGCGTCATCCGCGCCCTGCTCGTTCCAGCTTTCGAAAGGCTGATCATCATTAAGTTCGCTATCCCAATAAGCTGTTTCATAATGAGAAAGCGTATGTGCCGTACCAAACATGTGCTGCCCCGGGCCTCCTTCACGCAAAGAAGAGATTCCCAAAGTATCGTCATTGATTTCAAGGCCTTTGAGATAAGCGTGTAATGCCCCGCAAAGATCGGTATCCATAATGAACTTTTCATAAGACATTGAAAGCAAACCATCCAGAAAGCCTGCGGAATGCAAAACATAATTCACGCCCCCTTGTACTGCGGACATCATTGACATCATGGCCTGTACCATCGCCTGACCATCCGGTACTTTTGACGTCGCAAAATTGCCCGCACAACGCAGGGGTAATTTTAATCGCCTCGCCAACTGTCCCATAACCAAACTCCCCAACGCAGGTTCAGGCGTTCCAAACGTCGGGCTGCCAGATCGAAGAGACATGGACGACAAAAACGAAGCCAGAATAGCGGGCGCACCCGGCCTGACGAGTTGCGTCAAAGCACAACCGACCATGGATTCAGCCAAGCCTTGCGCAACAGCCCCTGGCATTGTTACAGGGCAAACGGCGCCACCAAGCAAGAAAGGTAAGTGGATAGAGCCTTGCCCCGCCGCAGCGTAAGCACGAATGCCCTGGGTAGAAATACCGTCCCAAACCAAGGGTGAAGTAGAGTTAAAGTTCCCCATGATCACACAGTTCTGATCAACAAACTCGGAACCAAAAAGAATGCGACACATTTCAATGCTATCTTCTGCACGCTCAGGGGCCGTGATAGATCCCAGAAACGGGCGATCTGAATAACGGATATGAGTGTAAACCATATCCAGGTGACGCTTGTTAACCGGAATATCCGTCGGCTCACAAATTGTTCCGCCGGAATGGTGCAGCCATGGACTAGATTGCGCCAACTTTACAAAGTTTTCGAAATCATCAAGAGTTCCATAACGGCGCCCCTTATCCATATCCATCACAAAGGGCGAGCCATAGGCCGGGGCGAAAACCATGGCATCCCCGCCGATTTCAACTGATTGCGCAGGATTTCTTGCGTGCTGTGTAAAACGCTCAGGCGCAGTCTTAAGAAGTTCCCGAATCATTCCCGGTTCGAATTTGATATTCCAAGCTTCCGCAGAAATATCTGTAACCTGTCCGCCGGCTTTTCGAAATAGTTCCACTGTCTCAGGGTCTTCACGGAACTCAATACCTATCTCTGCCAGAATGGTATCAGCAGCTCTCTCAATCTTGATCAGGTTTTCTTCGTCAAGAAGATCATAGGTTGGAATGTTACGTTTTATAAAAGGCGTCTGCAGGTGTAAATTTTGTCCTGCCCCATCCATACGACTTGCTTGTCTGGCAGCACGACCACGGTTTCGGGCTCTTCCCACCCGATGTTCATTACTATCAACACGATCAACCGACTGTTCCATTGCCTTACTTTCTTCCAAGAATAATAGGAATAGGCATATGCTATACTTATGCAATATAGTTGTGACTGGCTAAAAATCTTATTCTCAGGCTAAGTTTAATTTATGCGAAAATTAAAATCACTTATCCAATCCCCAGCATCCCTCTTCTCTTTTGAAGCGGCGGGCAGACATTTATCATTTGCCCGGGCCGCAGAAGAACTCAATGTTAGTCAGGCCGCCATAAGTTATGCCATCAAACAGCTTGAAAGTGCATTGAATGTACAACTCTTTTATCGAGGGCATCGTTCCGTTGAACTGACAAATGTGGGTAAACGCTTTCACAACGACGTCACCATGGGACTTGGTCATATACACCGTTCTGCCGAAGAACTCTCTCGCTCGGATAGCGAGGGCAGCATAACGCTTTCTTGCTCTACAGCCTTTGCCAACTATTGGATCGTGCCAAGGTTGGGGACTCTCCGAGCTAAGAACCCAGAAATTGATCTCCGATTGCAAACGACCGACAAGGATATAGACCCAGCAATAGAAGGAATTCCACTGGGCATACGACGCGGCATAGGCAACTGGCCCGGTCATGATGCCATTCAGATCGCCAGTGAAGAAGTCTATCCGGTTGCCAGCCCCCGATATCTTGCCGAGAACGGTCACCCAAAAGACGCCATTGAGCTTTCAAAACGACGACTTATCTATCTGGAAGAACCTTACCGGGATCGACCGAACTGGCATAACTGGTTTCAAGCTAAGGACTTGGTCTGGAAAGATTATGGCGAAGGATTACGCCTGAACGATTATGCCCTTGTTATCCAAGCTGCGTTGGCCGGCGGTGGAGTTGCCCTTGGCTGGTGGCATCTGGTCGATCATTTGGTTGAACATGGTCTTTTGGTAAAGCTGGATGACAAACCAGTCCATTTTGGTGGGGATTTTTGGGTTTTATGGCCAAACCACAAACCATTAAGCCCCCAGGCAGAGCGTGTACGAGATTGGCTGATATCGTCACAAAATTCCTTGGACAATGGCCTCTATTAACGCGATATTATGCCCACCTAACAAGGAGATCATAATGTCCAGCAGTTCTGCTAATAGCCCCAAACGTACGATTGCAATGGTTGCCCATGACCGCATGAAGCCTGTGCTTCTGGAATGGGCCGACGAAAATCAAGAACAACTAAAAGAGTTTCGCATTGTTGCCACCGGAACCACCGGACGTCTGTTGACTGAAAACCTCCCCGAACATGACATAACTGCCTTTAAAAGCGGGCCGCTTGGTGGTGACCTACAAATTGGTGCACTTATTTCAAACGATGAACTGGACGCTCTGTTCTTTCTCGTCGACCCTATGACGCCCCAACCACATGATGTTGACGTCAAAGCCTTGATCAGAATCTCAACTCTCTATGAAACACCTGTGGCCTGTAACCGGACAACAGCAGATTTCATCCTTCGCGGTATTACGGAAAAGGGCTACCAGAAACGTCCAGCACACCCCATGATCGAAGAATACGTCACACGCTCAGTTTAAACTCTACAGGCCCCTAAATTAACTAAATATCACTCAATCGCATGGATTACCTTAGTAACAGGTGTATCCAGACCTTCGACATACCAATTTGCCCACAAGCGATTTTCCTTATCCGGCTCTAAACTCAGGAAATTTCGGGCGAGTATATATTTTTTCCGCTGAGTTGGTAATTCCATCATTCGCGCTGTAATGCCCTGTTCAATCGGCTCGACTTCATCACTCAATTGCGTCAACAACCACCCCATTAGTTTGGGCGGCGAAGGATGAACAATTCCAGACGCAGTGAGTTGATTAATAACCTTTGATCGGCCATGTACAGGTGCGCCGCGTTCGCTTTCGATAACCCCCAGACAGGCAACGTGGACATCGCCAGACAGAATAGTCACGCGGCAGGATTTATCTGACATAAGTCCGAGTAATCTATGGATCATCCGTAAACGTTCAGCCCGATGATTTGGGCTCTGCCAATGATCTCTTAAATCGTCTTCAAGTTCCTGTTCACCGGGCAGCCAACCCATCAAGCTTTCTATAGATCCAAAGTCTGCGTGAACAACAGGCACTGGCGATACAAAAAGCAGATGCTTTGGCCCCCCTTCATTGACTGGCAGCAAATCATCTAGATGATGCCAAATCAAATCCCAGCTTTCCCGGGAAAGCACTTGTTTTTGTGTTCTTTCCGTCCGCGTATCCAGTGATAAAACGAGATAATTCCCAACCCTTAGAGCTGTTGAAAACCCCTTGGTCGGTAAAGCAGACGGATGTTTTTCATCTTCTGATATCGAAAGCTGCTGCTGGAACAGAGCAAAATATTTCCGCGCTATGTTAAAAATTCCCTGATAGACCTCACACTCCTGATCTTCGGCGGCATAGGACCCCCAACCATCGAAGATGTCATGGTCATCCCACATCATGATCGTAGGAATAGAGGCAAGCGCCTCAGCCACAACGGGTTGTTTCCAGCGCTGGCAATAAAGGTCAAAATAAAAGCGATCGACCTGATCCCGCATCAGGCTTGTAAACTTGCGTTCCCGTCGCTTGCTACGCGGTAACTCAACCCACTTTTTAATCTCGGAACACCGTTCCCATATTTCATCTGCATAGACCTGATCCCCACCCATAATCATCAAATTATAAGGCATTACCCTGTGCTGGAAGAGCAAAGCCTTCCACATGGCATTTTTGTCATCCACTTTTTTGATTTCACTCGGGGCAGAAAAGCCATTACAGGAAAGGAAAGTCATTTGGGGATCAGTGTCCCGGGCCGGAACATTGAATATCCAAAAATCAAACCCAAGGAAATACTTCACCTCTACGGCTTCTTTTTCACGTGCCACACGGACATCAAATCGCGACGTAATAAAGCCTTTGGTTTCATATAAAGTTGAACGAGAGATACATTCCCCTTTTTCCAACCTGAAGTTCAAGTCAGAGGTTGGTGTCTTTGACACAACCAATATAGATAGATCCCAAAAGCCTTCTTCCGTCGCTCTCAGATTCAAAATCGGTCCCAATTTGAGATCCATGATATCGCTCCCTAAATTTCATATTTATTTAGAGAGGATATATGACGGCGAGGAACCATTCTACATTAAGTTAAATTCATCATCTGCAAATCCCTAAACAGGCGATGACGCAGCATTTAAAATCAGCCTTAGATCATTTTGCATATGGCCCAACGCTGACTTAATCATATCAGATGTTTTCATCAACTTATCAGTTGCATCACCTGTGGTTCGCGACGCATCCCGCATGGCTGCTGTACTTCCAGAAACCTTATTCGCATTTTCTACAGAATCTTTCACAAAACGGGCAATCCCGGTAGATGCATTTGACTGAGCTTCAAACAGCTGCACCAGACCGCGCATTGATTGATCCACCTGATTGATACGCCCTTCGATGGTAGTAATACCTTTCGCTGCCTGTTCAGATACATCTCGGATAGATTTCACCCTGACCGCAATGGCATCTGTCGCTTGAGAGGTTTCCGCAGACAACTTTTTTACTTCTTCAGCAACAACAGCAAAACCAGCCCCGGCAACCCCGGCCCGGGAAGCTTCAATGGTTGCGTTCAAAGCCAGTAAATGCGTTTGACCAGCAATTTTCTGAATCATCTCAATAATTTCTTCCACCTGATTAGCCGTTTCGTACAGGTCTTCAACAGTGGAATGTGCCTCTTTGGTATCTTTCGTAGCCAAAGACGTCAGCTTAATCTGCTGATCTACGGCTTCTGACATTTCCGAGCTACACGAGACAAGATCTTCTGAGAGTTCTCTGATCTCGCCGGCCATTTTGGCATTAATGTCTGCCAACTCAATCGTCTCACCAGCCTGTTGGTTGGTATTAGTTGCAAAATTTTGTAGCTGATCAGACATGATCGCTAAATCATCCGCGTGCAAGGTAACGCTTTTCACACTGGAATTCATGCCACTTTCAAGCTGGGATGCCACAGTAACAAGTCTGTCTTCGACAGCTTTTTGATTGCGTAAACGTTCTCTCTCGTTTTCTTCCCGCAAGACAGCTGCTTCATCCCTTGCCTGCTGGAATCGCTCGACCCCACGGGCAAGAGAACCTATTTCATCAATACGACTTGCTTCCCGTAACTGAACATTTCCACCATCAGCAACTTCACGGGCCGCCGCTTGTAACCGTACCAATGATCGTGTCACCAGACTGCGATTTACACCAAAAATTACACCAAGAATGAGTACAACAGAAACGCCACCAAGGCTGATTGAAATCATAAGAGCCAGATCAGCAAAGGCCTTCACTTCCTCATCCTTTTCGCGAATAACATCAACATGTTGAAGGATCGCGATACGTTTTTGTTCTGCTTCTAGCGTCGCGTCAGCCAGTATACCTTTAAGAGACAAGACTTTTTGTCCTAAAGCATCATCACCAGAATTTTCCTGGGAAATCCTTGCCACCTCACGCTCAATGTCTGCGAGAACAAGTTTATCAAAGCGAAACTCCTTTACCTTGTCCTGATATTTACTGCCCGCAAACACACCAAGAGATACCGAAGGCTTCCCCGATCCCTCATCCAGCACAAAAAAACCGTTTTTGGACAGGTCCCTGCGCTGGTTTCTTTTTTTATAGCGGGCCTTAATACCGTTCCGACCGTCATGAATGGTTACACTTGCCCCTTGGGAAAGAGCCCAAGTCTCTATTTCTTTAGAGGCATTAACTTCAAGATGAGTCCCGATAGAAAGATAACGGGTTTGCAGATCGGTAATTTCTGCCCGCAACATTTGATTCATTTCGCGTAAAAGTTGAGTCCGGGCTTCTTCTTTTTGCATCATATTTTTCATCAAAAGCTCAAACCCGAAGAGCAGCCCAGCCATAAGAGGAACCAGGACTGTTACCAACGCGATAATCAGTTTGATATCAATTCGAGATTTAATAGCGGTAATCATAACACTCTCACAATGTAATCAAATAATGACTTTTTATCGTGAGAATCGATATCAATTAATGATGACAGTTTTACTGATTTTTGATTACCTTATTTCGATAAATATCCTTTTTAACCATACACTTAAGAATCAGCTATTATCTTAACATATTTGCCACACGCTCTAATGGAAGCTCATGCACAACACGTCCTTTATACCCACATGTCGTTACCGCCATACATAGTGAGTTTACGATGGCTTCTTCCGTGGCTTCAACCACACCATGGAAAAGGGGATTGATATCTTTCTCCGGCACAATTTTTAAATGCTCATGCACACCCTCTTCGCGCAGCTTCAGGATATTCCCCGTAGAGAAAGCAATCGCATAATCACCGCTTCCATTATGACCAAATCCACCTGTACGCCCCAATCCCAAGGTTGCCCGGCGGGCTAGTCGGTCACACTGTTTTGATGACAGAGGCGCATCAGTCGCAACAATAATGATAATTGATCCATCTTCTACATGTGGAACCCGTTTTCGATCTGGCACAGGTACTTCTTCCTCCGTAATCTGCGCCCCAACGTGAACCCCATTGATACGAAAATCTTTGCGGTCCCCATAATTGGCCTGTACCAACACGCCAACGGTATAGGTTTCCCCCAGAACATTCACCTGTCGAGAAGACGTTCCAATCCCCGCTTTGAAATCGTGGCAAACCATTCCTGTTCCCCCGCCGACACAGCCCTCTTCCACCGGCCCTGATTCCGTATTTTCCATTGCTTCGGCAACATGTTCTGTCGTCAACGCAAAAGCATTCGGGTCACTCAACCAACCATCCCAAGTCTCCGCAACAATAGGATGTGTCCCACTATGCGTATCCTTGTCATCACAAAGTTGATTGATACCCCGATGAACAGCTCCCACGCCATAATAGGACGTCAAAAGAATTGGTGATGACAGTTGCCCGGCTTCTTCCAACCAACCGCGGCCCGTCATTTCACCATAGCCGTTAAAAACACTTGATCCGGCAAAAGCACCATGACTCCAGAGTTTATTTTTTCCCAATGGAAGAATTGCGGTAACACCTGTACGAAGCACCGCTGGTGTATCTTCTTGTACTGTTGCGTGCCCAACCTCGACACCCGGCACATCCGTGATTGCATTCCAAGGACCAACTGGCAATGCGCCAACTTTTATCCCGAGTTCCCGAAGCCGTGTTCTTTTGGAAATCATTCGAAATCTTTCTACTAAATCATAATCCGGGGACATTAAATCAAGTCTGGCCAGACTGTACAAAGACGAACCTGATTAAATTCTCTTTTCCCGTTAAATAACTCACCAAATAAACCGGCAGATAAAATGTCTGAGCTGCTGCCCACAGCTGAAAAACCCTTATCTCAACAGAATGTGATATGCACTTTATCTTCTTGCCGCTTATCTTGTTAGGCAGAGATTAAAGGAGAGAAGAATGACTTACCCGCACTCTATGAACAGACGCCACTTTATAAAGCTCACAGCTATTGGAATTGCGAGTAGCTGGGCAACTGTCCCAACGACGTCATTCGCTGCACAAGACCCTGTTTACACTAACTTTCTCTCCTCCCTCGCCATCAATGGATATGATCCAGTTGCCTACTTTAAGGCAGGCAAGCCAATTGAAGGTTCAAACGATCACAAAACAGAGTGGATGGGGGCAACCTGGTATTTTTCGAGTAAAGAAAATCTGGAAAGCTTCGTTGCAACCCCCGAAGCCTTTGCGCCTCAGTATGGCGGTTATTGCGCATGGGCCGTGGCACAAGGAGATACAGCTTCAACAGATCCCTTTGCTTGGAAAATAGTCGATAACAAGCTCTATTTAAACTACAGCCCTGACATTCAAAAACGATGGGAAAAGGATGTCCCGGGGAATATCGAAAAGGGGAATAAAAATTGGCCCAAGGTTCTGAACGACTAGGCGCATATCAAGTCGTATCATTCTTCAGACCGGTTTAGCTAGCCAAATAAAACTGATTATCCCCCGAGAATTTATTCAGTAGCCAGATCACTAACATGATAGTCAAAAGCCAACCTGTAGGCGCTGTAGTACTTGGTGATGTTTGCGACATAGTCCACGGTTTCACGCCCGATAACCTTACGCGCCACTTGTTCAACATTTGAAAACCACTTATTGGGGTTCAAGCCATCTTTCCCGGCTTGTTTACGCATACGCTGAACTTTGTTCGGCCCGGCATTATAAGCAGCGAGCATAAAATCTAATCTATCATCATCAGCAATTTCAGGGTCGTTAAAATAGGTATCCCGTAAATGAGCCAGATATTTTGCCCCTGCATGTATGTTTCCGTCGATATCATCAACATTATCTATATTGATAGGATTACCTGCCGCTGTTGTTGGTAAAACCTGCATTATCCCGACCGCGCCAGCATCACTCTTGACGGATTGATCAAGCCTTGATTCCTGATAACCAAGCGCAGCCAAGGCCAGCCAGTCAATTCCGTATTCCAGTCCATACTTCTCAAAAAGCTTTCGTTTTGTTTTCAGCTTTTTTGCCTCTCTACTATGCAGCGGATTTTCTATCCATTTGGTCTGTTCGAAATATTTCTTGAAATAGATGTTTCCCAGCAAACTTCCCTTCTTCACTAATTTCATCGACTTATTTATCGCCGTCATTAACTGGGGGCTATCCTGTCGAATGGCCCAGGCAAGCTTACCCTTGTCGTTGATCTTAATTTTATCATAGACTCGAAGGTTAGGAAGTATTTGCGCCCAATTTTCAGCGACATGTAAATCAGCAATCGTAAGATCGACAATTCCGGAATTCACCATCTGCAAGATATCCTCGTCAGTTAGCTTCGTGTTCGCCGGGATTAACTTGATCAGTGAAAGGCCACGCCGATCAAAGCCTTTGTTAATTTCGGCAAGATGCTCAGCAAAGCTGCTCTTCGGGTTAATAAAAACTGCCTTCCCTGATAAACTTTCTAGTTTGTGTATTTCGGGTAAATTCGATCGACCAACGATAACTTCGGCAACATTTCGCAAGTAAGGTTTCGTAAAATCGATATTTTCTTTGCGTTCTTCGGTAATCGTCAATCCGCCGACTGCAATATCACCGTACCCTGCTTCGAGTAGAGGCAGCAGCTTTCCAAAAGCAACCGGCTTATAGATAAATACGATCGGCCATTTTTCTTTGGGGATTTGCTTTTGCAAGGACTGACGGAATTCTTCCATCAGATCGTATTCAAATCCACGCGGTTTACCATCAGCTATAAAAAAGTTCGTCGGGCTGTAGTTTACGAGAACACGAATGGTGCGCTTTTCGACGAGAACGTTCAGATCCCCGGCATAGCGCTCATTGGATTCGATCAAAAGGCTTGGAGCTGCAATCACCGTATTTAAAGAAAATGAAACCAAGGCACCAAGAATAGTGATTAGCTTTAGAAAAAGCTTTGCACGAAATAAACACCTCAACAAAACAGCCCCTTTTCGAGTTTTTAAAACCCTACCAGATTTTGTGTAAAAATCTGTACGTACCAAACAGAACAATTAAAAAGAGTATCGATCAACAAAAAATCATCTATGGATAGTTATTTATTAAGGTATTACCTGCTACTCTATTCTTGAAAAATAAGGGTCGTTTACCCCTTCAAAAGCCATATTTTACATGCATCTTATTTATACATAAAAATAAATGTAAAATTATGGATTTTTTCATAAAAAATTAACATGTGCAGTACCAAAACCTAAGTGCGTTAAACCAGGAAAATTGAACGTAACGAATCGTTCATTTTAGTGCTCGCTGTACGACTAAATATTACTCTATTTTTGCCACCCCTTGCCGAGGTCCAAATGAAGAATTTACCCATTACAAACAGGGAACGTTTTTTTGCCGACAATGACTTAATCGTCAGCAAAACTGACCTGAAAGGTCGTATCACCTACGCCAATCAAACTTTTTTAGCCATTGCCGATTACAAGGAACAGGAAGTACTCGGTCAACCTCACAGTCTGATCCGCCACCCCGATATGCCGCGATCAGTTTTCAAGCTCCTGTGGGATACCCTTCAGAATGGGCAAGAGATTTTCGCTTACGTCAAAAACAGAGCCAAAAACGGTGATCATTACTGGGTCATTGCCCATGTTACGCCCAGCAAAAATGCACAAGGAAAAGTCATCGGTTATCATTCAAACCGAAGAGTTCCAGATCGCCAAATATTAGATGAAATAATTATTCCTCTTTACCGTAGCCTCCTTGAAATTGAACAAAGCTCGGATCGAAAAGCAGGGTTAGAGAAGTCCTACAGTAAACTAACAACCATTCTTCATGACCATGGCCTAGCCTACGATGAATTTATTGCCAATCTTATGAGAAAAGCGGGGTAACGTTATGTTCGGAAACAGCTCAAACAAAGAATTACAACAGATACTTGATGTATGCCAAGCCGTATCAAACGGAGACTTTGAAGCTCGCCTCACAAACATAAAATCCACAGGCAAGACCGCAGAGGTTATGCATGCGATTAACCTGATGATCGACCGTACAGATGCTTTTATGCGCGAGGCAACCGCTTCGCTGGAATACGCCAGTCAAAATAAATATTATCGCCGGATTGCTGAAAAGGGTATGGTTGGTTCCTTTGGCGTTGCCAGTCAAACGATCAATGAAGCTATGGATTCAATGGAAAACAGAGTGCATTCTTTCTCTGACATTGTGACTGACTTCCAGGGATCAATGAGCTCAATCGTATCAACCGTTTCATCAGCCTCGACTGAACTTAATGCCACATCTGAAACGATGACAGCCACTGCAAGTCAAACCAGTGAACAGGCAACTGTTGTCGCCGCTGCATCGGAAGAAGCTTCTGTCAACGTACAAACAGTAGCATCTGCTGCAAATCAGCTTTCAAGCTCAATCAATGAGATAAACAAACAAGTTTCGCAATCATCAAGTATCTCAATTGAGGCTGTTGCAGAGGCTCAGGAAACTGCCGCAATGATTTCCACCTTGTCTGAATCATCTGAAAAGATCAGTGAGGTCATGAAGTTAATTAAAGACATTGCCGAACAAACCAATCTACTTGCCCTTAACGCAACCATTGAAGCCGCCCGCGCCGGAGAAGCAGGTAAAGGCTTTGCTGTCGTTGCCTCAGAGGTTAAAAATCTTGCAAATCAGTCAGCAAAAGCTACTGAAGAAATTGCACTTCAGATTTCCAGTGTACAGGACGCCACAAAAAACGCGGTTTCTGCTGTCGACAAGATCAAATCAGTTATTGAGCAAATCAATGACAGCTTCACAAACATATCAGCCGCGATAGAAGAACAAGGAGCTGCAACACAGGAAATCGCCCGCAACGTTGACGAAGCTTCTGCAGGAACAAACGAAGTCACCAGCAACATTCAGAAGGTAACAGCTGGATCGGTTGAAACAGGAAATGCATCAAAAGATGTATTGATTGCGTCGTCTGAACTTTCCAAACAAGGAGAGATGCTGAACGGCGAAGTTAATCGTTTTCTGGAATCTGTGCGCGCCGTTATTTAATCAGGCAATCGATCCACGAAAGTAACGACTTTTATATTTTAACCCCCGTATAGTTCGGCTATTCTGCTTAGCAGTCTAAACATACCGACGGTACGGGGGTTTTATTTCGTTCCGTCACTAGTCGTTCACAACTATTCAACTACAACAGACATAAGTACATAAGGAAGAATTCACGATGCCATCATTTGATATCGTTTCAAAAACCGATATGCCAGAAGTCAACAATGCGCTTGATGGTGTGCGTCGGGAAGTCACCCAGCGCTATGACTTCAAAGGATCAAGCTGCGAAATTACCATTGAGGGCGAGATCATCACCATTCTTGCCGACGATAATTTGAAGCTGACACAGATGCAGGAACTCCTGAAAGGCCACGTTACTCGCCGCGGTATCGACGCCGCCGCATTGGACTTTGGCAAGGAAGAAGCAGCATCGGGCAACATGGTGCGCCAGCAGGTTACGCTTAAACAGGGCATCGACCGTGAGCTGGCCAAAAAAATCACCACCGCCGTCAAACAATCCAAGCTAAAGGTTCAAGCCGCCGTTCAGGGCGAGGAAGTCCGCATCACCGGCAAGAAACGCGACGACCTTCAGGGTGCCATCACCATGATCAAGGAACTAAACATCGAACAGCCTCTCCAGTTCGAAAACTTCAGAGATTAAGGTTAAGACTAGGTGACGACACGAAAGCCCGGCATTCATGTCGGGCTTTTTTATCTGATATCAGCAACACGCCCCTCTTCACTCTCAAAATCTCTCTTATCTGCTCGAACGCACACTCCAATAAGGAAATCTATTGATGTCTTCTCGCCCTATTAGCCGTTATCCCGTGCCAGAATTAAATGCACTTCCTGATGATATCAAAGAGAAAATTTTGGCGGTTCAGGAAAAAGCAGGCTTTATTCCCAATGTATTTCTGGTGCTTGCCCACCGACCAGAAGAATTCCGCGCCTTCTTTGCCTATCATGACGCCGTGATGAATAAAGAAAGCAACCTGAGCCAAGCCGACCGGGAAATAATTATCGTGGCTACCTCCAGCGACAACGCGTGTCAGTACTGTGTTATCGCCCATGGCGCAGTTCTGCGTATTCGGGCAAAGAATTCGCTTATTGCTGATCAGATCGCCACCAACTATCGCAAGGCCGATATCTCCCCAAGGGAAATGGCAATGCTGGACTTTGCTCTAAAGGTATCCAACGATGCCCAGTCAACCAACGACGAAGATTTTGTAAAACTTCAAGCCCACGGCTTCACGGATGAAGACATCTGGGACATCGCCGCCATAACCGCCCTCTTCGGCCTCAGCAACCGCATGGCCAACTTCACCTCCATGCGACCGAATGACGAGTTTTATTCTATGGGACGGGATCTGTAGCTTTTATTTGGGACAAAACAAAACCCCCAAGGCAGGTTACCTTGGGGGTTTTCATTATGGCGGAGAGAGAGGGATTCGAACCCTCGATACGCGTTAACGTATACACACTTTCCAGGCGTGCGCCTTCAGCCACTCGGCCACCTCTCCAGCATTATAGGGCACCCTTGGGTGCGAGGCGGAACTTAATGGGTATGGGCAGAGGATGCAACCATTTTTTGCACCAGATAAGCACACCATTTACTGAAGTCGCGCCGAGGCAGTTAAGTTTTGATTTTGACAGACAAAATTTCTTTACTCGCCCTTATGCTGTTAAGCTGTATGCTGGCATTAGAAACAGCATAATTAGAGCTGAAATTTTATTGGAATAGGAAAAGTATGACATTCATCCTGCGGATACTTGGTTGGGTCTTTCTGGCAATTGCTCTCGCCTCGCTCGCCTTTGATCTCTTCCCCTTGATGGAACAAGGCAGCTTTCAGCTTTCGCTGTTGGGGGAAAACTGGTTTGCGGTGCACCCCGGTTCTCTCAATTTATTGCAGGCGGTTATCGAACGCTATATCGGTCTATGGCTGTGGGATGATGTGTTTTCGCCCTTGCTCTTTGTCCCGACCCTTGTTGTCGGCCTTGTCGCCGCTGTGATCTTTTTTATACCCGGCTATTTATTCAAAAGCAGCAGTAGAAGAAGGCGTCGTTAAAAAAAGTCCCGCCCAAAGAAGGCACATAAAAAAAGCTCCGCCCGATAATCTGCTAAAAGCAGGAAAAATCGTCCGGAGCTTTATTTATAACAGCGCTTTAAAGCGAAGACCTTAATCGTCACCCATCTTAAGTGCCGCGAGGAAGGCCGTCTGCGGGATTTCAACATTCCCGACCTGACGCATGCGCTTCTTACCTGCTTTTTGTTTTTCCAGAAGCTTACGTTTACGCGAAACGTCACCACCATAACATTTGGCAGTCACATCCTTACGCATAGCTGAAATCGTCTCACGCGCCACGATCTTGCCACCAATTGCAGCCTGAACAGCAATTTTAAACAACTGACGAGGGATAAGGCTTTTCAGGCGTTCACAAAGAATACGGCCGCGTGGCTCTGCCTGAGAACGGTGCACGATAATAGATAGGGAATCCACAGGTTCTGAGTTCACCAAAATGGAAACCTTCACCAGTTCGTTTTCTTCATAGCCTTCGATGGAATAATCGAAGCTGGCATAACCACGGGAAATGGATTTCAGTCGATCATAAAAATCGAACACCACTTCGTTCAACGGCAGCTTGTAAACAATCATCGCACGACTGCCCACATAGGTCAGTTCCTGCTGGATGCCACGGCGATCTTCGCAAAGCTTCAACACCTGTCCCAGATAATCATCTGGCACCAGAATATTTGCTTTGATCCACGGCTCTTCAATGTGATCAATCTTGACCACATCTGGGAAGTCAGCCGGGTTGTGCAATTCCATCAATGAACCGTCCGTCATGTGGATTTTATAAACCACACTCGGTGCCGTCGTGATGAGGTCTAGGTTAAATTCGCGTTCCAGACGCTCTTGAATAATCTCAAGATGGAGAAGACCAAGGAAACCACAGCGGAAACCAAAACCAAGCGCAGCAGAAGATTCTGGCTCGAAATGGAAAGACGCATCATTCAGCGCCAGCTTGCCAAGGCTGTCACGCAGCATTTCATAATCATTAGCATCAATTGGGAAGAGACCACAGAACACCACAGGTACAGAAGGCTTAAAGCCAGCCAGCGGTTCAACAGCGAGGTTCTTTTCGTCAGTAATGGTATCCCCGACCTTGGTATCGGTAATCTGTTTGATACCCGCCGTGATATAGCCGATTTCACCCGCGCGGAGTTCTTTGAGCTTGGTCAGCTTTGGCGAGAAAGCACCAACCGCATCCACAAGATGCGTAGTGCCGGTTCCCATCATACGGATTTTCATACCCGGTTTGATCACACCATCAACCACACGCACCAACGTAATCACGCCGAGATAGCTATCGTACCAGCTATCGACCAGCAAAGCTTTCAGCTTGTCATCGGGATCACCAATTGGGGCGGGAAGCTTTTCAACAATAGCATCCAGAACGGCTTCGATACCTTCGCCGGTTTTCCCGGAAACGGTTAGCGCATCTGTCGCGTCGATGCCGATAACTTCTTCGATCTGTTCGCGCACACGGTCAGGTTCCGCCGCTGGCAAATCGATCTTGTTGAGAACAGGGATGATATCATGATCATTATCAATCGCCAGATACACATTCGCCAGCGTTTGGGCCTCAACACCCTGTGATGCATCGACCAGTAGCAACGACCCCTCACAAGCGGCAAGCGAACGGCTAACCTCGTAGGTGAAATCTACATGGCCCGGAGTATCAATTAGATTGAGTTGATAGATCTCACCATCCTTGGCCTTGTAGTTCAGACGCACGGTCTGGGCCTTAATGGTGATGCCACGCTCGCGCTCAAGTTCCATGTTATCCAGAACCTGGTCCTGCATTTCACGGTCGCTTAGCGCGCCACAATGCTGAATCAACCGATCCGCCAGGGTAGATTTCCCGTGGTCGATGTGCGCAACAATTGAAAAATTTCGAATATGTTTTAAATCAGCCATTAACTTCATGCCTATCAATAATCGTGCGGAAGATAAGCCCTAAAGCAGGAATGCGCAATCTATCTCTGCATCATAGCGGGGTTGCAGCGGTAAAATAATGGGGATGCGCACTCCCACAAACAAAAGACAAAGTAAAATATGGAACATTTGCTCCTATAGCTCCCCTTTAAATCCCCTGTAAACTTTTCCACGCTAATATTGAAATAGTTAGGTTTTCTTGAGGGAATTTTACCCGTGTCCACAAACACCATCGGTTATGTCACATCTATCAGCGGCGACAATTTATCCGCCTCTGTTGCGCCCGACGTCGATCTTCCGACAATCGGAGAGATGATCAGAATCCAGTCGGAAACTGCTATCGCCTTCGGCTTGATCAGTGACATGGAAATTCCCAAGCCTTCTCATCCGCCAAGTCCCAATGACGTCAAGGTGATGTCCATTGATCTTCTGGGGGAAAAACTGATCAATCCAGACAAAGGCGAGCTGCCGGGTTTTCAGCGTGGCGTTTCCCGTTTTCCTGTACTGGGGGCAGAGGTCGAACCCGTCCAAACGGATGAACTTGCGGAAATTTATGCCCGCCCAGACAAACCCTGTTTTACTGTCGGTGCCCTGTCTCAAGAACGGAAACTTCCTGCCTATATCATGACCGATGCCCTTTTGGGGAAGCACTTTGCAATCCTCGGCACAACAGGTAGCGGAAAATCCTGCTCGCTAACCGTGATCCTGAAATCCATCCTCGACAGTCACCCTTGCGGACATATCATTCTTATTGATCCACACAATGAATATTCAGCGGCCTTCAAGGATAAGGCAGAATCTCTTAGCCCTGAATCACTGCGCCTTCCCTACTGGCTTTTAAACTTTGAAGAGTCTGTTGAAATTTTCTGCAGTAAAGAACCAACAGCGCGCAATATTGAGGCAGGTATCCTTAAAGATGCGATTTTAACGGCAAAGTTAAATTGGGGTGAACAGGGCGAAGATGCCAACACCCTAACCGTTGATACACCTGTTCCCTATAAACTATCTGACCTGGTTCACCGCATTGACGAAATGATGGGGCAGCTAGGTAAACCAGAACAACTCGCGCCATTTCAACGCCTGAAAAACCGCTTGGAAAACCTTCGTGGGGATCGTCGTTATTCCTTTATGTTCGGGAACGTCGCCCTACGCGATAACATGAGCTATATCCTGTCTCAGCTCATGCGCATTCCCAATGATGGCAAACCGGTTTCAATTTTCGATTTGTCCGGTGTGCCGTCCGAAGTTGTGGATGTCATGGTATCCCTGCTATGTCGGACCATGTTTGATCTTGCCGTGTGGGGACACAGGCATGACCCTATCCCCATTCTCGTTGTTTGCGAAGAAGCCCACCGCTATGTGCCTTATGATAGAAATTCAGGCTTTGCTCCGACGCGCAAAGCTCTTGAGCAAATTGCCAAGGAAGGCCGAAAGTATGGTGTTTCATTAGGATTGATCACCCAAAGACCATCCGAACTTTCTGAAACCATCCTGTCGCAGTGTAATACGATGTTTTCGCTACGGATGAGTAACGAGCGTGATCAAATGTTTGTCCAACGCACATTGCCACAGTCATCATCCAGCCTTTTGAAATCGCTTCCTTCTCTTCGAAATCAGGAAGCAATTGTTGTCGGTGAGGGCGTAAACTTCCCAACCCGAATCAGATTCCATGAACTCTCGGCAAACGAGTTGCCCGAAAGTAACACCGCAAGCTTCGCCAAAAACTGGGCTGAAGACCGCTTTGATGCCAACCACATCAACTATGCCCTTAAACGCTGGCGCACCCAATCACGGGAAAGTTGATCAAGAACTTACCTCGAGCCACCTTGACGAAAACCTGAATTTGGACTGTTATCCTTAACTCTGAAATCGCAGGATCACTTCTTGTTGAGATAAGTGCAAATAAAACAACCAAGGGGCCCTTTGTGTCCAACGCCACACGCCTTAGGAATTTTTTACACTCTTCAAAGCCGCTTATGGACTGTATGGCGGTTGTCAAAGATCTTGATTTGCCCGATTGCTGGATCGCCGCAGGCTTAATACGCAATTCCTTTTGGGATCACTTGAATAACATTCAGATTCCCCCAGTTAAAAGTGACATTGATGTTATCTATTTTGATCCAAAAGACACCCGACAAAAAACAGAACATACGTATGAAGAAAATCTGCGATCAATAGCGCCAGAAATGGAACCCTTTTTCGGTAATTGGTCCGTAAAAAACCAAGCCAGAATGCATCAGGTTAACCGAGATCGCCCTTATCAGGACTGTTATGACGCCCTACAGCATTGGCCTGAAACGGTTACAGCAATCGCGGTCAGACTAACACCCAAGAATGATATAGAGATTATGCATCCCTTTGGTCTAGATGATCTCTATCAACAAAAGGTGCGCCCTTGCCCGTATTTCAAAGAACACAAGCTCTTCGAGTTTAAAGTTCGACAGGATAAAAAACGATGGCAGGATCGTTGGAGAAATCTGGAAATCGTGATTTAGTTTACCTTCATAATACGCTTGAAAGCGCCATCATAAATGCCCGCTAAATCCTGAAAAATCTGGGTTGCCTGTTTCATATCACTCGCGCCTGGCATCTGGATGTCTGCAACACCCGAAATTTGATCAATCTGCCCCTGCAAAGCATTCACGTGCTCCGATAGTTCTGGCGGCACCTGATAACTTACTGATGAAACCCCTTGAAGACTTTCAAGATGAGAGAAAACGACCGCCAGTTGCCGTTCTTCGGTTTCGTTCATGACTTTTTTAGGGTTTGAGAGCATACGGTCTGCCTCATCCTCCAAACGCTGGACAAGGTTATGATGCA
The DNA here is from genome assembly GCF_048259265.1 of Kiloniella sp. Taxonomy (NCBI): domain Bacteria; kingdom Pseudomonadati; phylum Pseudomonadota; class Alphaproteobacteria; order Rhodospirillales; family Kiloniellaceae; genus Kiloniella; species Kiloniella sp. Next base: position 102,308 of record NZ_JBLXHT010000001.1, on the reverse strand, counting down.
TGGGGTCGACAGAAGTCGGGACAAAACCTAAAACATCGCCGATCCGTTGCCGCAGAACAGTAATCTGCTCTTTCTCATCCGGACTTAACTTTTTACTGGGCTGTTCACCAAATATTTCCGAGAGTTGTTTTTCCAAATCACGGATACGACTTTGTTCTGCGGCGGAAAGATCTTCAAAACGGACATCACCAACTTGGCGAACAGAGCCTTCCATCCGTGCCAAAAGCTCTTTAGCTTCATCCGACAAGGTAATTTCATAAGCTGCCGAGCTGGTGTTTTCTTCTTGCTTTGCTTTATTACCAGAAGTTACACGTTCTTCACTCGGTACCGGGGCAACAGGACTTGGCAACCCATGCCCGACGCCAGTACTCAGAGAAACAACATCCAGATTAACGCTCACGTTTTCCCACCTCATAAAACTCTTTAGCTTTATGAAGCAAAAAACAGGCCATAAATTTTATTGTTATTTTTCAATGGTAAAATAGTATTTAGGGCAAAAATCAGAACTTTTTACCCTTACAATTTTACCTCTGGGAAAAAGGTACCCTCTGCATCTTACAAGGATATTCATTGCCCGGAACTAACAGGCCTTGAACGCAAAAATCTATGTATACTGAGCGCCCTACGAATACTAAATACAATGACATATTCGCTTTTAAACCGTTCTATATAGAGGCGCCGGGCAAAAAGGGATCAATTCGTGTTCCCTGCACAGGGTTGATCGCCGGATCATCAGAAACGGGAATATCGTGGCAATGGACATCATCAGCTTCAAGTTTGTTCAATATATCCAATGCTTTTAGCTCTTGCCCTTCATCCCGCAGAGTAACCCACAACAATAAACCGCCTCGCCGGAGCTGGCTCTCAATTGATTGTGCATGTTTATGACCAATCCACTCTGCAACAAAAGAACCAAAAATACCTGCAGATCCGCCAGCTAAGACAGCACCTATAATTGCAACGGCAAGTGACCCACCCGATGCAACTATTGGTGCGGCTGCCACAATCGCCCCGATATAAGCCAAACCACCAATAAGCGTTGTTTTTCCTTCAACAATCGAATCATGTTCGACATAGGCTGTACGAGGGACATTCACATCATCTTCCAACTCAACAACGGAATGGTAGCGATGCCCCAACTTTTCAGCCACCGCGTCCTCGCTGGCGAGAAGGCTGATTTCAGATCGATCGAACCCTGCGTTCTGGAGTTCGTCAACAGCTGCTTCAAGCTCAGCAGCACTATGAAAAACCCCGACGGCTTCACGCACAGTCATTTGAATGTTTTTGTCATTTTCTAGGGTAAGTTCTGACATAAGTGCCTCCTAAGGTATCCCCCAAGATCAACTTCTTATCGGATGAACTTTTAGTTACGTTAAAACACGCCACTCCCCCTGCTAGATTAACTTAGCACAAATCTAAGATAATATCAGCAAACAGCATTTCACATAATCGAGATCAGGATAACGAGAAGTCTTTGGCAAAAGAAAAGCCCGGCAAAATCTCACGGTATCTACCGGGCATTCTATCGGGCTTTTACTTCGTATATTTTTACTGATCTTAACTTCGAAGTGTACCGCCAGTTGCCTTCATGGCCTGTGCGATAACCTTCTGGGAAACTGCTTCAATTTCCTCATCCGTCAGGGTTTTGTCCCGAGGCTGCAACGTCACTGTAATCGCCAGTGATTTCTTCCCGTCTTCAACACCTTTACCTTTATAGACGTCAAAAAGGACGACATCCGTGATCAGGTTTTTATCGGCACCCTTAACAGCACGGATAAGTTTCCCAGCCTCGACGCTATCATCAACCAAGAAAGCAAAGTCACGATCAACAGACTGGAACGGAGAAAGATCCAGCGCAGGTTTGATCTTGCCAGATTCACCTTTTTTGATCTTTGGCTGTGGAATGTTTTCCAAGAAAACTTCAAAAGCAACAACAGGGCCTTTGATATCCATCGCTTCCAACACACGAGGATGAAGTTCACCAAACGCGGCCAGTACATTCTTTGGCCCCAACCCGAGAACGCCAGAACGTCCGGGATGGAAATAGGATGGTGCTGATGTAAATACCTGCAAATTTTCTACCGGAGCACCCGCAGCGGACAAAGCAGCAAGTGCATCACCCTTGGCATCAAAAAGATCAACAGGGCGGCTTGGGCTGTCCCAATGACGTTCTGCCACGTTACCGGAACGCAATCCGGTTGCCATCTGCTTCTGCCCTTTGGCTGTGTCGTCCTGATACTGAGGTCCAACTTCGAAGAGTGCATTATCGGCAAATCCACGATCCGTGTTCCGCGCTGCGGCTGAAAGCAATGTCGGTAGAATAGAAGGGCGCATAGTATCCAGATCCGTAGAGATCGGATTGGCAACACGCAAACTATCGGGAACACCACCAAACAGCTCGGCCTGAGCATAAGAAACGAATGAGAAGGTTACAGCTTCATCAAGCCCGCGCCAGCAAAGAGCTGACCGCGTGTTAGACACACGACGTTGTGCCAAGGTCAGCACACCCTGAGGCAGATAACTTGGCATTTCCATTTGTGTCTCAGGGATATTTTCATACCCATAGATACGTAGAATCTCTTCCACCAGACAGGCTTCAAGTTCCACATCCGGACGCCAGCTCGGCACCGTTGCCAAAATCAAACCGTCTTTTTCTGTAACGTCAAACCCCAGAATGGACAGGATTTCGATTTGTTTGTCTTTTTCAACAGCAACGCCACAAAGATCTTTGATACGATTTGGGCGCAGCTCAATAACACGTTTTTCTGATGGAATTGATCCCGCAGATGTAACCTTACTAACTTCACCACCACACAGATCAAGTACCATCCGTGTCGCAACATCCACGCCCCAATCCGCAGATTGGCTGTCAACAGTACGCTCAAAACGGTATCGTGCATCAGAAAGAATACCAGATTTACGACCGGTAATCGCAATTGATGTCGGATCAAACAGAGCAACTTCCAGAAACATGTTTGTGGTTTCATTACTACAGCCGGAATTAAGCCCGCCCATAACACCACCAAGCCCCTGAACACCGTTATCATCACTGATTACAACCATGGACTCAGACAGCTTATATGTTTCTTCGTCAAGCGCCATAAACTCTTCGTCATTTCGAGCATAGCGCATGGTCAGATCGCCTTTAACTTTATCCGCATCAAAAACATGCAGGGGGCGACCAAGATCAAAGGAAACGTAGTTGGTAATATCGACCAAAGCTGAGATTGGGCGTAACCCGAGCGCCAGAAGTCTTTCTTGCAACCACTTGGGGCTAGGACCATTTTTCAGGTTCTTGAAATAACGTCCAGCCACATAGGGAACATCACCAGCAACAGCTGCATCAGCTTTCCACTTAATCGCGCTATCAAAAGATCCTTCGATAGTTTCAAGCTTCAGTGGTTTTAGCGTCCCCATACCGGCAGCAGCGAGATCACGGGCGACACCGCGAACCCCGAGGCAATCACCCCGGTTTGGTGTAATCGCAATTTCAATGATCGGATCATCAAGGCCAAGAATTTCAGCCAGCGGCACCCCAACTTCGGTATCTTCGGGAAGATCGATGATACCATCATGTTCGTCAGACAATCCCATTTCGCGCTCGGAAACCAACATACCGTTAGAATCTTCACCGCGGAGGTTCCCGGCCTTCAAGGTAAGATCGATGCCTGGGACATATGATCCAACAGGTGCAAACACGCCAACCATACCCGTTCGGGCATTCGGGGCACCGCAAACAACCTGACTAATGCCTTCGTCTGACTGTACTTGACAGACTCTCAAGCGATCCGCGTTGGGATGCTGAACAGCTTCGATAACCTTCGCAGTTTTAAAAGCCTTGAGTTCATCAGCTTTATTTTCAACGCCTTCGACTTCGAGACCGATAAGAGAAAGTTTTTCAACAATTGCTTCCAAAGAAGCATCTGTGTCGAGGTGATCTTTCAACCAGTTAAGTGTAAATTTCATTTTCCCAAACCTCTCTACAGACCACGGACCATGCTGGGCATTTCCATCGGCAAGAAGCCATAATGTTTCATCCAGCGTAGATCAGTTTCATAGAAGGTTCTCAAATCAGGAATACCGTATTTGAGCATGGCAAGACGTTCAATCCCGATACCGAATGCAAAGCCTTGATACTTGGAAGAATCAATGCCGCAGTTCTCGAGAACTTTTGGGTGAACCATACCGCTGCCCAAGATTTCCAACCAATCTTCACCAGCGCCGATTTTCAGCTGCCCACCAGAACGGGAACATCCGATGTCAACTTCGGCTGAAGGCTCCGTAAACGGGAAATAACTTGGACGGAAGCGCAAAGGGAGATCTTTTACACCAAAGAAAGCGCGACAGAACTCAATAAGAACGCCTTTAAGGTGACCCATGTTTGTTTTTTCATCAATAACCAACCCTTCAACCTGATGGAACATCGGGGAGTGTGTGGCATCGTGATCAGCACGGAAAGTCCGACCAGGCGCAATAATGCGGATAGGCGGTGTCGTGTTTTGCATCGCGCGAATTTGCACAGGGGAAGTATGGGTCCGTAGAACGGATCGGGTCCCGTCTTCACGCTCTGGCATATAGAAGGTATCAAGCTCCTGACGTGCAGGATGTTCCGGCGGAATGTTCAATGCAGTGAAGTTATGAAAATCATCTTCGATGTGGTGCCCTTCAGCCACGGAAAAACCCATCTCGCCAAAAATAGCAACCAGCTCTTCCAGCGTTTGGCTTATGGGATGTATTTTGCCGATTGTCGCAGGACGTGGTGGCAGAGAGACATCAACCTTTTCTTCTGCAAGGCGTGCTTCCAATGCGATGGCATGTAGGTTTGCCTTGCGCGTCTCAATTGCTTCGGCAACAGCTTGCTTAATCAGGTTAAAGGCCTGCCCAGCTTCCTTGCGTTCTTCAGGGGCCAGATTACCCAGCGTTTTCATACGCTGTGTAATTTCACCTTTCTTTCCCAGTGCTTGAACACGCACAGCATCCAAAGCATCCAGATCTGCGGCAGCTTCTACTCTTTGCAGCAAATCACTGCGAAGTTCTTCCAGATTATCCATTATACTTCCCGTTCATGAGGAAATCCTCAATCAGTAATCTTGTGTTATTCCAACTTCATTGCCAGCATTGCAACCGCACCACCCACGACACTCTGGACTTGCCCATCAAGTAAGACTTTATCCAAAATAACGTCTTGGGACGTGCGGTCATAACGGAACAAAAGCGTTAGCTCATGATCTCTATCATCCAGATTTTTCCGAATACTCGCACTGACCAGTACTTGTTGATCAGATTGTTTATCATTCCAGGGTCCCGCCAGCCAAGTGACTTTACCATGACGCCCAGCCAATTCACCGATTAAATCAGAATTACTTTGGCCATTCACAACATGATCGCGAACTATATCAATTTCTTCAGAATAATTAACACCAGTCGCCCCGCCAGTATCAAAACAGCCAGACAATAATGACAAGCACAAAATAACAGGTACGAAGATTTTCGAAAGGGAGACCACGGGACGTCGTTCCGGTTACAAGCGAGAGGTTACTCAAATACCATCGACAGGTTCTGCCCAAATTGATCGTCAGAACATTTTGATAATACAAAAGTCAGAATACAGTCGTCTTTTCAGATACGTTCAGGCCCTAAAAGACAAACAGGCAGCACCCGAAACCGGATGCTGCCCTGTCATAAAGCCTAAAACGAGTGCGCGTTAAGCCAGAGCTGCTTTTGCCTTTTCAACAACAGCAGCAAATGCAGCTGGCTCACGAACAGCCAGATCAGCAAGCACTTTACGGTCAAGACCGATTTCAGCTTTCTTCACACCGTTCATGAACTGAGAGTACGTAACACCGTGCAAGCGGGCACCAGCATTGATACGCTGAATCCACAGACCACGGAATGTACGTTTCTTAACACGACGATCCCGGTATGCGTACTGCCAGCCTTTTTCAAGGCGCTGTACGGCTACACTGAATACGTTTTTGCCACGGCCGCGGAAGCCTTTAGCAAGTTTAACAACTTTTTTGTGGCGTGCACGTGATGTCACGCCCCGTTTAACACGAGCCATTTGCTACTACCTTAACCTTAACCGTTAACTAGGAAATTACGTTTGATGACACGCGCATCAGAATCACAAAGAGTTGTCGTACCGCGAGCGTTACGAATCATTGTTTGTGAGCGTTTGCGCATACCGTGACGTTTACCTGCCTGAGCAGCAACGACTTTACCAGTTCCGGTCAGGCGGAAGCGTTTCTTCGCGCCAGATTTGGTCTTAAGTTTGGGCATTTTCTTTCCTTATAAATAAAGTTCTTTTTCAGAGTGACTAGGCATACCCTTTGGCACATGCCACCCGACAATGGCGGGGGTTATAGTATTCTTTCCCCTCTTTGGCAAGCGCTAACATAGAGAAAATATGGAGTCTTCATGTCAAACACCTCCATTCGTTTTTTTTCACATCTTTTTATCATTAATGCTAGGTTATATATCGCTTAAATACATTATTCCGTATAAACACAACAAAACATACCCCATGGTATTGAACAATAATTATTAAGTCATACTTCTTGCACCACAACTCACATTCCTTACCGACGCTAATTGCTGGACATCAAAAGAGAACCACGCCATGAAGTTTCCCCACACAAAAACACCTGCATTGCTTTTTGCATCAACAATCCTGTTTGGTGCCCAGTTAGCCACGGCCCAAGATAATTCTTCTCCCCCGCCAAGTGTGATTGTTACCACGGTGCAAGAACAGAACATTACGCCAGAGCTAACGTTTGTTGGTCGTGTTGAGGCCGTAAATACCGTTGACTTACGCGCCCGAGTTGAAGGCTTTGTTGAAGAACGACATTTCAAAGAAGGTGCAAATATCCAACAAGGCGATTTGCTTTATGTTTTGGAAAAAGCCCCTTACCAAATCGCTGTAGAACAAGCCAAAGCAGATCTTGCCGGCGCAAACGCGACCTTGAAAAACGCACGATCAGATCTAAAACGGAAAAAAGATCTTCGAAAAAAGAAAGTTGTCTCCGAAGCTTCTCTGGATACATCAGAAGCGAGCGAAGCTTCTGCTCTGGCAGAAGTGATGCAAGCAAAAGCTGCCCTTCGCAAAGCAGAATTAAATTTAAGTTATACCGAAATCCATAGCCCTTTGGATGGGCAAATAAGTCGATCTCGGTACAGTGTGGGCAATTTGGTCAATTCCAGTAGCGAACCTCTTGCCACCATTACAAGCCTTGACCCGATTTATGTTACTGTTCCGGTTAGCGACAAGCTCATCCTCGAAGAACGCCGCAAGGGCCTTTCAAGCGAAACCCCAGTCATTCCATCGCTGGTTCTCTCTGACGGGAAACCCTATGAGAGCGAAGGTAAATTTGATTTTATTAATACTAAAGTCAATCAAAGCACAAACTCGATCACAACCCGGGCCGTTTTCCCTAACCCCAAACATATTCTGGTACCGGGTCAATTCGTTAGCGTGAACGTTCGCAGTAAAGAAACCCGAAGTGAGTTGGTTGTCCCCCAAGCATCGGTTCAAAAAGATCAACAAGGCTATTTTACCCTAGTTGTCGATCGCAGCAACAAAGTGGAAATACGCCGAGTTCAAGTGGGCGAACAAGTCGAAACAAATTGGATCATAAAAGACGGCCTCCTTAAAGGAGAACGCATCATCGTCCAAGGTATTCAAAAGGTAAAACCAGACATGGTTGTTAACCCGGTTGAAGAAGGAGCCTGATCGTGTTTTCAGCCCTTTTTATCAATCGTCCCAAGTTTGCCCTAGTCATCTCAATTGTCATTTCCCTAGCAGGTATCATCGCCCTTAATTCAATTCCTGTTGCAGAATACCCGGACATTACCCCGCCACAGGTCAAGGTTACCACCAACTACCCCGGCGCTAATGCAACTGTTGTTGAACAGTCTGTTGCAGCCCCCATTGAAGCAAAAGTCAATGGGGTCGACGGCATGTTATACATGTCCTCAACAAGTAGTAACGACGGCAGTTATGACCTTACGGTCACTTTTGCTGTCGGAACAGACCCGGACATTGCTGCGGTTAACGTTCAAAACCGGGTTGCAACCGCCAACGCCTCTTTACCAGCAGAAGTTACTCGGCAGGGCGTCATTACTCAGAAGCAATCAACGTCTATGCTTCTTGTGATCAATATGGTCTCACCTGATAACACGCAAGACTCTCTGTTCCTGAGTAATTATGCCTCTATTTATATTCAGGATTCACTGGCACGAATTAACGGTGTCGGTAACGTCTCCCAGTTCGGTGCCTTGGATTACGGAATGCGTGTCTGGCTTAATCCTGATCGTCTGACTGCCGTTGGCCTCACCACCAAAGATGTGAGCGAGGCAATAGAAAACCAAAACATACAGGCAACAGCAGGACAACTGGGAGCTCCTCCGTTTGAAGGCACCCCCCAATTTCAGTACACCCTTCAGGCCAAAGGTCGCCTGACAACGGTTGAAGAGTTTGAAAACATTGTTATTCGTGCAAACCAAGACGGTTCCTTTGTTCGGCTAAAAGACGTCGCAAGGATCGAGCTTGGATCGCAAAGTTATTCTTCAGTATCAAAACTCAACAATGCTCCTTCTGCAGCAATCGCGGTTTATCAATCACCTGGCGCCAATGCTCTCGATGTTGCGGACGCTATCTATACTGAACTCGACCGCCTGTCAGAGAGCTTCCCACAGGGTGTAGAATACAAAATTCTTTACGACACCACCAACGCAGTAAGGGCCTCGGTCCAAGAGGTTATAGAGACACTACTCATCACCTTTGTTCTTGTTGTCAGCGTAACCTTTCTCTTTTTGAGCGACTGGCGATCGACCCTGATCCCAAGCCTTGCGATTCCGGTATCTCTTATCGGTACCTTTGCCGTTCTCTATGTCGTCGGGTTCAGTGCCAATATGATCACCCTCTTTGCCATTATTCTTGCCATTGGTATCGTTGTGGATGACAGTATCGTCGTTGTTGAAAACGTGCAGCGAATCATGAAAGAAACGGGGAAGTCAGCTGCGGATTCAACCAAATTAGCAATGAAAGAGGTTACAGGTCCTGTCGTCGCAACAACATTGGTTCTCCTCGCCGTTTTTGTGCCAGTATCTTTCATGCCCGGAATTACAGGCGAGCTTTACAAGCAGTTCTCTCTCACCATTTGCGTGGCGGTTTCGCTCTCTTCTATCAATGCATTAACACTGTCACCTGCACTTTGTGCACTTCTGTTAAAACCCGACAGCGGTGAACCCCGTGGACCCTTAAAGCTGTTTGCAAACCTTGTTGATAGAACACGCAATGGCTACAGCAGGGTCGTTGCCCTTATGATCAGAAGACTTGCTATTTCCTTGGCCGTTCTTGGTATTTTCGCTGGCGTAACCGTCTATATGTTCCAGACCGTCCCCACAGGATTCATTCCCATGGAAGACAAAGGCGTGTTCTTTGTGAACGTACAGCTTCCGGATGGCGCATCTTTGGAGCGAACAAACGAAGTTACAGCGAAAGTCACAGATATGCTGTTGGAAGAGGAAGGCGTCACAGATGTTATCTCGGTTTCCGGTTTCAGCTTATTATCAGGAGCAGCCTCGAATTCTTCTTTGTTAATTCCGGTTTTAAGCGATTGGGCAGAACGAACTGAATTTGAACTCAAGTGGTTTAATATCCTGGGCCGCATAAACGGTCGACTTGCGGGACTGGCCTCGGCAGAATCCTTCGCTTTCCCACTGCCCCCTATTATGGGTTTGGGCACAGGCGGTGGCGTTGAAGCTCAGGTTCAGGATTACCTTGGCCGAACACCTCAAGAGCTTGCTTCTGCGGTGCGTAGCTTGGTCTTCGCTGCCAACCAACAGCCCGAATTAGCATCTGTATTCAGCACCTATTCCGCAAATATTCCTCAGCTCTTTCTAGAGGTTGATCGAGAAAAAGCCCTCGTTCTTGGCGTTAAGATCTCTGATATATTCTCGACACTGCAAGCTAATCTTGGGTCATCCTATATCAATGATTTTAACCTTTACGGAAAAGTGTACAGGGTCCAAATTCAGGCTGAAGCACAATTCCGTAATGGGTTGGAAGACATTGACAATCTGCATGTTCGAAATGACAACGGAGATATGATTCCCCTGCGAACGCTTATCGAGATAGAACCCATCCTTGGTCCCTTATCCGTCGCGCGTTATAATCAATTTAAATCAGCGTCCATAACCGGATCGCCTGCGTCAGGCTATAGCAGTGGTGATGCCATTGCTGCACTGGAACGTGCTGCGGCTGATGCCCTACCGGACGGATATGGCATTGAGTGGACAGGTACTTCTAAGCAGGAACAAGAAGCCGGTGGCTATATCGTCATTATCTTCGCTTTGGCACTTGTCTTTGCCTATCTTTTTCTTGTCGCCCAATACGAAAGCTGGAGCATTCCTCTATCCGTCATCACATCGGTTATTCTGGCCGCTTTTGGGGCTTTGGTCCCTATGGCGCTCTTACCATTCCTTGATAACAATCTCTACGCTCAGATCGGCATGGTGATGCTTATCGGGCTTGCCAGTAAAAGTGCCATCCTCATTGTCGAATTTGCAAAGGTCAGACGCGAAGAAGGCCTTTCCATTACAGAAGCCGCCCTTGATGCGGCAAGCCTGCGCTTCAGGGCCGTGATGATGACAGCACTCTCATTTATACTGGGTGTCTTGCCGCTGATCTTTGCATCTGGCGCCGGAGCAGCCAGCCGTGTTGCTGTGGGTTTTGTTGTCTTTGGCGGTATGGTTGCGGCCACATCCATTGGGCTTCTGTTCATTCCACCACTTTATGTTGCTTTCCAGTCCATGCGGGAAACAACCAACAAAAAATTATGGAAAACAAAAAAAAGCTAGCAGCTTTCCAATAATAAAAAGCAATATAAAAAAGAGTCGAAGGCGAGTATCTTCGGCTCTTTTTACCTATCTCATTTCGCCTTTCTTGCCCGCGCCTTTGCGCAGAGAAGCTGAAAATCTTCCGAGCTGGGATCTATCTGTCCAAATCGGGTGAGATCAAAAGAGCTCAAATCATAAGATGCCCTGCTTCCCGTAATCAGTTCTGCCAAAGCATCCCCAATACCACCAGAAGCCATTACTCCTGACCCACAACAACCTGCGGCAACAAAAACACCATTAACCGCTTGAGCTTCACCCAGAAGGAAATGACCATCCGGGGTATAGGCAGAAAGTCCTGCCATGTAACTTTCGAAACGCGCTTCTTCAAGCTTTGGAAAAAAGCCAGACACTCTTTGTTCCGCCTCGACCAAAGCGTCCCATTCCCCACCTTCTTCTGTGACGGCGAAAGAGGTAATGTCCTTGGGTAACCCCCTATAATCAAACGTACGAGAGTACTGTTCTTGAACACCTAACAACAAACCGCCGACCTCTGGCCTCGTATAAGCCCCCGCATCAGCATGAACCATCATAGGCTGCTCATCACTGAAATAGTTTTCAGAGGCTGTTATCCAAAAATGGCTTCTGGTCGGGATCATGGGTAAAGCGATATCCAGTGGACGCGTTAAATTATTCGCCCAGGAACCGGCCGAGACAACCACATTTTCACAGGAAATAAATCCCTGATCAGTCTCGACACCAATGACAGCACCATTATTTACCCTAATACCGGCAACATTAATACCAGTTCGAATTTTTGCCCCATAAACTCTGGCCGATTTAGCATAAGCATGTGTCAAACGATAAGGATCTATATACCCCTCTTCACTGAAATGAACAGTAAGGGCATCGCTTTTAACCTGAAGCCAAGGTAGATGCTTGGATCTCCATTCAGCATTTACCCGTTTAGCGGCAATGCCTTCGTTCTTAGCACGATCACATAGTTGCTCTAAACTGGCTTTACTCTCAGAAGTTTCTGCTATTCTTAGTGTTCCAACCGCTTTGAAATCAAGCAGCTCATCCGTGATATTTTCAAGTTCGGAAAGAACCGTAAAAGTCCGGCGACTAAGGCAATCAACAGCGGGCTTTGAAGAAATCTGAAACATCAACCCCGCAGCAAGAGGCGACGAAGCTGAAGCTAAATCCAGCCGCTCGAGGAGCAAAACATCCTCAACGCCACGTTTTGCAAGGTGATACGCAATAGAACACCCCAAAATACCGCCGCCGATAATAACGGTTGATGCTTTTTCCATAACGATACCTTCTATAAGCAAAAACAATAATAAATAGGCAACAAAAAAGCCGCTCTGTTCAAGAGCGGCTTTTCAAAAAGGCTATTAACCTTAAATATTTTCAGGCTTATTTTGGCGCCAAGATCATAATCATCTGGCGGCCTTCCATTTTCGGCCTTAGCTCCATCTTAGCGACTTCGACCAAATCTGTCTCGATACGCTTAAGAACTTCCAGACCGACTTCTTGGTGCGTGATTTCACGTCCGCGAAAGCGCATAGTCACTTTCACCTTGTCACCTGCAGAAATGAACTTGTGTGCAGCCCGCATCTTCACGTCATAGTCATGCGTGTCAATATTTGGACGAACCTTAAGTTCTTTAAGCTCGATAATTTTTTGCTTTTTACGAGCTTCGTTTTTCTTTTTCTGCGATTCAAAACGAAATCTGCCGTAGTCCATGATCTTGCAAACAGGAGGCTCCGCATTTGGAGAAATCTCAACAAGGTCAAGACCTTCATCAAATGCACGTTTCATTGCATCACGTGTAGGTACTACGCCAACCTGTTCGCCGTCTGCGTCAACAAGACGTACAGTGTTGATAGTAATTCGTTCGTTTACCCGCGGACCGTCGATGCGCGGGGGTGTCGTCATTGGTGCGCGTGCTATTGTCGTGCTCCCGTTTTTTCCGTTATCCCAAAATTACAAACTTCATAGTCTGCAATAGGCTGTTACTCTAAAATACCAACCGTTTATATTGCGTTTACGCCTATAAAAACAATGGGCGCATAATGCCAATATCTTATGCCAGTCGGCAACCACAAAGTTATTTTTTAATCGCCTACTTCTCAGCAGGCGACTTCGATTCTTCAGTCAAAGAGCTAAGTGCTTCTTCCAAAGACATAATTTCTTGGTTCTTACCACCGAGACGACGCAGAGCAACTTTCCCTTCCTCTGCTTCCCGACGGCCAACCACCGCAATCACAGGTGTTTTGCTTAGGCTGTGTTCGCGGATTTTATAGTTAATTTTCTCATTACGCAAATCAGCTTTCACCCGGAGTCCCGCAGCTTTCAGCTTGTCACGAACTTCTTCAGCATAATCATTGGCATCAGATGTGATTGACGCCACAACGACCTGTTGTGGAGACATCCACAATGGGAACTTACCCGCGTGCTGCTCAATAAGAATAGCGAGGAAACGCTCAAAAGACCCCAAGATGGCACGGTGCAGCATCACAGGACGATGACGCTTGTCATCTTCACCGATGTAGGACGCATCCAGACGTTCTGGTAAAACGACATCCACTTGAAGAGTTCCACACTGCCAGTCACGGCCAATAGCATCCTTGAGCACGAACTCAAGCTTAGGACCATAGAAGGCACCTTCACCGGGGTTCATTGTGTATTCAAGTCCGGCTTCTTCAACAGCTTCTCTCAGCGCACCTTCGGCTTTATCCCAGGATTCATCCGTTCCCGCACGTCGTTCCGGACGATCAGAGAACTTCACAACAATTTCATCAAAGCCCAGATCTTTATAAACCGTTTTCAAAAGATCACAGAAGATAACAGTTTCACTGTTGATCTGATCTTCAGTACAGAAAATATGCGCATCATCCTGCGTAAAGGCACGCACACGCATCAAGCCATGTAGTGCACCAGAAGGCTCATTACGGTGACAGGCACCAAATTCTGCCATGCGCAAAGGCAAGTCACGGTAACTGGTTTGACCCTGCTTAAAAATCTGTACATGCCCCGGACAGTTCATCGGCTTGACAGCAAGAGTACGGTCATCTTCTGATGTTGCCACAAACATGTCTTCGCGGAACTTTTCCCAGTGACCAGAAGCTTCCCAAAGCGCGCGATCAATCAACTGTGGCGTTTTCACTTCTTGATAACCGCCATCTTCAAGACGTTTACGCATATATTCTTCTAGCGAACGATACAGCGCCCAGCCTTTCGGATGCCAAAAAACAGAACCAGTTGCTTCTTCCTGCATGTGGAAAAGACCCAGCTCTTTTCCAAGGCGGCGGTGATCACGCTTTTCAGCTTCTTCAAGCATCTGCAGATATTTTTTCAACTGCTTTTCATCTGACCAGCATGTGCCATAAATACGCTGTAGCTGATCATTGTCTTTATCCCCACGCCAATAGGCGCCAGAGACCTTCATCAACTTAAACCCTTTGCCAATCTTTCCTGTAGATGGCGCATGCGGTCCACGGCAGAGATCAAGCCAATCCCCCTGACGGTAGATCGTTAGATCTTCATCGCCCGGAATATTATCAACATGCTCGGCTTTGTATTTTTCGCCCTTGGACGCAAAATGTTCTTTCGCTTTTTCACGATCCCAAACTTCACGAACGAAGACTTCATCACGCGAGATAATCTCGTGCATCTTTGCTTCGATTTTCTCCAGATCGTTCGTCGAAAATGGCTCATCACGTGCAAAATCGTAATAGAAACCAACATCCGTCGACGGACCAAAGGTCACCTGCGTACCGGGGAAAAGCTCCTGAACAGCTTCCGCCATCACATGCGCACAGTCATGGCGCAGCAAATCGAGCGCCAGCGGGTGCTTGCGGGTCACAATTTCCAAGGTCGCGTCCGTCGTGATTGGATAGGTCGTATCTCTTAACTCACCATCTACCACCACAGCTAAAGCATCTTTGGCCAAACGTGGACCAATAGATTCTGCTACCTCATGCCCTGTTACAGGACCATCAAATTTGCGCTGACTTTCATCAGGCAATGTAATTGTGACCATCGGAAATCGTTCTCAGTTACTGTTTTATCATCTAGGAAAATTGACTCTTGTAGAGTTCCAGCAATGTAAAAGGATTCCATGGTCTGTCAAGCACACCGCCAAGGATTCCGCGCTTTTAATGGAAAGAATCCCTCTATTCCGTTTTTCAAACCTCTCATCAGAGATATTCTGAGGAATAAATGATCAATCAGAAAAACTCGAGCCCCTTTCCTGCAACCACAATTAATGTTCAAATAATTAAAGTAAATTTGGACCTCTTCATTTCACATCCGGCCAATCACATTCGGAATAATGATCATGCACATGAACAGGAAACCTGAAGATCTAATACCAGAACTCCAACAGCATCGACGCATCATTCTTGGTCATGAACCAACACCCATTGATCGGCTGACAAGACTTGGCCAAGATCTCGGTATTGAACTCTGGGTTAAGAGAGATGATTGCAATGGTCTGGCCTTTGGCGGCAACAAGGTCCGACAGCTGGAATATTACCTTGGCCCCGGCGTTGAGAAGAACGCTGATACGGTTCTGATTACTGGCGCATTACAATCAAACTTTGTCCGGTTAACCGCAGCCGCAGCAGCTAAACTTGGCTGGCAAGCACATGTTCAACTCGAAGAACGCGTTCCAAGTGATGATCAACTGTACCGGAAATCCGGTAATATCTTTTTAAACAACTTGTTGGGTGCAGAAATCAGCTATTTTCCCGAGGGAGAAGACGAAGCCGGCGCGGACAGAGCACTCGATGATCGCGCTGAACAACTCAAATCTCAAGGCAGACGTCCTTATGTGATTCATCTCGGATTAGGATCACCACCCTATGGTGGCCTTGGCTATATCAGGGCAGCGGCAGAAACCTATGCGCAAGTCATAGAATTAGGTAACAAGCCCGATTATATTGTTGTCCCTTCTGGAAGCGGCCTGACACATGCGGGTTTTCTTGTTGGTGCACGCGCCATCGGTTGGGATGTTCCCATCATCGGCATCTGCGTCCGACGCGATCAGAAGAACCAAAGGGGTCGCATCAGGCAAAGATCAAACGAATTGGCACACATGATATCCCGACCCGGTATAATTACCGATCAAGATATCATAATATCAGATAAAACACTGTCACCGGGATATGGTAAAATGAATCAGCAGGTCAAAGAAGCCATGGAAAAAACGGCACAGCTAGAAGCCATACTTCTCGATCCCGTCTATACAGCCAGAACAATGGCAGGATTGATAGATCAGGTCCGTACGGACGCAATTCCCCAAGAGGCAAAGGTTCTCTTTATTCACACGGGTGGAAACCCGGCAATTTTCGCGCATCAAAATGTAATAGAAAGCTTTTCTTAGAATACCTCTAAAAAAATAAAGACGTTTTCTAACCTAAAATCATTAGATTTATGCTGTAATTGCCTTTTCAGAAATCAACTCACGATAAATACCAACAGTCTTGGCGCACATCAGTTTTTTCGAGAATAACTCCTGAACCCGTTCTTGCCCTTTGAGCGAGAGAATTTCCCGTTCGCGTGCATTTAGGCTCAGGGCGCGGCGAATGGCCCGCGCACAGCTTTCTGCATCCTCGTTCTCAAACAGAAAACCCGTTTCATTCGGGACCAGTTGTTCCTTTGCACCACCGTGGTCACTTGCCACAACCGGACGCCCCATGGCTTGCCCTTCGGAAACAACCCGACCAAAACCTTCGGGATCCGTCGATGCAGAAACGACAACATCTGACAACATATAGGCCGAAGGCATGTCATTACAATCGTCCATGATAAAGGCACGGCTCAGAAGATCATTATCCATAATCATCTTTTCCAGCTCATCCCGATAGGATGTACGCCCCTGATCAGACCCAACCAGCGCACAACATAAATCAATATCACGAAGGTGCGTGAGCGCTTCGAGAAGAACTTTTTGTCCTTTCCAGCGTGTTAATCGACCGGGCAGCATAATAAGTGGAACACCATCTGGGAGACGCCACTGCGTTGACAATTGGATAACACGCTCGGCACTAACAGCATGCGGAGAGAAGCTATCCGTATCCATGCCCCTGTGTACGATGCGGATTTTGTTTTCATCGACCTGATAGTTCTTGCGGATATAGTCCGCAACAAATTCAGATATGGAGATGACAACATCCCCCTTGGTCATAATTGAATTGTAATACCGTTTTAATCCACTGTTGATATTATAAGGCGCGTGAACTGTCGTCACAAACGGCACCCCAGTTTTACGGGCAGCCCTGTGCGCCGGACGTGCAGGTGCACGAGATCTGGCGTGAACCAGATCAACGCCCCTGTCTTTAATCAGACGCGTAAGGCGCCCTGTGTTCCGCCACATAGTCCAAGGGTTCTTTGAATGTACGGGAAGCTCAACATGTTCTGCCCCAGCAATCTTCAGACGCGCAACCAACTGTCCGCCCTTGGAAGCAACAATTGCTTTCCCTCCAGCTTCGATGATGGCTTTTGCCATATCCAGTGTGCCGCGTTCGACACCGCCAGAATCCATAGCAGGAACAACCTGAAGCACCGTCATTGGCGTGCCATCAGATTTCACAAGAGAAGGAAGCTCTGGGGTAGCGGCTTCAGATATCAAAGTGTTAAGGTGAGAACCATCCGTCATGTGTCGGTACTACAAGGAGTCCTATTTAATTCATGTCCAATAAAGATACAGCGTCCAATAGTGATACAGAGTTCACTGCACAAGTTCCAGAGTTTCTCGAACGCCCTAATGGGCAGCATATAGCCTATATAAAGACAGAAGGCGATAATGATTTACCGGGAATCGTCTTTCTTGGTGGCTATATGTCTGACATGACAGGTTCGAAAGCTACTGCACTGGAAGAGTTTGCGAAATCCAGTAAGCAAAATTTTGTCCGTTTTGACTATATGGGGCATGGGCAGTCTTCTGGCAAGTTCACAGATGGAACAATCGGACAATGGACCGAAGATGCCATCGCCGTTATCGATGAACTAACAACCGGACCACAGATACTGGTCGGGTCGTCCATGGGGGGGTGGATCATGCTTAACGCAGCTCTGAAACGACCAGATCGGACCAAAGGTCTTGTTGGTATCGCAGCTGCCCCTGATTTCACGCAAGATCTTATGTGGGACACCTTTTCGCAAGAGATTAAGGATACGCTGTTAAGTGAGGGTGTTTATTACGAACCAAGTGAATATGGCGATGAACCCTATGCCATAACCCTAAAACTCATCGAAGAAGGTAGACAGCATCTTTTGCTGGACAAGAAACAGCCGATCACTTGCCCTGTCCGCCTGATCCAAGGGATGAGAGACGTCGATGTTCCCTGGGACATCGTACCCAGAATTGTCGAGTCGCTTGAAACTGAGGATATGGAAGTCGTGCTAGTAAAAAGTGGTGACCATCGCCTCTCTGAACCACAAGATCTACAGCGATTAAAGAAAATCATTAAAGAGATCAGTCGCTAAGTTAAATTCTGACTTCTTTCTCATAACCTTCCAAAGCACCCGATTTTATCTTGGCTGCTTTTTTTCTTTTCCAAGAGATATCTATTTGATAAAATTTTATGTAACCAGTTACGTAATGGGTTTAATATGAATTTCCTCGCCTCCCTCGGTAGCCTCACACTTGCCAGTCGCCTCAAACGCCTGAGCGACACACTTTTCAATGAGGTCAATATTATCTACGAGAAAACTGGCTTGACCATTCAGGCTGGTTATTTCCCGCTCTTTTACCTTCTATACAAAGAAGGAGCTGTTTCAGTGTCTGATTGTGCTACGGCCACAGGTGTCAGTCACCCTGCTATTAGTAAAATGGCGAGAAAGATGGTTGAAGAAGGATGGGTTGAAAAAAAGCCGTCTCCGAAAGACGAACGCACTCAGCTCTTGACCTTGGCTGATCAAGCAAAGCATGCCCTACCAAAGCTCATTCCTATCTGGGATGAGATAGAGCGTTCTCTTGATAGCATGTTAACAGAAACAGAACCCGGCGACTTACTCAACCAACTTCGTAGTCTCGAAAAACTGAATGATGAAGCTCCACTTAGTCAGAAGGTCCTCAACAATTTGGCGGACCCGTATCTTTCTGGCGATATAGAAATCATCAATTGGGATTCGAAATACGCCACCTCGTTCAAAGAGCTGAATAAAGAATGGCTAGATTATTACTTTCTAAACCTTCAAGAAGAATGGGATAAAGAGTCTCTGGATAATCCCGGTGGCTATTACCTTTCCCGCGGCGGCACAATTTTCTTCGGACTTTGTGGCGGGGACCCCGTAGGAACCTGTGCCCTCGCCCGCGTTACCGATGATCTCTACGAAATTTCCAAAGTAGGTGTTACCCCTGCCGCCCAATCCAGAGGCATAGGACGTCGTCTCGTGGTCGCAGCTTTAAACGAAGCACGTCGTCTAGGTGCAAAACAAGTGTTTCTGGAAAGTAATCGCAAGCTGGTTAACGCACAAAAACTCTATCGTAAGCTAGGATTTTGCGAAGGACCGCACCCCAAAGGAAAATCCGATTATAGACGCGCAAACATCTACATGACCGTAACATTATGAGTAAGAATAATGAGTAACGTACCCACGCCAGATAACTGCGCAACAATACCGATGAGCACAAAGTCCATCGGCGCAGGGCATGCCATAACAGATCACGATCAAAAGCTATCCCGAAAAGAAATTATCAGAGAAATCTTCGCGGGCTCTCGTGCAACCATTCCCATGATTGTTGGCGCCATTCCATTTGGCATTATATTTGGCACGCTTGCAGAACAAAGCGGCCTGTCACCTCTTGGCGCAATCGCCATGTCCATTTTTGTTTTTGCAGGCTCTTCCCAATTCATCGCCTTGGGATTACTTGCGGCCGGAACCGGACCGCTCATGATCATAGCAACAACCTTTATCGTTAATCTGCGCCACTTGCTTTATTCAGCAGCACTTGTTGATGATGTCAAACACCTGTCCGGCCCATGGCGTGCGTTGATTGCTTTTGGCCTAACCGACGAAAGCTTTGCCACCATTGCCGACAAAATCCGTAAATCAGATGATGAATGGCGTAAGAAATATGTCCAGTGGTTCTACCTTGGATCATTCAGCGCGATGTATGGCAACTGGATACTCTGTACCATCATTGGCATTACACTCGGAGAACTCTTTCCAGATATCGGCAACTGGGGTCTGGACTTTGCCATGGCCGCAACCTTTATAGGTATGGTTTTACCGTACCTAACCACCCGTCCTATGCTGGCCTGTGTTCTTGTTGCAGGGGCCATGTCCCTAGGGACCGCCGATATGCCACACAAACTTGGTTTAATGGTCTCAGCCCTCAGCGCATTGGCCGTTGGTCTGTCTTATCACCTCATAAGCAGGAAGAAAAAATAATGACCGAAGCACTCATGATCGCGGGCATGGCCGTTGTAACCTTTAGCATTCGTTATGTCCTTCTTGCCTCTGCGGGTCATTTTACCTTTCCGGGCTGGGCCAAAATCGCACTGGATTTTGTTCCCCCAGCCGTTTTGACAGCTATCATTGTCCCTGCTGTTTTAATGCCAAATGGTAACAGCATCGAATTCAATCTACAGAATGCGTCCCTACTCGCAGCCTGCGTTGCCGTGATCGTCGGTTTGATCCGTAAAGATCTGCTGACGACCATTGTAATTGGTATGATCGCTTTCGGTCTTTTTAAGTGGCTTTTGTGACAAAAGCCACTCAACAATATTTTTGAAATCAAGCCCTAATAAACAAGAGAAATTTATATAAAATGCCTGATAGAAACGTTGTGAATTTGCCCAACGCATTAAACCAGATCACTGGTCGCCAAAAGTGCTCGCCCAAGTCAATGATCAGTTCGTAAAAATAGCCAAAATCAAAAATGAATTTGTCTGGCACAAACACGATAACGAAGACGAGCTATTCTACATTATCAAGGGCAACCTGCTCATGCAGTATGAAGATAAAACCATTGAGCTTAACGAAGGTGATATGCACGTTGTTCCCAAAGGCGTTATGCACAACCCCGTTGCCAAAGAAGAATGCTGGATCATGTTGGTTGAACCTGTCGCTACTGCACATACAGGAAATGTCGTTACCGACAGAACACGTAGCCTAGAAGAACAAATGCAACCCGAGGTCTAAAGCAGGCTTTTCAACCCGGATTGGTAGTCGGGGTAATCCAGCGTCACACCAAGCTCGGTTATAATTCGGCTATTATCCACCCGCTTATTATCCAGCCAAAAGGTACGTGCCATCGGGCTCATTTCTGCCTGATCAAAAGCGACAAGAGGCGGTGGGGAAATTCCAAGTAACTCACAGGCATAGGTCGTAACTTTAGATGGCTCTTCCGGTGCGTTATCGCAAACATTGTAAATACGTCCCGTTCGTGGCTGGTTAACAGATGCCTCGAGAACGTTTGCAATGTCTTCGACATGAATGCGACTGAAAATGTGTCCCGGTTTATCAATCCGCTGCTTTACCCTGCCGGATCTGAGTGAATCCAGCGGGCTGCGTCCCGGACCATAGATCCCCGCCAGTCTGAAGATATGCACCGGAATATCATGTGCTTCGGCAAGTGCCAGCCATTGCTTTTCAGCCTCAGCACGTTGCTCGCTTCGTGGACTTGACGGATGCAACGGATCATCTTCAAAAACAACACCACCATCGCGATCACCATAGACCCCTGTCGTCGAGAGGTATCCAGCCCATTCGAGGTTTTTGCACTGAGCAATTTCCGCAGCATGTAACTGCAGGACACAGTCCCCTTCCTTGCCTGGCGGAATGGACGATAGAATATGGGTCACATCCGCCAACACAGATGGTGCATTCACCAAAGGCAGAGAACGATCAAAATTATGAACGATGATACCCTCGTCCTCTAACCTGTCTCTTTTACCTAGATCTTTATCAGAATCAGGACGAATTGTGCCCGACACCTTCCAACCGCGGGCCTTCATTCTTCTCGCAAAAACGAGGGCAGAAAAACCCAAGCCAAAACAAAACAAATGTTTAGAATAATGCGACATACGTTCCTCGATCTCGAAATTGCCTAATTTCTTATATAGGGTCCCGTTACAAACTGAAAAGCAAAGCTTGCAAAGTAATAAATTTATGGTCCAAATGCGCCTATGACACAAAAAAACAAACTCTTCGCGTCTCTTTTTATGCTGCCCATTGCTATTGGCTTTACCTTTTCGAGTGAAGCTGCAGGGCGTAAAGAACCTATCAATCACGAAGAACAATATATCGCCTGTATAAAATTGGTTGAACGTCGCCCGGACGCTGCGTTTGAATCCGCCCTTTCCTGGGCATCACAAGGTGGTGGGTTCCCAGCCGAACATTGTGCAACGCAAGCATTGTATGCGTTAAAAATATACGATGCAGCCGCCACGCGGTTGGAAAAGCTGGCGAACGATATGAAGACAGATAATGTAGAACTTCGCTCGCAACTGCTTCATCAAGCCGGACGGGCTTGGTATGACCATGGCAATCTGGACCGTGCCTTTGCCGTACAAAGCACAGCAATCACCCTTTTCCCCGACGGCACAGAATACTACATCGATCGAGCCGAAATTCTGGCTGAACTTGGTCGATTTGACGAAGCTTTAATTGATCTGGAGGTTGCCCACAGCTTAGAACCTGAAAGAGCAGATATACTTGCCTTGCGCGGTACAGCAAAAAGGTTCCTAGGGAATGACGCAGAAGCCTTAAAAGATATTACCCTCGCACTGGACCTAGAGCCTGATAATCTAGAGGCCCTGCTTGAGCGTGGAATATTAAAGCGCTTGGCAGGTGATAATAACGGTGCTCGGGAAGATTGGCTGAGAATCGTCAACATTGCCTTAGGAACACCAGCTGCAGACGCGGCCCAGCTAAACCTTGAAAAGCTGGATGTAACTGTCGAGTAACTATTCCGACAGCCCAAAAATCAGTCTAAAAATCTAGATCAGCGTAGTGTTTAGGCGGCGGCACACCCGGTATTAGATCGGTCAGAACACCGCGCATACAAGGGCGAGACTTAACACGCGCATACCAATCTTTGGCACCCTGATGCTCTTTCCACGGAACATCCCCGATATAATCAAGGGACGAAATATGGGATGCAGCAGTGATATCCGCCAATGAAAAATCATCCCCGGCCAACCATGTTCTACGGTCCGTTAGCCAACTGATGTATTCCAGATGATAATGAATATTCGCATGTCCGGCCCGTATGGCCTGAGAATTTGGCTCTCCCAGCCCAAGAAAACGCTTTAACATTTTCTCTTCGACAAGGTTTGCAGTGACTTCACGCCGGAATTTGTCATCAAACCATGAAATCAACCGTCTAACTTCGGCACGGCATAACGGATTGTCTCCCAAAAGGCTCTGGTCCGGATAAGCTTCTTCCAGATACTCAGAAATGACCTGCGCACCGCCTGTTATGCTCGTTCCATCATCTTCAACAAGCACAGGTACTTCGCCCGCTGGATTAAGTGTTAGAAACGCTTCGCGGCGTTCCCAGACTTTTTCAGCATGCAATTCGAATTCGAGCTTTTTCTCTCGCAACAACATGCGAATTTTGCGGCAACCAGAATCGAGTGGAAGGTGATGAAGCTTTCTCATTTTTGGACTATAACCCTACTGAGCGAACGAGAAAACCACGTAAAACATGTTTAAATGAAAGATTCGGCTCAAAATAAATAACGAACAAAACGCTTTGTTTTTAAATGAATAATTATAAATCCTCCTAAATTTTGTCAAAAAAATGACGCGCAATATGAAAATAAATTTACGGAACATACTTTACCAAAAACCATAGTTCGCTTAATGTCGAAGCATGAAAGAAGGACCAGATATCACCCTTATTGGCTCCCTTATTGGGGACCCTGCGCGCGCAAATATGCTCTCCGCCCTAATCAGTGGAAGGGCGCTCACGGCAAGTGAGCTGGCAAACGAAGCTGGCATCACCCTACAGACAACCAGCGCCCACCTCAAAAAACTTGAATCTGGTGGCCTGATACGTCAACGAAAACAAGGACGTCATCGTTATTTCAATCTTGCAGACGAAGACGTTGCCACCTTACTTGAAACCATGATGGGTCTCGCTGCAAAAAAGGGACACATCCGGACACGGACAGGCCCCAAGGCCCCCGAAATGAGGAAAGCAAGGGTGTGTTACAATCATCTTGCCGGAGAGTTTGGCGTTCATATGTTCGACAGCCTCCTTGGCAGAGGATTCCTTTTCGAGCGTCAGGATAAGATTGAAATTACAGATTCAGGTCGTGATTTTATCAAGGGTCTGGGAATAGATCTTGATCCATTGCAGAAAGCCAAACGTCCTCTATGTAAATCCTGCTTGGACTGGAGTGCCCGCAGAAGCCATCTCGCGGGATCACTTGGCACTGCCTTACTGGACCATATCTATGAAAAGGGCTGGGCAAAACGCCTTGAGGACGTGAGGGTTGTTAAATTTTCGCATCAAGGTGAAGCAGCTTTTTATGAACAGTTCCCACCATTATCAGATTAGACATAGCCTGATCAACAATATCTAAGCCTCCAGACTTAAATCAGGAATAGAGGACAATATTTCCTTGAACAGACCTTCTTTTAAAACTCTCATTCACTTCTCAAATGATGACATAAGAGTTATTGAAATCAAGCGATTGGATCTTCCGGAAACCACAGAAAAATCAGATCTTTTCCATTGGCTTCTCATCAATAAAGATCATTCCATCCAAAAGCTTACTTTCGTCGCCATGTCCGAAGACAACAAGTTCCAAACAAGAGAGTTTAAAGAAGGGAAGCTTCATTTCGATGATATACAGGCTTTTTATGACGCTGATACTTCTCACGTTTTGAAATCTTGCCGGGCAACCGACTTACCAAACACGCTGGTATCATTGCTGAAAAATTATTTCACTTAGAATAAGCAATATTATAATCACTAAAAAAACAAGGGACTGTAGAAATACAGCCCCTTGATAGGTACAATACCCGATAAAACTTAAGCGGTTTTAAGTTCCCCCGGTCCAGTAACTGGATGCTCGAGCAGGGAAAGCATTTCTTTTGGAACAACCTGCCAAAAATCGCCCTTGATATGCGCCCAATCATTTAAAAGACGCCCAGTATAGGTCGATTGAGTTTCAGTATGATGCTCTTTTACCAGATC
Source organism: Kiloniella sp. (assembly GCF_048259265.1). NCBI lineage: Bacteria > Pseudomonadati > Pseudomonadota > Alphaproteobacteria > Rhodospirillales > Kiloniellaceae > Kiloniella > Kiloniella sp. The sequence goes on along the minus strand of NZ_JBLXHT010000001.1, from coordinate 77,302 downwards.
CAGCAATACTTGTTCCCAATACTCGGTTTCAACCTGTTGGTAGATAACACTCTCGTCATTGATACGGCTCGGCAGGATACGGCTAGGATCATAAACAAAAGCCATACCACCTGACATCCCAGCAGCAAAGTTCATGCCCACGTCACCAAGAATAACAGCCGTTCCACCCGTCATATACTCACAACCGTTTGAGCCACAGCCTTCGACCACAACTTGGGCTCCAGAATTTCTAACTGCAAAACGTTCTCCAGCTTGACCAGCAGCAAACAGCTTACCCGCCGTAGCACCGTAGAGAACTGTATTCCCGATAATTGTATTGTGCTGGGTCGCCAGCTTACTCGAAGCCAAAGGCCGAACGACGATCTCGCCACCGGAAAGCCCCTTACCGACGTAATCATTAGCATCACCAAAGACTTCCAGCTTCATGCCTTGAACGGCAAAAGCACCTAACGACTGCCCGGCAGAACCACGTAACCGAACCGTAATATGCCCCGACTGCAGTTCTTTCATTCCAAAGCGCGTTGTAATTTTTGATGCCAATCGGGTTCCAACAGCGCGGTGCGTATTACGTACGTTGTACTGCAACTGCATTTTTTCCCCGACTTCGAAGAAGGGGTTTGCATCTTTGATAATCTGCGCATCAAGTGTATCTGGAACCGGGTTACGCTCTTCCAGCGTACAATATCGCTTTGAGGTTCCGCTATCAGCCAAAGCAAGTAACGGATTAAGATCCAAATCATCAAGGTGTGGCGCGCCACGACTAACCTGTTTCAACAGATCAGTTCGACCAATGATTTCATTCAGTGTTTTATACCCGAGAGAGGCAAGAATTTCGCGTACTTCTTCTGCGATGAAGCTAAAGAGGTTCACAACCTTTTCTGGTGTGCCATCAAATTTCGCCCGCAGATCATCATCCTGCGTACAAACCCCCACAGGGCAGGTATTGGAATGGCACTGGCGGACCATAATACAGCCCATGGCAATCAGCGACGCGGTCCCAACGCCGTATTCTTCTGCGCCCAAGAGAGCCGCGATAACGATATCTCGTCCGGTTTTCAAACCACCATCTGTCCGGAGCGTCACATTGTTCCGCAAGCCATTAAGGGTGAGAACCTGCTGAACTTCACTCAAGCCGATTTCCCATGGCACACCGGCGAACTTTACTGACGTTTGCGGCGATGCCCCCGTTCCACCAACATTCCCCGAAATTAGAATAATATCTGCCTTGGCCTTGGCCACACCCGCAGCAACCGTACCGATACCGGAACGTGCAACAAGCTTCACACAAACTTTGGCCTTTGGATTGATCTGTTTCAGATCATAAATAAGTTGCGCCAGATCTTCGATAGAATAGATATCGTGATGCGGCGGCGGTGAAATCAATGTCACCCCCGGTGTGGAATGACGCAGACGCGCAATCAGCTTTGTCACCTTAAATCCTGGAAGCTGGCCGCCTTCACCCGGTTTTGCCCCTTGCGCAACTTTGATTTCGATCTCACGGCATTTGTTCAAATATTCTGCCGTAACACCGAAGCGGCCGGATGCTACCTGCTTAATGGCAGAATTTTCATTGTCACCGTTAGGATGCGGCACATACCGTTCAGGTACCTCACCACCTTCGCCAGAATCAGACTTTGCACCGATCCGGTTCATGGCAATATTAAGCGTTCCATGTGCTTCCGGGCTCAGCGCCCCAAGCGACATCGCTGGCGTGATAAAGCGCTTTCGCAGCGATGTAATTGATTCCGTATCTTCAACATCAAGACCACCATCTGTCGCCCGCTTGAAATCCAGAAGATCTCTCAAATTAATTGGTCGACGGCTCTCCAAGCCCTTGGTGTACTTCTTAAAGAGTGAATAGGACCCCTTAGTGACTGCTGTCTGCATGGTGTGGATCAACTGACCTTCCCACGCATGTTCTTCACCGCCAGCACGATAGCGATAGAAACCACCAATTGGCAAAGCCGTGGAATCAGATTCCCATGCCTTTTCGTGAAGCTCCAGGGCCTTTTCTTCCAGACCCGTCATACCAATTCCGGAAATTCGACTTGGCATACCCGGGAAAAACTCATCCACCAGTGTTCGCGACAAGCCAAGTGCTTCAAAGTTATAGCCACCACGATACGAAGAAATAACCGAAATCCCCATCTTACCCATGATCTTGAGCAAGCCATCATCCACAGCTTTTGTATAGCGCTCCATGCAGTCATCAAACGACAAATCGCCAAACAGCCCCCGACGATGGCGATCTGCAATAGCTTCTTCCGTTAGATAGGCGTTCACAGTTGTGGCTCCAACACCAATCAGAACCGCGAAATAATGAACATCCAGACATTCGGCGCTACGCACATTGATAGAACAGAACGACCGCAGTTTATGTTCAACCAGATGTGTATGAACAGCACCTGTCGCCAAGATCATCGGGATAGAAACCCGGTCAGCAGACTGCGCCTCATCTGTCAGCACAACGTGCTCAAAACCTTCGCGAACCAGTTCTTCAGCTTCCCGGCGAACACGGCGCAAAGCATGACGGAGCGCCCCCGGTTTGCCATTCGCTTCAAAAGTACAGTCAACCTCGCCCACCGTGCGGCCCATATGTTTGGAAAGCGCAACAAATTCAGAATTCGTCAGAACGGGCGAATCAAGCTGAAGTATCGTAACCTGACCTTCTTCTTCATCAAGCACGTTACCCAGATTACCAATACGGGTAATTAAGGACATGACCTGTTTTTCACGCAAACTGTCAATCGGCGGATTGGTCACCTGGCTAAAGTTTTGGCGGAAGAAATGGTGCATGGGTCGAACATTATCGGACAGAACTGCCAAGGGCGTATCATCCCCCATTGACCCCATAGCTTCTTTGGCCGTTTCGACCATTGGATGCAAGATCAGTTCCATATCTTCTATGGTCAGCCCAAAATCCAACTGGCGGCGGCGCAACTCATCCTTAGAAAGGGGTTCTCTACTATATTTGTGCTTTTTAACCAGGTCGTCGATCACAAGAATATTTTTCAACCAATCCCCATATGGCTGTTGTGCAGCCAGACGGTCTTTGATTTCTTTATCTTTGAAAATTTTGCCTTCTTCAAAGTTAACTGCAATCATTTGCCCTGGGCCTAACCGCCCTTTTTCAATGACACGCTCAACATCAATATGAACCATACCGGTTTCTGACCCGGCAAATAGCAGCCCGTCACGCGTGATGGCATACCGCATAGGACGCAGTCCATTGCGATCGGTGCCAGCCAAGGCCCACGGGCCTGAAAATCCACACACCGCGGCCGGGCCATCCCAAGGCTCCATCACCGCATTACAATAGGCATAAAGCTCTTTGTGATGCTGGGGCACAGCGTCATTTTTACTCCACGATTCCGGCACCAAAAGCGTCTTGGCCATCGGGAGAGTACGATCAGATCTGATCATCAACTCAAACACAGCATCCAATGCCGCAGAATCAGAACTCCCCGGAGAGATAACGGGCTTCAAATCCTCAACATGAGATCCAAATTTTGGGTGATCGATACGGCACTCGTGTGACTTCATCCAATTGACATTCCCCCGCAGCGTATTGATTTCACCGTTATGCGCAATTACGCGGAAAGGTTGAGCCAAATGCCATGTCGGGAAAGTATTCGTTGAAAAACGCTGATGGAAAATTGCAAAACTCGAAACAAAGCGTTCGTCTAACAGATCGGGGTAAAAATCAGCTAGCTTCTCAGCCAGAACCATTCCTTTGTAGATAATGGAGCGACAGCTTAGTGAACAGATATAAAAGTCTTTGATTGAATCTCGCTCAGCCGCAGCTTCGATCCGACGCCGGATAATATAGAGATCTGTTTCGAATCGTTCAGCATCAACACCCTTGCTATTGGCGATCATGATCTGCTCGATTTCGGGACGATTTAAGCTCGCTTTTTCACCGCATATCGCCGTATTAACCGGAACCTGTCGCCAGCCATAAATCGAATAGCCGAAGTTCAGGATCTCACGCTCAACAATGACACGACAACGTTCTTGTGATCCAAAATCTGTCCGTGGCAAAAAAACCATGCCGATGGCAAGATCATCATTCTTTAAGTTATGCCCCAGATGCTCGATCTGTTCTTCGAAGAAACTTTTAGGAATTTCAACATGAATGCCACATCCATCCCCTGTCTTACCATCAGCATCAACAGCACCACGGTGCCACACAGCTTTAAGGGCCTCGATACCCGCCTCAACAACAGAACGACGTGGTTTTCCATCAATAGCGGCAACCAAGCCGACACCACAGGATGAATGCTCATCTTCCGGGTTATAAAGACCATGTTTCTGATAATGCGCTGCCTTTTGTTCCCATTGAGAAATTGGGTCCGGAGTTATCTTTTTATGTTCCATGTGCTCTCTCCTCAGGCGGCTGCAGTTTTTCTGCGCTCGATATATGTATGTATTTGATCAGCGGCATCACGGGCATCTTTAATCGCCCAAACCACCAACGATGCACCGCGAACGATATCCCCCGCTGCAAAGACGCCGTCCAAGGCCGTCATCATGGTCGTATTATCGACCCTTAAAGTACCATAGCTGCTAACTTCCAGCCCTTGCTCATTAAACAGTTGAGGTAAATTTTCAGGCGAGAAACCAAGCGCTTTGATAACCAGATCCGCAGGAATTGCCTCGCGAGAATCAGGCACAATCTGCGGCACCTGACGGCCAGAAGAATCAGGCATACCCAAATGCACTTTTGACACCAGAACTTCACGGACGTTTTCATCACCAACAAATGCATCTGGTGATGACAACCATACAAACTCTACGCCCTCTTCTTCCGCGTTCGTCACTTCTCGTTCAGAACCGGGCATGTTTTCCTTATCGCGCCGATAAAGACACTTAACTGATTTAGCTCCCTGACGAACTGCTGTCCGGACACAGTCCATGGCGGTGTCGCCACCCCCAATAACAACAACATCTTTACCCTTGGCATTCAAACCATCACTCATGTGGTCAGACTTCAGGCCAAGATCATTGCGGTTCGCTTCTGTCAGGTAATACAGCGCAGGCAAAATATTACCGAGCTCACTCCCGGGCAAACGGAGATCACGGGCCTGATAAACACCTGTCGCGATTAAAAGAGCGTCATACTGCTCTCGAATTTCTGCAAATGATGTTGTTCCACCAATATCAACACCTAGATGGAATACGATTCCGGCGTCTTCCAATAACTTTATCCGGCGATCAACAACGTATTTTTCTAGCTTAAACCCAGGGATGCCATAGGAAAGCAATCCACCTGCACGATCATAACGATCATAAACATGAACCTGATATCCTTTACGCCTTAGCTGCTCGGCCGCGGCCAATCCACCAGGGCCAGCGCCGATAACACCAACGGTTTCTGCACGTTCGCGCACAGGCTTAACAGGCTGAACCCAACCATTATCCCACGCTGTATCGGTTATATATTTTTCAACAGCCCCAATTGTTACTGTTTCATGCCCAGATTGTTGGATAACACAGGAACCCTCACACAACCTGTCCTGAGGGCAAATACGCCCGCAAATTTCCGGGAAATTATTTGTTGCTTGAGAGACCTCGTACGCCTCTTCCAAACGACCATTGGCCGTTAACATTAACCAATCAGGAATGTTATTGGAGACAGGGCAATGTATCTGGCAAAAAGGCACGCCACACTGGGAACAACGGCTAGCCTGTATCTGCGCGGCAGCTTCTGAAAAAGAATCATAGATTTCGCGAAAATCTTCATTCCGCTGATTCGCAGACCTCTTTTCAGGCATCTCTCTGCCTTGCTGAACAAATTTCAGCATCTTTTCAGACATTATCTCTCTCCTAATCGGGCAACTATTTTCTTGTTTATTTACAGAAGCTTGCTGGCAGCTTTTTGGGCTTTGGGCCGCACCCGCTAATCATTGTAATGATCAATACGCAATATAGGTAACTATATTTGACCTATTTGTCAAATTCATCATCGAAAACACAACAAAATCGCATTTAATCTTTTAAAACAAACAAAATATAGTTCCGATTTAGGACTAAATGAATTATCTCACCTCAAATAGGTTGGCAAAACAATCTCCACATCAACAGGCTTAATATTCAGAGCGCCAAAATTTAAGGACGACGAAGCAACCACATTATCTTTTTTAAGCATCTTTAGCTGGTCACGGGTCAAAGGTGGTTGCGGCATAAGCTCCATCAAAAGTGCCTGTAGGTATGCAACCCAGAACGGCAGGGAAATATAAGGCCGCGAGAAGCCAGAACATTTTTGCAAAAGGTCCAGACAATCACGGAACGACAAGACCCTGGGGCCTCCGAGCTCATATACTTTGCCACCACATTCACCAGGCAGGTCAAGACACCTAGAAACAGCTTCAGCCACATCACCAACATAAACAGGTTGAAACTTTGCACTTCCACCACCAACCAGAGGCAAGAAGGGACTCACAGAAGCCATCCGAGAAAAGCGGTTAAAAAAGTCATCCTCTGGCCCAAATACAATACTAGGCCGCAAAATACTCGCCATCGGAAACGCATCAAAGACCGCCGCCTCCCCCTCGCCTTTACTGCGCCCATAGGCAGAAGGAGACGAAATATCAGCCCCGATGGCCGAGATCTGAACAAATGCCGAAACACCCTTCTCTTGCGCGGTCTGCGCAATCAACCCCGGCAATTTACAGTGTAAATAATCGAAGCGCTGCCTCCCGCCTTCAAACAGAATACCAATCAAATTAACAACCGCCGTAGACCCGGCAACCACCCGCTCCAAGGAAGCACTATCCGCCACATTAACAGACACAGGCGTTACACTCCCCACGTCACCACAGCAGGTTAAAAAGGATGATTGAACACGATCCCTAACAGCAATACGTACGTGCCAGCCAGCCTTCGCCAACCGAGAGACCACATGTCGGCCGACAAAACCGGAACCTCCAAAAACAGTCACAACCTTTGATGCGCTCATATTCTCCACCCCTCATTGAACTAATTATTAATAATTTGACGGCACAGCCCCCACCAACAGCAAAAACCATCAATCATCCTTGACAGAAACAGCTTGGCAGTGAGAATGCCGAGATTAACACAAAGTCGACGTTTTATTCTTAGACTATACGTTTTATTGCCAGACGAACCACCTTGGCACCAGCCCAACCAACAGGGCACAGATAGATCAGGAGCCACATTGTGAGCGACGTAAAAATTCACCTTCATCAAACTGACCTGCCAGACGGTATAGATTTCGGCTCGTCCGTGGCGGTTGATTCGGAAACTATGGGCCTCAACCTCTCCAGAGACCGCCTATGCCTCGTCCAGCTCTCAGCAGGGGATGGCGTGTGCCATTTAGTTCAATTCAAGGACGGTAACTTTGACGCACCAAACCTACGGGCTCTTTTCACAAATCAGGATGTGACTAAAATTTTCCACTTTGCCCGGTTTGACCTCGCAGCAATCGAACGCTACCTCGGGGTAACCTGTAACCCTGTATACTGCACGAAAATCGCCTCGAAACTGATCAGAACCTACACCGATCGTCATGGCCTCAAAGAACTGTGTAAAGAGCTTTTGAGTGTTGATATCTCAAAACAACAACAATCCTCTGACTGGGGTTCCCCAGATCTTAGCGAAGATCAACTCCGCTACGCAGCATCTGACGTCCTCTACCTCCACAGGATGGTAAAGATTCTGGATGAAAGGCTCGCCAGAGAAGGTCGTAGCGAAATGGCAAAGGCCTGCTTTGACTTTTTACCATGGAGAGCAAAGCTGGATATTGCCGGATGGGATGAAACAGATATTTTTGCACACTCATAAATACGCGCCTTCTTCGCGCCATTTTTAAAGTACATTTTCACTGTTCGTTTTACGGTCAGTTTTGCTATCAATTTTCCGGCACTTTTTTAAAGTGCCGGTTTTACTTCCCAGCAAATAAGGTGTACCAATTGAATATGACATGCACCATTAGTGCCAGTTTATACTTTACCTGGGACATGAATCCGGGAAATGGGGTAAAAATCTAGAAAATGGCGAACGCAGTTCATAATTCTGAGCCGGATATGACAACAACACCAGCTAACACGAAACAAGCAATCGAAACAGCACGTCGAGTTCTTGATCTCGAAGCTCGGGGTATTCAACAATTAAGCGCTGAACTGAACGGCAGCTTTGTCGAGGCCCTAGAGATCCTGACAACCGTTACTGGTCGCGTCATTATATCCGGCATGGGAAAAAGCGGCCATATCGCCAAAAAGATCGCTGCCACTCTAGCATCCACAGGAACACCCGCTTATTGCGTTCACCCAGGTGAGGCCAGCCATGGTGATCTCGGCATGATCACACGCAACGATGCCGTCCTTGCAATGTCAAATTCCGGGAACACTTCAGAGCTTAGCGATCTTATCACCTACACAAGGCGTTTCGGCATACCTCTCATTGCTATGACCAGTCGGAAGAATTCTGCCTTGGCCGAAGCTGCGGACGTCGCCCTTATTCTACCTTCACTCCCAGAAGCCTGTCCCCACGGTCTGGCCCCCACAACATCGACGACCATGTCACTTGCGCTGGGCGACGCCCTCGCAATCGCCTTGATGGAACAAAAAAACTTCCAACCACATGACTTTAAAGTTTTTCACCCTGGCGGCGCGCTTGGAAATCAACTCCTAAAAGTATCCGACATTATGCATAGCGAAGAGCTCCCTCTTTGTGCTGGAAGCACGTCCATGACAGAAACTATTCTGATCATGACACAGCGTTCCTTTGGATGCATAGGCGTAACAAATAACGATGGAAAACTTGCTGGCATCATCACGGATGGTGACCTAAGGCGCCATATGGATACGGACCTACTGTCAATGACAGCAGAGAGCGTCATGACACCCGCCCCCAAAACCATTCGCTCTTCAGCCCTTGCTGCCGAGGCATTGGGGCAAATGAATGAGAGATCAATCACCAGCCTCTTTGTTACCGAAGACAAAATGCCGGTTGGTATTATCCATATCCACGACTGCCTCCGCGCAGGAATCGCCTGAGGCCTTGAAACGGAATGAGCTCGCCCGCCAGATTCAACAACGAAAAAAGCACTGCACCGCAGAACGAAACAGAGCTTGCGACACCCGTAAAGCCGCCAAGCTTTTCTGGGGGTAATGCCTACAGCGCCTTTGTCAGCATTGCGAAAGTTACCCTTCCTTTCTTTGCTGTTGTTCTCGTTCTTCTGGTTATTGTATGGCCACAACTGGAAGAACAGGTAATTACAGAGGGAACTGCCATTGGTAACAGCATCTTGGAATCGAGCACTCCCGATACCCTAAGCGCACTGAACCCCAAGTACCTGGGTCTCGACGAGAAAAATCAACCCTACACGATCATTGCTGACTTGGCAGAACAATCCAGTGAACGTGAGAGCGAAATTTTCCTAACCCTCCCCAAAGCCGATATTACACTCGAAGACGGCACATGGCTTGCCCTTTCGGCACAAACAGGTATGTACGATAGGGATGCGAAATACTTGAACTTGAATGGCCAAGTAAATATTTTCCAAGACCAAGGCTTTGAAATTGTGACAGAAGAAGCCATGTTTGACGCAAAGGCCGGGTCTGCTTACGGGCAAATGCCCGTACAAGGTCACGGACCAGCCGGCACAATAAATGCCGAAGGCTTTGTCATTACCGATCGCGGCAAACGCATAACCTTTACTGGCAAAAGCAAGCTGATCATCCTTCCTGGGGCTCAGGAGGCCCTGAAAAAATGACCCGTTTAATAGCAATTCTGGCTTTGATTTTCAGCATATCGACCTCCCAAAGCAATATTTCCATGGCGCAGGGCCTGACAGAAGGTCTTGGCGACAGTAATGTCCCGCTGGAAATCAATGCTGACGAAGGCATAGAATGGCGCAGAGATCTTAAACAATACGTCGCAAGCGGAAATGCCCGTGCTGCACAAGGTGAGTTAGAAGTTTTTGGTGACCAACTTATCGCCCATTACAGAGAGGGCGCTGAAGGTGGCACAGAAATTTACCGTGTCGATGCTGTCGGGAACGTCAAGATTGTGTCCCCTGGCGAAACCGCCTATGGCGATAACGGCGTCTATGACATCGACAAACAAGTCATGGTTCTCACGGGGCAAAACCTTCGGATGATAAGTGGCGCAGACACAATTACAGCCCGAGACAGCCTTGAGTATTGGGAAACAAAACAACTTGCTGTCGCACGCGGCAACGCAATAGCAATTCGAGAAGATAAACGTGTTCACGGAAACGTTCTAACAGCTCATTTCGTTCGTGATGCGGACAACCAGCTAGAAATTGAGCGTATAGACGCACATGGCGATGTGCGGGTTGCAACAAAGACAGAGTACGCTACTGGCGACAAAGGCATTTATTTCGTTAAACGAGAACTAGCCAATCTGATCGGAAACGTAAAAATAACGCAGGGCGAGAACCAGATGAATGGGGATGAAGCACAGTTTAATCTGGCAACAGGCGTAAGTAAGCTTGTCAGTAAAAGTGGTAAACCTGTCCAAGGCCTCATCCTACCATCAAGCAAAAAGAAAAAACCATGACCGACAAGCAACAATCCGCTATTAAAGAAAGCGGTTCCAAACCATCTCTTGTTGCAGACAACCAAGGCTTGATGGCAACAAACATTGGTAAAAGCTTTAAAAAACGGCCAGTGCTTCGCGCTGTTACAATGCGTGTACAACGCGGTGAAGTCGTCGGACTGCTTGGCCCTAATGGTGCAGGGAAAACAACCAGTTTCTACATCATCACCGGACTTCTTTCTCCTGATTCCGGTTGGGTTACTCTGGACAATCAAGATATCACCGATCTTCCTATGTATCGCAGGTCACGTATGGGAATTGGATACCTTCCACAAGAAGCATCTATTTTTAGAGGCCTAACCGTCGAGCAAAACATTCGCGGTGTTCTAGAAGTTGTTGAATCAGTTCGCAGCAAAAGAGAAGCAAAACTGGACAGCCTGCTTGCTGAATTCTCAATCACTCACTTACGCAACACACCTGCAATTGCTCTTTCTGGGGGCGAAAGAAGACGTGTTGAGATTGCCCGCGCCCTTGCCTCAGACCCAAGCTTCATTCTGCTGGATGAACCATTAGCTGGTATTGATCCAATTGCGGTTGGTGATATTCGCGATCTTGTCATGCACCTTAAAGACCGCGGTATTGGCGTGTTAATCACAGATCACAATGTTCGGGAAACCCTTGATATTGTTGACCGAGCGTACATTATTCACGATGGAATGGTGCTTATGGAAGGTACACCAGACGAAATTGTAAACAATGATGATGTTCGTCGCGTTTACCTAGGAGAAAGGTTTAGCCTTTAAGGGTTATACCTATGGCAATTTCGCAAAGACTAGAGCTGAGGCAAAGTCAAAGCCTCGTCATGACCCCACAATTGCAACAGGCAATAAAACTGCTGCAATTGTCAAACCTAGAGCTCGCTGACTACGTCCAACAAGAGGTCGAACAAAACCCTCTTTTAGACCGGGATGACGGCACCCAAAACTCAGCCCTCGTCGATACAGATTCCAATGACCTCCATTCCGCAGCCGCTGCGCCGTCTGAAAATGAAAACCAGCAGCCAGACTCTTTAGAGCTTTCAAACGCGGAAACCTTGCCCGACAACAACCAAACACCACTGGATAATGATTTCGATAATTATTACGACAGCAGCCCGGACAATCAATGGAACGATCAAGATACGGCTTTTTCCAGTTGGGGGGCAGGTGGCAACACCCGGTTTGATGACGCAGAATTTTCTCTTGAGAACAGGTTACAAGAAAATGTAACGCTCCGTGGCCATCTACGTGAGCAATTACAGATGGAAGTTAATAAACCAACCGAACGCCTGATCGGCGTTCACCTCATCGATCATGTTGATGAAGCAGGCTATATGAAAGCCCCACTTGATGAAATAGCGGACCAACTAGGATGCCCGCTAGATCAAGTTGAATCTGTCCTAAGAACACTACAAACATTTGACCCTGTTGGCATCTGCGCGCGAGATCTCGGTGAATGCCTTGCAATCCAACTTGCGGAACGAAACCGTTTAGACCCTGCGATACAGGCCTTGCTTGATAACTTGGAATTACTTGCCAAGCGTGACCTTAAAGCCTTGAAAGAAGTTTGCGGAGTCGACGAAGAAGACATAACCGATATGATCGCGGAGATTCGTGCCCTAAATCCTCGCCCCGCCGCCGCCTTTGACACCAGCGATGTCGAGACTGTGATCCCTGAAGTTATCATTAAATCTGATAACGCTGGTGGATGGCGTATTGAACTCAATAACGATGCTTTACCTAAAGTTTTGCTCAACAACAGGTATCACGGAACGGTTTCAGACCTGGCACGTACAAAAGAAGATAAATCATATATATCTGAACAGCTACAGTCCGCAAACTGGCTTATCAAGGCTCTGCACCAACGGGCGACAACCGTTCTCAAAGTCGCGACCGAAATTGTAAGCCAACAAGACGGCTTTCTACAAAAAGGTGTACAGGCTCTGAAACCCCTGACCCTAAAAGATATAGCTGAAGTCATTGAAATGCATGAATCAACAGTCAGCCGTGTTACCTCTAATAAATATATGGTGACGCCGCGCGGGACCTTTGAAATGAAGTACTTCTTTACCTCATCAATTAGCGGTGGAAACGGCGACGCCCATTCATCCGAGGCTGTTAGGGATCGCATTAAAAACCTGATTAATCAGGAAGATTCGAAAAAAATCCTGTCTGATGATGCCTTGGTAACCAAACTAAAGGCCGAAGGAATCGACATCGCGCGACGTACTGTCGCAAAATATCGCGAAGCCTTGGGAATCCCTTCCTCCGTGCAAAGAAGGCGTGAAAAAAAGCTCTCTTTTTGATTTTTTTCGCGTAACAAAATCGACTTATTCCAAAAGACTATGTATACTACTTATGTCGTGTATCACTACGGGAGGAAAATATGGTTCAACCTACTATCCTTGACTCCGATAAACGACGTCACTATGGTGCCGCCCCAGATAGCGGGGCTTGACTGGCACATATGGCCATTACGCTAACCCCCTTAACAATTCAGAGAATTTGTTCACATGCAGCTTTCCGTTAAAGGCAAGCAGCTCGACGTTGGCGACGCGCTGCGCACTCATATAGAAGAGAATCTTTCCGCTACTTTGGATAAGTATTTTGGTGATGCCATTGATGTAAATGTCACCATGTCCAAAAATGCTTACCTGTATCGTGCGACTATTGTTGCACATGTAGGTAAAAATATTCGCCTAGAAGCAAATGGCGAAGCAGGAGAACCATATCCTGCATTTGATTTGGCTGCCGAGCGTTTATCCAAACGCCTGCGCCGTCACAAACGTAAACTTCGCGATGACCACGCAGAAGGCGGGAAAGAGGCGACTCACGCTCAGCACTACATCTTGTCGAGCGAAGAAGAAAAAGAAGATCACCAAGAGGAAGTCGAAGACAGTCCTTTGATCGTTGCAGAGATGGCAACAGAAATCCCAACTCTAACAGCCGGATTAGCTGTTATGCGTATGGATTTGGAAGATCTTCCAGCCATGATGTTCCGTAACAGCAAACACGGTGGTCTGAATATGATTTACCGTCGCTCGGATGGAAACATTGGCTGGGTTGACCCATCAAAAAGCTAAGACGCGAATAACCAAAGACTACATGTAATGGAACTAACCGACCTTATCGGCCCAGATGCCGTAGCTGCTGACATGAAAGTCAACAGTAAAAAGCAATTTCTTCAAGAAGTTGCCAAGCGTGCATCTGAGATCACCGGAACAGAAGAACGAGATATTTTCGAAGTTCTCATCGAAAGAGAGAAGCTTGGCACGACTGGTATTGGTCAAGGCATTGCCATCCCGCATGGCAAACTACCAAATCTGAATAAGCTCTACGGCTTTTTTGTAAAGCTGGAACGCCCGATTGATTTCGATTCAATTGACGAGCAGCCCGTAGATCTTATCTGCCTTCTTCTTGCTCCGGAGACAGCTGGTGCTGACCATCTCAAAGCGCTTGCACGTGTATCGCGCTTCTTACGGAACGCATCGACATGCGAGAAACTTCGTGGGACAGAAAGTAATGATGGCATTTATGCACTTCTGAGTGCCACAGCAACAAGCCATGCAGCCTAAAGGGTAAGAGTTCTTTAGCACAAAATATAAAAGGCTCCGAATTTCGGAGCCTTTTTTACGAATTCGTTATTTTCCCAGAGTCTTAGTGCACGCTTAACGGCTCAAGATCTTGCTGACGAACAGCGGCAAAAGCGACATCCCTGTCACTCACGACTGTAATCTCTGTTCCATCAGCTGCGTAAATACCAAAGCAAGCATCACCCTCGACTTCAACGGGCTTTACATAGGCCACAATTTCCAGTCCTAATGCAGTCATATCCTGATCTGTCATCAATTCTGATATTACTTGCTTAATCATCATCACTCTTTTCCAACTTTAACGGCAACAGTTCAATGACCCGAACTGCAAAATTATGCCTACTATAGTTCCCTATTCTTAAGGAACCATCAATCAGTAATATTTCTTACACTCTTTATTGCTTCAGAAATCTAACTTTTTTTATCTTCGATTACGGTTGCTGACGACTTTTCATTGTTTGTTTGAATCTCAATACTACGAATGGCAATGTTTTGTAGGGGTTGTTCCAAATCAACATGCAAAAGCCCGTTTTCAAGCTTTGCATCCAAGACTTCGATTCCTTCGGCTAAAACAAATGCGCGCCTGAACTGTCGGGCTGCAATTCCACGATGAAGATATTCTTTGTCATCATCTGATTTTGCTTTCCCTTTAATAACAAGCTGATTGTTTTCAATCTGCACCAGCATATCTTCTTGGGAAAACCCTGCAACAGCAAGCGTAATGCGTATTTTATTCTCGCTTACTTTTTCAACGTTGTATGGAGGGTATCCATCTGACGCAGTTTTGGAAATCATATCCACAGCCTGCTCAAATTGTTCAAACCCAAGCATCAACGGACTATTAAATAAAGATAATCTAGACAACTATACCTCCTCGAAAGAGCAAGGCTCATTCATATTGTGGCCCCGAATGGCAACCAGTAGACCTAATCAAGTAACCCGCTATAGCAGCATCACAGGAATATAATTGGGGTCTTCCGCCCCACAGGTCAAGACCAACAGACAAAATCTGCCTTGTTAAAAGCGCACGCCTCACAAAACACACTCAAAGCGAATACCCCTGAAACAAATAACTACTCAAGATTTAACACCTTCCCAAATCACCGTAAATTGTGTATACCTACACATACTCAACACCACATGTTGTGGAAAACTCTGTGGATAACATGATGAAAAGCTCGTTATCAGTTGCCTCAAGTCCCTATTTAGCCAAGCCCTTACGTTCAATTGCTCAAGTAAAAGCTGAGCACGATGAAAAACGAAAGCAGGAAGAGCTAAAAAATCTCAAGCTACAATCAAAGATATCTGGTGCAGCAAATAAAAAAGAGCATTAACGAATAAGTTATTTGTGCACAACCAAATCAGGTGGGAAACGCAACGTTATCGCGGTTCCAAGGCCGGGCTCACTGGTAATGGAAAAATCGCCCCCCAACGCCTCGATTGACCTCTTTGAAACGGGCAACCCCAAACCTGTTCCTCGAATATGAGTATGCGTTTGCGCTTCTAATACCTGCCCATAAGGCGACAGAGCCAAGGCCAGTTCTTCCGGGGACATACCGATACCATTATCACGAATAACCATTAAAACAGCGCCGTTTTTCGTGTCGTACTGCCCCTCAACACTAACGCGCCCCCCGCGACGGGTAAACTTAACGGCGTTAGATAGCAAATTTGTCAAAACTTGCTTAAATCGTCGTTCATCCGTTTTCAAATTGGGAAATTCATCCGGGATATTCGCAGAAAGTTCAATACCGGATTCTTCTGCCAGTAACGCCATGAGACGAAGAGTTTCATTCACAGCATCGCGAGCAGAAACTTCAGTTATCTCGAGATTCTCTTCGCTAGATTCTTTTTTTGCCAGATCTAGGACATCATTCACAATACCTAGTAAATGCCTGCTCGCATTATGGATATCATCAGCATAACCAAGGTATTTATCATGCCCAAGGGACCCAAATCTCTCTTGCTTCATAATTTCAGAAAACCCTAAAATCGCATTTAATGGCGTCCGCAATTCATGGCTCATATCTGCAATAATATTATTGTTCTCTTTCGTTTCCTCTGGAAGCGCTGGGTTTTGCTCTAAGATTTTTCGCTCAGCCTGCTTCAACAGGACGAGAGCAAGATCGGCCTTTTGCGTTTTCTTAGCTAATTCAGCTTCAAGCTTTGAGCGCTCATAAGAAATACTGAGCAGAGTTTGGCAACTCAGCCCTAAGCGGTCAATATCACGGGGGAAAATAATCAAATCATCAAACAAAGAAGATGCCGATTGTCCCCCCGCATACAAGCTATCATCAGAGATACAGATGATGGGGCAACGTTGAGTCCAAGATAACGATTTATAGTTGGTAAGTTTTTGTCTTAGTTTTCCGCTCAATGAACTGGCGGAAAACAAAAAAAGATCAGGCTTAATCAGAGCTTCAGGATCAAATTCCTCAGATACAACGACGACAGAAAAGCCAGCATCGTTAAGCGAAACGCAAATATCTTTGCAAAAGACTTCATCATCACCAACAATAATAATTCGCGATTTCTTTATATCATGCTGCAACACAAGGTCTTCCTGAACCACAAAATAGCTAACTATCCAAATACCCAGACAGGAGCCTAATTACCTTCGTAAACAAAGAATATCCGTTGAGGGTTATAAAACCATTAAAAATAAGTATTTTTAGCATCCTGAAATTAACGGTCGATGACTAAATTCTTCACACTCTAAAAAGCCTCAGATAAAAACACCCCTTACAGCCTCGAACCCTATATCTTTCTGTTAATCTTCAGGAAGGCGCCTCATTATTAAAAAGTACTTTGAACATAAACAGAGCTACCTATTTTATAAAGGATGATGTTATCCTTTTTCAAAATGGAGGTAGGTATGCCAGTAAAAATTGAAGCTTTCTTTCACGACGCAAGTAACACAGTTTCCTATCTTGTCTGGGACATAAAAACAAAAAAATGCGCTGTGATAGATACTGCCCTTGATTTTGATGCCAGCTCTGGACGAACATCCACACAAAGCGCACAAAAAATCGTTGATTTTCTTACAAAACAGAAGCTGACCTGTCAGTGGATTCTTGAAACTCACGTACATGCAGATCACTTGAGTGCAGCCCCTTTTATTAAAAAAAATGTGGGCGGAAAAATTGCTGTTGGCAATCACATCCCTGAAATTCAGAAAACGTTTAAAACAATCTATAATGCAGAATCAGGTTTCAACACTGACGGACAGCAATTTGACCATCTGTTTGAAGATAACGAAGAGTTTCTACTTGGCAACACTATCTGCAAAGTCATCCACACCCCTGGCCACACACCAGCTTGTGTTACCTATCTAATAGATGACAATGCCTTTGTTGGGGATACCCTGTTCATGCCTGATTTTGGCACCGCACGCACAGATTTTCCGGGGGGCGATGCTGGTCAGCTATACGATTCAATCAAGAAAATTTTATCCCTAGACGAAAATACAAAACTCTACACTTGTCATGACTATGCCCCGAATGGTCGTCAAATTGCATGGGAAAGTACGGTCAAAGAACAACAGGCCAAGAACCTACATGTACACAAAGGGGTTACAAGAGACGCGTTCATAAAGATGCGCACTGAACGCGACAAACAACTCGCCATGCCCGCACTTTTAATCCCTTCGATCCAGGTGAACATGCGTGCCGGGGATCTACCACCGCAAGAAGAAGACGGTGATAGATATTTGAAAATCCCCCTTAACAAGCTTTAGCCAAGAGTACTCTGCAAACAAATCAGGCTGCAACAGGAATGAACCATCTGTACTGCTAGATGATAAGCACATAATGAAAAAGCAGCCATTAGGCTGCTTTTTCATTATCAATGCAGCATTAAGATCACGACGTAGGGTCAGGCTTTTCATGCTGGCCTACTGTAGCAATACGAAGATTGTTTGTCGCGCCAGGCGTGCCAAAAGGAACTCCTGCTGTCACGACAACTTTATCACCATTTTCACAAAAACCTTCACGGCGGGCGATACGGGTTGATTTACCAACCATTTCACCAAAACTGCTAACGTCACGTGTATTCACAGAATGAACACCCCAGACCAAGGCCATCTTTCTCGCGACCCGTAAATCAGGAGTCAATCCTAACAGAGGTGTATTAGGGCGCCCACGTGCTGCCCTGAAAGCCGTACTCCCCGTTGTCGTGAAGGTGACAATCGCTTTTGCATCAACCAAATCGGCAACATGACGTGCGGCATCACTGATTGCATCCGCTTCTGTTGGATTAGGCAGGATTTCATCTGCATGTACCAGTTTAAGGTAGAGCGGATCCTGCTCAATTGTTTCAATGATGCGGTTCATCATCGTCACCGCCTCAAGAGGATAAGCTCCGCTAGCTGATTCTGCTGAAAGCATCACAGCATCTGCTCCGTCATAAACGGCTGTGGCCACATCAGATGCCTCAGCTCTCGTCGGTGTCGGTGCGGAAACCATTGTTTCCAACATCTGCGTTGCCACAATCACGGGTTTTCCGTGTTCGCGGCAAGTTCCGATGATACGTTTTTGTAAAACAGGCACATTTTCCGGTGGTAGCTCGACCCCCAGATCTCCACGCGCAACCATAACAGCATCGGTCAACTCAACAATCGCTTCCAGTTGTTCAATCGCAGATGGTTTTTCCAGCTTAGCCATAACGCCAGCACGCCCATTAACAAGCTTGCGTGCCTCCATCACGTCTTCTGGACGCTGAACAAAGGACAAGGCACACCAGTCACAGCCAAGTTCCAGGCCAAACTCCATATCTAGCAAGTCTTTTTCGGTAAGGGCTGACAAAGGTAAAACAACACCAGGGACATTCACACCTTTATTGTTTGACAACACACCGCCGACAACAACTTCGGTTGTTGCCTCTGTGCCACTTAGCCCTGTAACGCGTAACCGGATCCGACCATCATCCAGCAACAGATCTGTTCCAACTTCGAGTGCATCAAAAATTTCTTTGTGTGGTAGGGTTGCGCGCTTGGCATCCCCAAGCTCGTCTTTCATATCCAGTTTGAAAGTCGAGCCATTAACCAATTCAGCTGAATCATTCACAAAACGACCGACACGTAATTTTGGCCCCTGAAGATCCATTAAAACAGCAATTGGACGACCTGCTTCTTTTTCAACTTCGCGGATCAGATCGTAACGTTCTTTGTGATCTTCGTGCGTCCCATGGCTGAAATTGAGACGGAAAGTATCAACACCTGCTTCGAACAGCGCCGTAATAGTCTCCTTATCCGAACTGGCAGGGCCAAGTGTCGCTACAATCTTACAAAGACGCTTACGTTTCATGTCAGGAACCTTTTCATTGTGTTTATTTCAGGATTATATCCTGTTTTATCTGTCTTATCAGTTTTCTATTACAAAAGCTTGGCTCAACGACGACAGTTTTGTCTCGATCAACGAAGCCCTTGCATTGTATCCTCAAATCCGAGCTTAGGACCAGAATACAGAAAACGGCACGCCAATTCGTGCCGATTTTTTCTATTTATTTTTTCTCTGCAAAACACTGATTTTCTTGTCATCAACAAAAGATATCAGGACAAAAAAAGATCAGGAGAGAGCCCTCTACTCTCTCCTGATCAAGTAGACCTAGAGGCTAAGCCCCAGGGCGACAGCAGTGTCAACCATACGGTTGGAGAACCCCCACTCGTTATCATACCAGCTCAAGACACGGACCAAACGATCACCAACAAGTTGGGTTTGCGTCAGGTCAAAAGTCGAACTGGCAGGAGAGTGGTTAAAATCTATTGAAACCAACGGCTCATCATTAGTTTCTAAAACACCTTTGAGAGCACCTTCGGAAGCGGCAATCATTGCTGCATTAATTTCTTCGGCAGTTGTCTTTCTTCCCGCTGTAAAGACAAGGTCAATCATGGAAACATTTGCTGTCGGAACACGAACGGCTGTGCCATCTAACTTGCCATCAAGTTCTGGTAGAACAAGACCAACAGCACGGGCCGCACCCGTGGATGTCGGGATCATGGAAAGAGCCGCTGCTCTGGCCCGACGAAGGTCAGAATGCATGGTATCAACGGTGTTCTGATCACCCGTATAGGCGTGAACAGTCGTAACAAAACCTTCTTCCAAGCCAACCAACTGGTTAAGAACATGGGCAACAGGTGCCAGACAGTTTGTCGTACAGGATGCATTAGAAACAATGGTATGTTCCGGTGCGATCTTGTCGTGATTCACACCGTAAACGACGGTTAGATCAGCGTTTTTGCCTGGCGCAGAAATCAATACTTTCTTCGCGCCAGCTTTCAGATGAAGAGAGGCTTTTTCGCGATCTGTAAACAGTCCGGTGCATTCAAGCGCAACATCAACCCCCAACTCACCCCATGGCAAATCAGCAGGATTACGTTCTGACAAAGCAGCAATACGTTTTCCCTCAATGATCAAAGCATTGTCGTCAGCTTTGATATCTTTACGAAGCGTACCGTGTACTGAGTCATATTTGAGAAGGTGAGCATTGGCCTGAGCAGATGCCAAGTCATTGATAGCAACGACCTCGATATCATCACGACCTGATTCAACGATGGCCCTCAACACAAGTCGGCCAATACGACCAAAACCATTAATTGCTACGCGAACCGCCATTATTTGCTCCTCAGGGACTTCATTATCTATAACTCTTGATGACAAAATGTTCATTTTTGAACATAAACGCAAGTTATATTTTTCTAAAGTGAATATTTTATGACACTAACTTTGAACGCAAAGAGAGATAATTTTAATTACCTCGAAACCAGATATCAAAAATAATTATTTAAAAACAATGGATTACAAGAAACCGCCAAGAAAGTGAATATTTATTTTTCAGCACAACAAGGAATGATCAGCTAAAATTGAGCAGCAATTATGAATGTTCAGTTACAAAAATTCGATAGAATCCGGTTCTAACAAAGAACTTCCAGATCCAGCGATTTGATAATGGAAGACAAGGGCTCGGTCGGCATACTATCCGTAACCAATGTATCAATCTGAGATAAATGCCCTAAGCGAACCAACGCATTACGACCGTATTTACTGCTATCAGCAACAAGCAGAGTATGACGTGCGTTTTCTATAATTGTTTGAGAAACTCGAACACCACCATAATCGTAATCCAGCAGACTGCCGTCTTCATCGATACCACCAACAGCGATTACGCCAAAATCGGCACGAAACTGTCGAAAGAAATCAATTGTCGCCTCACCAATGATGCTTCGATCGACATTTCTGACCACGCCGCCAGCAACAATAATTTCAAAGCTGGGATTCGGACTCATAATATGCGCAACACTCAAGCTGTTTGTAATGACACGTAACCCTGTGTGTCCCATCAAAGCTTGGGCAACGCTTTCGTTTGTCGTCCCCATATTGATAAATAGCGATGCATTGTTCGGAATCTCACGCGCCACAAGTTGCGCAATACCTTCTTTTTCCTGCGCGTTAATTCCCTGACGCTGTGTATAGTCGAGATTAAGGACAGAAGAACTAAAACTTGCTCCGCCATGAAAGCGGTTCAGCAGCTTCGCATCACAAAGCTCATTTATATCCCGCCGAATTGTTTGGGTTGTTACAGAAAAATCCTGTGCCATTGAATCAATAGATACGAAGCCATTATTCTTCGCCAATTCAAGAATCTGCCTTTGACGACGGCTAAGTTTTTCCAGATTCATCTGCATTCCCCACTAACAAATTCGCGCTTTTATCAGCACTTGGCCCCTTTTACCCAATTTCTAACAAAAAAGGAACCGATGTTCACTTTACTTTCATAAACGAACATACGAAAGTAAAGATCAAATTCCAAGGGGAGTCAAAAGGGAAGCCGGAATGAGCGAAAACCAACACATTCTTTCAATAGATCAGGGCACAACAAGCAGCCGGGCAATTATCTTTGATGTCAAAGGCAACAACCTTGCAACATCGCAACAGGAATTTCCTCAAATTTTCCCAAACGACGGATGGGTCGAGCATGATCCCGAGGCTATTTGGACCTCAACACTTGAGGTATCGCGCGAGGTCCTTAAGTCAGCACAAGAAAAAGGTGCAAACGTCGTCACCATCGGCATTACCAATCAACGGGAAACAACCGTTATCTGGGACAGATCAACCGGGTTGCCGATCTACAATGCAATCGTCTGGCAAGATCGTCGTACAGCGGAACTATGTTCAAAACTGAAAGAGCAAAATCACGAAGACAAAGTAACCGCCAAAACGGGCCTTTTACTCGACCCCTATTTTTCTGCAACAAAAGTTGCCTGGGTTTTAGACAATATCGAAGGGGCTCGTGAAAAAGCAAACCGTGGCGAACTCGCCTTTGGTACCGTTGATAGTTTCCTGCTTTGGCGCTTAACCAATGGTAAAGTGCACGCAACAGATGTGACAAATGCCTCTAGAACTATGCTCTATAATATTCATGACCTCAAATGGGATGATGAACTTTTGGCATTGTTCAATATTCCTGCTTCTCTCCTACCAGAAGTAAAAGATTCTGCAGCCGATTTCGGCACAACAAACGCTGATATATTTGGAGTTCCCATTCCAATACAGGGCATTGCAGGCGATCAACAAGCTGCAAGTTTTGGCCAAACCTGTTATGATGCAGGGGATATCAAAAGCACCTATGGCACAGGTTGTTTTGTTTTGCTGAACACAGGCGAAAAACCTCTGTCCTCAAAGAATCGGCTACTCACCACTATTGGATATAGGATTAATGGCAAAACATCCTATGCTTTAGAAGGCGCAATTTTTATGTCCGGCGCAGCAGTACAATGGCTTCGCGACGGCCTTAAAATAATTGAATCAGCATCCGAAACTGAAGCGATTGCCAAAAGCCTTCCGGATAACAAAGGCGTTTACCTTGTTCCAGCCTTTACGGGGCTTGGCGCCCCTTATTGGGATCCCCATGCCCGCGGCTCCATCTATGGGCTGACAAGAGACAGCGGACCAGAAGAAATCGTCCGAGCAACATTGGAAGCGGTTTGTTATCAGACCAGAGATCTTTTTGAGGCGATGGCAGACGACGGGATCAAGCCCAAAGCCCTGAAGGTTGATGGTGGCATGGTTGCCAACAACTGGGTCATGCAATTCCTTTCCGATACACTAAATTTGGAAGTGGACAGACCTGCCGTCCCAGAAACCACTGCACTGGGCGCAGCCTATCTTGCAGGGCTTCAACACGGCATTTATAAATCACTCGAAGATATTAAAGAAAACTGGACGTTGGATCGAAGCTTTACACCAGAAATGGATGGCGCAACCAGAAAACAAAACCTTGAGGGTTGGGATCTCGCAATCAAGAAAACCAGATATCAATAATCCAGATATCAAAATAAAGCGTGCAACTGTGGCCTTAACCATGGTTAATCTCGGCATAAATCTACCATTTACGAAACAACAAAAAACGGAACATCATTGTTCCGTTTTTTGTTATGACTTCTTCAATCTAATATATTGCGCTCGTGAAATACCGACCGCATTGAAGGCACTATTTTTTACGGCGCTTTTTACCCATACTCTTTTTAAGCGCCTTACCACGTCCAGATAAGCTGGGGTTCGTCATAAAGAAGTTATGCGCACTGAAACCAACCCCGGCAGGCTCTACTCGTTTAAAAGTTGTATCCGCCTGCATAATCCAGCTCTGGGCTTCATCTTGTAGATTGGCAAACATTACCTGATCCAATACCTGACGCTTTACCGTATCATTTTCGATCGGCACCATCACCTCGACCCGACGATCCAAGTTTCGCGGCATTAAATCTGCCGAGGATATATACACTTTGGCATCTGGTGATGGCAGATCGTGACCATTCCCAAAACAAAAAATACGACTATGTTCCAAGAAGCGTCCGATGACACTGCGTACCTGTATATTTTCTGACAAGCCTGCGATACCCGCCTTCAAACAGCAAATACCCCGGGCCACAATTTCAATTTGTACTCCGGCGTTACTGGCCACATAAAGCGCATCAATAATATCTGTATCAACAAGACTGTTAACCTTGATCCAGATCGCTGCGGGTTTTCCTTCATTGGCGTGTTTTATTTCAGCTGCAATCTCTTTTTTTATCCTCTGGCGCAAGGTATTTGGGGCATATTCCAGCTTCTCCATCTCCTTTGGTGCGGCCGATCCTGTCGTAAAATTAAAAAGACAGGCCGCATCCCGTGCCAGCTCTTCATTACAGGTAAAAAAGCTGAGATCAGTATAGATTTTTGCATTAATCGGGTGGTAGTTGCCCGTTCCAAAATGAACATAGGTTTTCATCCCATCCCCATCACGTCGCACAACCATCGACAACTTGGAATGGGTTTTCAGATCAACAAAGCCGTAAACCACTTGAACACCTGCACGTTCCAGGTCACGAGCCCAACGAATATTGGCTGCCTCGTCAAACCGTGCCTTCAATTCAACCAGCGCGGTAACAGACTTTCCCGCTTCTGCAGCATCAATTAATGCCCGAACAATCGGTGACTGATTTGATGTGCGGTAAAGTGTTTGTTTGATGGCAACAACCTTTGGATCACGCGCAGCCTGTTTCACAAACTGCACCACAACATCAAAACTTTCATAGGGATGGTGAACAATAAAATCTTTTGCCCGGATCGCAGCAAAACAATCCCCCCCAAAATCCTTGATTCGTTCCGGAAAGCGGGGTGTATAGCTTTCAAATAACAATTCATGCCGTGAAGAAACGATCATCTGAGACACATCAGAAATACCCAACATACCCGGCAAAACAAAAACATCATTCTCATTGACAACGTGATGCTTTGTGACAAATGCACGCAAGCTTTCCGGCATTGAAGCATCAACCTGAAGTCTGATCACAGAACCACGACGCCGACGGCGTAACATGGTTTCAAACGTTCGAACCAAGTCTTCCGCTTCCTCGTCGACCTCAACATCAGAATCCCGCAAGATACGGAAAAGACCATTCCCCAAAAGCTCAAAACCCGGGAATAAGGTATCCATAAACATTCGGATAACATTCTCCAAGGCAATGAAACGATCTTGCATACCTGGTAACTTAACAAACCGTTGGATATTGTGAGGAATAGGCACAAGACCGTTAATCAGGTGGTTATCTTGTTGCCTAGAAAGCTCTAGGGCCAGAACCAGTCCCCTATTGGGAATAAAAGGAAACGGGTGGGCAGGATCAACCGCCAAAGGTGTCAGCGCGGGGAAAACCTGGGTCTGAAACCATGACGTCAGCCATTCTTTTTCATCCCCCTTCAACTCATCTGGATTTAAAAGGAAAAGGTTCTTGGATCTAAGCTTTGTAAATACATCTTCTAGCGCAACCTGCTGTTGTTGCATCAAGCGTCCGGCTTGGATAGAAATTTTCTGTAATTGTTCAGCAGGCGTCAAACCGTCCTGACTAAGCTTGGTAACACCCGCAGCAACCTGCCCCATCAACCCCGCCACACGAACCATATAAAATTCGTCAAGATTACTTGCAGAAATCGATGCAAAGCGTAAGCGCTCTAATAGCGGATGTTCCGGATTACTCGCTTCTTCCAGCACTCTAAAATTGAACGCTAGCCACGACAGTTCACGATTAATGAAACGCTTAGGTGATTTTGTAGTCAGCCAATCACAACCGGGATGATCAGTGTTCGTTTCACAGTCTTCGGGGGTCGCATCCGGAAGGTCAACAGCCAGATCATCCATCGTAAATTCCTAACCTTTTACACAATCAGATTGATTGCCTTAACAAGGCCAGGTTTCAGTTTCATGTCAGATTAAGCAAAGGAATCTGACATTATATTTTTAAGACCCATTCGACAGACGAATCACCATTAAATTAATTTAAATGCGACGAATAAAAGAGTTAGAGACAACGTAATTTTAATAATAACATCAGATGTACGATCACTTAATTTAATGAGTATTTTTTTCCCATAAATAATTGAGACCACCATTATAGGTATTAAATATAATACAGGTAACAATATTTCCGTTGTGACCTGATCGGTTTCTAAGCGAATAAACGTTGAAACAGTCCCCAACATGACGCTAAGAGCAGACGTTGTGCCGTGCATTTGTTGCAGTGACAGATTATTTGATAAGAAATATATCTTTCTTAAAGAACCACCGCCCCCCAAACCGACACCCTGCATAAAACCTGACATTAAGCTTGTTATTATAGAACCGCTATGAGTCTTTTCGACACTGCCACTACTTTTAAATAAGGCTGGAAACAATTTTTTTGATGCAAAGAATAATGTCATCAAAAACATCAACACATACAAAAACATTTCAGAGAACAAGCCAACAACATATGTACCGATAATTGCCGCAACAATTGAAACTGGAAGCATTTCAATCACATATTTCAGCATAATATCATTACGAAAGATTATGGCTTTGATGCCACTATTAATCATGAAGAAGAACACGGTGACACTAATCGCCGTATGGGGGTCAACGATCAGGGACAATAAGGGATTAAGAACTATCCCGCCCGAGATCGGAACAATCACCAAAAAGAACGATGATATTCCAACTAATAAATAAACAAAGAGAACCATCTTAATTAATCACATTAAAAAGGATACGCCTGTTCAATCAAAGAAAAAACCCCGCTCAAATAGCGGGATTTTACAACGATATTAAATACTTAAGCCTAGATACATTTATTTCTGCACCCAGGAACCGTCTTCTGCCTGGAACCAGGTTCCACTTGGGGCTTTACTCATAATCTGCTTGGCATAAACCATGCCGACCTGTTTGACACTAACACCTTCTTTGTTTGCGCGCTCTTGATAGATCTGCGTGCGTTTTGCATTTGTCGCAGACACAAAATCAGATGCGGAGCCATCACGCGCAACAGCCATACCATCATACCGTTCACCGACAGCCCCCGAACTGCGCAAACTATCAAGATCAGCAGCCCAAGCTGCTGGAATGACGGATGCAAACGCAAAAGCCAGAAACAGAACTCTCAACATTTTCATGCTATTCAAAACCATTGTTTCAGTTTCCTCCACCGGCAATCTAGAAGAGATTTGGATTATTATTGATGTCATCTTTCGCCTGATCTTCCAGACGAACACGTAC
The DNA here is from genome assembly GCF_048259265.1 of Kiloniella sp. Classification (NCBI taxonomy): domain Bacteria; kingdom Pseudomonadati; phylum Pseudomonadota; class Alphaproteobacteria; order Rhodospirillales; family Kiloniellaceae; genus Kiloniella; species Kiloniella sp. Next base: position 50,088 of record NZ_JBLXHT010000001.1, on the reverse strand, counting down.
TTCAGCATCCAACTTGATATTAAGGTTGATCGTAATCGGCTCTCTCGGTGCCTCGACCTTAACAGTTGGCGTACAAGCCTGAAGCCCTATTACAACCGCGGTAACAAGAACAAGCTGCTTGTTTATATTTTCATTCAGAAGGCCACCCAAGGCGTTATCCTCTGCCATTAAACATTAAATCTTCCCAACAATAGTCACTGAAATAAGGCAAGGGAAAGGCATTTTTAACCCTCTTTGCAAATTCGGCATCATTTCAAATAGCCTTACGACCTACTTATTAAGCAACCCAGAGACCAAACCCCTCGAAATTTTTTGCCCCTGTAAAAGAACAGCAAGCAAAGGCTCAACCTTTGTTTCAAGATTGATATTCAATTGGAAAGGATGCCCGTCGAGAACATCTTTATTTGCACCACTAATGCCAAGGCTCACCTGAGCGGCGGAATTGATAGGCTTATTAATATCCAGCGTGAGCTTAGTGTATTCAAAGTTGTGCAAAGCCTTCACCAATAGTTCAACCTGTTCGCCGCCGGCGGCCAAAGCATCCGCAATTAATTGGGAACGTATTTGTAATACACCTGGCCCTTCTGTTGCCAAGGCTCCCTTTTCAATAATAATTTGCTCTCCCTCAAATTTAATTGGGATTTCGCCTGTTAACTGCCCCGTACCACTAAGATCTTCGCGCCCAATTAATGTAAAAAGTTCTTTTAAGTCCAACTTATTAACCTGCAACCGTATTGATTTTTGATCTGCAAGAACCGGAATTTTTTGAGGAACAAAACCAAGATGACCACCAGCAATCATTAACTCGGCAGTCCGAAGATCAACGATAAAATCATCTACTTCAGGCACAACACCAAACACCAGTTCAATATCCGAGATTGGAACCCCGGCATCAAAAGAAGCAATCTCAAGCTTCTGCCCAGGCGGTAAAACGGGTTCTGTTATACCCTGAAAGAAAAACCGTCCAACTAAATCTTTAAAAGGAAGTTCGTTAATTTCTGCATCAGATAGATCCACATTCAAATACCCCTGCCCCTCAGGGACACCTTTTTTGATCACCACCTCAACACCGCCAGAAACCGAACCATCACGAACCTTCAGATCAGATAAGTGGGGGGTAAAAAATTTCGGCTGCATACCATATTCATCAAATGAAATCAGTGGGATAACGATATCAATGTTTCCATTAAGAGAGATTAAATCCAGATTGCCTTCAAGATTTAACAATTGCGTTCCCTCAAGAAGTTTTACATCAGCAGATAAAGCCGTCTTTGCTAGGGAACCTGATGTCTTACTCTTAACGAACAATGCGGGTAAACCAAGTTCAGAATCTTCCTGTTTGATGTTCGCTTCTGATCGGCTATCAAGGATAAGTTCCTGAACATCAAAGTCATTCGCAGGTTGGAAAAATGGCGTAGAGACATCATTACGAACGGAGCTGATCTTTAGCTTTTGATCTGGTAATTTAATTTCAGATATCGTTGTCCCGATATGCCACTTGCCCCCCGCACTTCCTAGAATCTTAGTCAAAAAATTAGAAACAACGATATCTTTGTTTTCTTTGATCAGATTGAGCTTAAGAGCTTTAAGGTGTAAGTCACCGGAGGCTTTCCTGAGTTCCACAACATTTTCTGTTTCATCTGAAAGAATTTGGAATTCACTCTCGATGTTTGATAAATAGACAACCTCTTTGGCCTGAGTTTGGATAACGTCCGGAACTTCGAACTTTACAAGCTCAAATTGCCCTCCATCTGCTGTAAAGATCAACTTACTCTTATCTAAGCCAAAACTCCCTTGTGCTGCCCCTTGCACCACCTTGATCAGATAATCAGCCTGTCCTTCAGATTGAGTATTATCAACTTCTCCTGTTTTGACTTGCCAATCACCTCGCCAACTCTCAGTGGTATCTTGTGATACAGTCGCGGCTAATGACCCATCAGATATTTTATATCCGGCAAGCTCTAATCCTTTGCCCCTGACATCAAGAACCGCGTTATCAAGTCGTACTTGATCATACCCTTGGCCGACACTCCCCGTTACCTGCGACAAAGACGTGACCTCAACAGGTGTTTCTCCGCGGAGTGCCACACCTATTTTACCTGCGACAGGTCGTTCATCATTCAAAATAAAGATGAGTTCAGTTTCAGCAGGATCGATTTCCCCCGACAAAGACGAGCCGAACATTTTTTTTATTGCAGAGGGCGTGATTTCATCTGTAGACAAATTTGCTACATTAAATTGCCCGACATCTCTGAGGTGAATTTTGGTCTCCGGGCCTTTTTGGATAAGCTTCAACGGCACCTTTCCATTAAATTCAGCCCCTGAAACCAGCCGACCTTCACCCCAAACATCTGACGTCAAATCAACCGTTGCCTGACCCAAATTTAGCAACAGCGGATTAATTGCTTCACGCCACTTTGAAGATTGGTTCTCCCCCACGTCAATCTGTCCGACACCATCCAGATTAACCGTCATCCGAGTATCTTCAACCTCAGGCGGCAAAAAAGCTTTTGGTATATTACCCGTTATATCCCCAAAAACATTCCAGTTCAGGCCGGGATCATCCAGAAAGAAAGAGGCGGCGCCTTCGCCTGAAACACCGATTTTCTGCCACTTAACATCCCAGTCTATTTGCAAATCAGAACTAGAAAAGATCGCCCCTAGATAAAATTCTTCCGGTTCATAGTCAGCCAGATATCCGCCTTCGAAGCTTATCCATCCTTGAACATCATCTTCCGAATGTCCCATAACTTCGACAGCAAAGGGTAACTGTGCCACCCCAAGTTCAGTCGTAATTTGAAGTCGACTGTTATTGATTTTAAGCGCAGGCTTAAAGGGGAGTATCGGCAGGGAAGATTGAGATTCTCCTTGCTCGTCACCCGCGAACAAACTGTCTAAAGATCCTAAAACAGGCTGTTGTCCTGTCACATCAAGCGACAGGAATAAACGATCCAAGTCAACAGCCAGCTCGCCACCTTGCCACAAATCAGTCAGATCGTAGGATAAAACAAGACGGTCAAGGATAACCTCGTTCTCAATTCCGACAACCACATTCTGTATAATCACTTCACGATGAGATACTTCAGAAACCTCGGCAGAAAAGCCGGGTAATGCCAAATTGTCTGCAACTTGATCTAATAGATACTGAGCAAGTGGGAGGCGATAATAGATTGCGGAACCAATGATCAAAAGCATCACTGCCCCAAACCACAAGAGCCTGCGCCCCCACGTTCTCAATCTATTTTTTCCTGTATTCATGCGATCAGATTAACACAGGAGGCACGGGAAGAAAGTTTCTATTCATTTGCACGCTAGAATCGTGAACAATAATGATAAAATCGAAATCATCCATATAAACAAATACTTAATTAGGAACACGTTACAGTCAATCAATATTGTATATTGTACTCTACCGCCAAAAGACACACCTAAATAAACAGACATATAACTAGATTACGAATATTGCAGGAGCAAGTGAGGCTATGGCAAAGAGGATCAAGGTTGTTATTAATGCAATCAAGGATCAAGCCCTCAATATCAAAACCTATGAACTCGTCAGCCCTGATGGCGAGCCACTTCCCCCCTTTAATCCCGGAGCACATATTGATTTTTTCCTGCCCGACAATGTGATCAGACAATATTCTTTGTCGAACTCTGCGCGAGAAAGGAACAAATATATCGTTGGCATTCAAAAAGAAGAACAGGGTCGTGGGGGATCACGTTTGATCCATGATAATTTTAAAGTTGGTGATGAAATTGAGATCTCTGCACCCCGTAATCACTTTCCACTGGATGAAACAGCACAGCGTTACAAACTTATCGCGGGCGGGATTGGGATCACTCCGATCATGTCCATGGCACGCCGTTTGAAAGCCATCGGTAAACCTTTTCAGCTCTATTACGCCTGTCGCGATGAACAACGCGCAGCTTTTATCGACGAGCTGAGATCCACAGAACTATCGAAACATGTGGTGCTTTCTTATGATGATGTACACGGCCCCCTCAATACACGAGCTCTGTTCGGGCGCCCCGAACCAAATGTACAAATATATTGCTGCGGTCCAACAGGATTGATGGATGCTGTAAAATCAGCCACCTGTTCCTGGCCAGAGGAAAGCGTTAGGTTTGAACATTTCTCGGTGAGTGAAGACACTGGCCCTAAAGACGATGATGGCAGTTTTGAAGTCATCATCCAAAGCACGGGACGTGTCTTAAAAGTTCCCGTAGATAAAAGCATCCTGAGTGTTCTGGAAGAAAACGGTATATTTATTGATCATGCTTGTTGCGAAGGTATCTGCGGCACCTGTGAAACCGGCCTTATCGATGGCGAAGCGGACCATCGCGATATGATATTAACCGAGGCAGAAAAACAGAAAAATCAACACATCATGGTGTGTTGCTCCAGAGCAAAAACACCAACGTTGACCCTAGACCTTTGATATCTTTTTGTTAATACAATGCTGTAAAGAAAGATCTTTTTTCCTTAAGTAAAATCACGAGGTAGCATCAAACGTTTTTCTGACTTATCATGTTTGCAGTTTAATCTTTTACCCACTCTTTACCTTTTTTGGGGGAATTTATGACCTATTTAAAACTTGTTCTTGCGGCTCTTTTCATTACAGGCTTGAGCGCCTGCTCACCAGAAGTTGGCAGCACGGAATGGTGTGATGCGCTGAAAGAAAAACCAAAAGGCGATTGGTCCGCGAATGAAGCAACTGATTTCGCGAAACACTGTATTCTCTAAGACACTTTAATTTTTCAAAGGTATGCCTATGAGTGAGGGGTTGGATAAAGAGCTTCAGGAATTTGTCTCTGTCTCAGAAAGCTTTTCCACACCAGGAACAAGTGACCTGCAAGATATCAGAGCCGGCTATAATCTGATGTGTCAGCATTATAATACCCCTCACCCCAATAACCTTAGGGTTTTGGAAGGCGCTGTCGAAGGCCCGGAAGGTGACATCCCTATCCGGGTTTATCGGCCCATTGAAGCGATCTCCACCGACACGGTTAATGAAGCGGTTCCATATGCGACTGAAAAACACCCAACTCTCTTGTATTTTCATGGGGGCGGTTGGGTTCTCGGCGATCTGGATAGCCACGATGCCATTACGGCTGATCTTGCCAGCCAGACAAAAGTACAAGTTATCGCCGTCGATTACCGCCTGGCCCCTGAGCATGTCTATCCAGCAGCTTTAGATGATTGCTGGGCCGTCTATCAGGCCATCACGGAAAATCCGGAAATTTTTGGCGCGGATAGTGATTGCTTAATCATCGGGGGAGATTCAGCTGGCGCTTCGCTGGCTGCGAGCGTTGCACTAAGAGCACGAGATATAAACCTTCTTGGCTTCAATTCCCCGTCTCTCAAAGGTCAGTTGCTGATTTATCCGGCTCTGACAAGTGAAAACCTACCTTCACGCACCACGCAGGCACAAGCGCCTCTGTTCAGCACGCCTGATTTAGATAACTTCATCGATTATTATCTCGGACACAAAGCTACCGAAGAAGACAAGCAAGATTTTAAAATATTTCCGGCTCAGGCTGACGATTTTTCAAAGCTTCCCGCCGCTTTCATCAGTGCAGCAGCGCTTGACCCCTTGGCAGATGATGGACCAGATTACACAGATAAATTAAAAGCCGCTGGCGTTCAGGTAAAGTCCATTATCGAACCCGGTTTAATGCATGGTTGGCTACGTGCCCGCAACAGCAGCCCAAGGGCAGCTGAAGCCTTTGCCAGAATAGTGCAGGCCCTTAAAGATCTATCTACATAAGCACTTAGATGTCTTTTTTACGCACCAGTGTCATTCCATCCGAAAAGGGAAGCGTGACCATTTCCACACGCTTGTCTTTGACCACAATTTCATTCAATCGACGAATGGCATCTGTAATCGGCTCTTGCACCGATGGCTTGGCAACGTTCCCATACCAAAGAACATTATCAATCACCAGTAAACCATTCGGCTTCAAAATCTTGAGGCAAGCCTCGTAATATTCCGGATATCGTTCTTTATCTGCATCAAGAAAAATAAGGTCAAATTCAAGTCCCTTATCCTGTAATCTGCTGACTTCAGCCAAGGCATCACACAGACGAAGTTCGATTTTGTCTTCGACACCAGCCTCGAGCCAAAAAGCCTCGGCAATGTCGGTGAATTTCTTTTGATTATCCAGCCCAAGCAGCACACCGTCATCAGGTAATGCCTTGGCCATACACAGACTGCTATAGCCGGTGAAAACACCAATTTCTAGAACGGATCGCGCCTTTAGCATCTTCACCAGAAAGAACAGGAACTGTCCTTGCTCGGGGCACACCTGCATATGACCGAATCTCATTTGCAGGGTTTCCGCTCTCAACCGGGCCAAAAGGGAATCTTCGCGCCCGCCAAAGCTTATGAGATATTCCTGCAACTCATCCGTAATAGAAACATGACGGGAATTCATAAAAAAAATCCATTGTTTTCAAATATTCACGACACCTTTTACCATAGTAACGACCTATTTCGACAAGCATAAATTATAGTGTCGCAAACGTAGATCTGTCTGTCGCTTTTCAAGGCGACCACGGATCATGGTTTCATAAAATCAACTTTAGAAATAAATTTAATAATGACAACTCCTCCAGGTGTTTCATGAAATTAATACTTTGTTTTCATGAAAATAATTGGGAAGTCGGTCCGCGCAAACTTACGTACCACAGCGCAAAACCGACGCTGCCCCCGCAACGGTAGGAGAGGAATAGAGATCACAAGCTATCCACTGGATAAACTCTGGGAAGGATGTGATTTCCGCCATCTTAGATGGCCCTCTCGAGCCCGGAAACCAGCCTGAGGCAAGTCTAAAAGTCGCGGTGGGCGATTGGAACGACCTGTTGATCTCTAAGCAGTGTAAAAGCATGCCAGAGACAATACTGTTCCCTTCCTCATCGCACGTCAGAATTTATCGCTCAGAAAATAATATCTGAGATAAACGCTTGTTGTTGGATAGGACCGAGAGATGACTGTATCAGCCCACGACATAATGTTTGATCTGCTTCGCAGTAAAAAACAAAATTATAGCCTGCCGCGAGAGTTCTATAACGACCCGGAATTCTTTCAACTTGATATGAAACATGTGTTTGGGAAATCATGGGTTTTTGCTGGCCTTGTTTGCGACATTCCGAAGTCAGGAAATTTCTTCACCCTGTCAATCGGTGATGATCCCTTGGTTATTGTCAGGGACGATAACAACGAAATTCACGCAATATACAACACTTGTCGCCATCGCGGATCCAAAGTCTGTCTGGAAGAAAAAGGCCATACCGCAAAGCTGGTCTGTCCCTATCACCAATGGACCTACAATCTTGATGGTAACCTGTTGTTTGCAGGCAACATGGGCGAAGGTTTCAACCCCGCAGACTTCCCCCTTAGGAAAGCAAATATCGGCATTGTAGGCGGCATGATTTTTGTCTGCCTTGACGAAAATCCACCCGCTTTTGATCACTTTAAAGAAGCCGTTGAACCATTCTTAAGGCCGCACGCATTGGACAAAGCCAAAGTTGCGCATGAAGTCACCATCAATGAAAAAGCAAACTGGAAGTTGGTGATCGAAAACAACCGCGAATGTTATCATTGCAACGGTTCACATCCTGAGCTTCTGAATTCACTTCTTGAATTCGACAATACCGATGACCCCCGTGCGACCCCGGAATTCAAAGCACTGGTCGCAAAAAAATCCAGCGACTGGGATTCTTTGGGTATCGCCCACGAAAGCACTCCCCACAATCTGGAATACCGCGCTGTGCGCATGCCACTTGCAGAGGGAATTCATTCCATGACCATGGATGGTTCTGTCGCCTGTCAAAAGCTTATGGGTGATTTTACCGATCCGGATATGGGGTCCATGCGCCTGCTGCACCTGCCCAATACTTGGAATCATTTCATGGGGGATCATTCAATCGTCTTTCGCGTAATGCCTGTTGGCCCACAAGAGACATTGGTGACAACCAAATGGATTGTCCACGAAGATGCCGTCGAAGGTGTGGATTACGATCTTGAGAAAATGACCAAAGTTTGGAACGCCACCAATCATCAGGACAGAGAGTTGGCCGAAAATAATCAACTGGGCATCAACTCAAAAGCTTACCAACCCGGTCCCTATGCAGAGAGTGCCGAGTTTGGGGTAATCAATTTCATCAACTGGTATAGCGCCCACATGCTCGGCAAATTGTTTGATCCCGCCAAGCTCAAGCTAGCTGCCAGCGAATAAACATCACTTTTCAAACTGAAGAGGGCGCAACAACTGCGCTCTCTGAGAATCAATAAAGCCCATTAAGGGCAACTATAATTGGGGAAATCTAAAATGGCTGACATGGCTGTTAAGCAGGCTATCAGAGATTTGAACACAACGACGCCGTGGGATAGCCACTCGCAAATGCTAGAGTGCGTGATGATTCTTCAAGATACCCATGACGTCAAAACCTTTTGCTTTCAAACCACGGACAACAGCTGGTTCCGCTACCTGCCGGGACAATTCATCACCATCGAGCTGGAAATTGACGGCAAGCCTGTTCTACGGACTTACACCCTGTCTTCCAGTCCTTCGCGTCCCCTGTCAATATCCATTACGGTCAAAGCAAACAAAGACGGCTATGCCTCTCAATGGCTACATGATAATTTGAAAGAAGGCGACAAAATCAAGGCCCATGGTCCTGCTGGTCTCTTTACCCTGCATAACCATCTGGCTGATAAATACCTGTTTATTTCCGGGGGCGCAGGTATTACCCCTACCCTGTCTATGACTCGCTGGCTTTTTGACCAAGGCACCCATACAGACGTACATTTTATTCACTGCGCCCGGACGCCTTCAGACATTATTGCACGGCGTGAGCTGGAAAGTATGAGCGCGCGCGTCAGTGACATCAAGGTTGCATATGCCTGTGAAGAGCCTGATCCATACGGAGCCTGGACCGGATATACCGGACGCCTCAATCAATTGATGCTGGAATTGATTTCCCCTGATTATCAGGACCGAGAAATTTTTTGCTGCGGACCAGGCCCTTTTATGCAGGCCGTCCGTGATATTCTCAACACAGCTGGCTTCAACATGGATCAATACCATGAAGAGAGCTTTGAGGCACCAATCACCGATGAAGAAGACCGTCCTGATCATGATGACGTTATTATTGACGACGATGCAAAATCATCTGTCAGCTTCCAAAGATCTAAAAAAGATACTCGGGTTCAAGAGTCCGATACCATCCTGACCGCGGCCAAGAAAACAGGACTTCACATTCCAAGCGCTTGTCAGTTTGGTGTTTGCGGGACCTGCAAAGTCAAGAAAGTCTCTGGTGAAGTTCACATGATGCACAACGGTGGTATTACACAAGAACAGATCGACGACGGTTACGTTCTTGCGTGTTGCTCGAACCCATTGGGAGATGTCGTTATCGACTTCTAACTAAGCACACGGTTTGTGCAGAGGTGATCCCAAACAAGACCACCTCTGCACAACAAAGATGTAAGTCAACAAACTCCTTTTGTGATCAACATTCACAATTTTTCCCAAATTTTCCTGTCGTCTCTTTAAATTTCTGACGCTATTGTAGTCATCAATTAATAGAAAACAGGGATAGAGATCATGAAATTACTGCGTTACGGCCCTATTGATCAGGAAAAACCGGGCTTATTGGACCTACAAGGTAACATCCGTGATCTTTCCGGAATCATTGATGATATAAATGGTAAAAATCTTAACTCCCAAGCTATTTCAAAAATACAGGAACTGGATAGCAACTCTCTGCCTTTAGTAGAGGGCACACCACGAATAGGCCCTTGTGTTGCCAACGTGGGGAAAGTCATTTGTATTGGCTTGAACTATCATGACCATGCCAAGGAAGTCGGAGCAAAACCAACGCCAGAGCCACGTATTTTTATGAAAGCAAGCTCTTCAATTTCCGGCCCCTATGACAATGTTGAAATCCCTAGGGGGTCTGGAAAGACAGACTGGGAAGTCGAACTTGGCGTCATCATCGGTAAAAAAGCAAAATACATCGAAATTGATCAAGCAATGGATCATATCGCTGGCTATTGCCTCGCCAACGATGTGTCAGAGCGCGATTTTCAAATGCATCGATCCGGACAATGGGTAAAGGGTAAAAGCCATGACACCTTTTGCCCTCTTGGCCCATGGCTGGTCACGCCAGATGAAATTGGTGATCCACACCAACTCCCAATTTGGCTAGAAGTTGATGGCACACGTCATCAAAACAGCTCTACAAGCAATCTTGTCCATCGCATCCCGGAAACAATTTCTCATCTCAGCCATTTCATGACGCTTCTACCCGGCGATGTTATTTTGACAGGAACACCCTCTGGCGTAGGCATGGGGATAAAGCCAGCCCCGCTTTTCCTTAAACCAGGCATGACCATGGAACTTGGTATAGAGGGACTTGGGACACAAAAACAACGCACTATATTAGCTTAAACCTCGTCATAAAAACATCTTTCCCATATCACGTGGTTTCCTACACACAAGAAAAGAGTGTTAATTGAGATTTTGTGTTTCAGTTTTACGTTAAATTGTATAAGTACACGCACTAACCATAAAAAATATATGAACATGTCTAGGCGCGGCAGGAAATAGAGCCAACAAAACAGGATCCAGTATTGATAGCAACTTTGAAAAAACTCCATAACTATTGGAGTGAGAAAAAAAAGCGTCGCCCCTTTCCTGCTAGAGACGATTTAGACCCTATTGATTTCCATTATGCCCTTGGTGATGTTTCTCTGATTGACGTTGATCAACCAGAAAGCTGCCAAAGCCCTGTATACAAAATCCGTTTACTCGGCAGTAACATTCAAGAACGCATTGGTGGCTCATATACCAATCGTAATCTTGAAGAGTTTCCAGAGGCTGGATCTCTACGAAAAATGCGTATCGCGTACCAAGAGGTATTAAAAACAAAAGAACCCCTAGCTTATACCAGTTGCTTCAAAACCGGAGAAAAAAAACAGCCCTTCATGTGTTGTATTTGGCCTCTTTCAAGCGATGGAGAAAAAATTAACATGCTACTGTGTTGCCGGGAACATATCGTCAATTGTTCACTTTTGGCAGATCAAACGGCTCAATTTAGCGCGTCAAAAACATGGCCTTATAGAGAATGGAGCAACTCGCCTCTGTTTTCTTCACTTACTCAAAATAATCAATTAATATCATAATAAAAAAGGCTCTGTACAAATAGTACAGAGCCTATAGATACGAATAAAACTTCGTTTACCCGCGCCCACGATAAGGGGGAACCCCCTGATCCGGAATCCAAATGCCTTCTGGCGCCGGGCCTGATTGATAGAAAACATCAATCGGAATACCCCCACGCGGATACCAATAACCGCCGATACGCAACCACTTTGGTTCCAAAAGCTCTTCAATACGTTTGCCAATGGAAACAGTACAGTCTTCATGGAAAGCACCGTGATTCCGGAAGGATCCCAGGAAAAGCTTGAGCGATTTACTTTCCACCAACCAATCACCGGGTACATAGTCGATCATTAGGTGTGCAAAGTCCGGCTGTCCCGTAATAGGACACAGGGATGTAAACTCAGGTGCCGTAAAGCGCACAACGTAGCCTGATCCCTTTTGCGGATTGGCAACACGTTCCATCACGGCGTTTTCCGGGTTATCTGGCAACTTACTGTCCCCACCCAGTTGAGTGAGATTTGAATAGATGCTTTCTTCTGTCATTTCTTTTCAAGCTCCAATGTTAAGAGCAGCCACCTTTTTTGTATGGGTGGCCAAATTCATATTATTAATAAGATCTCGACGAGATTAAACGCCGCGTTCATTACCCCATATCAAAACATGCAGTTGCGGCAGAACAGTCGCGTCGTACCACTCGTCCTCAACCACCTTGTCTATGAGCCACCGCATCCGATCCATAACACCCAACATATCGATTGTAGGTTCTGTTTCTTTCACGGTTCCCGGCGTATGGTTCCCAGGTTGTAGATACATTCTTAACCTCGGGAACCGTCGGTGCACTTCTTTGGCATAGGCATAGTCGCGATCACCAAAAACCACCACTTTCATAATGGTTTCTGTATCAGATCCAGCAGCAGCCACACAGCTCGCTAACAGATCCCAATCGGTTTCCATTTCAGACGACGGCGGCTTCGGACTTAGCGTCAAATTATCCAGCTTTGAAAACCAGTCTTTGACCACGCTGCCCTGTGTTTCCAAAGCGAAGCGATAGCCTTGTTCATGCCCCAAATCAATCAAAGCACCGAGCGGCTGAATAGCCGGATTGCCACCAGACAAAGAGACAAGCAACGGCTTGCCACCAGATAGTGACGCAACTTCCGACATAATCGCAGTCGGAGACATTGGCTTCCACTGATCGCGAAAACTTGAATCCACGGCATAGAGTGTATCACACCAACTACAACGATAATCACAGCCACCCATCCGTACAAACACGGTGGGCAGGCCTGTTAAAGCACCTTCACCCTGTATGGTTGGGCCAAAAATTTCACTGACGCGAATTGTCCGTGCATTAGGGGGCCCATCGGAAAACACTTTCATGCTCGATGTGTTGTCGTTTGATGTTTCGGTAATCATGGTCTGTACTCAGCCCAGGTCTTGGGCGTCTCACTCACCCGAAGAGCTGTGACTTCTAACCAGCGTTCAAGTGACCAATCAAACAAGTGCTTGGCCAGACGCTCGGCTGTAACATTATCATCACCAAGGACTTCATTGAGATGCCGATGATCCAAGACATCATCAATATATTGTTTTAAGTCGCTCAATTCGAGATAATCACGAACAAACCCCGCCGAATTCAACGTCTCGCCTGAGAGTTCAATTTCAACGATATAGTTATGACCGTGCAACCGTGAACAGGGGTGCCCTTCGGGAACCCCCATCAGCTGATGGGATGCTGAAAAGGTAAATTGTTTTGATATGCGGTACATCCATCAAACTCCCTTGGCTTTTTCAACTGCTTCAAGCCAATAGTCAGGGTCTTGATAAATTGTCGGATCATTCACCTTGGCAACATGAAAGGCTTCGCGACGTTCCACACAGGTGCCGCAACGACCACAATGATGTTCATAGCCCTTATAACATGACCATGTATCCTCAAAAGGAACCTTCAGACGGTTGCCTTCTGCGGCAATGTCACTTTTGGGAAGATGAACAAAAGGAGTGTAAAGTTTTACAGCCGCGTAGCCATCCAGCGCATGGCGCTGCATTTCTTCGAAAGAATCAATGAAAGCAGGGCGGCAGTCGGGATAGATAAAGTGATCTCCCCCATGCACCGCAGCGGCAACAGCGTCTGCATTCTCAGCAGCCGCAGCACCAAAGGCAATTGCCAACATAATAGCATTGCGGTTCGGCACAACCGTAACCTTCATGCTTTCTTCTTCATAATGCCCGTCAGGCACATCAACATCGTCCGTAAGGGCAGAGCCAGACAGCAAGGCCCCAACATTGGCGATATCAATAACGTTGTGCGGAACACCAAGACGTTCTGCACAGCGGCGGGCATAATCGAGTTCTTTCTTGTGACGTTGACCGTAGTCGAAAGATATCAGGCGTGTTAACTCAGCCTCCGCAGCAACCTTGTGCGCAAGCGTAACCGAGTCCAAGCCACCTGAACAGATGACGAGTGTTTTCATTCGTTCCAATCCTTGTTTTTCTACCGGGTAGGCTGCGACCGGGGAGCCTGACATTGCGCGGATGGCTCCAGTTTCGATTTAAATCGCGCACCCCGATATACCCCAGAAGAAGAAAAAAGCAAAGGGCAGGAGCAATTCCTGAATCGAAGATCACCTATGCGAGTGCATCAAAAGCACCATTTTTCTTTAAAAGCGCCCTAATAACACACCCGTAACATTAAAAATATGAAAGACAAGCTGCGAAGAATCCTATCCAAGCGCAAACCGTCTCAATTCCGTTTTGTGGCACTAAGCAAAATTTCATACTGGGTCGTTGTCCTCCACTAATGGCTATGGTTATGATGCTTTCTTGTTTATCTAATTCCCTTCTAAATCCTCGAGGCCAGTATGGAACTTAAAGATCCCACTTTGTTACGAGATAAATGCTACATCAATGGTGTATGGGCTGATGCTGACAGTGGCGAAACCTTTGCTGTTACAAACCCCGCAAATGGTGATGTTCTGGCCTCGGTCCCCAAGATGGGTGAAACAGAAACTCTGCGCGCCATTCAAGCCGCCGAAGAAGCCTTTGGCCCTTGGAAAGACAAAACCGCCAAAGAGCGATCACAAATCATGCGTAAATGGTTTGAACTCATTATGGAAAATCAGAGCGACCTTGCTCTATTGATGACACTTGAACAGGGAAAACCACTGACCGAAGCCATGGGCGAAGTGGCTTATGGCGCAAGCTTTGTTGAATGGTTTGCCGAAGAATGTAAACGCATCTATGGCGATACAATCCCAGAACATCTCCCCGGCAGACGGCTTGTGGTGACAAAAGAACCAATCGGTGTTGTCGCCGCCATTACCCCATGGAACTTTCCAATTGCCATGATCACCCGCAAGTGTGCACCGGCAATTGCTGCGGGCTGTACCGTTGTCATCAAACCTGCTGAAGACACGCCTTTGAGTGCATTCGCGCTGGCGGAACTCGCCGAACGTGCAGGCGTCCCCAAAGGGGTCATGAACATTGTTTCCGGCATTCCCCAGCAAATTGGCAAAGCGTTGACCGAAAGTAAAGCAGTCAGGAAACTCACCTTTACGGGTTCGACACCTGTCGGCAAACTTCTCATGAAACAATGTGCTGATACGGTCAAAAAGACTTCTATGGAACTCGGCGGCAATGCACCTTTCATCGTTTTCGACGACGCAGATCTGGATGCTGCTGTCGAGGGTGCGATGATGAGTAAATTCCGCAATGCAGGACAAACATGTGTCTGTTCAAACCGTATACTGGTACAAGAAGGTATCTATGAAGCTTTTACGCAAAAGCTAATTGAAAAGACTGCTGCGCTCAAAGTTGCCCCTGGTACAGAAAATGGTGCACAACAAGGACCACTGATCAATGCAGCGGCATCAAACAAAGTCAGCGAACTTATCGAGGATGCCATCAGCAAAGGCGCAAAGACTGAAATCGGCGGAAACCCGCATGATCTCGGAGGCACCTTCTTTGAGCCGACAGTCATCACTGGCGTAACCGATGACATGCGTATTTTCAGCGAAGAAATCTTCGGACCAGTTGCGCCTCTCTATAAATTCAAAACCGAAGATGAAGCCGTTCAAATGGCAAACGATACGCCTTTCGGTCTTGCCGCTTATTTTTACAGCCGAGATATCGGGCGGGTATGGCGTGTCTCTCGCGCCCTAGAATACGGTATCGTCGGCATTAACGAAGGCATTATTTCAAACGAAGTTGCCCCCTTTGGTGGCGTCAAGGAAAGCGGTGTCGGCCGTGAAGGGTCCAAATACGGTATGGAAGACTTCCTTGAAATCAAATACCTCTGTATGGGCGGTATTTAATATTTATCAGCTACAATCGATAAAAAGGGGCTCTCGGGCTCCTTTTTATTTGATTTTTCGACTCTTCGTGAAAAACAAATAATTGATCGTCCCGTAACACTTGGCCATTACAGGCAAGGTCAACAGCTTGTCCAAAGCCCTGTCTTTCATCATACGCCACTGTCGAAGTTCAGGCTGATTTTGGAACGAACTGCGACGAAACAGAAATATCAACCAAAGAAGAATAGCGATTGTCATATTAAAGAACTCCATTCTCTAGTGTTGAGCCAATTAGCTTTCCTGATTTGAAATATCGCAGAGCTGCATCGACGACGGCATTACGATTACATAACGATGAATGAAGCCCGGGCAAAACCAGTACTTGATCGCACCCATGAAGTCTGGCCTCTGCGACTGAAACCACGCCATCATCATCGCCAGGTAGAAACGGATTGTACCCTTCGCCATCTGACTTTCCCCCGGCGATTATCGCAGTCTCACATTCAGGCATAGGTATTTTCTGTACAGAATCAGGTACCAGTTCCTGTCCCGATTTTCCGTAGATGATTTTATAAAACGCCAACTGTTTGGCCCATACCGCAATGGCAGAGCCCTGATTTGGCGGAGCAATCATTAACAAACGGTCAATGTTTATACGTGCTTTCCAGTATGTCAGATTTGCCAAAAGCTGCCTGACAACCAAGCCCCCCATGGAATGAGTAACAAACGAGACCGCTTTAATATCATTACGACGGGATAAGATGCGCGCCAGTTGATCAGCATGTTCGTGAATAAATGCCTTGGTAGAAGGGTAGGTAATCGCGGCGACTTCATATCCTTGATCCGTAAAAACACGCTTCATCTTTTGAAAAGTATCTCCTGAACGGGTGATGCCATGAACCATCACCAGCAAATGAACGCCTTCAGTATCAGGATGAACAGGCGGTATAATTTGTTTTTGAACTTTATAGTGCTCAAAGACAGAGAAACAATCTTCAAAGGTACCCCACGCCTGCCGCTTATCATCAGGGTCCAACAAACGGAAATGACCGCTGTAAAGATTGAACTGTATGCGCCAACTGGCATAGATGAATTCATCCCGCCAGAACTGCTTTCCCCCCAAAGTTGGCAACTGAATATTAATCGGTATGCCTTCATTCGACCGTAGGTTTTCTGTCGCGAATTCCATTCCCTGACGCAGGTATTTTTCAATACTGTCAATCATCGGAC
The DNA here is from genome assembly GCF_048259265.1 of Kiloniella sp. Lineage (NCBI taxonomy): Bacteria > Pseudomonadati > Pseudomonadota > Alphaproteobacteria > Rhodospirillales > Kiloniellaceae > Kiloniella > Kiloniella sp. Next base: position 33,397 of record NZ_JBLXHT010000001.1, on the reverse strand, counting down.
TTACCTCCGATGGTTTTTGGAATATTGCCTGAAAAGTCCTCGTGATCTTTAAGGCCATTTAAGAAAGTTGTTATCAGTAAGCTACACACTTTGTGTGAAGACTGACTTATGACCACGCCCAGTTTCTTTTTATCGGCAAGCGATATGATCCCATGCAGGCTAGCCCATAGTGTTGCAGATATTTCTCTTTGCTCTTCAGACGTTATCCCCGGTAAAATCGGACGCAACGCCTCATCAACAATGTTCAACAACATCGAAACCTTTTGGTCATACCATTCAGGCAATGTCTCATCACTTGCCGGAACATGATCAAAAAGAAGGCGCCACAGGTTCCTGTTATCGTCAATAAACGCCAGATACCCAACCAGAAGCTTCTCTATATTTTCGTTAACAGCACCAAGATCCTCTATCTCATTCATCGGCAGCCTAGACAGATTGTCATATAAATGTTCCAGTGTTCTACCATTCAACGTAAGAATAAGCGCATCAATGTTTGCATAAACATTATAGAGCGTACCGGGCGCATAACCGATTTTTTGCGCAATCTTTCTAGCTGAAAGTTCCGATAGTCCGCCAGTCACAACCAACACCTCAGCAGCATCAAGAATCATTTTTTTCAATTCATCCGGACTGTGATCAACACGACGTGCCATCTGGTAAGCCTTTTTGTTTTTAAAACTATACATACAATAATGAACACTGTTCAGAATTCAAAAAAAAAATAACGCCACAGATCAATTTAAGACAAGTGGCGTTATATTATTCTAGGGAATGGTCAGTTTAACCGACTTAAATCTTTAGCAATATTTGCCGCCAGCACCGCATTATTTTTTACAAGTGCGATATTGGATTCCAAGCTACGCCCTTTGGTCAATTCAACGATTTTGCCAAGAAGATAGGGCGTAATCGCCTTACCAAAAATCCCGTCTTTGGTGGCACTATTCAAAGCAGATGCAATAACGCTATCCATTTCAGACCTTTCCATGGCATGGCTTTCGGGAATTGGATTGGCGATCACGGCGCCCCCTTGATACCCAAGGTCATGTTGCACCGCCAGCATACCAGCAATTTCAGTCGCGGTATCTGCCGTTAAGGGTGCATCCAGACCGGAATCACGACAATAAAAGGCTGGAAATTGATTTGTTTGGTAACCAACAACAGGAACACCTCTAGTTTCTAGGAATTCGAGCGTTTTTGGCAAATCCAGAATAGATTTTGCCCCGGCACAAACAACAGCGACAGGCGTTTTTGCCAATTCTTCCAAGTCCGCAGAAATATCAAAGTCGTTTTCTGCCCCCCGGTGAACACCACCGATGCCCCCCGTGGCAAAAACAAAAATCCCCGCCATTGCCGCACAAATCATCGTTGCCGCCACAGTTGTGGCTCCGTCACCTTTTTGAGCTACGATCAAGGGCAGATCCCTGCGTGATAGTTTCGCAACATTCTCGGCTTTACCTAGTTTTTCCAACGCGGCTTCATCCAGGCCAATCCGGATAACACCATCAAGCACAGCGATCGTTGCCGGTACGGCGCCCTGATCTCGAATCAAATCTTCGACTTCACGGGCCGTTTCCACATTTTTTGGATAGGGCATGCCGTGCGCGATAATTGTGGATTCCAAAGCAACAACGGCTTTTTCCTCTGCAAGGGCATTCGCAACTTCAGGGGCAATATTAAGGTGTTTTTCCAATTTCGGATTCATACTTTTACCAATAACTTATTTTTAGAGTTCAAGAGCCAATAACGTCCATAGAGAGATCTCGCAAGTTCTCAGATGTCGCGCCCTGATCTTTGAGCGTAATTCTCGCTGCATCGAGACCTCTCTTCAAGGCAACTTCAGGGGTATAGCCCATGGAAATTCCGCTAAGAGTACCTGCGATTAATGAATCACCCGCCCCTGTAACATCCACGACATCGACTTTTCTTGCTGGGAAGTGCTTATAATTCTCCTTCTCAAAGAAATAGGCACCGTGTAAACCAGCTGAAATCACAACGAACTTGGCTCCTCTCGACGTCAATTCAAAACCTGATGTCACAATATCAGTTTCAGTCTTGATTTCCTTTTCGGTCAGAACGCTTGCCTCATCGACATTGCAAAACAAGATATCAAGGCGATTGATGATTCGCTCAAGCTTTCGAGCCTTGGCAACTGATACCGCATCAGCCGCGAGGAATTGTTCCGGAACGCGCTGATCAGATAATGCAAGCAGGACATCAACAGGCATGTTAGTATCAACAAACCAGATAGGATACTCAGACAAACGCTCTTTCATATTTTTAAACATCTCGGGTCTGACATGGTCATAAATTTCCATATCTGCCAGACCAAATGCCAACTCACCATCTGGCTCCAAAACAGCTGTATAGGTTGCCGTCGAAAAATTTGTCGATCTCGGCAGTGACAATACATCCAACCCATCAGTGCTAAATTTCTGTTCAAGCGCATCGCCAGCCACATCCTGTCCCCAATAGCTGAGCAATCCGGAATCAATGCCCAGTCTGTTAAGATTCATCGCAACATTATGTGCAACCCCGCCGGGATATCGGGAAACAGTAACGGGGTTAGACGTGCCTTGTTGAACCGATGTGTGACACTGAGATCGCACATCCCAATGTGCCGCACCAATACAAAGCACTGATTTGATTTTAGTTTTCAACAAATTAACTCACGAGAAAAAGCTTTAGGGCTGTTCAGGTTGCCGTTTTACCCAGAAACAATCTTACAATACCAGAAAATGTTCTCTCCTTTGATCAATATCAATGTCAGGCGTCTGATATTCCTTATGATGGAAGCTGAAAATGACTGTCATATATTTGGCCAGTTCATTTTCATAACTGTCACGTAAGCATTCTTAAAGAGGCTCTTGTGCTAAACAACACAAAAAAAGCGACAAAAAGAAAGAGCGGCATCTCACCCCGCCTTTCGTACCGTCGTCGTTTTTTTGCGTTCACAGCAATACTGTCTCTATGCTTACAAATTCTCATCCCGCTGGAACAGAGTTGGGCAAACCCACCGCAGGACCTGGATATCAATTCAGAAGATGTTTTTGTTATCTGCACACCAAGTGGGCTCAGAGTTCTTTCCTTAAACTCTGCAAACGATGGTGAACCAATTGAAAGTACGCTGGATATTTCTTGTCCGGCTTGTTCATTGGCTTCGGTAACCCTTGCTCCTCTACCTGTCAGTGATCCCGTTCTATACCAAACCAGTTTTGCTATAGCGGATAATCGGTTCGAGCTATCAGACATCCCTCATGATCGACCAGCGCCACGTCCACCGACCAGAGCCCCACCGAAACAGAATATATTTAAATTACATACTGAAGTCCTAATAAGGTCAAAGACTGTGTAAACTTAACGTTTCGCAGTCTTTGGCTTTTTTTTGTGTTCCCCTCCTTTAAGCACCTCCGCTAAGCACCTCCGCAAAACAACGTCATCCATAAACCCTTTTAAGGCTGCTATATTAAGAATCGCTTAGGCATAGGCTTGGCTCATAATCGACCAATAGTGCTTACGACATCCTGGAAAGGTATTATTACGGATCATTGCCGGAGGATTAGCAATCAAACGAAACCCTAATGAAGGTAACTGCCCATGCAAGGCTTGTTGATCTTCAGGAACGTCAATGCGTAGCTCTTTATCGGACCGTTCAGCAATATATCTAATCATTGCCAAGGCTGTTTTACTATCAGGCGCAACCATTGGCCCCAAATGGTGCTGTCCCCGTTGAGGGACGGCAAGTACAAACCCAACCACCTCGCCCTGCTTGTTCTCGGCAATGACTGCATAATCAGACTGAGAATACCTTAGATCGAACAAACTACGTCTATTTGCCCCCAGTGCCTTTGCATCCATGTCGATAACATTCTCAAGGTCATTTGCATACATCGCCCTTAGCGAAACCCGACGCTGATTTAGAGGAAAATCTGGCAACGAACTCTTTTTTAGAAACTGTTCCGGAGAACCAAAAAACTTTCGTATCCGTCCGGCAACTTCATATCCGCACTTTTTATAAAGTGGCTCGCCCGCTTCAGTGGCGATCAAACACAGTGTCCGTCCTTTTGCAATTTCGTGATCATGCAGGGCATCCATCACTGCCCGTCCATAGCCTTGTTTCTGATTTTCCGGATGCACCATGATCATCCCGATCGACGCCAATTCAGTACCGTATGGGAAAAGAGCACCAGTGGCGATTATCTTCCTTCGCTCATCTTTGGCCCCCAAAAAAACACCCACCTGAAGCATGACCTCAAGGTCTTTCACTACATGCGTCCAGCCAAGGCTTTCAATTAAATCCAAAATTGCGGGAACATCATCAAGAGTTAAAACCTCAAATGAAAACGCTTTGGGTGAAAACGCTTTGGTTTTATCCATTAACATCGACAACGACACGTCCTTGAACAGCCCCTTTTAAAATCGCAGCCCCCAAATCAGGCAAATCATTCAAGGTCGCATGCTGCACCATCTTTTCCAATTTCCCCATGGGTAGATCCGAGACAACTCTCTGCCAGGCTCGTTGACGATTTTCAAAGGGCTGCATAACTGAATCGATGCCCAAAAGATTCACTCCACGAAGCAGGAAGGGAATAACGGTTGCTGGTAACGCCGCCCCACCGGCAAGGCCAACAGCAGAGACCGAAGCACCATATTTCATCTGGCCGAGAACACGGGCGAGCATTGCCCCGCCAACGGCATCAATACACCCTGCCCATGTTTCGCTTTCAAGCGGACGCTTCACTGTTTCGTTCAATTCTTCCCGGGCCACAATCCGGCTTGCGCCAAGTTCTTTGAGATAATCTGCAGTATCTGGACGTCCGGTAACCCCAGCAACACCATAGCCAAGATTAGCTAGAATAGAGGTGGCGACAGAACCAACACCACCCGCTGCCCCCGTGACAAGAACCTCTCCCTGATCGGGTTTCAGACCATGATCTTCAAGGGCCATAACAGCCAACATTGCCGTAAACCCAGCCGTTCCAACGGCCATTGCCTGTTTTGTGCTCAAACCATCAGGTAATGGCACCAACCAATCAGCCTTCACCCGCGCTTTTTGTGCATAGCCGCCCCACCAGGCTTCACCAACACGCCACCCGGTCAGAACAACTTTGTCCCCCGCTTTATAACGCGTATCGTCCGATTGCTCGACGGTCCCAGCAAAATCTATTCCCGGAATATGGGGGTAGTTACGCACCAAACCACCGTTACCTGTAATACAAAGGCCATCTTTATAGTTCAAAGTGGAATACTCTACTGCCACCGTTACATTCCCCTCGGTCGGCAAGCTACTATTTTCCAGCTCTTTAATTTCGGAACTAACAACCCCTTCTTCGGACTTATCAACAACAAGAGCTTTGAACATAATCATTCCTTAATAATCTACTGTGGCCAGTTGGTCTGTTTGCACGCCGAACTTACGGCCGGATCCGTGAACATAATTGAACCACGAAAGAGTACTGTGCCCTGTAAACAACTGAAAGAGAGAATTTTTACAAGGCCTGCGAAAGACGAGCCCCCTATTCCATCGGAAAAGAAGCAATTCGGGCTTCGCGAGAACCGAACGGGGTCTGCACAAAAACCGTTTCATTATTTTGCCAGTATTCCTTGGCAATCGTTGCAATTGCAAGAAAAGCACCGTGTCTGATGGAATCACACCCTGATGTCAGTTTACCAATTTGTTGCTCTGCCTTATCGAACACGGACCAGCTTTCAAAAACGCCTGTATTAAGGTTCTCAGAAAACAACAAATGACATACCTTCCTTTGCAAACCTTGATCTTTTTCTTTTTGCAAAGCGTCTCTGGCGACAAAATCAATATCTGCTTCAAGATTTACATATTTCTCTAACCCGCACTCAAAGGGGGATGTTCCCATCGTCATATCGTTACCATAAGACAATAGGCTGCCTTCCACCCGCTCGATAGCGTTTGGACAGCCTGCACGAATATCGAATGCCTGTCCTGCTGCCCAGATTTGATCCCAGAGCTGAAGTGCAAGCTCTTGACGGTCTATATAGATCTCAAAACCACCTTGTTTTGACCAGCCTGAACGCGCAACCACCATGTCATGGCCCTCAAACGCCATTTTTTCAAAGCGGAAAAACCTGATGTCACGAACCTTATTACCAAAAACCTCTGCCATCACTTCTTCAGCTTTGGGTCCCTGAACTGCTAAGGGATATACGTCCGGTTCAAACACCTTCACGTCCAGATTGTACCCCCGGGCAAGTCCTTTTGCCCAGAGCATGACATCGCTATCAGCAATGGATAACCAGAATCTGTCTTCCGCCAATTTTAAAATAATTGGATCATTAACCATTCCGCCGTCTTCATCGACGAGGGGAGCGTAAAAACACTGACCATATTTCGCTTTCGACAAATCACGACAAGTCATCAATTGTGTTAGACAAGCCGCGTCAGGACCTTTGATCTCGACCTGTCGTTCACAACTCACATCCCAAACCTGTACAGCTTCGCAAAGATGTCTGTAATCTTCTTCAACACTGCGGAAAACTGTTGCTAACAACATATGATTATACACCGTATAGGCCGTTACTCCACAGGCCTCGACACGATCGGAAAACGGGGTCCGCCGCACACGTGTTGTCGGTGAAAGCGTCGGTAATGGCGAAAGCACAGGTATAGAAGTCATAATATTTAATTCCTAATACGAAATCCAAAACACTCAAAAAATTTCAAGGCGTATTTTCTTACCCAGAAAGAAAACAGATGCGCCCGAACCTGTGAAGGCATATAAGATTCATACCATCATCAATTATTTCGATAATAAAATGCGTGACCTCCCCCCTCTTAAAGCTTTGAGAGCTTTTGAAGCCTGTTACCGTCTTCGAAGTTACACGCGGGCAGCAGAAACACTTAATGTCGGACAACCCGCGATCAGCCATCAAATTCGGCTTTTAGAACAAGACTTGGGCATCAAGCTCTTTATCAAAAAAGGGTCATTGATTTCCGCAACCACCGAAGCTGATGACTATTATCAGGAAATTTCTCAGGCTTTGGGACGAATTGCTGAAATTAGTCGTAATCTCCGCGACAGAAGTAACAGAAGGACACTTAATCTCGCAACGTATCCCGGCATCGCCGCTTACTGGGCCTTTCCTCGCTTGCATGACTGTCGAGAACAAACAAAAAATCTGTCGATAAAAATCACAACCATAGACAAGGAGCGCGATATCAATTGGAACCAAGTCAATTGCGCTATTTTATTCGGAACGGGCAATTGGCCAGGATATGAATGTGAAAAATTAATATCTGAAGACGTGCTACCCGTCACGGCACCCCTTTTGGCCGAACAGCTGGCGCCCTATTCACCAGAAAAAATACTAACGGCCGCCCCCCTTATTCATCTGGAAGATACTGAAAGAAGGTGGTTTGATTGGTCGGACTGGCAAAAAGAGTTTGCCCCAAATGTAAAATTACCTTCGGATAGTATCGCCGTTACAAATCACGGCCTAGCCATACACCAAGCACTTCAGGGACAAGGAATTGTTCTGGGTTGGACACAGATTATTCAGGACTTAATTGAAGGTGGCGCCCTTGTTCCACTCCATACAAAATCTCTGACATCAGAGAGAGGATATTGGCTTGTTGCCCCTAAAATTTTCTTTAACAGTGATGCTGGCAGGATAATAAATCATATCCTGACCACTGAAGAGACCCGTCAGAACGCTTGCTCTTTTCCAATTGTCTAAGTCCGATATTTCCTCAAATAGTTAATAAAAATTCACAACAAAGATATGAATGATCTGGTTGCAAAGGGCTTTTTCGCGAAAACAACGGCAAGAACAACACTACTTTTTTATAAAACAATGAATTTACCCGTTTCCAACTGGTATCTTTGCGCAGTCATAACAAACAAGGAATAGTAAATACCAAAACCAGCTTAAACATCAGAAATAAAATAAAAATTAACCTCAGTAATTATCGAAACCCACCTCAATCTTTACTCTTCATCAAAAAAATATAACTTCGATTTAATTACAAAATTTTATCACTTTTTTTATACATTCAAGAAATAATAGCTTTCAGTTACCGATAGACGATCGAAAATATTGGTCATGAGGAGACTGGAGCTATGTCCTTTAACATTGGAAGTAGAATTTTAGCAGCAGCAGCCCTGATTGTTGTTGTTACCTTCTCTGCTTTTATTTTGTATTTTGACTTCAATCAGAATAGTGAAATTCGCACATCCTTGAAATCCAATGTCAATGAAACCGGTGGCTTAGCCACAGCGGGGATTTCAAACTGGATTGGTGGACGCCAAGCCCTTATTGAAAATGTGGGACAAAATATTCTTTCAAATCCTGCCTCTGAAAATATCAATACCTTTGTTGATCGAAAGGTACTGAACGATACTTTCATGTTTACCTATTTTGGTAGCAAAGATGGTACAATGACCATGTACCCGAACGACCCCTTGCCCGAAGGATATGATCCTCGTGAGCGGCCTTGGTATAAAGATGCTGTTAACGCAAAATCAAGCACGCTAACAGAACCATATGAAGATGCTTCTACAGGTAATTTGATTGTCACAGTCACCACCCCTGTTATCGACGGCAGCAACGTTGTTGGGGTCGCAGGCGGCGACATTGAAATCACAGTTCTGGGTGATCTTGTTCGTTCCGTAGATCTTGGTGGTATCGGGTATGCTTTTCTGGTCAATGATCAAGGAACCATCTTGATACACCCGGATAAAGAATGGACCTTAAAACCTATTGCAGAAGCTTTCCCGGAAGATACACCTACGGTAAGTGCCGAAACAACTGACTTCACAGAAAGCAGTGGCGACACCATGTTTGCCTTCTTCAAGGTTGATGGACTACCAACCGTCAACTGGTATCTAGGACTGGCAATTGATCGGGATGCAGCTTTCCAAGCTCTTACAAATTTCCGCATAACAGCCATCATAACAGCAATTGTCGCCGTGATCGCCATTATGGGTCTTCTTGGTATTCTTGTACGTCTTTGGGTTTCCAAGCCTGTTCTAGGTATGACAGATGCAATGACGAACCTTGCTAGTGGAAATTTGGACGTCGAAATTCCTGGTAGTGATAAAAACGATGAAATCGGCTCTATGGCGGCTGCCGTTGATGTCTTCAAAACCAACGCGATTGAGATGCGACGATTGGCAAAAGAAAACGAGGAATCAACAGAACGACATGCACGTGACCGCCGGGAAACGTTAAATAAAATGGCTGATTCATTTGAGAAATCCGTCCTGTCTATTGTTGAAGCTGTCGTACAGGCATCAACAAACACTCAGGATGTCGCCAGTCAACTAACTGCAAGCGCAGAAGAATCTAACGCCAGAACACAAGCGGTGTCCAATGCCGCTATTCAAACCAGTCAGAACGTACAAACTGTTGCAGCTGCAACCGAAGAGCTTTCTGCGGCCATCCGCGAGATTGGCGTTCAGGTTACCCAATCAATTCAAGTCACGGGGGAAGCTGTTGATGGTGTTAACAGAACCAATGGAACCGTAACCGAACTTGCAGGTGCAGCCCAGCGTATTGGCGAAGTCGTGAAGCTGATTTCCGATGTTGCCGGCCAAACCAACCTGTTGGCACTTAACGCTACAATTGAGGCGGCAAGAGCAGGAGATGCAGGCAAAGGCTTTGCCGTTGTTGCATCCGAAGTGAAAACGCTTGCGAACCAGACCGATCAAGCGACAGGCGATATCCAAACGCAGGTCGACGGCATTCAAGGCGCAAGTAGCCAATCTGTGCAAGAGATCACCAACATCAGTTCAACAATCGAACGCATGAACGAGTTTGCTAATGCAATTGCCGCTGCGATTGAAGAACAGGGTGCTGCCACACAAGAGATTTCAAACTCAGTGCAAAAAGCAGCTGCGGGTACGCAAGAAGTATCCAGCAACGTAGAAGTTGTGACAAAGGCATCGTCCCAAGTCAGTGCCGAAGCCAACAACCTGTTGCAATCTTCTCGTGAGATGCAATCCATGGCCGAGAACCTACGTACTGAAGTACAGAGCTTCTTAACCACAGTACGAGATAGTTAATCCCCTCTTCTCACAATCGCTCCAATCAAACAGGCCCTGCTCAACAAAAGCAGGGCCTGTTTCGTTCGTTTACCAATTTGTGCTCTGATTTACGTTGCCTCATAAAACAGCAAGGATCACCCTCAAAGGTCAGAGAAAAATCCAAAATTATTTTTACCTTTTTTCTTGATCGCATACATCGATTTGTCTGCACAATTCAACAACTGCTCTGCTGTAGTGCCATCATCAAGAGAGAAGGCAATACCGACTGAAGCCCCCACACGGGCTTCTTCGCCATCAAGAGAAAAAGGAACATTCACCTGTTCAATCAAGGTTTCGGCCAATAACTTTACCGAATCTCGGCTAGTGACTTCTTTTAACAGTATAATAAATTCATCACCGCCAATACGTGCAGCCATATCTTCTGGTGCCAATAGATCGCGAATACGATCCGCTACGCCGACCAGAATAGCGTCTCCAGCCTCGTGCCCTAGCGTATCATTAATGGCCTTGAAGCCATCAAGATCAATAAAGAAAACCGCCGTTTTCTCGCCCTCTGTTCTTTCTTCGGCAAGGATATCCTTGAGATATTTCAAGCAAAGGCGGCGGCTGGGTAATAAAGTTAACGCATCATGATTAGCCAGAAATTTCATTTTCTGTTCTGCAGCTTGTAAATCCTCGGCAAGCCAAACCATTTCCTGAGCCTGCGCTGCCATCCGCTCTTCACTATCGATCAATTCAGAGACCTGAATCTGCAGCCGCTCTTCAGACAAACGTAGAGCCTTTTCAGCTTCGACTCTCTTTTCAATATTCAGCTGCTGTTCTTCGGCGATAATTGCCAGCTCTTCCGCTTGCGCCTCAAGGCGCTCGCCGATATCACGGAAATTATGACGTTCGATGTCAAAGTGTTCTTCGGCCAGAAGCAAAGCATCGCTGATCTTTTGTTTAATTTGGTTTTCTTGATGTTTTTCAATTTTTTGAACAGAGGACAAAGCCCTTGTAAGCAGGTCATCAACCTCTTTGGCGGAAGGCTCCGCATCCCACCAGATCACATCAGAAAATCGGGCTTTGTGCCCACAGGAGTCATCATTTTCAGTCGAACAGATTGTGGCAACAAAGCGTGGCACAAGCGTGCGCAGAACAAAGCTTTGGTTACCGGTCCCCCGACCTAAAATAAATTCTCCAATTCCAAGTTTTGCGCCAAATTCTTCCCCGGGCTTCTCTTCGGGGTTACCGAACGCCAACATTACCGAAACTACCCCCACTACCCTTTTGCACCAACGGATCGAACAGATCTTTTAATCTATGGTGGAGTGATATTTCTTATAAAACGATGATTTCAAACAAATGTAAATATAGTGTTATTTTTCTTGTTGCGCTTTTTCCTAACACACTTTGGTTAAAAAAGCATACATCTGCTTAAAAATTTAACTTTATACTGTGGGCAAAATAATTCAGGTCGATCGCTTTATCAGCCTCAGCAGCATTACCGCTTTTCATCCAGCCACCTCTTGACCTAATGATTTCCTGCGTTAAGTAATGAACTCAAACGATCGCCGCACAGCAACAGGTAAGCACCGCATCCGATGACTTTGGACAAAATGACGCAGAACACCCCCCAAACAAAGGCTGATACGCCAAGCCTATCAAACACAAAATTACGCGCATTTTTAGAAGGCAACACCTTTACCTGGGCAATTACCTCACTCATTTTGATTAATGCAGTGACTTTGGGATTGGAAACAAATTCTAGCCTAACGCTTCCGCAAACCGAACTTCTCTATTGGGTCGATAAAGCTATCCTGATTGCCTTTTCTCTAGAGCTTACACTCAAATTTTTTGCGTTCCGGCTAAACTTCTTTAAATCCGGCTGGAACATTTTTGATCTGCTGATCGTGACTATCGCCTGGGTTCCTGCCAGCGGCGCTTTTGCGGTGTTACGGGCCTTGCGTATTCTACGTGTACTGCGACTAATTTCTGTGGTCCCTCAAATGCGTCGGGTCATTGGCGCAATCGTTGCCTCCGTTCCCGGTATGCTTTCAGTGGTCGGCGTGCTTTCCATCGTCTTTTACGTTGCCGCAGTCCTGACCACAAAGCTATTTGGCCAACACCCTGACCCGAATATGCAGGAATGGTTTGGCACGATATCGTCCTCTGCCTATACTCTGTTTCAAATCATGACACTCGAAAGCTGGTCCATGGGAATTGTCCGCCCGACGATGGAAATTTTTCCCCATTCATGGATTTTCTTCATTCCTTTTATCATCATCACAAGTTTTGCGGTACTGAACCTCTTTATCGGTATTATCGTGGATGCCATGCAAACTTCACACGATGAAACAGATGAAAAGATCACCGAGATGGCAAACATCACCCACGAAGACCTTCTCACCCTGATCAACCGTTTTGAGAGTCTGGAAAGTAAGATCGACCGATTATCAGATTCTGAAGAACAGTCCTCTCGCAAAGATTAAGTGATCGCAAAAAACTTCTGACCAATAGAAACGCAGCCCTCTTACGACATCTCTTCCAGATCGGCAGAAGTATCGTTCAAAGCAATGGCAGCACCACCGCCGGACAGCAGCTCTATCTCCTCCCTCTTAAGGGCGCTCAACAAAGCCGTGTTCACACGATAGCGTTCTTGATAATAACGCTGGCTAGGCACCCAGTACCGCAACCCGATAACAATACCGCCATAGGTAAAATCGTGCACCCCAATCTGGGCACGGGGTTCATTCGGGACCAGATCATCCCCCTCCAAAACCCTTCGTAAAACATCAATGGCCCGGTCTGCATCTACTGATCCGGCCAAAGGGATACGGGTTTCGACAATTCGGTTGCTGTGTGAGTTGGTGATAACTTCACCAACAATACGCTTGTTCGGGATCGTAATCAGTTCCTTGTCTTCACCAATTAATTGGGTATAGGCCAACTTGACCTCGTGCACGACCCCACTGCCCCCCTTAACAATAATAGTATCGCCAATGGTAAAGGGCCGTGTCAGAATAATAGAAAGTCCTGCGCCATAATTGGAAAGAGGCCCCTGTATTGCCAAGGTCGCACCAAAGGCACCAGCCCCTGCCAGTGCGATCAACGGAGCTGTACTGATCCCGAAATTACCAAGAGTAATGATGATAACAAAGACGATCAAAACAACTTTGACGATGTTACCGACAAAGCCAGACAGCGTCTGATCAAACTCTTTACGCAGGCACAACCCGGTAACCTTACCGCCAATCCAGCCCGCTATTTTCAAACCGATAATTAGAACAATGATGGCCCCGATGATCTGAAATCCATAGGCAACCCCGAATTCAATCCCTTTATCAATCAGGGCTTCAGCTGTTTTGAGCTCTTCATCAATCATTATCAATCACCCAACATTACCTCGTTTCAAGATATTACGGTCTAAAAATTCCTTACGTATATCAAAGCGTGAAGTCAGCAAAGCATCAACAGTTAATCAGCATTCCTCAAAAATTGTTTGGCTTTTTTGAATACAAATTTTAACCTATTTGCATCACACTCCTGCTATGAGGGCCACACCGCACACACGTTTTTCTTGAGTTTCACATTTGAAGGCAACTTTTAATGACAAAACCTAAAAAATTTTATAACCGGGGTTTTGACGAGAGTTTTCTGCAGAGATGTGACGATAGAATAGCTGCCTTTTATCAAATGTGGAAATCAAAGTGTAAAGATGACCGCATCCCTTCTCGAAGCGACTTTGATCCAATCGATATGGTCCGTTTCTTGCCCGGCATTACGTTGGTTGATGTTGATAAAGAAACCCAAAATTTAACTTATCGCTTGGTCGGGACAAACGAAGTCACTGTTCGCGGGAAAGATCCCACAGGCGATAGTGTGAAAGAACACTTCCACGCAACAACTTGGGAAGACACCTGGCAAAATTATAACCATGCCATCAATAACCAAGGCATCGTTTTTGATGATTTGGACATACCAAATTCAAACGGCATCATCGTCGGTGATGAAACGATATTTCTGCCACTATCCTCTGACGGAGAACACGTAAATATTGTTATGCTTTACAGCATACAAAGAGAACCTTCGGAGTAAATTATCCGATTGAAGGTCATCACAAAAAATAACGAAGGATGCAAATAGAGCTCGACCAAAATGTTCCCCTCTTACAAAACGGTTTAGGTTTAGTTAAATATAGACTATCACATACTTCGGCTTACCTTTAATTCCACTCTACATCACGTCACATTCGCGTCACTTCCGAAAGAGTCCTTCATGACAAAACCTATGAAATTTAATGCCCGGGTTTTTGAAGAGAGCTTTCTAGATCAGTGCGACAACAGAATTGCTGCATTTTACCTAATGTGGAAATCAAAGTGTAAAAATGGTGCCGTCCCTTCTCGGAGCAATTTTGACCCAATCGAAATGGTTCGCTTTTTACCCGGCATTACATTGGTAGACGTCAACAGTGAAACCAAAGAGCTCACCTATCGCCTCGTCGGAACAAACGAAGTTGCAGTGAGGGGGAAAGATCCGACAGGTGAGGCTGTGAAAGATAACTTTCATGCAAATTCCTGGGAAGACGCGTGGGGAAATTACGGCCACGTCATCAATGAAAAAGGCATAGCCTACGACGATTCAAATATCCCAAATTCAAACGGTGTTATGGAGAGGGATGAAACAATTTTTGTTCCCCTGTCGTCAGACGGGAAACAGGTGAATATTGTAATGCTGTACAGCATTCAACAAAAGATGGTGAGATAGCAACTAGACGTTCCATAAATTGCGACCATAATCCTTACCGTTAAAGTCTATTGCATTATTTAAAACTGACGCATAAATCATATACGGTCCCCCAACAGGAGGAAGAACCATCTATTACGATATGCCGCTCTATCGCCCTCCGAGTGAAGGGAACAACCTGATCATACAAGCGACGCTTGGGTGCTCTGCAAATTATTGCACCTTTTGTTCTATGTATAAGACAAAAACATACCGGGCCAGATCACTAGATCAGGTCTTCGCAGATATCGACCGCGCTGCGCAAGAGTGGCCCACGGCAAACCGCGTCTTCCTCGCCGATGGTGATGCCCTCACCCTGTCAATGGACAATCTGCGCGCAATCTTAAACAAGCTCCACGAAACATTCCCCGCGCTGACAAGGGTATCAGCCTATGCAACGCCGAAGAACCTGATCGACAAATCTGTTGATGAATTACGCGAATTGAAAGCGATGAAGCTCAGCCTCGTATACATGGGCATAGAATCAGGCTCGACACAGGTCCTCAAGCGCGTGATCAAAGGTGCCTCGCACAAAACCCACGGTATGGCTCTGGACAATGCGAATGCGGCTGGGTTGAAGGTATCCGCCACGGTAATCCTCGGGCTCGCCGGACAGGCGGGGTGGGAAGATCATATCGCAAGTACCGCACAATTGATCAACGATCATCCACCGACCTATCTCTCAACCTTGCAACTCACCCTTGATGAGGCGACTGTTGATGAGTTTATGGCTGAGCAAGAAGAGGGTTTTACGTTCCAAGACGACGATGCAATTCTTCTGGAACAAGAACAACTGCTCAAACTTCTGAACCCGCAAAAGCCGATTATCTTTCGTTCTAACCATGCATCGAATTGTTTACCACTGGCGGGCAACTTACCAAAAGATAAAAACAAGCTATTGGAAATTATTACAGCGGCAAAAGACCAAACCCACCTACGCCGCTCTCCGTTTATGCGCAGTCTATGATCAGAGATCTAAGATAAAAAACGCATAATGCGCGCACTCTGATACTGGACCTGTTATGAAAATTTTCACACGCCTCTCCTTCCTCTCCATCAAGGGTGTTCCTACCCTGTCTTGGAGTTCGCCGAAGCCATTGAATTTGCGGCCCGGCCTTGTCACCATGATCTTGTTGATCGTTGGCTTGACAATATTTGGCCTTGGCGAAGCCCTTCTTATCGCAGCAGGAACAGGCGTAAGCCCCTGGACCGTCTTGGCACAAGGTGTAAGCCAACAGACGGGCTGGACCATAGGTTTATCGACCTTCATCGTCAGCATGACCGTGCTTATTTTGTGGTGGCCACTCAAACAGGTGCCGGGCATTGGCACCATCCTGAACGCTATTATCATTGCGCTTGTTCTGGAATTTGTTCTCCCCTACATCCCCACACCCAATGGCTATATCTTCCAGGTCTTGCTCACCATTCTGGGTATTCTGGTAACAGGCTTGGGCAGCGGCATTTACCTGATCGCCAATCTAGGACCGGGACCAAGAGATGGCCTGATGACCGGGCTACAGCAACAAACCAATTTACCAATTGCCTGGATCAGAAGTGGTATAGAGCTATCTGCCGTAATCATCGGGTGGTCTCTCGGCGGTGTTGTCGGCCTCGGTACTGTGCTGTTTGCTGTTTTGATAGGACCGTCGGTAGCGTTTAGCTTGTTTTTGCTGAACAAATTGTTTGGTGGAAAAGAGACCTAAGCAGAAAACAGGCTGAAACATTCCTCGTATTTTATTAGCGCTTAGTCAATGACCAAACATAGGGACGAGGTTAAGGATTATGCAGAAGTCACCCCGAGACGTTGGTCTCTTTTTCGAAGCAACGAAATTAACGGCAAGGCAAGTAAAACCATCCATGACTTGCCCAGCACTTGGCCCAAAAGAAAATCCAAATTTCCAAAGGCAAGCTGTAGAAAAACGACACTATCGATAACAAGGCCAACCGCGCTACTGGCTAAGACGGCAAGCACTAATCGGCGTTCTTGTAACGGCGTATAAACAGCAAAATCTGCGAGTTCTGAAAGCAAAAACGCGACAGCAGAAGCAACAACAAGCGCTGGGGGAGCAACATAAGCAGATAGTGCAGCTCCGATCACTATTGCAATCAAGGCCCATTTCTTCCCTAAGCGTCGCTGAACCATATCTCTTAAGACAAGAGCAGCTCCAATCATCAATACTCCACTTGGCGCCATGATGTCTGGACCAACAGGCAAAAGACAAGGGCCATCAACGACACAAACGGTACCAACATTACCGATCATCCAATTCGCAAATGGTATACAGAAAAGGAATGCAACAAAGTAAATAGCGCCTTCAACTTTTATTTTATCCATTTTCTACGCCCCATTTTTGAAAAGACCCGCTCATCACTCTTCAACATTTATTGAGAAATATCCTCAAAATTAAATGCTATAAGAGGCACCTAAACACAGGTTACATAGAAAATAACTTCTTTGTAGTGTCCAGTAGCGCATAATCAGGTGTCATCGAAATAACATAGCCTAAAGGCTTCTAAACAATTTTAAGACTTAACTTCAAGCCTTAAAATGGAGCATATCGGTTCACTATCTAAATTTAACCTATTTATTTCACATCCGCACAACACAAATGGAGTAAGTAAATAGAGAAACAATTTTAGAGATCACCAAAGACATTGACTTAAATAAAGCCGTTACTTTTTGGAATAACCTAATTCACTTTTACCGCGTCTCAGGTGCTGTCCTGTTGCTTTTTCATCGCTGACTTTTCCTTCTACCATGATCGTCTTACCACGAAGAATAGTGCGTACCGGCCAACCTTTCACCACCATTCCTTCGTAAGGTGTATAATCAGATCCATGGTGAAGATCGTCTTGTCTGATTGTTACCTCGCGGCAATCATCCCACAATGTAATGTCCGCATCAGAACCAATCGTAAGCGTTCCCTTTTTAGGATACAGTCCATAGAGCCGCGCAGGGTTAGATGATGTTAAGGCAACAAACCGTTCAATACTAATACGTCCTTTGCTTACCCCTTCCGAAAACAGAATTGGCAATCTTGTTTCAACACCTGGAATTCCGTTCGGCACCCATTTGAATGAAGTTCGAGCGCGATTGTTATTTTTGCCCGTTTCGTTCGGAGCATCAAAGTAAAAAGGGCAATGATCCGAAGAAAATAAATCAAACGTGCCATCGCTTAATCCTTCCCAAATCGCATTCTGACTATCAGTGTCACGCGGTGGTGGTGAACAAACATATTTCGCGCCTTGAAAATCCATATTGAGCCCCTTTAGATCTTCTTTTGTCAGGGCGATATATTGAGGGCAAGTTTCAGCGAAGACTTTCATTCCCCGACGTCGCGCCCATTGAATTTGCTCCATAGGGTCACGACCAGAGACATGCACAATAACAACAGGTACATCTGTTAACTGGGCATGGCTGATTGCACGGTGAGTAGCTTCGCGCTCTGCTATCTGTGAATGTGCTTCAGCGTGATAATATGGCGCATTGTGGCCTTCAGATTCAAGTTTTTGAGTCATGAATTTTATTGCGTCATTGCCTTCAGCATGCACCATAACCAAGGCTTCTTCCTGTCGCGCAACATCAAAGACTTCTAGTAACTCCTGATCGTTCAGTACAAGATCATCATACGTCATGAATACTTTGAATGATGTATATCCATCACGAACCAATGCAGGCAATTCTTGCCCCAACACAAAAGGCGTCGGGTCAGAAATGACAAGGTGAAATGACACATCAGTGAAACATTTTCCCTCCGCTTTACGATGATAATCCTCAACACATTGTCGTAACGATGTACCTTTAACCTGCATCGCAAACGGTAACACAGTTGTATTTCCGCCAGCCGCGGCAGAAAGTGTCCCCGTTGCAAAGTCGTCAGCCATTTTGGTACCGTCAGATGTCGGTTGATCTAAATGAACATGCGCATCAATACCGCCAGGAAGAACATGCAAGCCAGTGGCATCGATTACCTCAGATGTATCGGTTATAGATTCAGATATCTCAACGATCACACCATCTCGGATGCCAATATCCGCGACGAAACGATCAGTCGCGGTAACAATTGTACCGCCTCGAATTGTCAGATCACATTTAGCCATACCACACTCATGCCGCTAGATTGTTGCTGGTAATTTCATCAAGAGCCTTACAGAGACTATCGACTTGCTCGGTAGTATTATAATGAACCATCGATACCCGTATGACACCACCGGCACCTTGCTCACCCAGACTTTCCACCAATCGGCGTGCATGAAAGTCGCCAAATCTGATTGCAATATCAAATGAGTCCATCTTTTTACAGACATCATTGGAATCTAGGTTGTCGAGTTTAAAAGATATTGTCGGCACACGCGTGGAAGCAACATTCTTGTCAGGTCCAATCACTCGGCAATCATTGCGCCCATTGAGGTACGTCAGCAGCTGATCAGTCAACTCATTTTCACGCTCTGTAATGGCATTATACGCGGTCTCCAGCTTCTCACGTGGGGTTCCCGTTCCACCAACATGCTCCCCAAGAGCAATAAGGTAATCGACAACGCCTACTGTGCTGTAAGCCAATTCATAATTTGGATTGCCCGGCTCTAGCTTCCCCGGCACTTTATCTTTTCCATAGAAGTAGTGATATTGCCCGTCCAATTCAGACAGTAGGTCATATTTACCATACATAACAGCTGTGTGCGGTCCGTAGCATTTATACATGCTAAAAACATAATAATCGACATCCCACGCAACGACATCAATTGCGCGGTGAGGAGCATAAGCAACAGCATCTACACAAATTTTTGCGCCGTGCTCATGAACAAACCGAGCATAATCTGCAACTGGGTTTACTTGTCCCAATATGTTTGACACATGGTGCACGCAAACTAACTTTGTCCGGTCTGTCATCAGCGCGGCTAAGTCTTCGAGACGCAGTTCAAATGTTTCTTGATCAATCGGCCAGAATTTTATCTTTACACCAAATTCTCGCAGACGATCCCATGGCCCAATGTTGGATTCATGGTCCGCAACCGAGATAATAATTTCGTCACCTTCAACAAACTGGCTACGCATAGAGTTCGCAAGAATTTGAACCAGCGCGGTCGTCGAATGACCAAAGACAATTTCTTCGGCACGATCCGCATTTACTAACAGCTGAACAGCCTTACGCCCATCCATAAGTGCTTCGGCAGCAGCCAGTGATACGTCGTAAGTTCCCCCTATCTGCACATCACGATGCGTTAAAAAATCAGTGATTTTTTCAATAGCACCGGCCACTGTTTGTGATCCGCCAGCATTATCAAAGAATGTCCATTTACTTTTTAGTCCCGGGAAATGTGATTGAACAAATTCCTGATCTATTTGTTTTTTTATTACACTCATTTTGCTTCTCTCTCCGCTCAATGGTTCAACACAGCACTCAAAAAATTCTGTGTTCGAACTTCTTTAGCGTTGGAAAATATATCGTCAGGGGTACCCGATTCTATAATTTCACCACCATCCATAAAAATAACTCGGTCGGCAACTTGGCGGGCGAAACCCATCTCGTGAGTAACCACAATCATTGTGACGCCAGTATCTGCCAAACTCTTCATGACATCCAAAACCTCGCCCACCATTTCTGGATCTAACGCAGACGTTGGCTCGTCAAATAGCATTACGCGAGGTTCCATTGCTAACGCACGCGCAATAGCTACACGTTGTTGTTGTCCACCTGATAAGTGTTTTGGATATTTATCCGCCTGTTCAAAAATTCCGACACGCTTCAAAAGCGTATCAGCATGCGCTTCAGCATCCACCTTACTAGCTCCGCGCACCCGCATAGGAGCCAGCATAACATTTCGACGTACGCTCAGGTGTGGAAACAAATTGAACGATTGAAAGACCATACCGACTTCAGCGCGAATTTTAGCCAGTGATTTCCCCGGTATTACAGGGGTTTCGTCCACAATTATTTCACTACTGCGTTCGAACTTTTCAAGGCAATTTATGCAGCGAATTAGCGTTGATTTTCCCGAACCAGACGGGCCAACAACGCACACAACTTCACCTTCGGCAACATCCAGATCAATGCCTTTTAAAGCCTTGAAGTCACCATAGTGTTTCTCAAGGTTTTTTATACTTACAAAACCAGTCATCAGCTTTCTCCTGCCCCAAACCTGCGCTCCATTCGAGACACAGCGGCCACCAACGGCCAAAGAAACAAAATATATATAATCGCAGCCCCGATTAGCGGGCTTGGATTTGCTGATAGAGCCTGAGCTTGGGTTGCTTGCTTGAGCAAATCAGGCATCGCAACAACCGAAGCGAGCGCAGTATCCTTGACAACATTAATAGAGTTGTTCGTCAGCGGAGGAATAACGATTTTAACTGCTTGCGGTAAGATTACATCAAGCATCATATGCCGATAACTTAGGCCAAGAGCTTGTGAAGCTTCGAACTGACCATTTGGGATTGCCTGAATTCCTGCACGGAAAATTTCCGCGGTATAAGCAGCAGATACTAACGTTAAGGCGAGCATCGCTGACCAAAACGGCGACAAGCGAATACCGATAAACGGAAATGCGTAATAAACAATAATCAATAAAACCAATAACGGCAGTGATCGGAATATATCAATATAAACACGCGCTAAAAATTGCACCGAAGACGGTGCATAAAGTCGAACAAGCGACAAAAGAAGACCCAAAATCAGACCTGCAACAATACTTACAGTTCCAAGTTTTATCGTGATCCACAATCCTTTCATAAGCATTGGAAATGCTCTGATTAGGACCTCAGAATTAAAAAAGGTTTCGATAAGTTCCATGATATTCCCATTACTCAGAGTAATGCCCAATCAGGATGTCTGATCGGGCATGATTTAGCTTCTCAGGATCAAGGAATATCCATCACAGTTACAGTCGATGTTGTGTCTTCAGGCGTCACACCAAACCACTTTTCATGTAAGCTAGCGAGGAAACCTTCAGCCTTCAATTCGGTCAAAACATCGTTCGCCTGCGCTACAAGTGCTGCATCTTTTTTGAACATCATTGAATATCGTTCGCCAGTTTCAATACGGGCGACAACTTTCAGGCTAGGCTTGTCTTTGACGTAGTATAACAAGGCAGGAATATCAGAGATATAACCGTCTATTCGTCCAGCTGTAAGATCAAGCATCGCAGATGACAAACCTTCATAACGACGGATCTCAGAAAACCCGACTTCAGCATTGTGCTTCGTTGCCCAGACATCACCCGTTGAACCTGTATCAACACCGGCAACTTTACCTGACATTTCTGCTACAGACTCAGGGCCTCCTGCTTTAACTGTAAGGGACTGGTCACTGTCATAGTAAGGCTGTGCAAAAGAAACAGATTCCAAACGCTCTTTGGTAATTGTAATTGAAGATATCGCGACATCTATTCGGCCTGACTGAACAGCAGAAAACAGTCCGTTGAAAGGAATGTTAACAATTTCCACATCATGACCGAGGCGCGATGCAACTTTTGTCACCAAATCAACTTCAAACCCTACATTTGCGCCTGTCTCGTCTTGAAATTCCCAAGGTACATTCCCGATATTTGCTCCAACTTGCAGCGTATCGGCATAAACAGTCGTTGTAATCCCACTCGCCAGTGCAGCAGTAGCGAATACAGTTTTTAATTTCTTAAATAGCATTTCCGACTTCTCCCTAATTTTGACTTGTTTTTAATCCGATAATTGGTCATACCGGTCGGACCAATTAGGGAGTCAATCCGATGCCGCGTCAAGAAAATAATTTCCCGTTACAGATATAAACTGTAAAGTTTGGATAAATGAATGAACACAAAAGTGGATTTAGACAAAACTATGATTGACCGGACCCCGGTGTCACAAACCGTTGCACGCCAAATTCAAAAGATGATACAATCCGGCGAGATAGAGGCATTACAGCGACTTCCATCACAACGTCAACTGGCAGAAAAACTCGGTGTTTCACGATCATCCCTCCGTGAAGCATTAATGACACTTGAAACACTTGGTTTTGTCAAAACGTATTCAGGAAGCGGAACCATTGTCTGTGACCCAAACGCCAATCCGCCCCCGGATAGTACTCATTGGCGTTACGCAAAACGGTATGACATGAGTGACGTATTTGAAGTACGGATGTTACTCGAAGGACGTCTTGCAAAGCATGCAGCCCAAACAACGACAGCAGATGATATTAATATATTAAAAACTGCGACAGATAGAATGGAAGCGGCATGGGAAAACAATGATCTGATTGTCAATGTAGAGGAAGATCAGGCATTTCATCAACATATAGCAAGGAAATGCCGTAACGTATTACTTTCTCAGCAATATGAATCAATTGTTCCTTTACTTATAGAAACGCAACGCCAGCCGATACCCTTTACAGCAGTGAACAGAATGGCAGAATCTATCGCCGAACATCGCGCAATAATCAAAGCACTACACGAGCGCGACGCGAATGCTGCAGAAAAAGCAATGAATCTACATATCAAAAATACAGCAAAATGTGCTGGTGTCGTAGTTTAAAAAGCCGACCAAAAGAACCTATTCAAGCCTTAAAAGCACCTTAAAGATGGGGATATTACAGGAAGAAGCTCGCAAAACTCTGACAAATTTATCAAGCTTAATCATATTCTAAAACACTTAGAATCAGCAACGTGTTCCATTTATTCAAGTATCTGTGAAATGCCACGTTATTTGGCCCTGTAGTATTGGTAAACGCATGATATCTAACCTCTGAGAATATCAGCGCTCATAGTAAATAACCACTATTCCCATCGAAAATAGCCATTCTAACAGTTGCGAATAAATTGCTGAGAGAATTAGATGGCTGCTTTGAGCCCTTGGTGGACCTTCCTTGGAAGTGTGTAATTCAACTTAGTTGGCACCCTTGGACGACAATACACACTATTGAACTATTTTAAGATCTAAGAAGCGGAACTGGTGTTGCGATGCCAAATGAAATCAAATTATCGGTTGAACAATTTTCTAGTCCAGAACACTCTGTTCAGCATGAACTTCTCGAAAAGATAGCAGTGGAGCTAAATCGGACCGCTGTATTAGTTACTCTGGAATCTAAATTAAACCCAGAGAAACTGAGTGTTACTCAATATCGTGTTGTTTTCTCGCACCTACTATCAGCAGTGAGTACTCTGTTTTCCATACTAAAACCTAGGTAGACACTTGGGTTGCAGGTGCGTGAATCAATCGCGCTTGCAAGAATATTTTATGAAACCTGTTTGGTTGGATCTTACTGTGCACTAACGCGCAAAACGAGCAGAGCTCTACTCCGTGTATAAGGCCTTCAAATCGCAACCAAAACATCGAAATGTCGGTTCGTATGAGGTAAAGGCCTCACGATCTTTAGAACTTGATCGGCGGAGCCCTCTTATACGGGAGGCGCTTAGCGAGTTCTCCGGTAAAAACCGGAGCCGATCAGCTTTCAAAGAGGGGCGAGAAGATATGATTATTGACTTGAACTCAAAGACCCCGACGGCAGGAGTTATGTTTAGTGGCGTTGAAGGCGTGATTTACGACATTAGTTCCGAAATCGTTCATGGATCGTATTATAGCTATGACTTATTTAATAAAATCCAAAATTGTGGCATGGATCAAAAAGACAATATTATTGCTCACTACGATTCTGTATACATTTCGATTTGCTGCTCTGTTGCAGGGTTCTGCAGAGTTATGAATGAGACAATCTGTCCCACTGATCAGATTAAAGCTTTGTCAGAATTCGCTTTGGATGCCGTTAAGCCACTAGCTCTCGATTTGGAATGAAATCGATTACTATCGAATACCAAAGGCTACTTAGTCCGCTCAGCCGACATTGGCGACAGGCTGATTTAACACTATTGGTAACTCCGTTAAATGGCCGCTTGGAGTCCCTATTGCTGAATACTGCTCACCACATCGATGACAGAGATTCTCGCATGTATATTGGATACTATGGAGATTGGGAAAACTCGAAACTTTATGGATGACTGATTTTACATTACGACATAATGTTACTCCTAACAATAAACTTGCACACTGAATCCTAAAGACATGTTTGCTAATTAATTGAACCTCACCAAATCTGAAAAATTCTATAGCGTATCAAAAACAAGGCTCACTTTATGAAAAAAATCTCTTGGTATCTGGCTTTTACGTCGCTTGTAGTCGCAACCACAACTGCAAGTGCACAAGTTAACCTACACCCTACGGAGGTTATAGACGCACAGCGTAATCGAACTATTCCAGTCATGCTTTATCAAAACCCGCAGCAACAAGACAAAACCAAATTGGCAGTTATTTCTCACGGATACGGGGGGCAATACACGGCATATTCATTCGTTGCTGAACACCTTGCTAACCAAGGATTTATCGTTGCGAGCATTCAACATGCATTGCCTGGAGATCCACCGTTGGTCATCGAAGGTGATCCCAAAGTGACCCGTCGACCCAATTGGCAATCAGGTGTGGATGATATTCGCGCGGTTGTGGCATCGTTCCAGTCAAAGGGGATTGTCCAACCAGAAGCAATGACTGTATTAGTTGGCCATTCAAACGGGGGAGATACAACAATGTTGTATGCAACTGAATTTCCGGAAGCCGTCCAGATCGCTTTTACTCTCGATCATAGACGTATGCCCGTCCCACGGACAAGTTCCCCGCGGATATGCTCACTCCGTTCTAGTGATTATGAAGCAGATCAAGGAGTTTTCCCAACAGTTGAAAATCAAGAAGCACTAGGAATGATGATTTGGAAAGCAAAGGCTATTCAACATAATGATATGTGGGACGGTGCAACTGACTCTCAAAAATCGTCGATGCTAAAGGTTTTGAATACCTGTCTTAACGGCTAACGACGCATCCATTGGCTGCGTTTGAAATAAACCAAGTTTAACAAAAGATCCTCACTTTTGGGACGGACGAAGAAAAGTTCTGTCTGCTCCCTAGAGTCAGATAGGCTGATAGCAGCCATTCACATACCAAGAAGCAACGGCAGAAAAGTCCGCATTCAGGTCATTGCTTGCCATACCAAATCAAACCGTAGGCTTCTCTTATTCACAATTTGGTTTGTAATAATCTTTTACATCGTTTTTCAGATAAACCCGGTTTTTCACCCCCATAGGGAACACAGGCTTTATCCAAGCTGCGTCAAGTCTACTCGAAAGCCCTGTGGTAGTTGTTTGAGCAATTTTCGCTAGGCAGCCAAGAGTGATGTAAGATTCATTAAATTTCTCCAAGGTATGCTTATCCACATAGGTGCGCATGAACCGAGTCCTTGGATGTTGTTCTTTGAAGAGTCTCAGGATATTTTGCCCAGCCAGCCTGCGCAATGTTCGAGCATCAGTGTGCTGCGCAGTCATCACCTCACAGAGTCTTGTGTGTTCACATTCTACCCCGCCGGACAATGCGTTCAACACCTCAGTTGCATCGACCATTAAACCGGAAAGCCCATTCACATCAGGATTTGAATATGCGCGCTGAAGCTTGCCATCAAGAAAGCAGCTATAGGTTTCACAAATTCTTCTTTGACAATGCGAATAGATTTTGGTGATTGGCACTAGATCAGCGTTGTTTCCTATTGCCTCCAACTTGCCGATTGGGGCAACAAAAGCTCGAATTTCCTCAGCCGACAAGTGCTCGGCACCCGCACCATTGTTGTGGCGAACTAGCATGCCCGCTTTTACGAAAACATCTACATGCGCATATGAGCAGCCCATGATTCTTGAAGCTTCAATCATCGATAAATCATCAGCAATACGAGATTCGAGAAGTTTAACCTGATGCTTTGTAAAATAACGCGGCGATTTTATTGCTTTCGCTGCAGGCCGTCACATAAGTTGTCATCGAAAAAAAACGGAATTTAAGGTTTCTAGACAATTTCAGACCTTAAACAAAGCCTAAAAATGAAACATAAGATGTCACCCGCCTAAATCTTGAACCCAAATAGTGTCATTTCACAAAATTATTCTGATTTACTCCACATAAGGCACATTATGCGAATCACGGCTCAGGGAGCCGGGCCTTATTTTAAGATGTGTCCGAGACAAGAATAAGCAAATTTCTTTCTCAGAAAAAGCACAAAAAAATAGCCCGGGAAATCCCGAGCTATTTTGTCATCACTCAACCATTAAATAAAAAATAAATACTCAGATACGAGTTCCACCTAATCCATGATGATCCGGTGTTTCAATCCACCCATCCCGCCAAGCATTCAAACATTCTGAAATGAGTTGAAATACGTTGGTATTATATGAATCAAGGATTTTTCCCTCAAACTGCTTCTCACCATCTTCAGAGAAAAGCCTATATTTATAATCGGAACTTATTCTCCCGGTTCCAAACCCGGTAATATTCGCAATTTCAACGGCACCGATTTGTTTTTGCCGATCATAATCTCCGCCAGATACCACATCAATTTTTACTAAAATCATATTCGCTTCACTCCCAATAAAACCAACATTCATTTATTTCTCTTGATGATTCTCCCACTTACCAAAGTTCTGCTTCTAGATATTTCCTTACTCTTACTAGGTCGGATTTCATAATCTCAAAAGCTGACCGTCCTTCAAATGCTTTGTTGGGTTTCTTGACCCAGGCCTCTCCTCTTTTTGGATCCTTAAACAACAAACGCAATCCCTTATTTATTCTAGATACCTCCGTTATTCTCTCTTTAACCTTAGCCTCAACACCTTCGTCTTCACCCGTTTTCAACACTTGGTATTCTCCTAGAGTACATCCGAGAATTTCACACCCTTCCTGCTCGGTAAGTCCCCATTTATCGAATAAAACACAGATCAAATTCATCTCCTGTGGTTATGAAAGCTAAGTCGTTACAAGCGACCGGATACCTGACTTCATTTGAAGAATGCCTTGGACAGATAAATCCCCCCTTCTTACGAGAATATCTCCAAGAACCTTTGGCGGATCCCTTTGCAAATAGACCGATAGTTCACCGCCTAGAACCATCATTATCGCATCCAGGTGGCTTACTCCGTATTGCCGCAGCCCTGAAAATGCCTCGTTAAGGCTAACCAAATCTTGAGATGAGATGCCTTTGCTAGTTACAGTCTTCTTAGCCAAACTATTTAGAAAGTCCTGTGGTGCTGTAGAAGAAAAGACCCAGTTCCTATTTCCATCCACATTGGGTCCACGGACTGCGTTTAACAGCCCATGGGCGGCCAAGTCATCTCCGACCTGACGGCTGATACCAATAATTCGACAGAGGTCATCCAAACTTATCAGGCTATCAAGATAGCTCTTAGCCTGATTAACATTCTCTGCAGTGTAGTTACGGTATTTCTTCTCTATTGATTCCAACGTGACTGGATTGAGAACACCAGTCTCCTCGAGCCATTGAATTTTCTTTGGGCCAATCTTTAAAAGCTTTTCAACTTCATTTCGATTGAGAGTTTTCTTATCTCTAATGGCTCCCCATACGAAAGTAGAACCTTGATTTTTGATTGTCCCCGCCAATCCCCGGCTAGTTAAATAACTTTTGAAAGCATCTCGAAACAGATTAAAGGCCGTCGTATTCTCTGAGTCGTAAAGGCGGACATAAACCGTACCAAACATCTTACGTAGACCAGCTGTTTTGAAGCCCTGGGCTTCTCGTCCCTCTTTAAATTTGTCGAGTTGTTTCCAAAAATTATTTGGCCAATCCACCAATAATTCTGAGGCTTCCAAAAGTAACTCTTTGCGATCTATCGTCGAAAGCCCAATCAATCGAGACAGATCGCAACTATTTACCTTACCTAATAGAAATCCCAGTAAAGAAATAACCTTGTTCAAATCCATAACACTGAGATCACTCAGCTCCCGGAATGGAGTTGCTAATTTATAATCAACATGTATTCCCGCGCTGACTTTAATTGTCTTCATCAATTCTCTGACTGAGTGGGCTTCTTCAACATCACAAGCCGTTTGCAACTCAAAGCCACACTTGCAACGTCCCAGTGTTTGACGGCTCCAAGTCAGCCTTGTGTTGCAAGATGGGCAGTTGCTAAAAAGAGCACATCCATGATCTGGACAATGTGTAAAAATTGCCAAATCCCAGAGCTGACGATGATGGCTAGACTGTTTTAGGCATTCAGGGCATACTTTTGAGGCCTTCAGATCCACAATATCCCGACGGATCAACTGTCCCCCAAATGCCTGCATTGGGGCTTTCTTTGATGCTCCTCGTGTATACCCAATCTCCATCAAGGTATTTATATCCTGCCCAACATAACTTGTTAGAGCACCAGCATGCTGCGCCAAGTTAATCAATCCCGCAGGAGAGTAGGTATTAGCGTCTACAAGCTCGCTGATCCAATGAAGAGAGTCATACATACTAAGATCTGATAACCGCATCAGGTAGCCATGCAGGCTTTCATCAGTGTGCGGGGCAGGGGTTTCTAATAATTTCATTAGGCTACTGCCTTCTCGCGAAGACCACTAAAGGGGTTTTGAACACCCAAACTTAAATCTTGGTATGCCCGGGAAAATTTCCGTACACTGAGGGAGAACTCTCCATCAGAAAGGCTGAATTTAGCAGCCCTAATAATCAACTGAATTGCTATACCTCTCATGCCCCCGGTAGCTTGTAATATAGCGTGTGCAATCGCAGGTGAAGACAAGTTACTTTCTGTAGGAAAGGGTAAGCCTCCTTCAACTTCGTGAAGGAATGAGCACCATTCCTTACGATCAGTCATATTTTCCCATATCGCCTCAGGAAACTCAGTATGCCCCCACCTACGACGGCTAAATTGATCGTTAGATGTTATTACATCGATAAACTTTGGTAAGCCGACAAACACAACTGGAATTCCCCAATCGCTTACCGCATCCTTTAACCACTCAGATGTATCATAAATGACTTTCTCATTTTTACTTTCAATCAGTTGCTGGGCTTCATCTAGAAAAATAAGTCCAATGTTTTTCTTTTGTAACCAATGCTTTGTCCGTGCCATCATATTGTGACTGGTCGCACCCGTTCGTAGATAATTTGGATCCTCTAATTCAAACAGGATACTTTGAGCAACGGCCTTCCTTGTGCAAGCAGAAGGCAACTTCACATATAAAGAATTAATACGACTATTCGCTTTGCAGAATTGCTTGACGAACATAGTTTTTCCAGCCCCGGCCTCACCCAGAAGCGTATAATAACTACTGGTTTCAGAAGCTTTTTCAGAAATTAAAAATGCCTTCAGATCTTCTTTTGCAAATAATGTTTGCTGATTGTCGACGTACAAAGAAGTCAACGTTCCAAGCTTTTGGATGTTTTGATAAAAATTATTTTCCATTATAAAATTCCTTAAAATTATTTTTGTTATTAATCGTCTAGATCTGGTTGATTGAGGTAAAAATCCTCAAAACCATCGTCTTCGGTTATAACTCGACTTCCGTCATCATATGGGTCAGCTGGATCTTCAAAGACATCCTCAACCGGACCGTCGATACCTAGAAACCCATCAAAATTATCAGGGGTATTTCTTGGCCCAAGAACGGCTTTGTCGTTTGGTAGACGACGGGGTTTTCTTGTTGATTTTTCACGCAGTCTTCCAACCTTGAATTTGTCCGAAAGATTTTCCGTTGGAAGTTCATCAAAATATTGTCCTTCAACTTTTTTACGCTGAAGTTGTACTTGAGCCATTGCTCGCTTCTGATCATCGTAAGTGATGCCATCAATGCTGTCATGATCCAGACAATAAGCTTCAATGTAGAGTCCACTAGCGGGATCCTGTACCCATACTTTAGTCATATCTTCCGGGTTATACTTGATGACAAATTTTTTGCCCTTTTCACCAACATGCCGGGCATAAAGATCGTTTAATTTGTTCGAATTATAATGCGTACAGTTAATCTCAACACCTTTTCGGCTAACAACTTGTTGCCTAGAGTGAGCAAAAATTAAATCTAGATCAGCAACACTGGATGGAACATGTACAGGGTATAATTCCACCCCCTTGTTCCACTTATTTAGAGGGCTGTCATTAATGCCTCTATGCCACTTCTTGTTATAATCAGTGGCAATATGTTCTTCGAGAATTTGCACCATGGCATCAAAATCAATTACCGCTTGCTCCACAGAATTATAATCACCTCGTTTCAATGGGCTTTCAAAAGTAGTTCCAGGAAGTAGGTGGAATAAACGATGATTTAGAGATTTAAAAAATCTCTCAACATGAGGCTTTTGGCGTCCACGGGCCGCCTCACAATAACGAAGATTAGACCCAAGAGTGGCACAAAGATCTTGAAACGCCGTAGAATGAAAATCTGCGCCGTTATCAACAAGGATCTCTTCAGCACAACCAAAGCAAGGCCACTCTTGTCTATAATTGGTCTTGGGGCGGATCATGTGCTTCAAACAAGATGCAAGTGAATTATAAGAAGGGTCTTTTAAGGACAGATGAAACCCCACAACCATTCGGGAATACTGATCTATTGCAAGCGTTAACCAAACCCTTTGAACAGTATTTTCCCCTTTAACTGTAACCATGATGTCCACTTTGGTATGATCCACTTGAACAATTTGCATGGGTCGTGTTGCACGTTTCATCGAAAAGATTGGCTCAAAGATCTTATCAGCGATCTCTGGTCCTTCCCTTTTAAGGGCTTTTTCATATGGATCGATTTTTTTGATCTTTTTGTAGAGAGTTGACTTGGATGGAAATGGCATACGCTCAGAATCTGATAGCGGTTTGTTGTAAGCCTTAATCCACTTACGGACATAAAGATAAGCTGCCTCTACCGTCCCTTTTGTGCGGTCCAGGTAAACTTCATCAATTGCCTCTTTGATAAAGTCATTTAATAGAGATGGGTGCCGTTCAGTCCTATTTCCTTTGAAACGATTTCCAGGAACAACAGCTTTAATATCCTTGCCAGCATTCAGCCAACGTACCAACCATCTTCTGATTTGCCGAGAGGACATCCCCTTGTCAGCAGGGTTCACAGATTTAACAATTACGTCGATTTTACGATCATTCAACTTGTCAGGCATAGCTTCATGAACTGCTTTTAGATATGCCTCTGTACGAAGAGCCGCTTTTTGATCTCTCTCAGTAAAGCTACTAAAAGGTCGTTGCCAATTATCGTTTCCAGCAACCTGACGCCACTCTCCAAGTCTGATTTGGCCATCAAAATAGAGATCGATAATATCGTGCATGTTAAATTGCTTGATATGTGATGTTTCTTCTTGTTCCAAATAGACTTCGTCACCAACCAAACGGAGCACCTTAAAATGAGCTTTCTTAATTTGAATCGCTTCTCCAACGGAGAATTTTAGAGCTGTTGAATTTCTTTTTGCCTGTACCATTATTTATTCCCCCTTATTTTGCTAACGTCACAATTGTGTTTGAATTAATGTCTTCTTCACCCGTGTTCACTAAGAGCACTCCAGCGCAGACCATCGCGTAAGTTTTCTGAATTGAATTTTCAAACTTCAGCGCTCGAAAACAGCACTGAAGAGTGACTTCACGACTTCGAATAAAGAGAGACTTGATGGCTTCAACATCTTGGTAGCTGTATTCAGAACGAGCATAACGAAGTAAGAGCTCTGAATTTCTTAAGCGTGGCTGTTTAGCTGCTTCATCATCAGCTAGTAATGTAAACTTATACCCCTGCCCTTTAAGGGCCTCTTCTATCGCTCCATACTTTGATCGAATTTCTGGGTCTTTCAATATTTCAGCGGGCTTAACTTCAACAAAAGTTTCCTGCCCGTATTTCTTAACCCAAAAATCTGGGTAGTATGTATGTGATCGACCATTGAGTTCATAGGGGATCGCGGCTGGCTGCTCTTTATAATCAGTTACGCCGGGATCAACTTCTATAAGCTTACAGGCATTAAATTCATTGTTTGATTCAAAGGCTATCCTGCGATTCAATTTGTTGCTTTGAAAGTAACCACGAAAAGTAGCTTTTTTCTTCACAACGATATTTTTACGACCAGGTCCAAACATTTATTTTCTCCAAAGGTTAATTGCTTTGAAAAATAATTAGGGTCTTTTTGAAAAATTTTTCTGGGTATAAAAAAACTGAAATTTTCAATGTTTTTTTATTTAATTCCGAATTTAATTACGCCCAAAAATAAATTAAAACCCACAGCCAGCCTAGGTTGACTGTGGATTTTCGATTATTTAATTACTCGAAGAGCAACTTCTTTTATTTTTGAAATAGAAATATTTAAATAATTAACTCTAAAGAAATTTTCTGACCCACAGAGGTCAAAATCAACATCAGAAACCTTATACGTTTTCAAATATATCTCAGACTGAAGATTTAATTGGTCTAACACCCCATAAAATTCTTCAATTAAATCCACGACCATCTGTTTGGCATCTTCGCGGGCAAATATTTCGGCAGGATTATTGGCTGGAGTGCTTTGAATGCCACGGGCAAGGGAGAAGGCTTCTTCCATCCACTCCCCAGCCTGTACTAATTTATCCCTATCGGCTTTATTTAGATTTTTTGGTAGTTCCCAAACCAAATCCCAAATGGTCGTATTAATAAACGTATCAACTAGGTTAGTATTCATTTTAAAAATCCCTTTTAGTTTTAACGTATTTAAAACTTAGGGTCGGATTTTTGAGAAAATCATTTTTTTTGGATTTTTGAAATTTATTTATAATTATCGAAATTAAATTAATTATTGTTATTTTTCTAAAAC